>NZ_JBKFAP010000120.1:0-326 GCF_053345715.1 Methylobacterium sp. D48H
CGGCGGGCGGCGGCCGCCTGGCCGGCGATCGCCGTGCAGGTCCCGACGAGGCCGGTGACGCGCCCCGCCGTGTCCCGGGCCGGCACCAGGGAGAGCGCGAAGCGCGCCGCGTCGGCACCGCCGTCGCCGTGGAGGAGGGGCTCACCCTCCGCCGTGTGGACCGGCCGGCCGGCATAGGCCCTGTCCACGAGGGACGCGAGACCGGCCCCGACCCCGCCCCAGACCGCGAGACAGTCCCGGCCGAGGGCCGCGGGATGCCGGTCGCCGAGGACCTCCGCGTAGAGATCGTTGTACAGGAGCCGCCGCTCGGGGCCCCAGAGGATGAA
>NZ_JBKFAP010000121.1:0-326 GCF_053345715.1 Methylobacterium sp. D48H
GGGTCCCGCTGGCGGCGGGGCGGGAGATCCTGCGGCGCGAGGACCTCGTCTGGGTGGCGCCGCGCGGCGCCGAAGCGCCGTGGCCCGGCCCGTTGCCGCTCGCGCTCGGCGACCCCGACACGCTGGACCACCGGGCGGGGCGGGCCGCCCTCGACGCGGGCGGGCGCGCGTACCGGATCGCTTACGCGAGCGGCAGCCTGTCCGGGCTCCTGGCGGTGGCGCGCTCCGCCCAGGCGGGCGCGGTGCTCACCCGCGCCGCGGTCCCGCCCGACCTGCGTATCCTGAGCCGCGGCAGCGGCCTGCCCGCGCTGCCGCGGGTCGGCCTG
>NZ_JBKFAP010000122.1:0-326 GCF_053345715.1 Methylobacterium sp. D48H
GCCCTGCAGGCGCTGCTCCCGACCCTGGTGCCCGGGCCGCTCTTCGGCTCGGCGATCGCGTGGAACGCGTCCCTCTGGCAGAGCGCCTCGGTGATGGGGCCGGCGCTCGGCGGGTTCCTCTACGCCCTCGGACCCGCCGTCGTGTTCGGTGGGGCAGGGGGCAGCTTCGCCCTGGCCAGCGCCCTGACCCTGCTGATCCGCTACCGGCCGGCGGCGGGGAGCGAGCGGCCGCCGATCACCTGGGCGGCGCTCTCGGCCGGGATCGACTACATCCGCTCCCAGCCGGTGGTGCTCGGGGCGATCAGCCTCGACCTGTTCACGGTGCT
>NZ_JBKFAP010000123.1:0-324 GCF_053345715.1 Methylobacterium sp. D48H
ACCGTGCTGTCCAGGATCAGCCGGAACAGCGGCTGCGGATCGCCGTCGAACAGGCTCGCCACGGCCTTGGCCAGCGTCGCCGTGACGGCGTCACCCAGCACCGCGTCGAGGGTCTCCTCGTCGTGCCGGAGCAGCCTGGGGAGCGGCGCGAGGGCGCGCGTGTCCCGGGCATGGGCCATGACGTGCAGGCCCCAGAACAGGAGGTTCGTCTCCTCCGCCGCCAGCTCGCGCCCGTCGGCGGCCGCCTCCAGCAGCGGCAGCGGCGCCTCCGCGCCGGCGGCGGGGGGGTTCAGGGCCTCCCGCAACGCCGCCTTCGGCCGGTAC
>NZ_JBKFAP010000124.1:0-323 GCF_053345715.1 Methylobacterium sp. D48H
CCTGGCCGGGCCGATCCTGCAGGTGAAGGGGGTGAGCAAGAGCTTCACGCTGCGCGCCGGTCGGCTGTGGCAGAAGCCGCGGATCGTCCACGCCGTGTCCGACGTCTCCTTGAGTTTGGCGGCGGGGCAGACGCTGGGGCTCGTCGGAGAGTCCGGGTCGGGCAAGACCACGGTCACGAAGATGATTATGCGGGCGCCCCGGCCGGATTCCGGGCGGATCCTGTTCGACGACGGTAGCGGCCCGCGGGACGTCCACGGCCTGAGCGGCGACGCCCTCTTCGCCTATCGCCGCACGGTCCAGTTCGTGTTCCAGGACCCCTACG
>NZ_JBKFAP010000125.1:0-323 GCF_053345715.1 Methylobacterium sp. D48H
TGAGCGCCACGATCGCGTAGGCGCCCTGGATCGCCTGCAGGGCGTCGATGAAGCGCTCGATGATCCGCGGCTTCCGCGAGCGGGCCGCGGGGTGCAGGATCACCTCGGTGTCGGAGGTCGACTGCGTGATCGCGCCGTCGCGCACGAGGTCGCGGCGGATCGACAGGGCGTTGGTGAGGTTACCGTTGTGGGCGACCGCGAGGCCGCCGCTGGCGAGCTCGGCGAAGGGCGGCTGGACGTTGCGCAGGATCGTGCCGCCGGTGGTCGAGTAGCGCACGTGCCCGATGGCGGCGCGGCCCTTGGGGCGGGCGATCGTGTCCCCG
>NZ_JBKFAP010000126.1:0-322 GCF_053345715.1 Methylobacterium sp. D48H
CCGGCCCCTGGCGCAACGCTGGTTCATGTCCGATTCCGAGCGGGCCTCCCTGGACGTCCGCGCGGGCGCCACGGCCTCGGGGCCGTCCGGCTCCTTCGGGATCGGCCGCGGCGGCTTGAGCGCGGGCGCCGCGCTGGCCTGGGCGGTGGTCGGCATCCCGATCGTCTGGGGCATCGGCATCACCCTGTCGAAGGCGTTCATCCTGTTCCGCTGAGCGGGCACGCTCGGTTGTGGCGGGCCGGGCGGGCCGCTAGGTTTCCGGCGCCTCGCCGTGCCGGGATGCCTTCGTCGTGATCGACAAGCTGGACTTCCTGCTCGCGCT
>NZ_JBKFAP010000127.1:0-321 GCF_053345715.1 Methylobacterium sp. D48H
CCACGAGCCCCTGGCGGCGCTGCCGATGGAGCCCGAGATGGCCGCCCGCATCGACGGGCGCCTGATCTACACCGGCTATCTCCGCCGCGACCTCCCGGAGCGCCGCGCCGGCCGCGAGGGGCCCCCGATCGCGAACGGCCCCTTCATCCTGGTGACGCCGGGCGGCGGCGGCGACGGGGCGGCCCTGATCGACTGGGTGATCGCCGCCTACGAGGCCGATCCCGCGACCCCCCTGCCCGCGCTCATCGCCTTCGGTCCCTTCCTCGATGCCGGCATCCGCGACGGGTTCATGGCGCGCACCCGCCGCCTCGGTGACCGGAT
>NZ_JBKFAP010000128.1:0-321 GCF_053345715.1 Methylobacterium sp. D48H
GTCCTCCTCCAAGGTCGGGACGAGGCCGTTCGGGTTCATCGCGCGGTAGCCGGGGTCGTCGACGACCCCGTGGGCGCCGCCGGCCTCGACCCGCTCATACGACAGGCCCCTCTCGTCGAGTCCCCACACCGCCTTCTGCACGTTCACCGAGGTGAGGCGACCCCAAAGCCTGCGCATAATCGAAGAGTCTCCGTCACGCCTTCGGCGGGTAGGCGTGGTCCTCCCCGCCCGGATCGGTCACGCGCACCCCGTCGGTGGTGTCGCGCAGGTAGCCCGGTCCAATCGGCACCTTGCCGTGGCCGCCGGGAATGTCGAGCACGT
>NZ_JBKFAP010000129.1:0-321 GCF_053345715.1 Methylobacterium sp. D48H
AGCACCGACTTCGCCGAACTCGCCATCCCGCCCGACGCCCTGGAGCAGGGCGGCATCGAGGTGCTGCGCGCGGCCGTGGTCGACGGCGCGGTGGGCGTCGCCCTGCGCCGCTCCTTCGACGATCCGGCGACCTGGGGCCGGCTGCTGGCCGACCTCGCCCGCCAGGCCGCCCGCGCCTACGCGCTGGAGACCGACATGTCGGAGGACGAGGCGGCCGAGCGGATCCGCGCCGGCTGGGAGGCCGAGGGGCTCGACCCCGGCGGCCTCAACTGACGATGGCGGCCGACCATGGCTGAGGCGGCTGACCGGCAGGCGACTTAC
>NZ_JBKFAP010000013.1:0-144910 GCF_053345715.1 Methylobacterium sp. D48H
CGGGCCACGGCGACCGCATCCTCGACGTCATCGCCGCCGCCGGCGGCAACCGCGCGCCGGTCAACGAGACCTTCGTGCGGCTCTCGCGCGGGCCGGTGACCGCGACCGTGCCGCTGACCACGGTGGTGTCGAACCCCAAGGAGAACATCTACCTGCGGCCCAACGACGTGCTGACGCTCGTGCGCGACCCGCAGACCTTCATCGCGGTGGGCGCGCTGGGCAACAGCACCGAGCTGCCGTTCCAGGCCGACGGCATCACGCTGGCGCAGGCGCTGGCCAAGGCGCGCGGCCTGTCGGACTTCGCCGCCGACCCGGCCGGGACGTTCATCTTCCGGTTCGAGCCGGCCAGCGTCGTGCGCCGGCTCAGCCCCGGCTCGAAGCTTCTGGGCACGCCTCTGGTGCCGGTCGTCTACCGGATCGACATGCGCGACCCCAACAGCCTGTTCGTGTCCCAGGCGTTCCGCATGCGCAACCGCGACCTGATCTACGTGTCGAACGCCCCCTTCACCGAGGTCCAGAAGGTCCTCACCGCCTTCAACGGCGTCACGGGCCCCGTCTCCTCGGCCGCCCTGGCCTATTCCTACGCCAAGTAAGGCGGCGCACCGCGACGCGGGCACCCACCCCATCGCGCGACGGATGCCGGGTTCGCGTCGCGCCGATCCGGCCGATGCGCGCGTCCGACCGAGACCGCGGAGACCGGCCGCCCGAATGCCGAAGGGGGCGCGGATGTGATCCGCGCCCCCTTCTTCGTAACGCTCTCGGGGAACCGGGGCTCCCGGCCCCGGCCGGGCTCAGACGCGCTTCGCCAGCAGTTGCTCGATCAGCGAGCCGCCCTTGTCGATGGCGGCGAGCTCCTCCGCCACCGCGTTCACGGTGTCGCGGATCTGGTCGGGGGTGTGCTCGGAGGTGAGGAAGAAGCGCAGGCGCGAGGCCCGCTCCGGCACGGCCGGGTGGATGATCGGCTGCACGTTGATGCCCCGGCGGAACAGCCGGTCCGACAGCGTCACCGCCTTCAGCGAGTCGCCGACGATGATCGGCACGACCGCGAGGCCGAGGCTGAAGCCGGTGTCGAGGCCGAGCTTCTTGGCGGTGGCCAGGAACAGGGTGCCGTTCTGGCGCAGGCGCTCGACCCGCTCCGGCTCGGCGTGCATCACGGCCAGCGCCGCCTCGGCGGCGGCGGCCAGCGGCGGCGACATGCCGACGCTGTACACGAAGCCGCCGGCCGTGTGCTTCAGGTACTCGATCAGCGCGATCGGGCCGCAGATGTAGCCGCCGCAGGTGGACAGCGTCTTCGACAGCGTGCCCATCCAGATGTCGACCTCGCGGGGATCGACGCCGCAATGCTCGAACAGGCCGGCGCCGGTGCGGCCGGTGACGCCGAGGCCGTGCGCCTCGTCGACCATCAGCCACGCGTCGTAGCGCTTCTTGAGGGCCACGAGCCCGGCGAGGTCCGGCGCGTCGCCGTCCATGCTGTAGAGGCCCTCGACCACGATCAGCGCCCGGCGATGCTCGTGGCGGGTCGACTGGAGCAGGGTCTCCAGGGCGTCGAGGTCGTTATGCGCGAAGGAGCGGCGCTGGGCGCCCGACAGCTGCGCGCCGGTGACGATGCTGTTGTGGGACAGCGCGTCGTGGAAGATCACGTCGCCGGCTTCCAGCAGGGCGCCGATGGTCGTGACGTTGGTGGCGTGGCCGCTCACCATCACGATGCAGCCCTCGGACTGGTAGTGCTTGGCCAGAGCCTGCTCGAGGCTGATGTGCCCGGGCCGCTCGCCCGCCACCACGCGGCTCGCCGACGCGGAGGTGCCGTAGGCCTCGATCGCCTCCCGGGCGGCGTTGCTCACCCGCGGATGGCCGTTGAGGCCGAGGTAATCGTAGGACGAGAAGTTCGTGAAGCTCTTCTGGTCGATCCGCGTTGTGGCCCCGGCCTTGGCGTCGTGGACGCGGAAGAACGGGTTGCCCAGACCGATCAGGTCGGCCGCCTGGCGCTGGAGCTTCAGCTCGCGGTAGCCCGGCAGGTTCTCGAAGTTCTGCGCCGCCGACTTGCCGGCGGGAGAGGCCGTCTTGACGGGGGCCGGGCGCGGCGTCGCGCGCCCGAGCCGGTTGGTCACGAAGCCGGCGAGCGCCGCGCGCCCGCCGTCCGGCCGTGCCGTGTCGGTCATGAGTTGGTCTCTTTGATCTCGCTGGACGTCTGCTCGATGAGTTCCTTGAGAGGCGCGAGGATCTGCGCATCGACCTCACCGCCGACATGCTTCGAGACGAGGCTCATCGCGACGCCGGCCGTCTCGTCCATGGGCGCGGAAACCGCCTGAATTAAGGACTCCGACAGCTCGTTGACGGTCATGCCCGACGAAAGTCCGGCGGGCGGCGCGTCGAGGGCGAAGCGCTCCTGCAGGCTGGCGCCGAGCTCGACGCCCATCAGCGAGTCGAGGCCGATCTCCGAGAGCTGGCGCACGCGGCTGATGTCGTCCTTCGGCAGCCGCAGGATGCGGGCGATGTCCTCGACGATCGCGTCCGACACGGTCTTGCGGACCGCGTCGAGGTCGCCGCCCTTGAGCAGCGACGCGATGTTGATCGCCTGGACGCCGCCGGCCTCGGCCTGCTGGTCCGAGCCGAGTTCGGCGTAGCTCGGCGAGCGCATGGTGGCGAGACGCTCGCGCGCCTTGCCCCAGTGCATCGCCGCGATGGCGATGACCGCCTCGTCGGGGGACGTGCCCTGGCTGCCCAGCGCCTCGGCCATCAGGTCGAGGCAGCGACGGGCCTCCATCGGCGTGACGCCGACGCGGCCGGCGAGGCCTTCCATGACCGCCTTGTTGCGGGCGAGCATGCCGACATCGCCGATGGCGCCCCAGGCCACGGCCAGCGCGGGCAGGCCGCGGCGGCGGCGCTGGCGCGCGAGTCCCTCCATGAAGCCGTTGGCGGCCACGTAGGACCCCTGGCCCGGGTTGCCGATGAAGGTCGTCGCCGAGGAGAACAGGACGAAGTAGTCGAGGCTCCGGTCGCGGGTCGCGGCGTCGAGGTGCTGGGCGCCGATCACCTTGGGGCCGATCACCGCGTCGAGCGCCGCGGCGTCGATGTTGGAGATCAGGCCGTCCTGGAGCACCGCCGCGGCGTGCAGCACGCCGGCGAGCTTCCTGCCGCCCTGCTCGATCCCGGCGATGAGCCGGTCCACCGAGGCGCGGCTCGTGATGTCGACGGCCTTGGCCTCGACGGTCACGCCCCGCGCGGCGAGTTCGGCGACGATCGCCTTGGCCTCGTCGGTGGCCGCGCCCTTGCGGCCCGCGAGCACGAGGTGCTTGGCACCCCGATCGATCAGCCAGCGCGCCGCCTCCAGGCCGAAGCCGCCGAGGCCGCCGGTCAGCAGGTGGACGCCCTCGGCCGAGACCGTGAATGGCCGGGCCGTGTCCTTCATGATCGTGCCGGCCTTGGGCGGGCTGATCACGATCTTCCCGATGTGGCCGGACTGCTGCATCAGCCGGAACGCGTCCGAGGTCTCGGCCGCCGTGAACGGCTGGTACGGCAGGGGCTTCAGGCCGCCGTCGTTGAAAAGGGCCATGACCTCGCGGAACATCCGCGCACCGTCGTCGCCCTGGTGCTGGATCACCTGATCGAGGTCGACGCCGAAGTAGCTGAGGTTCCGCCGGAACGGGCGCAGGCCGATATGGGTGTTGGCGACGTAGTCGCGCTTGCCCAGCTCGACGAAGCGGCCGAAGGGCCGGAGGGCGTTGAGCGAGCGCTCCATCGCCTCGCCGAACAGGCTGTTCAGCACGATGTCGACGCCGTCGCCGGTGATCGCCCGGACCTCGTCCACGAAGGCGAGGGAGCGGGAATCGAGCACGTGCTCGGCGCCCAGCGCCTTCACGAGGGCCCGCTTCTCGCGGGAGCCGGCCGTGGCGATGACCCGCGCGCCCTTGAGCTTGGCGATCTGCAGGGCCGCCAGCCCGACGCCGCCCGCGCCGCCGTGGACCAGCACCCACTCGCCGCGCCGCATCCGGGCGCAGGAGACGAGGCCGTAATAGGCGGTGAGGAAGGCCACCGGCACGGTGGCGGCCGCCATCGGGTCGAGGCCGTGCGGCATCGGCGCGACGACGAGGTCCGGCACAACGATGTGCGTGGCGAAGCCCGACTGCGCGAAGGCGACGACCGGGTCACCGACCTTGAAGCCCTTCACGCCCGGGCCGACGGCGGTGACGCGACCGGCACACTCGAGGCCGAGGCGGGGGCCGGCGAAGCCGTCCTCCAGGATCTCCTCGGGGAGCATCGAGAGCGCCCAGAGAACGTCGCGGAAGTTGAGGCCGGTGGCCTCGACCGCGATCTCCATCTCGCCCTTGCCGGGAGCGCGGCGCTCGGCCGGCCCCCAGACCATCTCGCTCAAGCCGCCGGTGTTGCTGCGCTCCAGGCGCGCGGCCTCGGCCGGGACGGCGTCGGCCGGATCCCGGTGCTGCGGCCGGCCGGCATGGAAGCGCACGACCTGGGTCCGCTCGTCGTCCAGCACGATCTCGGTCTCCGGGGTGCCGGAGAGGATGAGGTCGCGTAGGCGCTCGGAGGCGCGCTTCGACGACATCTCGGGGGAGAGGTCGATGCGGCGGACGTCGAGGTTCGGGGCTTCGTTGGCGAGCGTGCGGGAGAAGGCCCACACGCCGGCCTCGATGTTGGTGGTCTGGCCGCCGCGGTCGCGGGTCGCGCCCGGGGCCACGACCCAGAGCTTGGTCTGGCGCGATCCCAGGTGCTCGGTGCAGCGCTTCAGGCTGAGGCAGCGGTCGCGCAGGCGCTCGGACGCCTCGCCGCCGCGGGTGAAAGCGCCGGCCAGGAACACCACCGTGTCGGGGGTCTCCTTCTCCAGCTCCATCAGGGAGGTCTCGGAGTCGAGGATGATGGAGACGTGCACCCCGCCCGCGACCAGCAGGGTCGCCAGGGAGGAGGCGGTCTCGGCCGCGAACTCGTCGTCCGAGCCGATGATGAAGGCGAAGCTCTGCGCCGGGGCCGGGCCCGGACGCACCGGCGCCTCGGCCGTCAGCAGCAGGTCGTCGCCGTTGGCGGAGGCGGCCCGCTCGACCTCGACCTTGACCAGGCCGTGGGCGCTCAGGATGCGCTGCCAGCCCTCGATGTCCTCGAGCCGGCCCACGGGCAGGCCGCCCGCGGCCTCCTCGAACCAGCCGGCCGTGAGACCGAACACGAGGTCACGGAACAGGGAGGCGCCCGGCTCGACGGCCACCAGCAGGCCGCCGGTGGCGAGCGCCCCGGCGAGCTGGCCCGGCAGGGCCCGGTCACCGCGATGCAGGCTGCCCGACGCCAGGATCAGGTCGAAGCTGCCGGGCGCGAGCTCCTCGGCGGTCTCGACCACGGCGGCGGCACGGCCGAGCGACAGGCGGGCGCGCTCGGCGAGCCGGCGGTCGGTCTCGAAGACGGTGAGCCGGGCCTCGGCGGCGGACGCGAAGGTCGCGGCCTGGGCCGAGAGCGGGCCGAAGCCGACCTGCAGGACGCGGAGCGCCCGCTCCTTCGGGAGCTGGGCACGGCTCCGCTCGATCAGGCCGGCGACCACGTCGGCGCCGTGGCGCGCAGTGGCCGAGCGCAGCACGAAGGCGTCGATCGCCCCCTGCGGCAGGGACGGTGCGTCGGTGAGCGTGCCGGCGAGCAGCCGGTCGACCAGGGCGCCGACATCGGCGATCAGCACGAGCTCGGCCGAGAGGTCCGGATGGTCGCCGGCGATCCAGCGCATGATCTCGTCGGGCGCCGGCAGGGCGGAGCCGTCGCCGAGCGTCCAGTTCTGGCCGGCGCGCTCGGCGAGGCCGCTGCTCTCCAGGGCGTAGAGCGCGTTCAGCAGCCAGGGGCGCAGGGCCTCCGGCACGCGGCTGTCGGTGACCGAGACGGTGGCGCCCTGCGCCAGCCCGGAGGCGAGGCGGTAGGCGAGCGAGGTCGCCCAGCCCTCCAGCAGGAGGTGGCCCGGCGACAGGGCGGCGTCGGACGGCCCTTTCGCCTCGGCGGCGAGCGGGCGCAGACGCGCGGCCACGCTCGGGCGGCGCTCCATCGGGATCGCTGTCGGCTCGGTGGCGAGCTCCGGCACCTGCGAGATCGCGAAGGTCGAGAGGTCGCCGCCGCTCTTGGCGCGCAGGGCCTGGAACCGGCCCTCGCGGATCGTCGCGATGACCGCGCCCTCGGCGTCGAGGAGCGTGAAGTCCGCCAGGATCGAGCGCTCATTGCAGCGGCGGGTGCGGATGATCGAGCGGGCGATCACCGCGCCGGGGCGCAGCATCCGGACCTCGCCGAAGCGCACCGGGATGTAGGCCTTGCCGCCGTTCTCGCCGAGCAGGTCGGCGAACAGCAGGATCAGCCCGTGGAAGCACGCGTCGAGCCGGTTCGGCACCAGGCCGTAGCGGGTGTCGGGCTCGGCCGGCAGCAGGTCGGAGACGATCGTGGCGTCGTCGAGCCGCGCGCTCATCGCCACCTGCTGGAAGCTCGGGCCGAAGCCGAGCCCGGAGGCGAGGGCCTTGGCGTAGAGCGCGTCGCCGGTGAGCACGTGGTCGCCCGCGGTCTCGAAGCTGAAGCCGTCGAGATCCGGTGTCTTCGGGGCCGAGAAGGTGCCCTCGACGATCTTGGCCTGGGCGTGCAGCTGCCAGGGGGTCTGGGTCAGGCGGGGCCGGCTCAGCACCTGGATGCCGTTGCCGGAGCCCGACAGGCGCACCGCGACCTCGCGCAGGGCGTCCTCGGCGAACACCATCGGCGCCACGATCTCGAAGTCGGCCAGCACGACCTCGTCGTCGCGCAGCGCCTCGCGAACGCAGGCCAGGGCCATCTCGACGAAGCCGGCGCCCGGCATGATCACCTGGCCGTCGACCTTGTGATCCTCCAGTTCCGGCACGGTCACCGGGTCGACGAAGCCGTTCCACTCCAGCCCGTCGAAGGTCGTGCGCGACCCGATCAGCGGGTGATAGGGGCGGGGGCTCATCGCGCCGACGCCCTCGGTGGTGTCGGCGAGGCGGAACGGGCGGCGCTGCCACGGGTAGGAGGGCAGGCGGACGTCGCCCTTCGGGGCGTCGCCGAACAGCAGCGTCTCGTCGACCTGCGCGCCCTGGACGAGGGCGGCGCTGACCGCCTTGGCGATCGGGTCGCCGCCGGAAGCCTTGCGGTGCATCACGCCGACCGTGGCGGTCTCGATGCCCAGCGGCTCGACCGCGTCGCCGACGTGCGACATCAGGGTCGCGCGCGGGCCGACCTCCACGAACACGCGGGCGCCGCGGCGGGTGGCGTCCTGCACGGCCTCGCAGAAGCGCACGGGCTCGCGGATGTTGCGCCACCAGTAGCCGGCGCCGAAATTCTCGCCGCCCAGCACCGAGCCGGTCACGGTCGAGACCATCGCGGTGGTGCCGGTCCGCGACTTGAGGCCCGCGAGGTCGCGCAGCAGCGGCTTCTCGGTCGGGTCCATCAGCCGTCCGTGGAAGGCGTAGGCGAGGTCGAGCTTGCGGCCGCGGCGGCGCTTGCGCGACAGGGCCTTGATGGCGGCGTCGATGTCGGCCACCGGCCCGGCGACCGTGACGGCCTTGGGGCTGTTGTAGGCGGCGATGTCGAGGGTCGGGTAATCCTTGAGGAAGGTCTCGACCTCCTCGGCCGGCATCAGCAGCACCGCCATGGTGCCCTGGCCGTGCGTTGTCTCCTGGTGGTGGCTGCGGTAGTAGATGACCCGGACCGCGTCCTCCAGGCTGAGGATCCCGGCGGCCTCGGCGGCCGCGATCTCGCCCACGGAGTGGCCGAGGACGTAGGACGGGATCAGGCCCTTCGCCTTGAGCGCGGCCGTCGAGGCGCTCTCGATGGCGAAGATCAGCGGCTGCGAGACGCTGGTCAGCGCGAGGCGCTCGTCGAGGTCGTCGGCGTAGAGCGCGTCCTTCAGCGACCAGTCCGAGTAGGCCCGGAACAGGGTGTCGATCCGGTCGAAGGTCGCGCGGAAGGTCGCGTTCTCCTCGTAGGCCTCGCGGCCCATGCCGGCCCACTGGCTGCCGTTGCCGGAATAGATGAAGGCCACCTCGGCGACGCGGTCGACCGCGGTGCCGGTGAAGGCGTCCTGCGTGTCCTCGCCCTCGCCGACGGCGCGCAGCGCCGCGGCGACGTCGGTCTTGCCGTCGAGCGCGACGGCGAGGCGGGCGGGCATGCGCTCGCGGCGATGCGCCACCGCGGCCGCCACGGTCGCGACCTGCTCGGGGGCGGCCTCGAGGCGCTCGGCGTAGTCGAGGGCGAGCTCGTTCAGCGCCGCCCGGCTCTGGGCCGAGAGCAGCAGCACCTGGGCCTGGGGCTCCGCGGTCGCCGCCGCGGGCTTCGCCCAGGCCGGGGCGTCGGTGATGACGACGTGGGCGTTGGTGCCGCCGAAGCCGAAGGAGTTGACGCCGGCGAAGCGCTCGCGCGAACCGCGGCCGATCTTCAGCGGCGCGCGCACGACGTCCAGGTTCAGCTCACCGAACGGGATCTCGGGATTGAGCTCGGCCGCGTGCAGCGACGGCGGGACGAGATCGTGCTCGAGCGCCAGAGTCGCCTTCATCAGGCCGGCGAGGCCGGAGACCGGCTCGGTGTGGCCGATATTGGTCTTGATCGAGCCGATCGGCAGCGGCGCCTGCCTGCCGCGGCCGAGCTTCGAGCCGATGGCCGAGGCCTCGATCGGGTCGCCCACCGGCGTGCCGGTGCCGTGCGCCTCCATGAAGGCGAGGTCGTCGAGGCGGATCTCGGCCTCGCGGTAGACCTTCTCCAGCAGGGCGCCCTGGGCGTAGCCCGAGGGGAGGGAGATGCCGGTGGTCCGGCCGTCGGAGTTGATGCCGGAGGCGGCGACGACCGCGCGCACGGTGGCGCCGTTGCGCCGCGCGGCCTCGGCCGACTGCAGCACGAACACCACGCCGCCCTCGGAGCGCACGTAGCCGTCCGCGTTCTTGGAGAACGCCTGGCACAGGCCGGTGCGCGAGAGCATCTGCGCGGTGGAGAAGCAGATGAAGTTGAACGGGCTCGCCAGCACGTTCACGCCGGCGACGACCGCGGTGTCCACGCGGCCCGACCGGATCGCCTGCACGGCGTTGTCGAAGGCGACGAGCGAGGACGAGCAGGCCGTGTCGACCGTGAAGCTCGGGCCCTTGAGGTCGAAGATGTAGGAGATGCGGTTCGAGATGATCGAGAGCGTGTTGCCGGTCGCCGCGTAAGCGTCGCCCGACGGCGCGTCGAGGATGCGCAGGTTGCCGTAATCGAGGGACGAGGCGCCGACGAACACGCCGATATTGCTGCCGGCCACGCTCGACGGGCGCAGGCCCGCGTCCTCGAGGGCTTCCCAGGTCAGCTCCAGCAGCATCCGCTGCTGCGGATCCATCTGCTCGGCCTCGCGGGGCGAGATCCCGAAGACCGACGGGTCGAACGACCACACGTCGTCGATGACACCGGCCGCCCAGGTGTAGCTCTTGCCGCGCTCATGGGCGCGCGGATGGGCGAACCGCTCCAGGGAGAACCGGTCGGCCGGCACCTTGCTGACGGCGCAGCGCCCTTCGGACAGGAGTGACCAGAGCCCATCCACGCTGGGGGCCCCGGGCAGTCGGCATGCGCGTCCGACGATCGCAATGTCTGTACGTTGTGTCACGTTCGGTTCGCACACGCTCGTTATCGGAAGTCGGCTCGGCTCTCGACGAGTGAGTACCCTCTCACCCCTTACTGTGGCACCATTGCGGTGTCCAACCAGCCCTAACGCGAGGTCATCCCCGCGTGGCAAAATTGCCAGAGGCTGTGACATGTATTCATCAGAAGCTTATCCAATTCCTACGGTCAAAACGCCAAGTTTGAACCGCCGGACCGGCTGCCGAGACGCGGGCTCGATCACGAGAAAGCCACAGTTGCGCCTCCGCGGACGCCGCCCGTCTAGCGGCATCGATGCCGATTCCGGAAGAAATCTTCGCGATGTCGCGCAGGTCCCGCACAGGAATCCGGGCTCGAAGGCCGGCGCGGTGATGATCAAGACCCGATCCGGGCGACGCTCTCCTTGGTTCGTCCGACGCCGCAATAGGTGAAACCGTGGCGCGCGGCGCTCGCGGGGTCGTAGATGTTGCGCAGGTCGATCAGCACGGGAGCCGCCTCACCGGACGACATGGCCTGACGCAGCCGGTCGAGGTCGAGGGCCCGGAACGCGTTCCACTCGGTGACGATCACCACCGCGTCGGCGCCCTCAGCGCAGGCGTAGGCGTTCTCGGCGTAATCCACAGCCGGCATCAGGATCCGAGCCTGCTCCATGCCCTCGGGATCGTAGGCGCGGATTACGGCGCCGGCGTCCTGCAGACCCGCCACGATCGCCAGCGCGGGCGCGTCGCGCATGTCGTCGGTGTTCGGCTTGAAGGTCAGGCCGAGCAGCGCCACCGTCCGGCCGCGCACCGACCCGCCGCAGGCCTTGATCACCTTGCGCGCCATCGCGCGCTTGCGCTGGTCGTTGACCGCCACCACCGTCTCGACCAGCCGCAGCGGCGTGCCCGCATCCTGCGCGGTCTTGACCAGGGCCAGCGTGTCCTTGGGGAAGCACGAGCCGCCGTAGCCCGGCCCGGCATGCAGGAACTTCGACCCGATCCGGTTGTCCAGGCCGATGCCGCGCGCCACCGCCTGCACGTCCGCGCCCACCGCCTCGCACAGGTCCGCCACTTCGTTGATGAACGTGATCTTCGCCGCGAGGAACGCGTTCGCCGCGTACTTGGTCAGCTCGGCCGTCCGGCGCGAGGTGACCATGATCGGCGCCTGGTTGAGGTAGAGCGGCCGGTAGACCTCGCGCATCACAGCCTCGGCCCGGGCCTCCTCGGCGCCGACGACGATGCGGTCGGGGCGCTTGAAGTCGGCGATGGCCGCGCCCTCGCGCAGGAACTCGGGGTTCGAGACGACCGCGAACTGCGCCTCGGGGTTGGTCTCGCGGATGATGCGCTCGACCTCGTCGCCCGTGCCCACCGGAACGGTCGACTTGGTCACAACCACGGTGAAGCCGGACAGGGACCCGGCGATCTCCCGGGCGGCATCGAACACGTAGCTCAGGTCGGCGAAGCCGTCGCCGCGGCGGGAGGGCGTGCCCACCGCGATGAAGACCGCGTCCGCCTCGGCCACGGCGTCCCGCATGGTCGCGCGGAAGGCGAGCCGGCCCTGGCGGACGTTCTCGGCGACCAGGACGTCGAGGCCCGGCTCGTAGATCGGCATGCGGCCGGCGTTCAGGCTGGCGATCTTATCGGGATCCCGGTCGATGCACACGACCGTGTGGCCGAAATCGGCCAGGCAGGCGCCGGAGACCAGGCCGACATATCCGGCCCCAATCATCGCAATCCGCATCGGGCCCTCCCGGCAGCTCGCCCTCGGCTTGCTGCGATGCAACATGATCCGGGCCGCGTGAGGATGCAACCCGGGCCAGCCTGGATCTGCTCCAGTCTGTCACGGGAATGCAACACCCGCGAAGGATGACTGTAGTTTGACAGCGGGTCCCGGAGCGCCCCGCATCGGCCGCCGATCCGCGCGGCGCGCCTCCGCGACGGCGCGCGGGGCGGCTTCGCAGCGCGGGCGGCTTCCTGTAGAAGCGCCCCCGCCCGACGGGGAGGCCCGGATCCGCCCCCGAGGACCCGACCCAAGGATCGGTGAAGGACCGCGATGACCGAATTGCCCAACGTGCACGTGCGTGCCGAGGTCCTGGCCCAGGCGCTGCCCCACATGCAGCGCTACGACCAGGAGATCGTCGTCATCAAGTACGGCGGCCACGCCATGGGCGACCGGGCCGCGGCCGAGGACTTCGCCGAGGACATCGTCCTGCTGGAGCAGTCCGGCCTGAAGCCGATCGTCGTGCACGGCGGCGGACCGCAGATCGGCAAGATGCTCGACCGGCTCGGCATCCAGTCCGAGTTCCGCGGCGGCCTGCGCGTCACCGACGAGGCCACCGTCGAGGTGGTCGAGATGGTCCTGGCCGGCCTGATCAACAAGCAGATCGTCGGCTGGATCTCGGCCGAGGGCGGCCGGGCGGTCGGCCTGTGCGGCAAGGACGGCAACATGGTCCGGGCCAAGCGGGCGATGAAGACCGTCGTCGATCCCGAGAGCCGCGTGGAGCAGACCGTCGATCTGGGCCTCGTCGGCGAGCCGGACCACGTCGAGCGCGGCGTCCTCGACGCGGTGCTCAAGGCCGAGCTGATCCCGGTCCTGGCGCCGGTCGCCTACGGGGCGGACGGGCAGACCTACAACGTGAACGCCGACACCTTCGCGGGGGCGATCGCCGGGGCGCTCCGCGCCAAGCGCCTGCTGCTGCTCACCGACGTGCCGGGCGTCCTCGACAAGGACAAGAAGCTGATCCCGGAACTCACCGTGGAGGATTGCCGGCGCCTGATCGCCGACGGCACCATCACGGGCGGGATGATCCCGAAGATCGAGACCTGCATGTACGCGATCGAGCGCGGCGTCGAGGCGGTCGTCATCCTCGACGGCAAGGTCAACCACGCCGTGCTGCTCGAGCTGTTCACCGATTACGGTGCCGGCACCCTGATCCGTCGCGGCTGAGATCCGGACCGCCCGCGCACTGTGCCGGATCCCGGCGCAACGCGCGGGCGCAACCTCCGCGGGCCCGGCGCATTGTCGTACCCCGCCCGCCCCGGAGGGGCCGGCCCAGCAAGGCCCGGGCAAGGTACCGGCAAGCACCGAACTTGCGAGCTTGACCGTTCCGGTCCAGATTCCAGGGCAACAGCAACCTGAGGGGTTCCGGTGCACCACCCCGACAAGGCCCAGTTCACCACGCCCGCGGCGCGCGGCTTCGCCGATGTCGACACCTGGGTGTTCGACCTCGACAACACGCTCTACCCGAGCGACGCGGCGGTCTGGCCGAAGGTCGACGAGCGCATCACCCTGTACGTGATGCAGCTCTACGGGCTCGACGGGATCTCGGCCCGCGCCCTGCAGAAGTACTTCTACCACCGCTACGGCACGACGCTGTCGGCGCTGATGGTCGAGTCGCGGGTCGATCCCCACGACTTCCTCGATTTCGCGCACGACATCGACCATTCGTCGATCAAGCTCGACAAGAGCCTCGGCGACGCGATCGAGCGGCTGCCCGGGCGCAAGCTGATCCTGACCAACGGGTCGCGCCGGCACGCCGAGAACGTCGCCGCGAAGCTCGGCATCCTCGACCATTTCGAGGACGTGTTCGACATCGCCGCCGCCGACTTCGTGCCGAAGCCGGAGCGCACGACCTACGAGCGGTTCCTGGAGAAGCACGCCGTCGAACCGACCCGCGCCGCCCTGTTCGAGGACATCGCCCGCAACCTCGCGGTGCCGCACGACCTCGGCATGGCGACCGTGCTGGTGGTGCCGAAGGTCACCGATCCCTACCGCGAGGCCTTCGAGCAGGAGGCGGTGCGCGAGCCGCATATCGACCACATCACGGACGATCTCGCCGCCTTCCTCGACGCCTGCGTGCTGCCGGACGTACGGCCCGGCGAATCCAAGGAGCGCCGCTGACGCGAGGCCGGGGCGCCTCCCGGAAAGGGCGCCGCGCGCGGCGCCCGATGTCGGAGCAGGCGCGGGACGCGGACCCGGCGCTCTCCCGGACAGGCGGCGCGCACCGGGCCCCGATCCGGTATCGATCGACCATCGGCAGCACCGCGGACCGATCGCGGCGGCAACCCAATCGACAAGCCGGCGACGATCCTGTAGAGAGCCGCCCAACTCACAACAGGATCGCCGAAATCCTGGCGCCGATCGCCCATGAGGGGCGGAACGGCGCGACGGCCGGAGCTATGCCATGAACATCATCGAGCAGCTGGAGCGCGAGGAAGTCGCGCGCCTCGCCAAGACCATCCCAGATTTCGAGCCGGGCGATACGCTCATCGTCAACGTCCGCGTGAAGGAAGGCGAGCGCACCCGCGTCCAGGCCTACGAGGGCGTCTGCATCGCCCGCTCGGGCGGCGGCCTCAACGAGAGCTTCACGGTCCGCAAGATCTCCTACGGTGAGGGCGTGGAGCGCGTCTTCCCGGTCCATTCGCCGATGATCGACTCGATCAAGGTGGCCCGCCGCGGCAAGGTGCGCCGCGCCAAGCTGTACTACCTGCGCGACCGGCGCGGTAAGTCGGCCCGCATCGTCGAGCGCACCGACCGCTACAAGGCCAAGGACACCCCGGCCCAGGCGCCGGCTGCCGCCGAGTAAGCTGTCCGATTCGCTCCGCAGGCCGGAGCGATCGCCCCGTTTCAGACCGGTCCGGCTCAGCCGGGCCGGTTTTTTCGTGGCCGACAGGTCCGTCCAGTCGGCCGATAGCGCGCCTCAGGCAGCCCGGATCCCGTCGAGGAGCCGGTGGATCTCGGCGGAGAGCTGATCGGACCTGCGCGACAGGTCGATCGCGGCGCCGAGGACCTGCTCGGCCGCCTCGCCCGTCGCCTCGGCGCCCTGCGAGACCTCGGCGATGTTGCCGGTGACGGCCTCCGTGCCGGCCGCCGCGCGCGCGACGCTGCGCACGATCTCCTCGGTGGTCGCGCCCTGCTGCTCGATCGCGGCCGCGACGGACGCGGCGAGCGTGCTGACCTCGCCCACGCTGCGGCCGACTCCGTGGATCGCCTCCACGGCCTGCCGGGTCGAGGCCTGGACCGCGCCGATCCGCGCGGCGATCTCCTCGGTCGCGGCCGCGGTCTGCTCGGCCAGCGCCTTGACCTCGCCCGCCACGATGGCGAAGCCCCGGCCCGCCTCGCCGGCCCGCGCCGCCTCGATCGTGGCGTTGAGGGCGAGGAGGTTGGTCTGACGGGCGATGCCCGCGATCATGCTGGCGACGGCCCCGATCCGCTCGGCCCCGTCGGCGAGATCGCCCACGAGGGCGTCCGTACGCCGCGCCTCGGTCGCCGCCCGCGCGGTCTTGGCCGAGGATTGCGCCATCCGTCCGGAGATCTCCTGGATGGTGATCGCCATCTCCTCGGTGGCCGCGGCGACGCTCTGCACGCTCCCGGCGGTCTCCTGCGCGGCCCCGGCGACGCGCGTCGCCCGGGCACTCGTGCGCGACGCCGTCCGCGCCATCGCCTCGGCGGTCGCCTGCATCTCGGTGGCGGCCGCGGAGACGCCCGTCATCAGCGCCCCGGCCCGGGCCTCGAACGCCCGGGTGAGCGCGTCGAGGGTCTGCGCATGCCGGACCTTGGCCTCAGCTTCGCGCGCGACCGCCCGGTCCGTCTCGGCCTTGGCGACCAGCGCCTGCCGGAACACTTCGACGGTCCGGGCCATCTGACCGATCTCGTCCGTCCGCTCGAGTCCCGGTATCGGCTCCGCACCGTCGCCCCGGGCGAGCGCCTGCATCCGGCGGCCGAGGCGGTCGAGCGGGCGCGTGATGCCGCGCCCGATCAGGACGGAGCCGATCACCCCGAGCGCGCCGACCCCGAGCAGAAGGCCGGTCGTCGCGAGGGCGAGCGCCTGGAAGGCGGCCCTGATGTCGTCGGTGTAGGTCCCGGCCGCGATCATGATGTCCCAGGGCTCGAACCTGACGGCGAGCGTCGTCTTCGGAGACAGGCCTTCGTGCCCCGGCCGGGGGTAGAGATAGCTCAGCGTCGCCGTGTCGGAGGTCTTCAGCCGTTCGATCAGCGTTCCGGCCGCGCGAACGCCGTTGACCCGGGTCTCCAGCTGATTGCTGCCGACGAGACGGCGGTCGGGGACCGCCAGGACCGTGCCGTCCATCGCGTAGATGGCGACGTAGTTGGTGCCGTTATCGAATCGCATGGCCATGGCGGTCTCGGCCAGCTCCGCCAGGGCCGCCTCACGGGACAGGGCGCCGCTCCTGACCCGGCTCTCGAGACTTTGCGCATAGGTGGTGAACAACTCCGTGACCGTGCGCAGGGACTTCAGCCGCCCCGACAGCATCTCTTGGTAATACATGCGCAGTCCGATGACACCGATGACCGATATAAGCAGCCCTATCAAGGCAATCTGCGTCATCATCCGACGTGATAGATTTTTACTCAAAAATCTTCTTATCATAATACGTTCCGCGAGATCGACAAACTCGTCGATGCTGCGGTGTGGCCTGATAAATCTGAGCCCGCATGTCAACGTGATCTCGCAGATCTGGATCGAGATCTGAGAGACACACGGTTCAGGCGCACAGGGCGGGCGAGGAAGCGGTCACTCGCGACGCGGTCTGCGCCGGCGGCAGGAGCGGGCCGTCAGTCGGCGAGCAGAACCTGAGATCGTGCCCGCGGCGCGGGGCCACGCCCGACCAGCCCGAATGACCGGGATCGAACCGCTCCCTTGCACGCAGAGCTCGGGCACGATGGGGATGACGTCATCGGCGGATCGGAGTGGCGCCGCGGCCCGGCGGAACGGCGCGGAGACGGCGCGATCGGGAGCGGGACAGGCGTCTAGCCGATCCGCGCGGTCACCTCGATCTCGACGCGCATCTCGGGGCGCAGGAGGCCCGCCACGACCACGATCGTGGCGGCGGGCCGGACGTCCGCCAGCACCCGCCCGCAGACGGCCAGCACGGCCTCGGCATCGTCCCGGTCGGTGACGTAGTAGGTGGCGCGCAGGACGCCGGCGAGGCCGGTTCCGGCCTCGGCGAGGACCGAACGGATCGTGCGCCAGCAGGCCTCGGCCTGCGCGGCGGCGCCGTCGGGCATCGTCATCGTGGCGTAGTCGTAGCCGGTCGTCCCAGAGAGGTAGACGGTGTCGCCGTCGACCACCGCCCGGGAGTAGCCGTAATCCCGCTCGAACGGGGACCCCGACGTGATCAGCCGCCGGCTCATCCCCCGCGCAGGGCCTCCAGAACCTTGCCGCCGGCGCGGCCCGTCGGTGTCATGCCGAGCCGGCGCTCGACGTCCTTGATGGCGTCGCGCGTCTTCTGGCCGACCTTGCCGTCCGGCTCGCCGACGTCGTAGCCGCGGGCGGCCAGCCGGGTCTGGAGGTCGCGGCGCTCGGCCCGCGACAGGGGCGGGTCGTCGGTCGGCCAGGCGGCCTGGACGCCGGGCCGGCCGCGCAGCCGGTCGGACAGGACCGCGATGGCGAGGCCGTAGGATTCGGCGGCGTTGTACGAGTAGATCGCGTCGAAGTTCCGGGTCACCAGGAAGGCCGGTCCGTCGATGCCGGCGGGCGCCAGGATCCCGGCCGGGCCCTCGCCCGAGAGCGGGCGCCCGTCCGCGCGGGTGACGCCGAGCGACGCCCAGTGGGCGACCGGCTTCTTGTTCTTGCGCCCGGCGGCGCCGACGTTGAAGCCGCGGGGCAGCTTCACCTCGTAGCCCCAGACCTGACCGTTCTGCCACTTGGCGACGCGCAGGAAGTTGGCGGTGGAGGCGACGGCGTCGGCCACCGAGTCGACCACGTCGCGCCGGCCGTCGCCGTCGCCGTCCACGGCGAGTCGCTGATAGGTCGTCGGCATGAACTGGGTCTGGCCGAAGGCGCCCGCCCAGGAGCCGGTCAGCCGCTCCGGCGCGATGTCGCCGCGCTCGATGATCCGCAGGGTGGCGATCAGCTCGCCGCGGAAGAAGTCCCGACGGCGGTTGTTCGAGCAGGCGAGCGTCGCCAGCGACTGCACCAGCGGCATCTTGCCGAGGTTCTTGCCGAAATTCGACTCGACGCCCCAGACCGCCGCGATCGTGTAGCGGTCGACCCCGTAGCGCGACTCGGCCTGGGCGAGCGCCGCCGCGTTCTGGCGCATGGCCGCGCGCCCGTCCTCGACCCGCTCGTCGTCGACGAGCGCCGCCATGTAGTCCCAGATCGGCGTCTTGAACTCGGGCTGCGCCTGGGACAGCTCGATCACCTTGTCGTCGTAGCCGATGCCGCTCGTGGCGGCCCGGAAGGTCTGCGCCGAGACGCCCGCCGCTGCCGCCTGCGACTGGATGCCGGCGAGGCAGCTGTTGAAATCGGCCCGCGCCGGCAGGCTCGCCAGGGGCAGGACCGCGATGCCGGCGAGCAGCCCGAGCGCGCGCGCCGTCCTCGGTCCCGTCGGGTGCTTCGGCATGCTGACGATCCTCACGATGCGGAACGGAGTCTGGGCGCGGATTCAGGCGACATGTGGGTTAACGAACGGTGAGGAAACCCGCCTCGTCTTGACCCTGCGGCCTACCAACCGGTAGGTTGGTACCGTACTGGCGCATCGCCGGTCGGGTCAACGAACAGGGAGACGGGACGCATGATGAAGGACTGGAATCAGTACGGCGCCGAGCTCGTCAGCACGCTCGAGCGCATCGGTGCGGTGAGCCCGGACCTCCTCAAGGCCCACGACCAGCTCGCCGCGGCGGCCCCGACCGAGCGCAAGCTGGACGCGAAGACCCGCGAGCTGATCGCCCTCGCGGTCGCGGTCACGACCCGGTGCGACGGCTGCATCGCGGTGCATTCCGACGCCGCCCGCAAGGCCGGCGCGAGCAAGGAGGAGGTCGTGGAGGCGCTGGGCGTGGCGGTGGCACTGAACGCCGGCGCCGCCCTGGTCTACACCGCCCGCGCCTTCGAGGCGTTCACCGGCGAGTCCGGCTGAGCCGACCGGGATAGGGCCATGTCCGGTTCGCCGGGTCCGGGGCTCGTCTTCAGGACGGCGTGCCGGCCCAATCTCGGCTGCCCAGGCGGTCCAGATAGGCGCAGAGCATGTCGGCCAGGGCGTCCGCGAAGGTCGCCATGGCCGCCTCGGTCCGGACCATCTCCGAGATGCGCTCGCCGACCTCGCCGAGCGTCATCGCGATGATCTCGCCCGCGACCGCCAGGTCCGTCTCGGGCGCCGCGGGAAGTGCCGCGCGCAGGAAGTCGCGGAACGCCTGCGAGCCGGCCAGCTGCGGCTCCGCGGCCTCGGGCGCGTCGCGATAGGCCGGGGCGGCCGCGTCGAGGGCCCGGCGCATCGCGGCCTCCGCGCATTCCGAGCGCACGAAGGCGTGGACGGCGGCGCGCAGGCGCTCGCCGGGCGCGCAAGCGGGATCCGTCAGGATGCCGGCGAGGAGCGCGGACGTGTCCCGCCACTCGTCGCTCTGGAGCTGGAACAGGATCGCCGCCTTGTTGGGGAAGTACTGGTAGAGCGAGCCGATGCTGACGCCGGCGCGCTCGGCGACCCGCGCCGTCGTGAACCGCGCCGCGCCGACCTCCGCCAGAACCTGAGCGGCGGCCTCCAGAACGGCCGCGACGAGGTCGCTGGAGCGCGCCTGCCGGGGCTGCTTTCGCTTGGAGATTCCGAGACTTGGCCGGTTGGGCATGGGGCGGGGCTCGGAACGCGAATAGGCGCGGGCAGGGGGTGCCGGTACTCTGCGTCGTGTTCAGTTGAACGCGCAAGACGGAAAGCAACGCGCCATGTCACTCTCAGCATCCACACTCGCCGAACCGCGTATCGCGTCGCTGTTGGACAGTCTCTTCGCGCAGGCGGAGGCCTCCTCACCCTTGAGCGCCATCGGCGATCTCTCGGCGGACGAGCGGGCGCGCCTCATGGCGAGCCGCACCGGCTACCGGGACTTCTACAGCCGGCTCAAGGACATGCCCCTCGCGGTCTCGCGGGAGACCGGCCGGCTGCTCTACATGCTCGCCCGAACCCGCCGGGCGCGGACGATCGTCGAGTTCGGCACGTCCTTCGGTCTCTCGACCCTGCACCTCGCCGCGGCCCTGCGCGACAACGGCGGCGGCCGGCTGATCACCTGCGAGTTCGAGCCGTCCAAGGTGGTGCGGGCGCGGGCGAACCTGATGGAGGCCGGGCTGGCGGACCTCGTCGAATTCCGCGAGGGCGACGCACTCCAGACCCTCGGCCTCGACCTGCCCGACTCGGTCGACCTGCTGCTCCTCGACGGGGCGAAGGGGCTCTATCCGGAGGTTCTGAGCCTCGTGGAGAGTCGCCTCGGACCGGGGGCCCTGGTGGTCGCCGACAACGCGGACCACAGCCCGGACTACCTGCAGCGGGTGCGCGCGCCGAGCCGCGGCTACCTGTCGGTGCCGTTCGCCGAGGACGTGGAGCTGTCCATGCGGCTCGGGTGAGGCGGGCCCTGGCCTCGGACCGGCGGTCGCCTCAGCGCGACGCGACCGCCGTCGGGACGCGGGTCCGGTCGCTCAGGCCCACTCGCGCTGGGCGAGCTTCTGCTCGTAGGCGTCGATGGAGGAGACGCGCTCCAGCGTCAGCCCGATCTCGTCGAGTCCGTTCAGCAGGTTGTGCTTGCGGCCCTCGTCGACGTCGAAATGCAGGGTGCCGCCGTCCGGTCCCCGGATCGTCTGCGCCGCCAGGTCGACCGTCAGGGTGGCGTTCGCGCCGCGCTCGGCGTCCTCGAAGAGCTTCTCCAGATCCTCGGGCGACATGACGATCGCCAGGATGCCGTTCTTCGCGCAGTTGTTGAAGAAGATGTCGGCGAAGCTCGTGGAGATCACGCAGCGGATGCCGAAATCGGCCAGCGCCCAGGGCGCGTGCTCCCGGGACGAGCCGCAGCCGAAATTGTCGCCGCACACCAGGATCTTGCTGTTCCGGTAGGCCGGCTGGTTGAGGATGAAGTCCGGGTTCTCGGAGCCGTCCTCGCGGTAGCGCATCTCGGCGAACAGGCTCTTGCCGAGGCCGGTCCGCCGGATCGTCTTCAGGTACTTCGCCGGGATGATCCGGTCGGTATCGACGTTGATCGTCCGCAGGGGCGCCGCGACGCCCTCCAGGGTGGTGAACTTTTCCATCGTCTGACGGCTCGTGTCGGTGGTCTCTCTGTCGCGCGGTTTAGCAGCCGCGGGCCCGGGCCGGAAGCGTCAGGCGAGGTCCGGCGCCGTCGCCCGGGACAGGGTGCCGTCGTGGAGGGCCGAGGCGACCAGCGCCCCGGCGATCCCGGCCGCCCGGAGCGCCCGCAGGTCGTCCGGGCCGCGCACGCCGCCCGCCGCGTAGAGGCGGCGATCCGGCGCCCGCGCGCGCAGGGCTCCCAGGGCCGCGAGGTCCGGGCCGGACCCGGCGCCGACCTGCGCCAGCGTCATGGCGATCACCTCCGGGGGCCAGAGCGCGGGATCCTCGTGGAGGGCCGCCGGGCCGAGGCGCTCCGCGCCGCGCGTGTCGAGGGAGAACACCGCCCGGTCGCCGAGCCGCGTCACGAGGTCGGCATCCGCCTGGCTCTCGCTGCCGATCACCGGTCGCCCGAGTCCGGTGTCCAGGAACGCCGCGACGCCGGCCGGCTCGGCGAAGCCGGCATCGACCCACAGGGCGATTCCCGGGCAGGCGCGGGCGATCGCCTCCAGGGCGCGGAGATCGGGCGCGGCGCGGTCGATGATCGCGTCGAGATCGGCGACGTAGAGGATCGCGGCGGGCCACGCGTCGACCAGCCCGCGGGCCACCGCGTCCGGCGCCGAGCCCTTTGCCAAGGGCGTCTCGATCGGGGCATAGGAGGAGCGCTCGCCCCGGCGCGCCCGCACCACGCGGCCGCCCCGGAGATCGAGCACCGGGATCACCGCGAAGCCGGGGCGCCCGATCCTGTGGTCCATCGAGGCGCTCATCGCGGTCCCATGCGCTCATCAAACCCAACGACCATCGGGTGGGACCTCGGCGGGGTCCACGTCAAGGTTGCCCTGGTCGAGGACGGCCGGGTCGCGGCCGCCGCCCAGGTGCCGTGCCCGCTCTGGCAGGGCCTGCCGGCCCTCGACCGGGCGCTGGAGGCCGCCCCCGACTGGGCCCGCGGCGCGGCCCTGCACGCCGTGACCATGACGGGCGAGCTGACCGACTGCTTCGCCGACCGGCGCGACGGCGTCGCGGCGCTCGCCGGATGGGCCGGGTCGCACCTCGCCGGGACCGTGCGCATCTACGCCGGCCGCTCCGGCCTCGTCGCCCCCGAGGCGGCCGCGTCCCTGTCGGCGGACGTGGCCTCGGCCAACTGGCACGCCACCGCGGCGCTCGCCGGCCGGCACGTCCGGGACGCGCTGCTGGTCGATATCGGCTCGACCACCGCCGACCTGATTCCCGTCGTGGGCGGGCGGCCGGCCGCGACCGGCTACAGCGACGCCGAGCGGCTGGAGACCGGCGAGCTCGTCTATACCGGCGCGGTGCGCACGCCGGTGATCGCCCTGTCCGACCACGCCCCCTTCGCGGGCCGCCGGACCCGGCTGATGACCGAGACCTTCGCCCACATGGCGGACGTCTACCGCATCCTCGGCCAGCTCCCCGAGGGCGCCGACCAGCAGCCGAGCGGCGACCGCAAGGGCAAGACGGTCGCCGAGAGCGAGACCCGGCTCGCCCGGATCGTCGGGCGGGACCGGGCGGAGGCGCCCGGAGCGGCCTGGACGGCGCTCGCCGCCCATTTCGCCGAGGCGCAGCTGCGCCTGCTGCACGACGCGGCGGCGGAGATCCTCAGCCGGCCCGACATCGGCGCGGACGCGCCCCTCGTCCTGTGCGGCGCCGGCGCCTTCGTGGGCGCCCGCCTCGCCGAGCGTCTCGGCCGGCCCTCGACACCGCTCGTGACGCTGCTGGCGGACCGGATCGGCGGCGCGCGCGACGGCATCTCGACTTGTGGACCGGCGGTGGCGGTCGGCCTCATCGCCGCGGAGGAGGCACTCGCATGAGCGCAATCAAGATCCTGGCCCGGATCCTGACGGCCCGGGTCGGGCCGCATATCGAGTTGGCCGTCGAGACGGAGACCGGGGAGGTTCTGAAGGTGCTCGCCACCGAGGACCAGGTCGACCGGCTGGTCGACGAGCTCGAGGACATCCTCAACTCGCCCGCCGACCCGGAGGATGACGGGCCGCCCCAGGCGGCCTGAGGCCCCGGGCCCCGCTGGTCGCCATGAGCCTGATCGCCGCCAAGATCGTCGTCACGCCGACCCTGATGTGGGCCGTGTCGGCGGCCGCGCGCCGGTGGGGCAGCCTCGTCGGCGGCCTGCTCTCGGGCCTCCCGCTGACCTCGGCGCCGATCTCGATCTACCTCGCCGCCGAGCAGGGCGAGCGCTTCGCCGCCGACGCGGCGATCGGCTCGGTGGAGGGGCTCGGCGCGGTCACCGTCAGCTACCTCGTCTACGCCGTCGCCGCGCCGCGGACGGGGGGCCTCGCGGCCGCGCTGCTCGCCCTCGCGGGCTTCGTCCTCGGCGGCGCGCTGCTGCACGGGGTGATCCAGCCCGGCCTGTGGCTCGCCACGGCGATCGACCTGCCGGCGATGGTCCTGGTGGTCGCCCTGTGCCGGCCGGCCGCGGGGACCGAATCGCCGGCCCGCCGGGCGCGCCCGCCGCGCTGGGACATGCCGGCCCGGCTCGCGGCCGCCACCGCCCTGGTCCTGATGGTCTCGGGGCTGGCGCCGCATCTCGGCTCCGGCCTGAGCGGCGTCCTGGCGCCGATCCCGATCATCTCCTGGCCGCTCATCGTCTTCGCCCGGGCGCAGGACGGCGTCGGCGCCGCCCTGGAAGTGGTGCGCGGCAGCGCCCAGGGCGCGTTCGGCGTGCTGGCCTTCTATGTCTGCGTGCACCTGCTGCTCGGGCGCATCGACCCGGTCGCGGCCTACGCCGCCGCGATCGCGGTGTCGGCAGCCTGCGTGCTGCCGTGGCTGGTCGCGCGGCGGCGCCCGCTTTCCGCGTGACCGGGCCGCGCCGAGGCGACCGCGGAGGGGATCGATGCTGCCGGAGACGGGAATCCCGACCCTCACACCGGGCTACGCGGCGGTGCCGCCCGGCCATCTCGCCACGATCGTCACCAGCCTGGAGATGCTGCGCCCGCCGCCCCCGCGGCCCGGACGGCCGTTCCCGCCCGGGCTCGCCCTCGAGGCCCTGGAACGCACCGACCCGGAGACCTACCGGAGCCTGTTCCGGGCGGTGGGCGCCGACTGGCTCTGGTTCTCGCGCCTCACCCTGGCCGACGAAGCGCTGGCGGCGATCCTGGCCGACCGGGATGTCGAGATCCTCGCGCTGCGGCGGGACGGGCGGAACGTCGGCATGCTGGAACTGGATTTCCGCCGGCCCGGCACCTGCGAGCTGGTCTTCCTCGGACTGACCGGGGACGCGGTCGGTACCGGGATCGGCCGCACGCTGATGAACGCGGCGATCGGCCGGGCCTGGGCGCGCCCGATCGCGCGGTTCTGGCTGCATACCTGCACGCTGGACCATCCCGGCGCGCTCGCTTTCTACCGGCGCTCCGGCTTCGTTCCTTTCGCGATCCACGTCGAGGTCGCGCCCGATCCGCGGCTCGACGGGACCCTGCCGCGCGACTGCGCCCCGCACGTGCCGCGGCTCGGCTGAGGCGCCGCGGGGTCCGGACACGAAGAGACCCGCGGCCTCGCGGCCGCGGGTCTCGTGTCGTCAGTCGCGTGCGCCGGTCAGGCGGCGGTGCGCTTGCGGGCTTCCTGCTTCGTGTCGACGCCGGCCGCTTTGATCTCGGACAGCTTCTGCGCGACGTTGCGCGAGAACACGAACTCGGCCGGGCGCTGGTTCTCCAGGCTGACCTCGGGGGCCATCTCGCCCTCGGTCTTGATGCCGCGGATCGCGTGCACCAGCGGCTTCCAGGGCTTGCGGACCGAATCGACCACCGAGGAGGCCTCGTAGCCCGAGTGGACCATGCAGTCGGCGCACTTCTCGTAGTTGCCGGTGCCGTAGGCGTCCCAGTCGGTGGTCTCCATCAGCTCCTTGAAGGTCGCCGCGTAGCCCTCGCCGAGCAGGTAGCAGGGCTTCTGCCAGCCGAACACGGTGCGGGTCGGGTTGCCCCACGGGGTGCAGTGGTAGGTCTGGTTGCCGGCCAGGAAGTCGAGGAACAGGCCCGACTGCTGGAAGGTCCACTTCTCGCGGCCCTTCTCCTTGCCGTGCCGGAACACGCCGCGGAACAGGTCCTTCGTCGCCTTGCGGTTCAGGAAGTGCTTCTGGTCGGGGGCGCGCTCGTAGGCGTAGCCGGGGGAGACGGTGATGCCGTCGATGCCCATCCGGGTCACGCTGTCGAAGAAGTCGGCGATCTTCTCCGGCTGGGAATTGTTGAAGAAGGTGCAGTTGATGGTGACCCGGAAGCCCATCTCCTTGGCCTTCGCGATCGCCGCCACGGCCTTGTCGTAGACGCCGCGCTGGCACACCGACTGGTCGTGCATCTCCTTGTCGCCGTCCAGATGGATCGACCACGTGAAGTACGGGCTCGGCTTGTACTCCTTGATCTTCTTCTCGAGGAGCAGCGCGTTCGTGCAGACGATCGCGAACTTCTTCTGGGCGATGATGCCCTCGACGATCTGCGGCAGGTCCTTGTGGAGGAGCGGCTCGCCGCCGGCGATCACCACCACCGGGGCGCCGCACTCGCGCACCGATTCGAGCGCGTCGGCGACCGGGAGGCGCTTGTTCAGGATCTCGTCCGGGTAGTCGATCTTGCCGCAGCCGGCGCAGGCCAGGTTACAGCGGAACAGCGGCTCCATCATCATCACAAGCGGGTAACGCTTGCGGCCCGTGAGGTGCTGCTTCAGGATGTAGCCGCCGATCTTCGCGACGTACCGGAGGGGGATACCCAAGATTGCGGCTCCTTACTTCGTCGGCCCCGGGACATCGGGGTGCTTAACGCGAAAAAATCTCGAATTCCAGCGATCTAGCTTGGAACTAATCTGAAATGACCCCGTTTCGGCGGGGCGATGACATCTTATTCCGTGCCTGACGCAACGGCGCCACATGGACCGCGCGTGCGGAGCCCGTGGGCGGACGCGCCCGATCGTCGAGGACAGCACGTGCATTGCGTCGGCAATACGACCGGAATCCCACGATTCGGGTGGCCGCGCCAGAAACGCCGTGCGCTAGCGCACACGGGCGGGCGCGGGATGCGCGCCACGGCGGCCGCGTTGCAATCTGGCATCGCCCTCTTTACTGAGCCTCGTGGCCGCGATGCAAGTCCCGGCCCGCGGCGGGTGTCCCGACCGCGGACCGCATCGGGCGCAATCAGTCGGGTGCCGGGCGCGCGCGGCGCGCTCGGATCGGGCGGCGTGGCGTTCCTCGAACCCGATGCGCACCCGGCCGAATCGCGGAGCGTCGCGCGGCGGAGCCCTGAGCCCGCCCGTGTCGGTGGCCCGGGTTCGGACCGGACAGATGGCAGGAGCCGGTCGCGCACGGGGCGCGTCCGATGCGAACAGGCAGGGTGCTCGTGATCGAAAGTCTCGTCGCGTTCTCGGTGCGGTATCGGTGGCTCGTGATCGCCTTCACGGCGTTCCTCACGGTCGCGAGCCTCGGAGTCGCGGCGCACTTGTTCCGAATCAACACCGACGTCGAGCGGCTGATCGACCCGAAGGAGCCGTGGCGGCAGGACGAGATCAATTTCGAGAAGGCGTTCCCGCAGCGCAGCAACACCATCGTCGCGGTCATCAACGGCGAGACGCCGGAGGAGACCGAGGAAGCGGCCGCCAACCTCGCCAAGGCGCTCACGGCGCACAAGAACCTGATCGAGACGGTCTACCGGCCCGACGGCGGCCCGTTCTTCAACAAGAACGGCCTGCTGCTGATGTCGCAGGCGGACCTCGACAAGACCCTGGAGGCGCTGACCCAGCAGCAGGGTCTGCTCGGGCCGCTCGCCGCCGACCCGTCGCTGCGGGGCATCATGCGGGTGCTGACGCTCGGCGCGCGCGGCGTGAAGAGCGGCGAGGCCAAGATCGAGGATCTCGAGAAGCCCATGGGGCAGATCGACGCCACCCTGCAGAAGGTGCTGGCGGGTCAGCGGGCGCGCCTGTCCTGGCAGGAGCTCCTCTCGGGGGGTGAGACCAGCGTCACCGACAAGATGAAGTTCGTGGTGATCCAGCCGGTCCTCGACTTCAACGCCCTGGAGCCCGGCTACCAGGCGACCAAGCTGATCCGCAACGTCGCCAAGGATCTCGGGATCGATGCCCAGAACGGCCTGCGGATGCGCCTGACCGGCACGGTGGCCGTGGCGGACGAGGAGTTCGCGACGCTGTCGGAGGATGCCGGCCTCAACAACAGCATCATCGTCGGCGCGATCGTGCTGTTCCTGTGGCTGGCCCTGCGTTCGGGCAAGCTCGTCGGCGCGGTGATCATCACCACCTTCGCGGGCCTCGTGGTCACGGCCGCCCTGGGCCTCATCATGGTCAAGGAGCTGAACCCGATCTCGGTGGCCTTCGCGGCCCTGTTCGTCGGGCTCGGCATCGATTTCGGCATCCAGTTCTCGGTGCGCTACCGGGCCGACCGCTACGAGCAGCCGACGCTGGAGAGCGCGATCCGCGCCGCCGCCCGGGGCGTCGGCTGGTCGCTGACGCTCGCCGCGGTGTCGCTGGTGGCGGGCTTCTTCGCCTTCCTGCCCACGGCCTTCCGCGGCGTGTCGGAGCTGGGCCTGATCGCCGGCGTCGGCATGATCGTGGCCTTCCTGTTCTCGCTGATCCTGCTGCCGGCGCTGATCGCGGTGTTCAAGCCGGTGGGCGAGAAGGCGGCGGTCCAGACCGAGTGGCTCGTCGGCGTCGACCCGTGGATCATCCGGCACCGCAAGCCGATCCTGATCGGCGTCGGCGTCCTGACCCTGGCCGGCGCGCCGCTCCTCTGGCACCTGCCGTTCGACTCGAACCCGATGCACCTGCGCAGCGCCAAGACGCAGTCCATCGCGACCTACCTGGACCTGATCAAGAATCCCGAGACCAGCCCGAACTTCATCGACGTGCTGGCGCCCAGCGTCGCGGAGGTGCCGGCGCTGTCGAAGACGCTCCTGGCCCTGCCGGTCACCGCCTCGGTCAACAGCATCGACACCTTCGTGCCGCGGGATCAGGACAAGAAGCTGGCCCAGATCGCCGACACGGCCCAGCTGCTCGACCCGGTGCTCAATCCCGGCCGCCGGCCGCCGCCGCCGACCGACGCCGACAACGTCAAGGCGCTCAAGGACGCCGCCGCGGCGCTCAACGGCCTCTCGGCCGACGCCAAGGGCGACGCGAAGGGCGCGCAGGAGGCAAAGCAGCTCGCCGGCACCCTGGACAAGCTCGCCGCCGGACCGGTGCAGCTGCGCGAGGCGGCCTCGGTGGCGCTCACCAAGGATCTGGTGCCGCTGCTCGCCCGCCTGCGCGACCTGCTGCATCCCGAGAAGATCACGCTGGACAACCTGCCGCCGCAGCTGAAGGCCGACTGGGTGGCGGCGGACGGACGGGCGCGCATCGAGGTTCACCCGAAGGGCGACTCGAACGACGACACGGTGCTCCGCCGGTTCTCGGACGAGGTCCTGAAGGTCGCCCCGCACGCGACCGGCGCGCCCGTGGCCACCACGCAGTCGAGCTACACGATCCTGGGCGCCTTCGTGCAGGCGGCGGTGACGGCCTTCGTGCTGATCTTCGTCATCCTGTCGGTCGCCCTGCGCAAGCCGTGGGACGTGGCGATGACCCTCGGCCCGCTGGTGATCGCGACGCTCTGGACGCTGATGGCGATGCGCATCGTCGGCATGCCGCTGAACTTCGCCAACATCATCGCCCTGCCGCTGATGCTCGCGGTCGGCGTGGCGTTCCACATCTACTACGTGATCGCGTGGCGGGCGGGCGTGACCGACATGCTCGCCTCCAGCCTCACCCGGGCGATCTTCTTCTCGGCGCTGACCACGGGCAGCGCCTTCGGGTCGCTGGTCCTGTCGAGCCATCCGGGCACGGCCAGCATGGGCAAGCTGCTGGCGCTGTCGCTGTTCTTCACCCTGGTGGCGGCGTTCTTCGTGGTTCCGGCGACCCTCGGCGAGCCGCCGGAGCAGCCCGACGAGGATCGTCCGGAAGCCGAGAAGGCGGCCGGCGCGGCCCTGCGCAAGTCCGCCCCGCACCAGGATCCGGTGCTCGCCAAGTAGAAGCCGAGCAGCGCCGGCCGGTCGTGGCCGGCGCTTCGGAGGGCCTCAGAGGGCCTTCTCGAAGAAGTGGTCCGGGTAGGGATCGTCGTTGAAGCGGTCGATCTCCACCCAGCCCGACCGCCGGTAGAGCGCCAGGGCCTCGGGGAGGGCGCTGTTGGTGTCGAGCCGCAGCGTCCGGATCCCGAGGTCGCGGGCGGCGGCCTCGGCCTCCCGCATCAGCCGCTTGGCGAGGCCCAGCCCGCGGGCCGCGGGATCGATCCAGAGCCGCTTGATCTCCGCCACCGCGCCGCCGCCCCCCTTGAGCCCGACGCATCCGACCGGCAGCCCGTCGGCGCTCGCGAGCAGGAACACGCCGCGCGGCCGCACCATGGCGGCGGCCTCCGGGTCGCACGACAGGGCGACGTCGAACCCGCCGGCAAACCGGGTCGCGAGCTCGGCGTAGTAGGCGGCGAGGCAGGCGCGGGCGCCCGCGTCGGTCGGGTCGGCCTCCCGGATCGCGATGGCGTCGCGTCCGAGGGCCAGGGCGATCCGGTCCATGGCGTGCAACAGCGCGTCCACCTGCGGTGCGCGCTCCAGCAGGGCGACGGCGCGGGCATCCGACAGCGCCTCGTAGGCCGCGAACTCGCGCCGCCCGGCCTCGGTCAGGGAGGCGACCCGGCGGCGGGCATCCGCGGGATGCGGCGCGGTCGCCACCAGCCCCTCCTCCTCCAGGCTCCGCAGGAGACGGCTCATCAGGCCGGAATCGAGACCGAGATAGGCGCGGATCTCGCCGATCTCCGCGCGGCCCGCGCCGATGGCGTTCAGGACCCGCGCCGCACCCAGAGGACGGCCGCGACCGAGGAACGAGGAATCGAGCGCGCCGACCTCGGCGGTGACCGCGCGGGCGAAGCGGCGGACGCGGGCGATCTCGGCAGGCTCCATGTTATCTGACTAAAGTCAGATAACGACCTGGGTCAACCGAGGAAGTCGGAGAACCCGCCGCGAACGGCGCCGGACGCGTCGGCGGCCGACCGGGATGCGGGGGCGGTCAGGGCGTCGCGCTCGTCGGCGTAGCGGTAGCCCGGCGCCTCGCCGGGGAAGCCGCCGGCGGTGGCCGGATGGGTGTAGAGCTCGGTCAGGCCGTCCGGAAGTTCGGCCAGCAGGGCCGCGACACGGGCGGGCGTCATGGCGCCGGACCACGCGAGGCCGAGGGTGCGGTCGGGGATCAGCAGCCCGGCCTGCCGGGCGCGGACGGCGAGCAGCGCCGCCCAGGGGGCGATGTCGAGGGCGGCTCGCGGCCGCGCGCCGGGCTCGGCGCGGCGCAGGATCTCGCGCGGCTCCCGCGGCACCCGCAGGGCGCGCATCCCGAAGTCGCGGCCGACGCGCAGCACCGCCCCGGCGATCAGCGGGTGGACGTGGAAGTGCTTGTGGGCGTTGACGTGGTCCAGCGGCAGGCCGGTGGCCCGGTAGGCCTCGAACTGAGCCCGGATCTCGGCGGCGAGCTGGCGCCGGGCCGCGGGCCTGCGGGCGAAGTCGAGGCCGAGGCGGGCCATGTCGGCCCGCATCAGGCCGGCCTCGTCCGTCAGGTCGGGAAGCTGTTCCGCCGGCAGGGTCGGCCACGCCTCCACGAGGACGAGGTGCAGCCCGACCCGCAGGGACGGCATCCGCCGGGCCCGCGCCACGGCGTCGGCGGCGGCCGGCGCCGAGACCATCAGGCTCGCCGCCGAGAGGATCCCGTCGCGATGGGCCTGCTCGACGGCCTCGTTGACCTCGGGGCTCAGCCCGAAATCATCCGCGGTGACGACCAGACGCTTCACGGTAACCTCGTAACGGGTGTCGAGAGGGCTCGCCCTCCCGCGGGTCCAGGGCGGAGCCCTGGAAGAGGGGCGGGGCTCTGCCCCGCTCCCCGCCGGGGCCGCCGGCCCCGGACCCCTGACTTCAGGCCGCCTTGGCGGTGCCCTGACGCTCCTTGAGGAAGCGGTAGAACTCGACGCCCTCGCGCAGGCGGCGCTTCATCATGTCGGGCGAGCGCACCATCTCGCTGACGATCGAGGCGATCTTCGGCGCCCGGAAATAGAACTTCTTGTAGAACTCCTCGACCGAGGTGAAGATCTCGGTGTGCGAGAGGTGCGGGTAGTGCAGCGGCGCGACCTGCACGCCGTTCTCGTCGACGAGCTCGGCGTTCTCGATGTCGAGCCAGCCGTTCTCCACCGCCTGCTTGTACAGGAAGGTGCCCGGGTAGGGCGCCGCCAGCGAGACCTGGATCGTGTGCGGGTTGATCCGCTTGGCGAAGTTGATCGTCTCCTGGATCGTCTCCTTCGTCTCGCCCGGCAGGCCGAGGATGAAGGTGCCGTGGATGGCGATGCCGAGGTCGTGGCAGTCCTTGGTGAACTTCTCGGCGACCTCGACCCGCATGCCCTTCTTGATGTTGTGCAGGATCTGCTGGTTGCCGGACTCGTAGCCGACCAGCAGCAGGCGCAGGCCGTTCTCCTTGAGCACCTTCAGGGTCTCGCGCGGCACGTTCGCCTTGGCGTTGCACGACCACGTGACGCCGAGCTTGCCGAGTTCGCGGGCGATCTCCTCGGCGCGCGGCAGGTTGTCGGTGAAGGTGTCGTCGTCGAAGAAGAACTCCTTGGTCTGCGGGAACTCCTTCAGGCAGTACTTGATCTCCTCGATCACGTGCGCGACCGAGCGGGTGCGGTAGGTGTGGCCGCCGACCGTCTGCGGCCACAGGCAGAAGGTGCAGCGGCTCTTGCAGCCCCGGCCCGAGTAGAACGAGATGTAGGGGTGCTTCAGGTAACCGATGAAGTACTTCTCCATCTCCAGGTCGCGCTTATAGACGCTGGTGACGAAGGGCAGCTGGTCCATGTCGGTCATGATCTCGCGGTCCTCGTTGTGGACCACGACACCGTTGGCGTCGCGATAGGACAGCCCCTTGATCTCCGACATCGGGACGCCGTCGGCGACCTCCTTGACGGTGAAGTCGAACTCGTTGCGGGCGCAGAAATCGACCACCGGGGCCTGGGCCATCGCGCCGGCGGCGTCGACCGCGACCTTGGCGCCGATCAGGCCGGCGATGAGCTTCGGGTTGGCGGCCTTGAGCGCCTCGATCGTCTTCACGTCGGACTTGAACGACGGCACCGAGGTGTGGAGCACGACGAGGTCGAAGTCGTTGGCCTGGGCCACGATCTCGGCGAGCTTGATGTTGTGCGGCGGCGCGTCGATCAGCTTCGAGTTCGGCACCAGGGCGGCCGGCTGGGCCAGCCAGGTCGGGTACCAGAACGACTTGATCTCGCGCTTGGCCTGGTAACGGGAGCCGGCACCGCCGTCGAAACCGTCGAAGGTGGGGGCCTGGAGGAAGAGCGTGCGCATGGGGTTCAAGGCCTCAGGGCAATGCCGGGGGAGGGGCGGAGGACGAGGGAGCCGGGTTCAGCGGAGCGGCGCGCCGGCATCGCGGCCGAGTTCGGCGTCCGGGATCAGGGTGCCATCCGCAACCACGTGATAATCGTGACCTTTCCATGTCACCGCCCCCGACACGAAGGCCCAGGAGAAGTTCAGGAAGGAGAGGATGTCGCGGATCGGCAACAGTCCGTAGGGGTGCGGGGCGAGGCCGAAGGCCCGCTCCAGCTGCCGGCAGAGCAGCACGCGGCTCGCCAGCGCCGCGGCGGCGACCCAGAGGGCGCCGGTGCCGGCGCCGGGCAGGAGCGCGCCCAGCAGGGCGAGCGGGAAGGCGTGGGTGACGATCGAGCCAGCGTAGCCCGCCGGGTCGACGGTGCGGATCGTCCGGTTCCAGCGCAGCTCGTGCCGCCACAGGCCGGAGAGATCGGTGTCGACGCTGGTGTGGCCGATCGTGAAGCTCGGGATCACCACCCGGCCGCCGAGGCCGCGCAGGGCGGCGCCGATGGCGTAATCGTCCGCCAGATCGTTGCGGAAGGTGCGGAAGCCGCCGATCGCCTCCAGGCTCGCCCGGGTGAAGGCCACGGTGGAGCCGAAGCAGGGCTTCGCCAGACCGAGGCTCAGGCCCATCACGACGTTGGGCAGGAAGTGGGTGTCGATCGCGAGCGTCGAGAGCTGGTCGTACAGGCCCCGGAAGGCCGGGACCCCGTGGTACAGGCAGGTGACGCCGGTGACGCCGTCCTGGGACAGCTCCGCGACGAGGCGCTCGAGGTAGTCGGGCCCCACCACCATGTCGCTGTCGGCCAGCACCACCACGTCGTGGGCGATGGCCTCGGCCATGTTGATCAGGTTCGAGACCTTGCGGTTCGATCCGTGCTGCCGGCCGTCGATCACGAGGTCGATGCGGGCCTTGGGATAGGCCTGCTGCAGGCGCTCGACCACGCCGATCGCGGGATCGGTGGGCTTCTGGACGCCGAACAGGACCTGGACCGGCCCGGCGTAGTCCTGGCGCAGCACGGTCTCGAGATTCGCGTAGAGATTGGGCTCGAGGCCGCAGAGCGGCTTCAGCACGGTCACGGAGGGCCGCGTCGCGCCGGCGGGCAGCACCGGCGGGCGGCGGCCCGCGTAGCGGCCCGCGCAGATGGCGGCGGCCAGCCCGTAGACGCAGCCCGCCGCCGCCAGGATCAGGCAGAGCAGCGAGAGCCACGAGAGGCCGAGCAGCGCCAGGGAGGAGACATCCATCCGGTCGGATCCGTGCGATCGTCCGGCCGCCGAGGCGGCGATGGCCGCGAACGGCCGGTTCAGGTCGGCGCAGGCGCCGGCGCCGCTCAGGGCGTCGGCTTGGCCGCGAGCATGCCGTCGGCCCGCGCCCGGAGGAACTTCACGACGCCGTCGGCGCCCCCGGACTTCAGCGGCGCCGACAGGGCGTTCCGCTGCGCGGCGATCTCGCTGACGTCGCCGTTGAGCAGGACGTCCTGGATGCGGTTGTCGGCGTTGACGACGAAGTCCACGGCGGAATCGTCGCCGTCCGCGGCGGTGACGCGGGTCGGCACCACGCGCTGGGCGCCCCGCTCCTCGACCTTCGGGGTCACGTCGAACTTGCCGCCGGCGGCGCGTGCCAGCCGGTTCGCGTAGGTGACGGTCAGGCTGCGCTTGAAGGCGTCGATCACCGCCGCCTGCTGCTCCGGGGTGAAGCTCGACCATTTCGAGCCCACCGCGATGCGGGTCATGGCGGGGAAGTCGAACGCCTTGTCGAGCGCCGGGCCGACGGCCTCGACCCGGGCCGGCAGGGGGCCGGGCCCGTCCTTCAGCGCGGCCGAGAAGGCGGCGTAGAGGTCGCGCACGGTCTGAACGGCCGGATCATCCGCGGCCCGTGACGGGGCCGGGACGAGCAGGGTCAGGGCCAGGGGTGCGGCGATGAGGGCGGCCGCGAGCCGGCGGGTCAGGCGCACTTCTTCAACTCCTCGCCGTCGCCGAGCCGCGCCCCCATGCGCGGCGGAGCGTAGCTGTAGAACGGGCCGAGGGTGGCGGGCTGCGCGACCCTCTTGGCCTTGCGCCCGGCCTCCGGCTCAGGCTCGCGCTCCTCTTCCTCGGGCGTCTCGGACCGGAGCCTGGACTCGATCCGGTGCCAGAGCAGGAGGCTCGGGAGCCCGACGCCGAGATCGGCGAAGCGCTTGACCAGCGACAGGGCGAGCGCCGCCTCGGCCGGGATATTGAACAGGCCGCACAGGGCGATCAGGCCGCCCTCCTGCGCGCCCAGGGCGCCGGGCACCGCGAAGGCCGCGCCGCGCACCGCCTGGGCGAGGCTCTCGATCATGAGCGCCTGCGCGAAGTCGATCGGGTAGCCCATGAACCGCAGGCAGACATAGACCTCGAGCGTGCCGATCACCCAGCCGGCGAGGTGGACCACCAGGGCCAACGCGAAGCGACCGTGGTTGCCGTAGAGCCGGCGCAGACTGTCGTAGAGCTGGTCGATGGCGCCGAAGGCCCGCCACTCGCGCCCGGAGGCGAAGCGGCTGAGCAACGCCTGGATCAGGCGGTGACCGGCCTTGCGCTGGATCAGGTAGAAGGCGCCGAGCGCCGGGACCGCCAGGGCCAGCCCGCCCTCGACCGTGTGGGCGATCGGTCCGTCGCCGGAGATCAGGACCAGCAGGGCGAGGCCGGCCACCGTGAACAGGAGCTGCGTCAGCGCCTGGGTCATCAGGTCGACGAACATGCTGGCACCCGCGAGCGCGCCCGGAACGTTGCGCTTCGACAGGAGGCGGGCGCCGACGAAGTCACCGCCGACGGTGGCGACGGGCAGCAGCGTGTTGATGCCCTCGCGGACGAAGCGGAGCGAGATGCAGTCGGCGAGCTTGGTCGCGCCGGCGGGGAACACGACGTACCAGCCGAGCCCCGCCCAGGCGACGGCCACGAAGCGCGCGAGCACCACCAGGGCGGCGCCCCAGCCGGCGCTCACGACGGCGGCCGACACATCCTCCAGGCCGGAGGACATGAACAGGCCGACGACCGTGCACAGACCGGCGATCGAGGCCAAGGTCGTCAGGCGCTTCATTGTCGTCTTTCAAGCTCGCGTAAGGCTTGATGCGGGAAATCGGTCACGGTCGCGGCAGAAATAGGTCCATCGGCCCGGGAACGTTTCTGTCACGTTGCAGCACGGATTAGCGGTGTCTATCACCCGTTTGACACACCGAGGGCCAAAGCGGCGGCGGGGCGGAGAAGCCCGCGCAGAAGGCCGCGGCACGTCGCAGAAGGGGCACACGTCATGGAGCGCGAATCACCGATCACGGCCCTGGAGGCCGTGACCGACGACACGCATGCGGGCGGCTTTCCGGGCGGGACCGGACCGGGCGTGCCGGCTCCCCAGTCGCCGGTGATGGCCTGGAACGAGTGGGATCCGCTGGAGGAGGTCATCGTCGGCTCGCTCGACGGCGCCACGATCCCGACTCACCACCTGACGGTGATCTTCAACCTGCCGCGCGCCGCGCAGCCGTTCTACCGGCTGGCGAGCGGCTGGAAGTATCCGAAGTTCATGAAGAAGCTCGCCCAGGCCGAGCTCGACAACTTCATCACCATCCTGGCCGGCGAGGGCGTGAAGGTCCGCCGTCCCGACGCGGTGGACTTCTCGAAGAAGTTCAAGGCGCCGCGCTGGTCCTCCCGCGGCTTCTGCGTCGCCTGCCCGCGCGACCCGTACCTCGTCATCGGCGACGAGATCATCGAGAGCCCGATGTGCTGGCGCTCGCGCTACTTCGAGGGCGACGCCTACCGGTCGCTGTTCAAGGAGTACTTCCGCGCCGGCGCCCGCTGGACCTCCGCGCCGCGGCCCCAGCTGACCGACGACCTCTACAACTACGATTACCGGGTGCCGAACCTGAAGGCCGGCGAGCCCATGCAGTTCACGGTCAACGAGTTCGAGCCGGTCTTCGACGCCGCCGACTTCGTCCGCTGCGGCCGCGACCTGTTCGTGACCCGCTCGAACGTGACGAACCTGATGGGCATCGAGTGGCTGCGCCGCCACCTCGGCCCGGGCTTCCGCATCCACGAGATCGAGAGCCGCTGCCCGCAGCCGATGCACATCGACTCGTCGTTCATGCCGCTCGCCCCCGGCAAGGTTCTGGTGAACCCGGACTACGTCGACGTCGAGAAGCTCCCGGCCGTGCTCAAGAAGTGGGACGTGCTGGTCGCCCCGCGCCCCGACCCGGTCGAGGGCTTCATGAGCAAGATCTCGATGTGCTCGCCCTGGACCTCGATCAACGTCCTGGCGATCACCGAGAAGAAGATCGTCGTCGACCAGAGCCAGCCGACGCTGATCAAGGCCCTGAAGGACTGGGGCTTCGACCCGATCCCGGCGCCGTTCCTCAGCTACGGCCCGTTCGGCGGCTCGTTCCACTGCGCGACCCTCGACGTCCGCCGCCGGGGCGTGCTGAAGTCCTACTTCTAGGATCAAGGCGCCGGGCACGCCGTCGTCCCGGGGCGCCGCGAGCGCCCCGGGACGATGGAGGACGGCGCGCGGCGCCTAGCGCGCCGCGATCCCGGCGATCAGCGCCGCATTGAACCCCTCCGGATCCGACATCTGCGGCGCGTGGCCGAGATCCGGGAACTCGACGAGCCGCGCGCCCGGGATGGCCCTGGCGGCCGCCTTGCCGAGCTCGGGATAGTTGCCGAGGCTCGCCCGCACCTCCGGCGGCGCGAGGTCCTTGCCGATCGCCGTGTTGTCCTTCTGACCGATCAGGAGCAGCGTCGGCACCGCGATCTGCGGGAACCGGTAGACCACCGGCTGGGTGAGGATCATGTCGTAGAGCAGGGCCGAGTCCCAGGCGACCGCCTCCTTGCCGGGGCCGTTGTTGAGGCCCGCGAGCATCGTGACCCAGGGCTCGTAGCGGGGCTCCCAGGCGCCGGCATAGTAGGTCGCCGTCTCGTAGGCCCGGATCGAGGCCGCCGTCACCTTCAGCTCGCGCTGGTACCACTGCTCCACCGAGGTCGGCGGCACGCCCTTGGCGGCCCAGTCCTCCAGGCCGATCGGGTTCACCAGCACGAGCTGCTCCACCGCCTTGGGGTAGAGCAGGGCGTAGTGGGCCGCCAGCATGCCGCCCGTGGAGTGGCCGACCAGGATGGGGCGCTCGATCCCGAGCTTGTCCAGGAGCGCGCGGGTGTTCTCGGCGAGCTGCCGGAAGGTGAACTGGTAGGCCGCCGGCTTGCTCGACTTGCAGAAGCCGATCTGGTCCGGCGCGATGACCCGGTACCCGGCGGCGCTGAGCGCCCGGATCTGGCTCTCCCAGGTGGCGGCGCAGAAGTTCTTGCCGTGCAGCAGAACGGCGGTCCGGCCGTTCGGCGTCGCCGGCCGGACGTCGAGATAGGCCATCTGCAGAGGCTGGTGCTGCGACGTGAACGGGAACCGCTCCACCGGGAACGGGTAGGCGAAGCCCTCGAGTTCGGGCCCGTAGGTCGGCTGCTGGGGCGGCTCTGCGGAAGCGTGCCCGGCCGGCACCAGGGCCAGCAGGACGGAAGCGAGGAGGGTTCGAAGCATGGCCGCGTCGGTGCCTGATCTGCGAGCGGCGTGCGGTGCCGCGCCGCCCGCTCAGATCGGTCATCCGGGTGTCCCTGTCCACGCCCCGCGGAGCGCCGCGGCTTCGCGCCCGCCGCAGGGCGCGCTATCTCCCGGGCGCGCTATATGCCGGGCGCGACCGTCTCCCGCCGCGGATGTCCCGATGCTGCGCCTCACCGCCCTGACCGCCCTCGCCGGCGCGCTCCTCCTCGGGCCGGCCCCGGCCCGGGCGGCGGATGCCTGCGACGTCCTCGCCGCGCGGGTGATCCGCACCACCGGTGCATCCCTGGCCGGCCGGGCCGGCCCCGTCGCGGTGTTCCGGGCGCAGGATGCCGAGCGGCTGAGCCTCGATTGCCGCGCCCCCGCCCGGATCACCGTGGCCTCCCGCGAGCGCGAGCCGGCGCCGGCCTACTTCGTCCTGATCGGCCGCGCCGCGCAGGCGCTCGCCGGGGCGGACGCCGCCGCGGTCGAGGTGCTGGCGCTCAACCTCCACCAGGCCAGCCTGCTGGCCGATGCCCCGCGCCGGGGTGGCGCCGGCCGGATCCTGATGCTGTGCGAGACCGGCCCGCGCGCGGACGCCCTCCGAGACGACCGCACGGTCTGCCGGGTCGCGCCCCGGCCCGGGCTTTCGCGGATCCGCCGCGCGGGCTAGACCGGCCGGCATGTCGAAGATCGAGACACCCGGCCCCGTCGTCCAAGTCGGCGACGCGCGCTTCGCCAACCACCTGCCGCTGACGCTGATCGCCGGCCCGTGCCAGCTCGAAGGGCGCCAGCACGCCCTGGAGATCGCCGCCGCCCTCAAGGAGATGGCCGCGGGTCTGGGCGTCGGCCTCGTGTTCAAGACCTCCTTCGACAAGGCCAACCGCACCTCGGGCAGCGCCGCCCGGGGCATCGGCCTCGACGGGGCGCTCCCGGTCTTCGCCGAGATTCGCGAGACCCTCGGGCTGCCGGTACTGACCGACGTGCACGCCGCCGAGCAGTGCGCCCCCGCCGCCGAGGCGGTGGACGTGCTCCAGATTCCCGCCTTCCTGTGCCGCCAGACCGACCTGCTGCTGGCCGCCGCCGCCACCGGCCGGGCGGTCAACATCAAGAAGGGCCAGTTCCTGGCGCCCTGGGACATGAAGCACGTCGCCGCCAAGGTGACGGAGGCGGGCAACCCCAACGTCATCGTCACCGAGCGCGGCGCCTCGTTCGGCTACAACACGCTGGTGTCGGACATGCGCAGCCTGCCGATCATGGCGCAGGTCACGCAGGGCGCGCCGGTGGTGTTCGACGCCACCCACTCGGTGCAGCAGCCCGGCGGGCAGGGGGCGAGTTCCGGCGGACAGCGCGAGTTCGTCGCCGTCCTCGCCCGCGCCGCCGTGGCGGTGGGCGTGGCGGGGGTGTTCATCGAGACCCATCCCGACCCCGACCGGGCGCCCTCTGACGGCCCGAACATGGTGGCGCTGAAGGACATGCCGGCCCTGCTCGAGGAACTCCTCGCCTTCGACCGCCTCGCCAAGAACCGGGCCGCCTGACCGGCTCAGGCGGCCGCCGGCTCCAGGACGTGGATCCGCAGCGGCTGGACGAGGCCGAACTGCCCGTCGGCCTCGCGCGCGGCGGCCTTCAGGAAGGCCTCCTCGACCACGGATCGCCGGTCCCGGATGGTCGCCTCGCGGGCCGGGTCCACGGCGCTGACGCGGGCGAGGAAGGCGTCGAGCGAGTCGAAGCGCTCGCGCCGCTCGATCGTCGCGTCGCGGCGGCACGTGTAGGCGCCGCGGGCGAGGGCTGCCGCGATGGCGTCCTGGGCGGCGGCGCGGATCGCGGTCTCGTCCTCGATCGGCCGCAGGGCCTCGAAGAAGCTGCCCTCCGCCAGGGGCTCCACCACGACGAGCAGCCCGCCCGGGGCCAGGACGCGGGCCGCCTCGGCGAGGGCCGCCGCCGGGTCCGGGACGTGGTGGAGGGAATTCAGCATCACGGCGCCGTCGAAGCTGGCGTCCGGGAAGGGCAGGGCCTCGCCGGTCGCGGCCTCGAAGCGCGCCTCCGGCACGGCGTCCCGCGCCCGCGCCAGCGCCGCCGCGCCGGGATCGATCCCGGTGACCCGCGCGCCCGCGTCGACCAGCCGCCGCGCGAGCGTCCCGGGGCCGCACCCGATATCGACGACCCGCTTGCCGGCCAGCGGCGCGAGGCTCTCGCGGATCAGGGTCAGGGCATCCATCGTCGGTCCTCCCGGCCGATCCGTAGCACGCCCGACCCGCGGCGGGGCGGATTTCCATCTCCGGGACCGGCCGTCCGCCGCGCCGGCCCGCCGCGGCGTTTCAGGTGTTCCCGAAGACTCACCGCAAGAGTTCGAGCGGTTCCGGAAGAGCCGCACCCAAGCTTGACCGCACTCATCGAAGCGGCGGCTACGCTGAACAACGGTTCATAATCCCGACTGGGTGCGGATCCGCACGCAAGTCCGGCGTGAAATCTGGAACTGTCCGGATGCGGCCACGTTATTGGGCATGTTCGATCAGGGATCGAGAAGGAACACTATGCGCAAGATCGGTATCATCGCCACTGCCGCCGCCATGGCTCTCGGCAGTGTTGCCGTCACCACGAGCGCCGAGGCGCGGCCTTACGGCTACCACGGCGGCTACGGCGGCTACGGTCACGGCTACTACCGCGGCCGTCGCGGCATCGGCACCGGCGCCGCCATCGGCCTCGGCATCGCCGGCCTCGCGGCCGGTGCGATCGCCGCGGGCGCGGCCCGCGACAGCTACTACGGCGGCGGCTACGGCTACGCCCCGTCCTACGGCTACGGCTACGCCCCGGTCTACGGCGGCTACGGCTACGCCGCTCCGGGCTACGGCTACTACGGCTACGGCTACTGAGATCGGAGATCCGTAAGGATCGGGGGCGACCGGCGCGAGCCGGTCGCCCTTTTCGTTGGCTCGGTCAGCGTCCGCGGTAGGGCGGCACGCCCGGGTCCGGCAGCCACGCGGTCTTCGGCAAGTCGCCCGTCTGCCAGAAGACGTCGATCGGGATTCCGCCGCGGGGATACCAGAACCCGCCGATTCGCAGGTAGCGCGGTTCCAGCAGGTCGCGGAGCCGCTTGCCGATCGCCACCGTGCAATCCTCGTGGAATGCTCCGTGGTTGCGGAACGCCCCCAGGTAGAGCTTCAGTGACTTCGACTCCACCAGCCAGTCACCGGGCACGTAGTCGATCACCAGGATCGCGAAATCCGGCTGCCCGGTGACCGGGCAGATCGAGGTGAATTCCGGCGCGGTGAAGCGGGCGACATAGTCGGTGTCCGCGTGCGGGTTCGGGACCCGGTCGAGTCGCGCCTCCTCGGGCGAGGCGGGGACGGGCGTCGGCTGGCCGAGCTGGAGGTCGTCGGGAGAGGTCATGGCCGGCCATATAGAGCCTGCCGGCGCCGCGCGCATCCGCCTGATCCGCGACGCTTTCCCGACAAGTGTGGGCTGTGCGCCGTCCGTCCCGGCGCTTGCCGCCGGCCGCGGCTTGACGGATAAGCCGCCGCGATGCGCCGCACCCTCCGATTGGGGCGCGGTCGCCGACCCGCGGCCCCCGCGAGAGGACGTTCCATGACCGCGATCACCAATATCAGCGCCCGCGAGATCCTCGACAGCCGCGGCAACCCCACGGTCGAGGTCGACGTCATCCTGGAGGACGGCTCCTTCGGCCGCGCCGCGGTGCCGTCGGGAGCCTCCACCGGCGCCCACGAAGCGGTGGAGCTGCGCGACGGCGACAAGAACCGCTTCCTCGGCAAGGGCGTGCTGAAGGCGGTCGAGGCGGCCCAGACCGAGATCCTCGACGCGATCGGCGGCATGGAGGCCGAGGACCAAGTCGCGGTCGACGAGGCGATGATCGAGCTCGACGGCACGCCCAACAAGGCCCGCCTCGGCGCCAACGCGATCCTCGGCGTGTCGCTGGCGGTGGCCAAGGCCGCGGCCGAGGCCTCGGGCCTGCCGCTCTACCGCTACGTCGGCGGCGTGCAGGGCCGGGTCCTGCCGGTGCCGATGATGAACATCATCAACGGCGGCGCGCACGCCGACAACCCGATCGACTTCCAGGAATTCATGATCATGCCGGTGGGCGCCGATTCGCTCGCCGAGGCCGTGCGCATGGGCTCCGAGGTGTTCCACACCCTCAAGGGCAAGCTGAAGAAGGCCGGCCACAACACCAATGTCGGCGACGAGGGCGGCTTCGCCCCGAACCTGCCGTCCGCCGAGGCCGCCCTCGATTTCGTGATGGACGCGATCAGCGCCGCCGGCTTCAAGCCGGGCCAGGACATGGCGCTCGCCCTCGACTGCGCCGCCACCGAGTTCTTCAAGGACGGCGCCTACGCGTACGAGGGCGAGGGCAAGACCCGCACCATCGAGGCGCAGGTCGACTACCTCGCGCAGCTCGTCGCCACCTACCCGATCGTCTCGATCGAGGACGGCATGTCGGAGGATGACTGGGCCGGCTGGAAGCTCCTCACCGACAAGATCGGCGACCGCTGCCAGCTCGTGGGCGACGACCTGTTCGTCACCAACGTCGAGCGCCTGTCCCGCGGCATCGCCGAGGGCACGGCCAACTCGATCCTGATCAAGGTGAACCAGATCGGCTCGCTCACCGAGACCCTGGCGGCCGTCGATATGGCCCAGCGCGCCGGCTACACCGCGGTGATGTCGCACCGCTCGGGCGAGACCGAGGACTCGACCATCGCGGATCTCGCGGTGGCCACCAATTGCGGGCAGATCAAGACCGGCTCGCTCGCCCGCTCGGACAGACTGGCCAAGTACAACCAGCTGATCCGCATCGAGGAGGGCCTGGGCCCGCAGGCACTCTACGCCGGCCCGTCGGCGCTCAAGCAGCTCGCCCGCCGCTGATCGGTAAGATCCTGCTGGCCGGCCTGCTCGGTGTCGGGGCGGCCGGCCCCGCCCGCGCGGACCCGCTCTGCGACGGTGCCCGCCCGACGCTCAGCGCGCAGCTGCTGTTCGGCCTGTCGCGGCCGGACGGCGGCCGCGTCTCGGGGGCGGCCTTCGACCGGTTCCTGGCCGAGTGGATCACCCCGCGGTTCCCGGACGGGCTGACCGTGTTCGCCGGCCGGGGCCAGTGGCGCGGGCCGGACGGACGCATCGTCCGCGAGGCCGCCCGCATCGTCCTGATCGTCACCGAACCGACGCCCGAGGCGGTCGCGGCCCTGCGTGAGATCCGGGAGGCCTACCGGCGCCGCTTCGTGCAGGGCGCGGTCGGGCTGGTGCTCCAGCGGAGCTGCGCGCTGTTCTGACGACGTCGGCGCGGCGCCTCCCACCTTGTTCCGGGGCGCCGCAGGCGAGCCCGGAAGACGGCGCTCGCCTCAGGTCATCACCGCACCGGACGACTCCCCCGGCACGGTCCAGACCCGCATCGGCCGCGACAGGCCCCGCAACTCGATCGTCCCGACCGGCTCCAGCCGCCGGGCGCACCGCTCGGCGAAGGAGTCCGACACGAGGAGGTCGTGGCCGAGGGCGGCGCACTGGCTCTCGATCCGGCTCGCCTCGTTGACCGCCCGTCCGATGATCGTGAAGTCGAGGCGCCGCTCGGTCCCGACATTGCCGTACATCACCGTCCCGAAATGCACGACGCCCTCGGCCGGCAGCTCCGGCAGCCCCGCGGCGCGGCGGCGGGCGTTGAGCGCCGCGTTGGCGGCGAGGCCCTCGATCGCGGCGTCGAGCGCCGCACCGCAGACCGGGCAGGGGAGGGTGTCGGCGTCCGGGACCGGGAAGATCGCCAGGAAACCGTCCCCGAGGAATTTCAGGATCTCGCCGCCGTGCCGCGCCACCGGGTCGCCGAGGGCGTCGAAATGCTCGTTGAGCCACGTGACCATGTCGGCCGGATCCACCCGGTCGGCCAGGGCCGTGAAGCCGCGCAGGTCGGTCAGCAGGATCGCCGCCGGCACGGCCCGCCCCTCGCCCCTCCGGATCTGACCGTCGAGGATGCGCTCGGCGGTCGACCGGCCGAGATAGGTGGCCGAGACTTCCCGGAACGTGTGGGCGAGGCCCATCTTGGCCATCGCCAGCGTCAGGAACGGCAGGACGCCGGCGATCGCCGCGAGGTCCGCCTCGGTGAAGCCGGCGGCGGCGCGGGTGCAGAACGAGACCGCGATGCCCCGCAGCGCGGTGCCGGGAGCGAACTCGGCGATGTGCAGCACGTAGTCGACGCCGCCCTGCGCCCCGAGGGCCTTCAGGACCGGGAAGTCCACCGCCAGCCCGGGCGCGTCGAGGCGCCAGCGGCCGAAGGTCTCGCCCGTCTCCACGAGGGCGTAGACGGGGCTCAGGAGCCAGTCGCTCTCCTCGTCGGCGCCGTGGGCGTTGGCGACGAAGGACATGCCCTCGCCCGCGTGCCAGTTGAGGCTGACGCCGCGCAGCGTCGGGTCCAAGGCCGGCGCCATGACGCTGACCCGCCAGACGGGGAGGCCGGCCTCGACCAGCGACTCGCAGAAGCCCGAGAGCAGGGTGTCGTGGTCGTCGGTCGCCGTGGCGTGCGCGGCGATCCAGCGTCCCAGATGCGTCAGGTCCATGCCTCAGGCTCGCCCCTGTTCGTCCCGGCCGCGGTCCGGCCCCGTCGCGGTCCTGCCCCGACCGCGGCGCGGTCGAAAAGAACCGTTAACCTTTCCGCGCGAGGGTCGCGCCATGGTCGTGCGCCGCCGAGTCAGAATGGTCGTGTTGCCGCTGGGTCTCTGGACCCTGTCGGCGCTCGTGGTCGGCTATTTCGTGTGGCAGGCCGAGAGTGGCAACCGTGGCCTCGAGGCCAAGAAGGCCCTGAAGATCCGCGCCTACGGCCTCAGCCAGGAACTCGCCGCCGTGAAGGCCGAGCGCGCCGTCTGGGAGCACCGGGTGAACCTGCTCAAGAGCGACCAGATCGACCGCGACCTCCTTGAGGAGCGCGCCCGGATCGTCCTGGGCCGGGTCCACGCCAACGACGTGGTCATCATCACGCCCTGACAGGTCCGCGGGAGGTCCCGCGATCGTCCCGCGGAAGTCCAGGGGATCGTTTTCCCTAGTCCCGAAAGTCCTCTGACAAGAGCGGCTTCCTGTCAGAGCGGCAGCCCTCGCTTTCCAATCGTCGCTGTCCTACACCCCCACGAAGTCGCGTGGAATCACGGGGAGAGCGCCGATGGACGCCGCCAAGGAGCCTGCCAAAGAGCCCGCCAAGGACGCGTCGTCCGCGCCGGTGCAGGCCGCGAGCCCTCAGGCCGCCGAGGCGCATCGCCCCGCGCCGAACATGCCCCAGTTCACGCGGGACGAGGATCTCCACGCCTATCACGAGATGCTGCTGATCCGGCGCTTCGAGGAGAAGGCCGGCCAGCTCTACGGCATGGGCCTGATCGGCGGCTTCTGCCACCTCTACATCGGCCAGGAGGCCGTGGTGATCGGCATGCAGATGGCCTCGGTCGAGGGCGACCAGGTCATCACCGGCTACCGCGACCACGGCCACATGCTCGCCTGCGGCATGGACCCGAAGGGCGTCATGGCCGAGCTGACCGGCCGCCGCGGCGGCTACAGCCGCGGCAAGGGCGGCTCGATGCACATGTTCAGCCGCGAGAAGCAGTTCTTCGGCGGCCACGGCATCGTCGGCGCGCAGGTCTCGCTCGGCACCGGCCTCGCCTTCGCCGACCATTACCGGGAGAACGGCAAGGTCAGCCTGACCTACATGGGCGACGGCGCCGCCAACCAGGGCCAGGTCTACGAGAGCTTCAACATGGCGGCGCTCTGGAAGCTGCCGGTCGTCTACGTGATCGAGAACAACCGCTACGCCATGGGCACCTCGGTGGCCCGCGCCTCGGCCCAGACGGACTTCTCGAAGCGCGGCCTCTCCTTCGGCATCCCCGGCGAGCAGGTCGACGGCATGGACGTCCGCACGGTGCGCGAGGCCGCGACCCGGGCGATCGAGCACGCCCGGACCGGCCAGGGCCCGTACATCCTGGAGATGCAGACCTACCGCTACCGCGGCCACTCCATGTCCGATCCGGCCAAGTACCGGACCAAGGACGAGGTCTCGAAGATGCGCGACGAGCACGACCCGATCGAGATGGTGCGCAAGCGCCTGCTCGAGCTGCACGCCGTGCCCGAGGCCGAGTTGAAGGCCACCGACGCCAAGGTCCGCGAGGTCGTCAACGCCTCGGCCGAGTTCGCCACCAACGACCCCGAGCCGGATCCGTCCGAGCTCTGGACCGACATCCTGCTCGAAGCGCACGCCTGAGCGCGCACGACAAAGCTGGCCGCCCCTTAACGATAAAGACGACCGCAGAGCTGAGCATGGCGACCGACATCCTGATGCCCGCCCTCTCGCCCACCATGGAGGAGGGCAAGCTCGCCAAGTGGCTGAAGAAGGAGGGCGACCCGATCAAGTCCGGCGACGTGCTGGCCGAGATCGAGACCGACAAGGCCACCATGGAGGTGGAGGCCATCGACGAGGGCATCCTCGCCAAGATCCTGATCGCCGAGGGCACCGAGGGCGTCGCGGTCAACACGCCGATCGCCGTCATCGCCGGCGAGGGTGAGGATCCGGCGAGCGTCCAGTCCGGCGGCGGCGCCAAGCCCAACGGCGCGGGCGGCCACCCGGCCCCGACCCCCGACATGCAGGCCGAGGGCATGGCTGACAAGGCCGCCCCCGCGGCCAAGACCGGCGACGACGCCCCGAAGGCGCCGGCCGCGCCGGCCGTCATCACCAACAAGGCCCAAGAGCCGGTGATGGAGGAGTTCCCGGCCGACACGCCGATGGTCACCCAGACCGTCCGCGAGGCCCTGCGCGACGCCATGGCCGAGGAGATGCGCCGCGACGGCGACGTCTTCGTCATGGGCGAGGAGGTCGCCGAGTACCAGGGCGCCTACAAGGTCACCCAGAACCTGCTGCAGGAGTTCGGGCCGAAGCGCGTCGTCGACACCCCGATCACCGAGCACGGCTTCGCGGGCATCGGCGTGGGCGCGGCGCTGGCCGGCCTGAAGCCGATCGTCGAGTTCATGACCTTCAACTTCGCCATGCAGGCGATCGACCACATCATCAACTCGGCGGCCAAGACCCTCTACATGTCCGGCGGCCAGCTCGGCTGCCCGATCGTGTTCCGCGGGCCCAACGGCGCCGCCGCCCGCGTCGCCGCCCAGCACAGCCACGACTATTCCGCGTGGTACTCCAACGTGCCGGGCCTGAAGGTGATCGCACCCTACACGGCCTCCGACGCCAAGGGCCTGCTCAAGGCCGCGATCCGCGACCCGAACCCGGTGATCTTCCTCGAGAACGAGATCCTGTACGGGCAGTCCTTCCCGGTGCCGAAGCTCGACGACTTCGTGCTTCCGATCGGCAAGGCGAAGATCCACCGCACGGGCAGCGACGTGACCATCGTGTCCTTCGCCATCGGCATGACCTACGCGCTCAAGGCCGCGCAGGCGCTCGCCGAGCAGGGCATCGAGGCCGAGGTGATCGACCTGCGCACGATCCGCCCGATGGACAGCGCGACGGTGGTGGAATCGGTCAAGAAGACCGGCCGCTGCATCACCGTGGAGGAGGGCTTCCCGCAATCCGGCATCGGCGCCGAGATCGTGGCCCGCCTGATGGTCGACGCCTTCGACTTCCTGGACGCGCCGGTCCTGCGCATCACCGGCAAGGACGTGCCGATGCCCTACGCGGCCAACCTCGAGAAGCTGGCGCTGCCGACGGTGGCGGAGGTCGTCGAGGCCGCCAAGAGCGTCTGCTACAAGTGACGGGCGCGCGGGCGACGCCGTCGCCCGCCCCGGCCAGATCGAGGAACAGCCGGCGCGCCATGAGCCAGGATCCCAGCACCGACTTCGCCGAACTCGCCATCCCGCCCGACGCCCTGGAGCAGGGCGGCATCGAGGTGCTGCGCGCGGCCGTGGTCGACGGCGCGGTGAGCGTCGCCCTGCGCCGCTCCTTCGACGATCCGGCGACCTGGGGCCGGCTGCTGGCCGACCTCGCCCGCCAGGCCGCCCGCGCCTACGCGCTGGAGACCGACATGTCGGAGGACGAGGCGGTCGAGCGGATCCGCGCCGGCTGGGAGGCCGAGGGGCTCGACCCCGGCGGCCTCAACTGACGATGGCGGCCGACCATGGCTGAGGCGGCTGTCCGGCAGGCGACTTACGCGGATCTGGAGGCGGTCCCGGAGCATCTCGTCGCCGAGATCATCGACGGCGTGCTGGAGACGCATCCGCGGCCTAGGCCGCGGCATGCCGGCGCGGCTGTGCGGTTGGGGGGTGAGCTCGATCTCACCTTCAGCCGGGGACGCGGCGGTCCAGGAGGCTGGATTATCTTGATCGAGCCGGAACTCCATCTCGGATCTCAGATTGTGGTGCCCGACCTCGCGGGCTGGCGCCGTACACGCATGCCCACCGAGCCCGAGGGCGCCTATATCGAGACTTCCCCCGACTGGGTCTGCGAGATCCTCTCGCCATCCACGACCAGCCTCGACCGGGGTCCGAAGCGCCGTATCTACGCCGAGGCCGGGATCGGCCACCTCTGGCTGCTCGATCCGGCCGCGGGCGTGCTCGAAGGCTTCGCCCTCGCGGACGGGCGCTGGGTGCTCCTCGCCACGATCCAGCGCGGCGAAACCGTGGCCCTGCCGCCCTTCGACGCCGTCCCGTTCCCCCTCGACGACCTCTTCCCCTTCGACGATCCGGCCGCCCCGGCCTTGCCCGAGACCTGATGCCATGCCGATCAACGTGCTGATGCCCGCGCTCTCCCCCACCATGGAGAAGGGCAACCTCGCCAAGTGGCTGAAGAAGGAGGGCGATCCGATCAAGTCCGGCGACGTGCTGGCCGAGATCGAGACCGACAAGGCCACCATGGAGGTGGAGGCCATCGACGAGGGCGTGCTCGCCAAGATCCTCGTGCCCGAGGGCACCGCGGACGTGCCGGTCAACGACCTGATCGCCATCATCGCCGCCGAGGGCGAGGATCCGTCGAGCGTGCAGGCCGGCGGCGCGCCGAAGGCGGCCTCGAACGGCGAGGCCAAGACAGAATCCAAGCCTGAGCCCAAGGCCGACGCGTCGGCCGCATCGCAGAACACAACGCCCGGCGGCGGCCACATGTCGTACGAGCGGGTGAACGCCGCACCGGAGGGCGCGCAGCCGAGCGGCGCTCCGCAAGGTGGCGCCCAGGCCGGCCCGGGCGGCCGCGTGTTTGCCTCGCCGCTCGCCCGCCGGATCGCCAAGCAGGAGGGCGTCGATCTCGCCGCCGTCCAAGGCAGCGGGCCGCACGGCCGCATCATCGCCCGCGACGTCCAGGCTGCGAAGGCCTCCGGCGCCACCAAGGCACCCGCCGCCGCGCAGGCCGCCGCCGAGGCGCCGAAGGCGGCCGCACCGGCCCCGAAGGCCGCCCCGGCGGGCGGCGCGCCGGCCGGCCTCACGACCGACCAGGTCAAGGGCTTCTTCGCCAAGGATGCCTACGAGGATGTGCCCCTCGATGGCATGCGCAAGACCATCGCCAAGCGCCTCACCGAGGCGATGCAGGTCGCCCCGCACTTCTACCTGACGGTGGATTGCGAGCTCGACGCGCTGATGAAGCTGCGAGAGACGCTGAACGGCTCGGCCGGCAAGGACAAGGACGGTAAGCCCGCCTTCAAGCTCTCGGTCAACGACTTCGTCATCAAGGCGATGGGCCTCGCGCTGACCCGCGTTCCGGCCGCCAACGCGGTCTGGGCCGAGGACCGGATCCTGCGCTTCAAGCACGCCGAGGTCGGCGTCGCGGTGGCGATCGACGGCGGCCTGTTCACGCCGGTGATCCGCCGGGCGGACGAGAAGACGCTCTCGACCATCTCCAACGAGATGAAGGATTTCGCCGCCCGCGCCCGCGCCAAGAAGCTGAAGCCCGAGGAGTATCAGGGCGGCGTCACCTCGGTGTCGAACCTCGGCATGTTCGGGATCAAGCACTTCACCGCGGTGATCAACCCGCCGCAATCGAGCATCCTGGCGGTGGGCGCGGGCGAGAAGCGCGTGGTCGTGAAGGACGGGGCGCCGGCCGTGGTCCAGGTCATGACCTGCACCCTGTCGTGCGACCACCGGGTGCTCGACGGGGCGCTCGGCGCGGAACTGGTCTCGGCCTTCAAGGGGCTGATCGAGAACCCGATGGGCATGCTGGTGTGAGGCAGGGCCTCTCCTCCCCCTTGTGGGGAGGAGTTGGAGGTGGGGGTGGTGCAGGAGGCACCGGGACGCTCGATCCTGAACCACCCCCACCCCTGACCCCTCCCCACAAGGGGGAGGGGAAAGTGCGTCGCAGAATGTCGAGGTGGGGGAAGGTGACAGGCACCGGTCAGTACACCCGATCCTGCTGCGATGTGCCGTGCTCCATGCTCACGATGAGCATGCCCCCATCGGCCACGTTCGATTGACCTGCCGCCCCATGCCCTGGAGCCAGCAGCCCCGGAGATCAGCCTCGCCCAGAGCAACCGCGAACGCGAAGACGCTGCGGCGCTCGCTCACGGAGGCGGAGAAGCGGCTCTGGTGGCACCTGCGTCACCGCCTGCCGGTGGACGGCTCGCATTTCCGCAGGCAGGTCGCCCTCGGCCCTTACGTGGCGGATTTCTGCTGCCTCACCGCCCGGCTCATCGTCGAGGTCGACGGGGAGCAGCACGGCTTCGAGGCCAGTACGGCCTACGATGCCCGCCGGGATACCTATCTTTGCTCCGAAGGCTTCCGCGTCCTGCGTTTCCCGAACCGCACGGTCCTGCGGGAGATCGATACCGTCCTCGAGACGATCCACGCGGCCCTTGCCGCATCCGACGCGCCTCTTCCGGATTCAGCCGGCCAGGCGGAGCCACCCCCACCCCCAGCCCCCTCCCCACCAGGGGGAGGGGCGTTCGCGGAGAGGTAAATGTCCGACACCTACGACGTCCTCATCATCGGCGCCGGGCCCGGCGGCTACGTCACGGCGATCCGCGCGGCGCAGCTCGGCTTCAAGACCGCCGTGGTCGACCGCGAGCACCTGGGCGGCATCTGCCTGAACTGGGGCTGCATCCCCACCAAGGCGCTGCTCCGCTCGGCCGAGATTTTTCATTATTTCCAGCACCCCGGTGATTACGGGCTGACGGCCGACAAGGTCGGGTTCGACACCGCCGCGATCGTGAAGCGGTCCCGCGGCGTCTCTTCCCGCCTCAACGGCGGCGTCGGCATGCTGCTCAAGAAGAACAAGGTCGACGTGATCTGGGGCGAGGCCTCGGTCGACAGCGCCGCGCAGGGCAACCAGCCCGGCAAGGTCACCGTGAAGGAGACCAAGCGCGCCGAGGCGCCGAAGGGCGCCAAGGGCGCCGGCACCTACCAGGCCAAGCACATCATCGTGGCGACCGGCGCGCGTCCGCGCGCGATCCCGGGGATCGAGCCCGACAAGAAGCTGATCTGGACCTACTACGAGGCCATGGTCCCCGAGGCGATGCCCAAGAGCCTGCTGGTGATGGGCTCGGGCGCCATCGGCATCGAGTTCGCCTCGTTCTACCGCACCATGGGCGCCGAGGTGACCGTGGTGGAGCTGCTGCCGCAGATCCTGCCCGTGGAGGATGCCGAGATTGCCGGCCTCGCCCGCAAGCGCTTCGAGAAGCAGGGTATCAAGATCCTCACCGGCGCCAAGGTGACCAAGGTCGAGAAGGGCGCCGATTCCGTCACGGCCACCATCGAGGGCGGCGACGGCAAGACCCAGCAGATCACCGCGGAGAAGCTGATCTCGGCGGTGGGCGTCGTCGGGAACATCGAGAATATCGGCCTCGAGAAACTCGGGGTGAAGATCGACCGCGGGATCGTGGTGACGGACGGGCTCGGCCGCACCAACGTGCCCGGCCTCTACGCGATCGGCGACGTCGCCGGGCCGCCGATGCTCGCCCACAAGGCCGAGCACGAGGGCGTCATCTGCATCGAGACCATCAAGGGCCTGCACACCCACCCGATGGACAAGGCCAAGATCCCGGGCTGCACCTACTGCCAACCGCAGATCGCCAGCGTCGGGCTCACCGAGGCGAAGGCCAAGGAGCAGGGCTTCTCGGTGAAGGTCGGCCGGTTCCCCTTCGCGGGCAACGGCAAGGCGATCGCGCTCGGCGAGCCGGACGGCCTGATCAAGACCGTGTTCGACGCCAAGACCGGCCAGCTGCTCGGCGCCCACATGGTCGGCGCCGAGGTGACCGAGCTGATCCAGGGCTACGTGGTGGCGATGAACCTCGAGAGCACCGAGGAGGAGCTGATGCACACGGTGTTCCCGCACCCGACGCTCAGCGAGATGATGCACGAGAGCGTGCTCGACGCCTACGGCAAGGTGATCCACACCTGATCGGAGGCCGACGCGGCGCGCGGGTCGGACAGGGATCCGAGCCGCGCCGCCACCGGCCGGTCAGTGCGGACCGGTCCGCGCCGCGAGCGTCAGGCTCACGGCCTGGAACAGCAGGATCACCAGAACCGTCGCCACGCTGCCGCCGATCGGGATCATCAGCAGGGCGACGAGCGGATCGAGCCCCCGGACGAGCAGGAGCGTGACGCAGCTGCCGATCACGGAGGCGATGGTCATCCGAAAGATGCAGCATTCGGACGGTTGCATGTGCCCTCCCATCAGGTCCCCGGCGGAAGAGTGAGGACCCGCACCGCAATATGCAACCGGAGATAGTGCCTAGCTGAGAATCAATCCCAGATCGCGATTTCGGCGTCTTACGCGACAGCGCCTCAGGAGCACCCGCGATCCACGGGCTCGGCCTGGTCCGGCGACGGCACATAGGCGCACCACTCGCAGATGCCGCGTTCAGCGCCCCGCCGCGCGTTGCGCTGCGAGCAGAGCGGGCAGACGAGCAGGATCAGGCGCGAGCCGGTGCGCAGCGCCAGCCCGCGCCCCCGGAAGGTGACCTCGGTCGCCGCGTCGCCCGAAGCGCGGTCGCGGGCGCTCACGGCGAGGCCCTGCCGCCGTGCGGGCGGCGCACCGGTGCGCGCGTGATCTCTGTTGCCATGGCGATGCCGCCCCCCAGCGTTCCTGCCAAGTTGTCGCTGGGTATAAGCGGCGAGGTGGCGAATGGCTCCGCTTGCGCATGTGGATCGGCGGGATGCGCGCGGGTCGAAAGGCCCGTATGACGGGCTGCGCCCCGGCCTCGCTCCGGCGCGGCCCCGGGCGGATGGTACCCGGACGACGATGCAGGCAACGATGCAGGCGACCATGCACGACACGCAGCACGGCGGATCCGGCGCGGCCGCCGGCGGCCTTCCGACCTTCGCGGACGTGGCCCGCGCCGCCGAGCGGATCGCCGGGGCCGCGCACCGCACCCCGGTGCTGACCTCCCGCACGGCCGACGCGATGACCGGCGGCCGCCTGTTCTTCAAGGCGGAGAACCTGCAGCGGGCCGGCGCCTTCAAGTTCCGCGGCGCCTACAACGCGATCAGCGCGCTGCCGGAGGCGGCCCGCACCCGCGGGGTCATCACTTACTCCTCGGGCAACCACGCCCAGGCGATCGCCCTGGCGAGCCGGCTGCTCGGAGCGCCCGCCACGATCATCATGCCGGGCGACGCCCCCGCGGCGAAGATCGCCGCCACCCGCGGCTACGGCGCCGAGGTGGTCCTGTACGACCGCTACACCCAGGATCGCGAGGCCCTGGGCCGCGAGATCGCCGAGGCCCGCGGCCTGACGCTGATCCCGCCCTTCAACCATCCCGACGTCATCGCCGGGCAGGGGACGCTGGCGCAGGAGCTGATCGAGACGGTCGGTCCCCTCGACGTGCTGGTGGCCTGCCTCGGCGGCGGCGGCCAGCTCGCGGGCTGCGCCCTCGCCGCCGCGGAGCTGTCACCGGGCTGCCGGGTGATCGGCGTCGAGCCGGAGGCGGGCAATGACGGGCAGCGTTCGTTCCGCGAGGGCCGGATCGTCACGATCCCGGTGCCCCGCACCATCGCCGACGGGGCGCAGTCGATGGCGCTGGGCGACCTGACCTTCGCGATCATCCGCGCGCGGGTGTCCGACATCCTCACCGTCACCGACGCGCAGCTCGTCGAGACCATGCGGTTCTTCGCCGGCCGGATGAAGCTCGTGGTCGAGCCGACCGGCTGCCTCGCGGCGGCGGCGGTGCTGAGCGGCCTCGTGGACGTGACGAACAAGCGCGTCGGCGTGGTGATCAGCGGCGGCAACGTCGATCTCGGGACCTTCGCGCGACTGACCGGCGAGGCCGCCTGAGGGCGCTCCCGCGCGGCGAATGCCGGGCCGGTGTGACCCCGCCGCGGTGGACCGGCCCCGGGCCAATGCTTATCTTGTACGCGTCGGAATGCGCGTCCCCGGGCCTTGAACCCGGATGGGCGGGAGGGTGACGATGTCCGCTGGTTTCAAGGTTCTCTCGCTGACCGATCGCGCCGCCGATCGGATCAAGGCGATCATGGCGGAGGCCGACCGGCCGATCGCCGGGCTGCGCGTCGGCGTCCGGAACGGCGGTTGCGCCGGGATGTCCTACACGATGGAATACGCCGAGGCGGCCAAGCCCGGAGAGGACGTGGTCGAGGATCGCGGCGTGCGCGTGTTCGTCGACCCGAAGGCGGTGCTGTTCCTGCTCGGCACCGAGATGGACTTCACCACCAACAAGCTGGCCTCGCAGTTCGTGTTCAACAACCCGAACCAGACCTCGGCCTGCGGCTGCGGCGAGTCGGTGGCGATCACGCCGGTCTCGGCTGACCGCCTGCCCGCGCAGGCCTGACCGGTCCGCGCCCGCCGTCCCGGGTGGCGCGTGTCGCCGGACGGCGACACGGCCGGGGCCGGCTCTAGGCCACCTGCATCAGCGACTCGGCGGCGTCGTCCAGGAAGCGGTTCCGGCCGGCGCGCTTCGCCGCGAACATGCACAGGTCGGCCCGCTCCATCAGCGAGGCGGGCGTGTCGCCCGGGCGCAGCACCGCCACGCCCAGCGAGATGGTGACCTTGCCGAGCGACTCGCCGGTCGAGCGCTTGACCAGCTCGCGCCCCATGACGCTGGCGCGGACCGTCTCGGCCACCTGCTTGGCCACCGTCCGGTCGACCCCGGGCAGGATGATGCCGAACTCCTCGCCGCCGAACCGGGCGAGCTGCGCCTGCTTGCCGGCGTTCTCGCGCATCACGATCGCCACGAGCCGCAGGACCTGATCGCCCGTGAGGTGACCGTACAGGTCGTTGAATCGCTTGAAGAAGTCGATGTCGAGGATGATCAGGCTCATGGGCGTGCTGCGCGCCCGGGCCGTCTCCATCGACGCTTTCAGCGTCTCCTCGAAATGCTTGCGGTTGGCGAGCCCCGTCAGGGCGTCGGTCAGGCTCTCGCGCCGGGTCGCCTCGAGCTTCTCGCGCAGGGTCTCGATCTCGCTGCGGGTCTCGCGCATGCGGGCTTCGAGGATCCGGTTGTTGGCGGCGACCTCCCGCGTCGTGGCGGCCAGGGTCGCGACGATCTCGCCGAACCGCGCCCGGCTCGGGACGCCCTGGGAGAGGTCCTGGGCGACCGCGCGCAGCGACTCGCTGTACTGCGCCGTCGAGCCCAGGGAGAGGTCCAGGATCTCGGTGACGGCCGCGATCTCGCTGAGGACGATGCGGCTGACGTCGTCGGTGGTGCTCGCGAGGCGGCGCCCGTCGAGATAGGTCTCGTGCAGGTCGTCGATGTCGCCCTCGGTGAGGCAGCCGTTCTGCGTGGTGAGACGCTTCACGGCGTCGGCGAGGAGAGGCAGCTCCCCCGAGACGTAGGCGTACCAGACGGCGTAGGCGCGCGGCGTCGCGGAGGGCCCGTAGTCGCGAATCAGGTCGTGGCTGCGCTTCGCCAACGCGAAGCTGCGATCGCGATCCGAATAGGTCTCCTGGCTCATCCGTATCCCGCGGTCCGGGGCGACCGACGCGCCTGCGTCGTTGCCCTGAGCCAATATACGGCTGCCTGGTAGCCGGACAGTTAAGCCGGAACAGACGTCTGTTACTTATCCTTCTTCGCCAAGACTGGTCGAAGCAGGAACGCAGGAACGTGCGAGCCGAGGCCGACGGGCGTGTCTCCGTCCGCGTCGATCCGGCGCCCGCGCTCCTCGCGCGCGGACTCGCCGCCGCGGCCTGACGCGCGGCCCGACGCGCGCGGCTCCGGACGGTTCTCGGGGCGGCTCTCAGAGCGGCTCTCGGGACGATCGTCCGGGCGGCTCTCCGCGCGCGCCGCGCCGCGGCCGCCGCGCGACCGGGTCGGACGCTCGCGGACCTCCTCGGTCTCGCTCGCGCTCCGGGCACTCTTCTCGACGACGGCCTTGTCGGCGCCCTTGTCGGCACCCTTGTCGCTGCCGCTCTTGTCGCCGCTCCGTCCACCGCTCTTGGCGGAGCGGCCGCCCCGACGCCCGTCGCCCGCGCGGCCGCGGTGGCGCGTCCCGGTATCGCCGGACGCGTCGGCCACGCTGGTCAGGTCGCCGTCCAGCCAGGGGATCGGCTGGCCGATCAGCGCCTCGATGGCGCCGAGGGAGCGCGTGTCGTCGGGGGCGACCAACGTGTAGGCCGTGCCGCTGCGGCCGGCGCGGCCGGTGCGGCCGATCCGGTGGACGTAATCCTCCGGGTGATGCGGCACGTCGAAGTTGAAGACGTGGCTGACGGCCGGGATGTCGAGACCGCGCGCCGCCACGTCGCTGGCGACCAGCAGGGCGGTGTCGCCGTTGCGGAACCCGTCGAGGGCCGTCGTGCGGGCGCGCTGGTCCATGTCGCCGTGGAGCGCCGCGGCGTCGAAGCCGTGGCTGACCAGGGACTTCTGCAGCAGCGCCACGTCGCGCTTGCGGTTGCAGAAGATGATCCCGTTCTTCAGCTCGCCCTCGCCGCGGATCAGGGTGCGCAGGCGCTCGCGCTTGGCGTGCCCCTCGGCGCCGGTGGCGACGAGCCGCTGGGTGATCGTGGTCGCCGTGGAGGCGGGCCGGGCCACCTCGACCCGCTGCGGGTTGTGCAGGAACATGTCCGCCAGCCGCTCGATCTCCGGCGGCATGGTCGCCGAGAAGAACAGCGTCTGCCGGGTGAACGGCACCATCTTCACGATGCGCTCGATGTCGGGGATGAACCCCATGTCGAGCATGCGGTCGGCCTCGTCGATGACCAGGAGCTCGACGCCGGTGAGCAGCAGCTTGCCGCGCTCGAAATGGTCGAGCAGGCGGCCAGGCGTCGCGATCAGCACGTCGGTGCCGCGCATCAGCTTGGCGTCCTGATCGGCGAAGGAGACGCCGCCGATGATCAGCGCCACGTTGAGCTTGTGGTTTGTCCCGTAGCGGTCGAAATTCTCGACCACCTGGGCGGCCAGCTCGCGGGTCGGCTCCAGGATCAGCGTGCGCGGCATCCGCGCGCGGGCGCGGCCGTTCTCCAGCAGCGTCAGCATCGGGAGCGTGAAGGCCGCGGTCTTGCCGGTGCCGGTCTGGGCGATCCCGAGGACGTCGCGGCGCGCCAGCACGTGGGGGATGGCCTCGGCCTGGATCGGCGTCGGCTCGGTGTAACCCGCCGCTTCGACGGCGTTCAGGACTTTCTCGCTCAGTCCCAGGTCGGAAAAAGGCATCTGCGTTAAGGAACCGTTGCGCGCCCGGCCGGCGCGAAGGACACCGTCGCGGCAACGGCTGGGAAAGGCTCGCGCGGGGCGCTCGGACGCTCCCGGGGCCGCGGGGCGCATGCTCCCTGTCAGTTAGGGCCTTGGCGCGACTTGTCAATCTCGCAATGGCGACAGCGCCTGCCCGCGCACAGGGGATCGGCCGCGCGAAGGGTCGCCGATCAGGGCCGGAGACGGTCGCCCGCGGGCGCGACGCAGGGATCCAGGCGGGTGATGCGGGCGGATCGCGCCGCCGCGATGGCGCCAGTCGTCTCGGGCTCGGCCATCGGCGCGAGCGCCGCGGTCGCGACGGCAGTCCCGGGCGTCGCCGCGTCGGGCCGGCTCAGCCGCGCGAGCTGGTAGGCGCCGATCACCGCGACGATCCCGACCAGGCCCGCCACGCGCAGCGTCCAGGGCAGGGGGCCCGCGCTCCGCCTCGGTTCGGCGCGCGCCACCCGCGCGGCGGTCGAGCCGGTCCGCGGGCCGGCCTGCGCGCCGGGCGCGGCCTCGCCGGTCCGGCGCTTGCCGAAGGTCGTCCGGCTCCGTTCGTCGGGGCTCTGCATGGACAGCGGTCTCCGCCGGCGGGGGACCGGATTCGGTTTGGGGCGCGACAGGGGCCCGGGGACGGGCCCGCGAGCGACGGACCATTGGGCAACAGGGTTAATCGATCGCTTACGCGCGAGGATCATTCTCGTCGAAGTTGTGCCGGAATAAAACGTTCGCCGCCGACGGCTCCTGCAGAGACCACGAGCGATGTCGCCGGCCCCGCGCCGGCCGCCGCCAATATGCGCGGCGCGCAAGGCAGCTAGTCTTCACGGTCTCTGCAGCTCTCCTCGCCCTCCTCGAGCGCGCGAGCGGGCCGTCTGCTGTCGGGCAGGGCCGGCTAGTCTTCATCTTTCGTTGACGGGATGTCCCTAGCCTGAAGAGGCTTGTTGCAGGAAAGCGACAGACCCGCCATCCGAGAGCGCCTAGAAGGCTGCCGGCTCAAGCTAACCCCAGGACCGAACACCACCATGAAGAAGCTTCTCCTCGCATCCACCGTCCTCGCCGGCATGACCGCCGCGGCGTCCGCCGCCGACCTTCCGCGCCGCGCCGCGCCGCCGCCGGTGTTCACGCCGGTGCCGGTGTTCACCTGGACCGGCTTCTACTTCGGTGTGAACGCCGGCTACGGCTTCGACGCCAACAGCCGCAACACCACCAACTACGCCCTGCCCGGCGGCTCGCTGATCAACTCCCCCGGCACCGCCGGCGTCGTCAGCGTCAACAACCGCAGCAACAACGACGGCTTCTCGGGCGGCGCCCAGATCGGCTACAACTACCAGTTCACCCCGGGCTCCGGCGTCGTGATCGGCTTCGAGGCCGACGCCCAGTACGTCGACTTCGCCCGCCGCGCCAACGGCACCCAGAACTACGCCTTCGGCGGCGCCCCGGGCATCGCGTTCGCCGCCCCGCGCGCCTTCGTCGCCACCAGCGGCAACGGGCTGGACTACTTCGGCACCGTGCGCGGCCGCCTCGGCTACGCCTTCGACCGCACCCTCGTGTACGGCACCGGCGGCTTCGCCTACGGCTCGGGCCAGGACGACCAGAACTTCGCCGGCAACCGCTTCCGCGACAGCTTCCGCACCGGCTGGGCCGCCGGCGGCGGCGTCGAGTACGCCCTGCCCACCGACTCGTTCCTGAACTTCTTCCGCTCGAACGCCGTGACGCTGAAGGTCGAAGGCCTCTACGTCAGCCTCGACCGCCAGAAGAACTCGGCCGGCGGCGTGTTCTACGGCAACCTCCTGCCCCCGAACGGCATCGCCTACCTCAACGGCGCCGCCGCCAAGACCGAGTTCGCCGTCGTCCGCGCCGGCCTGAACTACAAGTTCGGCTCGTACTGAGACCGGATGCCGGAGCCGGCTCTGCCGGCTCCGCGCTCCCGAAGGGCCCGGCCGCAAGGCCGGGCCCTTTCGCGTTTCGGGACCGCGAACCGGCCTCGGCGGGTGCGACAGGGAGGGCCGGAACCGCGCGGGCCGCCCGCGATTGAGACCGCGGCGCCCCTCAGTGACCCGGACAGGGCCTTCCACGCAGGGACCGGGCGCGCGGAGCGATCAGCCATGCGAAGCCGAATCCTTCTCCTGTCGCTCGCGGCCCTCGGCCTCGCGAACGCGCCGGCCTCCGCGCAGGACGCCAGCGTGATCGGCAAGGACACGATCCTGCCGGCCACGGGACCGGGAACCTCGACGGACGGCAAGGGGGGCGGGCGGCTGACGGAGGCGGCGAGCGCCGAGGACGCCGCCAAGCGTCAGGGGCTCAAGCCCGTCACCTTCCTGACCACGAAGATGATCGGCGTGACGGTGCGCAACGCCGCCGGCGACAGCGTCGGCAAGATCGAGGACCTGCTCATCGCCGACGGCGGGACGCTCAAGGCCGTCGTGATCGACGTCGGCGGCTTCCTCGGCCTCGGCAGCAAGCTCATCGCGGTCGAGCCGGGCGCCCTCGTGCTGCGTCCCGGCGGCGACCGATTCTCGGCGGTCCTCAACATGGGCAAGGACACGGTGGCGGCGGCCCAGCCCTTCGACCCGGCCAAGGTGATCGCGCCGCCCCGATAAGGCGCGACCGAAACCCGTCTTTGCGAGCGCAGCGAAGCGATCCAGGGCAGCGCGACTTCGGTGGACGTGGCGCTGCTGGGTTGCTTCGCTCCGCTCGCAAAGACGGCGCGGGCGCCATCGACCGACGCGGCGAGGCCGCGCCGGCGCTCCGGCGTCAGATGTCGAGGTCGGCGCCCTCAGCGAAGGCCGCGCGCTCGCTGATGAAGGCGAAGCGCGCCTCGGGCTTGTTGCCCATCAGGCGCTCGACCGTGTCGCCGGTCGATTCCCGGGCCTCGTCCAGGACCGCGACGCGCAGCAATGTGCGCTTCCTCGGATCCATGGTGGTCTCCTTGAGCTGGGCCGGCATCATCTCGCCGAGGCCCTTGAACCGCCCGATCTCGACCTTGCCGCCCTTGAACACGGTCTTGACGATCCGCTCCCGATCCGCGTCGTCCCGGGCATAGGCCACCTTCGAGCCCTGCTGCAGCCGATAGAGCGGCGGGATCGCGAGGTAGAGGTGGCCGCGGTCGATCAGCCTCGGCATCTGGCGGTAGAAGAAGGTGATCAGCAGCGAGGCGATGTGGGCGCCGTCGACGTCGGCGTCCGTCATGATGATCACTTTCTCGTAGCGCAGGTCCGCCTCGCGGAAGGCCGAACCGGTGCCGCAGCCGAGCGCCAGGGTGAGATCCGAGATCAGCTGGTTGGCGCCGAGCTTGTCGCGCGAGGCCGAGGCGACGTTCAGGATCTTGCCGCGCAGCGGCAGGATCGCCTGGGTCGCCCGGTCCCGGGCCTGCTTGGCCGAGCCGCCGGCCGAGTCGCCCTCGACGATGAAGATCTCCGAGCCCGCGGTGCCGGCCGCCGAGCAGTCGGCGAGCTTGCCGGGCAGGCGCAGCTTGCGGGTCGCGCTCTTGCGGGCGACCTCCTTCTCCTGGCGGCGGCGCAGGCGCTCCTCGGCCCGGTCGATCACCCAGTCGAGGAGCTTGTTGGCCTGGGCCGGGGAGGCGGCGAGCCAGTGGTCGAAGGCGTCGCGCACCGCCGTCTCGACGATGCGCTGGGCCTCCACGGTGGCGAGCTTGTCCTTGGTCTGGCCCTGGAACTCCGGCTCGCGGATGAACACCGAGAGCATCGACGCGCAGGTCGCCATGACGTCGTCGGTGGTCACCGCCGTCATGCGCTTGGCCTGGTTCACCCGCTCGGCGTGCTCGCGCAGGCCGCGCAGCAGGGCGACGCGCAGGCCCGCCTCGTGGGTGCCGCCCTCGGGCGTCGGGATCGTGTTGCAGTAGGAGTGCGAGATCCCGTCCTCGGCGACCATCCAGGCCACCGCCCATTCGAGCGATCCGTGCGAGCCCGGCTTGGTGATCTTGCCGGAGAACATGGCGTCGGTGACGAGTTCCTTCCCGTCGATGTCGCGGGCGAGGTAGTCGCGCAGCCCGTCGGGGAAGCGGTGCACCGCCTCGGCCGGCACGTCCTCCAGCCCCTCGAGGAGGGCAGGGGCGCAGCGCCAGCGGATCTCGACGCCGCCGAACAGGTAGGCCTTGGAGCGCGCCATCTTGAACAGGCGGCGCGGGTCGAACTTCAGCGAGCCGAAGATCTGGGCGTCCGGGTGGAAGCGCACGCGCGTGCCGCGGCGGTTCTGCACCCGGCCGACCAGTTCCAAGGCCCCTTGGGCATGACCGCGCGAGAAGGTCTGGCGGTAGAGGGTCTGGTTGCGCGCCACCTCGACCTCGAGCAGGTCGGAGAGCGCGTTCACCACCGAGATGCCGACGCCGTGCAGGCCGCCCGAGGTCTCGTAGACCTTCGAGTCGAACTTCCCGCCGGCGTGCAGCGTGGTCATGATGACCTCGAGCGCCGACTTGCCGGGAAATTTCGGGTGCGGGTCGACCGGGATACCGCGGCCGTTGTCGGTCACCACGAGGGCGCCGGATTCCTCCAGCTCCACCTCGATGAAGCTGGCATGGCCGGCGACCGCCTCGTCCATCGAGTTGTCGATCACCTCGGCGAACAGGTGGTGCAGCGCCCGCTCGTCGGTGCCGCCGATATACATGCCGGGCCGGCGCCGGACGGGCTCCAGCCCCTCCAGCACCTCGATGTCGGAGGCGGTGTAGCCGCCCTCCGGCTCGGCGGCCGCGAGCGTCGCCACGGAGGCCGCCGAATCCAGCCGCCGCCGCGGCTCGGGCGGGCGGGCCACCGCGCCCTTGCCGCCTGGCCCGAACAGGTCCCGCGCCGGATCGCTCACGCGCGGCCTCCTGGCGCGCGGCGCGTCGGCCGGCTCGGCTTCGCGCAGACGGGTCTTGGGACGGGTCTCGGGTCGTGGAGCATGCGCCTTCATCCCCGCATGATAGCGGAACAAACCATAAACATCAAAGCCGTTCGCCCTGCGGCGAGGCGGTCGCATCATCGCATGCTGCGCCGCCGCGAGCGAGGGCCGCGTCCGTGCCGGCACACGGTTCCGCGCGCCGGGCCGTCATCACGACGTTGCACAACAATGGGTTAAGGCTTTCTCGTGACCCGCATGCCCGGCCTCCACAGGCGACGCCCGGAACAGAACGGGACGATCGACGTTGGTGGCGGAGATAAATCTTGACCGTGGTCAGGGAGCCGCAGTCCATGAGCGACGCCGCGATCGAGGCCCGCCGCCTCACGTTGATCCGCTTCGAGCACGCGGCCGGCGCTGCCTTCGGCTGCGACGATGATGCGGCCGCAGTGCCGCCGGCCCGGGCGCTGATGAACTCCACCACCCTCGCGCTCGCGACCTTCGCGACGGCCGTGGCGGCGACGATCACCTACCTGGTCTGAACCCGATCGCTGACCGCAACCCGCGGTGAGGGGCGGCAACGCTGGCGCCGCCTCACCACGTCCTTGCGAGCGGAGCGAAGCAACCCAGTCGGCGCCACGTTCGAACGCCTCGCGCTGCACTGGATTGCTTCGCTCCGCTCGCAAGGACGGGCGGGCTTGCCGGCCCGCCTCAGCCTCGTCCACGAACGCTTCAGCCCGCGCTCGACGTCTTCGCCGCCGCCTTCTTGGCCGCAGGCTTCTTCGCGGCGGTCTTCTTCGCCGCCGGCTTGTCGCCGCTCGCGGCCCGCGCCGACCCTTTCCTCACCGCCCCGCGCTTCGCCGGCTTGCCGCCGCCCGCGGCGCGCTTGGCGTTCACCAGGGCGACCGCCTCCTCCAGCGTCAGCGCCTCGGCGCTCATCGTCTTCGGCAGCGTGGCGTTGACCTCGCCGTCGGTGACGTAGGGCCCGTACTTGCCGGCCTTGACCACGAGGTCGCGGCCGCTGGCCTCGTCCTTGCCGAGGGGCCGGCCGGGATCGGCGGCCGGGCGGCCGCGTCCGCCGCCCTGCTCCTTGGCGACAATCAGGTCGATGGCGCGGTTAGCCCCGATCTCCAGCACGTCGTCGTCCTTGCCGAGATTGGCGTAGGTCTTCCCGTGCTGCACGTAGGGCCCGAACCGGCCGAGATTGGCCAGGATCGGCTCGCCGGTCTCGGGGTGGCGCGCCACCTCGCGGGGCAGCGCCAGCAGGGCCAGCGCCTTGTTGAGATCCACGTCCGAGGGGCTGAGCCCCTTGGGCAGCGACGAGCGCTTCGGCTTCTCGGCGCCCTTCTCGGCGGAGGCCTCGCCGAGCTGGAGGAACGGCCCGAAGCGGCCGTCGCGCAGCGTCACCGGAAGGCCGGTCGCGGGATCGTCGCCCAGCACCCGCACGCCCGGCTGGCCGCCCTCGGCCGAGGAGCCGTCGCCGTCGCCGTCGACGCCCGAGGCCGAGAGCTGCCGGGTGTACTTGCACTCCGGGTAGTTCGAGCAGCCGATGAACGCGCCGAACTTGCCGAGCTTCAGCGACAGCTGGCCCGAGCCGCAGGTCGGGCAGGTGCGCGGGTTCGAGCCGTCGCCCTTGTCGGGGAAGATGTGCGGCCCGAGGAGGCCGTTCAGCGCCTCCAGCACGTCGGCGACGCGCAGCTCCTTGGTCTCACCGATCGCCGCGGAGAAGTCGCGCCAGAAGTCGCGCAGCACCGCCCGCCAGTCGATCTCGGCGTTGGAGACCCGGTCGAGCTGCTCCTCGAGGCCGGCGGTGAAGTCGTACTCGACGTAGCGCCGGAAGAAGCTCTCGAGGAAGCCCGTGACGAGCCGCCCCTTGTCCTCCGGCTGCAACCGCTTCTTCTCGATCTTGACGTATTCGCGATCCCGCAAGGTCTGGAGAACCGCGGCATAGGTCGACGGGCGGCCGATGCCGAGCTCCTCCATGCGCTTCACGAGGCTCGCCTCGGAGTAGCGCGGCGGCGGCTCGGTGAAGTGCTGGGTCGAGCTGATCCGCTCGCGCGCGAGCGGGTCGCCGGCCTTCATGGGCGGCAGGCGGCGGCTCTCCTCGTCCTCCTCGTCGTCCTTGCCCTCTTGGTAGAGGGTCAGGAAGCCGTCGAACTTCACCACCTGGCCGGTGGCGCGCAGGTCGATGGTCCGCGGTCCGACCTTGGCGGTGACGTCGACGGTGGTCCGCTCCAGCTCGGCCGATTCCATCTGGCTGGCCATGGTGCGGGTCCAGATCAGCTCGTAGAGCCGGGCCTGCTCGGGCTCGAGGTGGCGCGCCACCGTCTTGGGCAGGCGGCCCATGTCGGTGGGGCGCACCGCCTCGTGGGCCTCCTGGGCGTTCTTGGCCTTGACGCTGTACTTGCGCGGCACGTCCGGCACGTAGCGGTCGCCGAACTCCTTGCCGATCACCCGGCGGGCGTCCTGGATCGCCTCCGGCGCCATGTCGACGCCGTCGGTCCGCATGTAGGTGATGATGCCGACCGTCTCGCCGCCGATATCGACGCCCTCGTAGAGGCGCTGGGCGACCCGCATGGTCTGGGCCGGCGCCATGCCGAGCTTGCGCGATGCCTCCTGCTGCAGCGTGGAGGTGGTGAAGGGCGGCTGCGGGTGGCGCTTGGCGGGCTTCGCCTCGACGCTCGCCACCTGGAAGGTCGCGAGTTCCAAGTCGCGCTTGAAGGCGGCCGCCTCCTCGCCCGTGCCGACGTCGAGGCGCTGGATCCGCTTGCCGTCCGCGCCCACGAGGCGGGCCTCGAAGGTCGCGCCGTCCGCGGTCGTCAGCGTGGCGATGAGCGTCCAGTACTCGCGCGGCTTGAACCGCTCGATCTCCATCTCGCGCTCGACCACGAGCCGGAGCGCCACGGACTGAACGCGCCCGGCCGAGCGGGCGCCCGGCAGCTTGCGCCACAGGACCGGCGAGAGGTTGAAGCCGACGAGATAATCGAGCGCCCGGCGCGCCAGGTAGGCGTCGACCAGCGCCTGGTCGATCTCCCGCGGCTTGCGCATCGCCTGCTCGACCGACGCCTTGGTGATGGCGTTGAAGGTCACGCGCTCGACCGGGATGCCCTTGAGCGCCTTGCGGGCGGTGAGCGCCTCCAGCACGTGCCAGGAGATCGCCTCGCCCTCGCGATCCGGGTCGGTGGCGAGGATCAGCTTGTCGGCGCCCTTGACCGCCTTGGCGATCTCCGAGACCCGGCTCGCCCCGCGGTCGGCCAGCTCCCAAACCATGTGGAAGTCCTGCTCGGGATCCACCGAGCCGTCCTTGGGCGGCAGGTCGCGGATATGCCCGAAGGAGGCGATGACTTCATAGTCGCGGCCGAGATACTTATTGATCGTCTTGGCTTTGGCCGGCGACTCGACGACGACGACTTTCATTCAGACCTCTGCCCCTGACGGAGCCTGGGCGCGACGGACGAATTCTGTTCGAGATTCGCGTGGGACGTATGCCCGCCGTCGGGCCGGGGCCGCGCGCCGGGCACAAGTGGGTCACGGGCGGCGGGTTGTCAAATCGCGAGGTTGTTCGGGGGAGCCCCTGCGCGGCACTTTTCGGGCCGGGTGCTGATCAGGTTCCGCGTCGCTCCACCTGTCCGGGGAAGAGGCCATGCAGGATGAAACGCGGCCCGGGCTCCAGCACGGAACTTGCCGCGTCAGCAGCTCAAAATCCCGTCAGTCGCCTCAGATCCCCGCGTACCACTCGTAGCCGCGGTCTTCCCAGTAGCCGCCGCTGCCCCCGCCGATCCCGGCGAGCGACTCCACCATCTCGACCCGCATCACGTACTTGGCCTGCTTGTAGCCGAGCTGGCGCTCGACCCGCAGCCGCAGGGGCGCGCCGTTCGAGACCGGCAGCGGCTTGCCGTTGAGGTCGTAGGCCAGGATCGTCTGCGGGTTGAAGGCGTCGTAGAGGTCGATGCTCTCGTAGTAGCGGATCGGGATCCCCGCCGGCTCGGGCTCCGGGGCCGGGCTGCCCTGGCCCCAATCGTCCTTGGGCGCGTCGGTGGCGGTGGCCGGGCCGCCCCAATCGTCGGCGGCGGCGAGCTGCACGTAAGCCTCGCGCACCGCGCCCGGATGGCTCGGGCGCCACAGGGACGCGCCCTGGTCGCGCCCTCTGCCACCGCCCTTGGGACCGGCCTCGAACTCCAGCGTGTCGGCGCAGTGGAACACCGCGTAGCGCGCCTGCGGCTTCAGCCCGGCCTTCTTGAGCACCTCGGCGAGCGGCACGCCGCCCCATTGCCCGATGCAGCTCCAGCCCTCCACGCAATCGTGCCGGGTGATCTGGGTGCGCGACGGCAGGGCGCGCAGGTCCGCGAGGCTCAGCGACAGCGGGGTCTGGACCAGCCCGTCGACAGAGAGCTTGAAGTCCGAGAAGTTCCGCGCCGCCAGCGCCCGGTAGGCGCGGTCCGGCGGGTCGATCGTGCCGTTCGGCTTGAACCAGGGCGAGATCATCGAGGCCGGGAATTCCCGGGCCAGGGTCGTCGGCGACATCAGCAGGCGCTGGACGTACTCGTTGGCGTCCTCGCCGACCTTGAGGGTGCGCTGCCCCGTCTCGGTCCCGGCGAACTTGTCGCAGCCGGCCAGCAGCGCGGTGCCCATCAGGCCGGCGCCCGCGGTGAGGAGCTTGCGGCGGTGGAGGATCATCGGGCGGGTTCCTTCTCGGGACGGCCGAGGCTGAACCAGCCGGTGATCATGCCGCGCATGTTGTTGACGAGCCCGGACACGACCACGAGCAGCACGTGGACCACCACGAACAGCACGATCAGGCCGGCGGCGATGAAGTGAACGCTGCGCGCCGATTGCCGGCCGCCGAACAGCTCGGTCAGCCAGGGCCACGCGGCGTCCATCCCGGGCGACATGGCGAGGCCGGCGAGCACCATCGCGGGCAGCAGGCCGAGCACGAGGACGAGGTAGGTGAGCTTCTGGATGACGTTGTAGCGCTTGGCCTCGGTGCCCTCGGGGAAGCGCAGGAGCAGGTGCTCCTTCACGGAGCCGCCGAAGTCGCGGATCTGGTCGCCGTCGGGAATCAGGCGGCGGCGGAGCTGGCCCGAGACCAGGCCGTAGAGCAGGTAGACCGCCCCGTTGATCACGAGGAGCCACGCGAACAGGAAATGCCAGCGCCGCCCGGTGGCGAGGTCCTGGTTGGCCGGCAGCGTCGCCCAGGACGGGAAGGCGCGCTCCACCTCGGTGCCGCCCTCCCTCGACAGGCCGAGCACGCCGGTCGTGTCGAGGGTGTGGGAACCGACCGTCACGACGCCGCGGGTCGTGCCGTCGCGGCCGGGCTCGCTGGTGATGGCGAGCGACGGATTGTCGAAGGTCGAGACCGAACCCCAGTAGAGCGCCGGGTGGGCGTTGAAGATCTGCAGGCCGCTCATCAGCAGCACCAGCAGCACCGCGGCGTTGATCCAGTGCGCCAGCCGGATGACCAGCGGGTGGCGGTAGAACCAGCGGCGCCCCCGCCGGTCGACGGTCTCGGGGGCTTCGAGGGCAGGGGAGGCGGCCAAGCGTCTGGATCCCGGGCAAGCGGCGCGGGGTCGGGAGCGTACGAATCCCGACCGTTCGGGCAGATACGTGGCGCGGGGGCGGGCGGTTACCATCCGCCGGGAAAAAGGCCGCAGCCGCCTCTCGAAGTGCGACTGCGCCGATGGGCGCGCGCCGTCGATGACGGAGCGCGACGCGCCCCATCCTGCCGCCGGACGGACAGCCTGGGCCTCGAACCCGTGACGCCCGCAGCCCCTGACGGAGCGAGCGTCATGACTGAACCGGGATGAGCGCCGAACAGCCTTGCCCCCCGGGCGCGCCGCACCTACACCCGGGCCTCATCATGACGACGCCTCCGACCCCGGCCTTCCCGCACCGGCACCTCCTCGGCATCGAGGGCCTGACCCGGCCCGACATCGAGGGGCTGCTCGACGCCGCCGAATCCGCCGTCGACATCTCGCGGCAGGTGGAGAAGAAGCGCACGACCCTGCGGGGCCGCACGCAGATCAACCTGTTCTTCGAGCCCTCGACGCGGACGCAATCGTCCTTCGAGCTCGCCGGCAAGCGGCTCGGCGCCGACGTGATGAACATGTCGGTGGCCTCGTCCTCGGTGAAGAAGGGCGAGACCCTGATCGACACCGCCGCGACGCTCAACGCCATGCGGCCCGACATCATCGTGGTCCGTCACGAATCGGCGGGCGCCGTTCACCTGCTCGCCCGCAAGGTCGACTGCGCGGTGGTTAATGCCGGCGACGGCGCCCACGAGCATCCGACCCAGGCCCTCCTCGACGCGCTCACCATCCGCCGCAACAAGGGCCGGATCGAGGGCCTGCAGGTGGCGATCTGCGGCGACGTCCTGCACTCGCGGGTGGCGCGCTCCAACATCATCCTGCTCCAGGCCATGGGCGCGCGGGTCCGCCTGATCGCGCCCTCGACGCTGCTGCCCTCCGGGATCGAGCGCTTCGGCGTCGAGACCTTCACGGACATGCGCAAGGGCCTCGTCGGCTGCGACATCGTGATGATGCTGCGCCTCCAGCGGGAGCGCATGAACGGCTCGTTCGTCCCGTCCGTGAAGGAGTATTTCCGCTACTTCGGCCTCGACGGCGAGAAGCTGGCGCTCGCCAAGCCCGACGCGCTGGTGATGCATCCGGGGCCGATGAACCGCGGTGTCGAGATCTCCTCCGAGATCGCCGACGGGGCGCAGTCGCTGATCCGCGAGCAGGTCGAGATGGGCGTCGCCGTCCGCATGGCCGTGCTGGAGGCGCTGGCGCGGCACCTGCCGAACGGGTGAACCCAAGACAACGGGTGATCCCCAGACAAAGCCGGGCGGCCTTCACCCGCTCCGCTTGCCCGCCGAGCGGCCGTGGCGCAGTTTCCTGCCGAAATCCGGCCCTGATCTGTATAAGGGGCCGTCGCAACATGCAGATCGCTTCATGACCGCCTACACGCTCGCCGACCTCGCCGCCCTCGTGGCGAGCCGTGCCGGGACCGATCCGGCCACCTCCTACACGGCCAAGCTCCTGTCCGAGGGCCCCGCCAAGGCGGCCAAGAAGCTCGGCGAGGAGGCGGTGGAGGCGGCGATCGCGGCCGCACAGGGCGACAAGACCGGCCTGCGGAACGAGGCCGCCGACGTGCTCTACCACCTCGTCGTGCTGCTCCGGGCGGGTGGGGTCGAGCTCGATGCCGTGATGGCGGAGCTGGAGCGTCGCACGGCCCAGAGCGGCATCGCCGAGAAGGCCGCGAGGCGCCACGCGTGAACGCGGCCGCGCTGCCGGGCTCGGTCGAGGCGATCCTCGAAGCGTCCGACCGGCTCTCGCCGTATCGCCGCTTCAACCGCGAGGAATGGGCGCAGCTGCGCGCCGACACGCCGCTCACCCTCAACCAGGAAGACCTGGAGCGGCTGCAATCGATCAACGACCCGATCTCGGTCGAGGAGGTGGTGGCGATCTACCTGCCGCTGTCCCGTCTGCTCGCCCTGTACGTCGCGGCGACGCAGGGCCTGTTCAAGGCGACGCAGCGCTTCCTGCTGGCCGAGCGCGAGACCAAGGCGCCCTACATCATCGGGCTCGCCGGGTCGGTGGCGGTGGGCAAGTCCACGACCGCCCGCATCCTGACCGCCCTGCTGGCGCGCTGGCCCAACACCCCCAAGGTCGACCTCGTCACCACCGACGGATTCCTGCTGCCCAACGCCGAGCTCGCCGCCAACGGGCTGATGGAGCGCAAGGGTTTCCCGGAGAGCTACGACACCGCCGCGCTGCTGCGCTTCCTCCACGACGTGAAGGCCGGCCACAAGCGCGTCACCGCGCCGCTCTACTCGCACCTCGTCTACGACCGGGTGCCCGGCGAGGAGCGGGTCGTGGAGAGCCCCGACATCCTGATCGTCGAGGGCCTGAACGTGCTCCAGCCGGCGCGGCTGCCGCGGGACGGGACCGCGATCCCGTTCGTGTCCGACTTCTTCGACTTCTCGATCTATCTCGACGGTCACGAGGACGACCTGCACCGCTGGTACGTCACGCGCTTCATGAAGCTGCGGCAGACGGCGTTCCGCGACCCGCGCTCGTACTTCCGGAAATACGCCGAGATCGCCGAGACCGAGGCCCTCGACATCGCCGACCGGCTCTGGACGACGATCAACCTGCCGAACCTGCGCGAGAACATCGTGCCGACCCGCCAGCGGGCGAGCCTGATCCTCACCAAGGGCGCGAGCCACCGGATCGAGAGCGTGGCCCTGCGGCGGCTATGAACCGATGCGGGACGATCGCACGATCGGCCCGCATGAAGACCGAACCTCCGTCATCACGAGCGACGCGAAGTGACCCAGGGCAGCGCGACGTTCGGGGCGATGTCGCCGCCTCTGGATTGCTTCGCTTCGCTCGCAAGGACGTGAACGACCGAGCCTAGGCGCATCACGCGAACGGGAACTCCGCCTCCGCCACGTACGGACCGCCGCCGGTCGAGTCCCGCGCCGAGAACAGCGTCACCCGGTCCGACGTGTAAATCAGCGGCGCGAAGACCGGCGCCTGCGACAGGTACATCGCCGCCGCCTCCGGCGTGGCGTCGCGCCGGAGGCGCGCCAGGGTCACGTGCGGGGTGAATTTCCGCCGCTCCGGCTCGACCCCGGCCCGGCGCACGAGCCGCTCCTGCTCGGCCTGGAGATCCGTCAGCTCCGCCTCCGGCACCACCGAGGCGTAGAGCGCCCGCGGCCTGTCGCCGCCGAAGATGCCGAGGCCGTCGAGCGTCACCGTCAGGGCCGGGCGGACCCGCATCTCGGACAGCGCCTCCACCACGTCGTCGGCCGTGGTCGCGTCGACGTCGCCGATGAACCGCAGGGTCACGTGGAAGTCGTTAGGCTCGATCCAGCGGGCCCCGGGCAGGCCGCCCTGCCAGGCCCTGAGCGCGTCGGCGATCGCGGGCGGCACCGCGAGGCCAGTGAACAGGCGCGGCACTACCGCGACGCCCCCTGCCGGAGGCCCCCCAGGAAACCCTCCACCGTCGGCAGCATGCGGGAAGCGATGGTCTCCACGCCCTGCCGGTTCGGGTGGATCATGTCGTCGAGGTGCTGCGCCCGGTCGCCGATGATCCCGTCGAGGAAGAACGGGTAGAGGGTCAGGCCGTAGCGTTTGGCGAGCGCCGGGTAGATCGCGTCGAACCGGGCCTTGTAGTCGGGTCCGAGGTTGGGCGCGGCCTGCATGCCGGCGAGCAGGACCGGGATGCCCCGCGCCTTCAGCCGCTCGATGATCGCCGAGAGCGCGCCCTCGGTGACCTTCGGGTCGGTGCCGCGCAGCATGTCGTTGGCGCCGAGTTCGAGGATCACGCCCGCGGTCCCGTCCGGCACCGACCAGTCGACCCGGTCGAGGCCGCCCGTGGCGGTGTCGCCGGAGACGCCGGCATTGGCGACCGTCACGTCCGCGCCCCTGGCCTTGAGCAGGCGCTCCAGCACGGTCGGGAAGGCGGCGTCGGCCGGGAGTTTGTAGCCCGCGGTCAGGCTGTCGCCGAGGGCGACGAGCTTGACCGGCTCGCCGGGCGCGGCCCGCGCTCCCGGCGCGACGGCTGTCATGAAAGGGACCATCAGGAGCGCTAGCGCTGCGGCATACAGGGCCGTGCGGCGGAACACAGCGCGCGCGTCATGGCGCGGCCCCAATGCCGAACCCATATCGCGGTGCACCCGCGGCCCGTAGAGCCAAGATCGAAGCCGAAGGGATCGACCCCACGTGAGGACCTCGCGCGCCATGCTCGTCATCGCCCACAGATCGGCTCACCGGTGAGCCAAGGCAAGGTGCTGCGCGAGCCCGCGATCGCGCTGTCGGACATCGATCTCAGCCTCGGCCGCGGCGCCGCCCGCGTCCACGTCCTGCGCGGCATCTCGCTGAATGTCGACCGCGGCGAGGCGGTCGGCCTCGTCGGCCCGTCCGGCTCCGGCAAGTCGACGCTGCTGATGGTCATGGCCGGGCTGGAGCGGCCCGATTCCGGCGGCGTCGTCATCGAGGACACCGACCTCGTCCGCCTCGACGAGGACGCCCTCGCCCGGTTCCGCGGCCGGCGCATCGGCATCGTGTTCCAGGCCTTCCACCTCGTGCCGACCATGACGGCGCTCGAGAACGTGGCCCTGCCGCTGGAACTCGCCGACCGGCCCGGCGCCCTGGAGCGCGCCCGCGCCGAGCTGGAGGCGGTCGGCCTCGGGCACCGGCTGCACCATTACCCGGCGCAGCTCTCGGGCGGCGAGCAGCAGCGGGTCGCCATCGCCCGGGCGGTCGCCCCCGACCCGGCGATCCTGGTCGCCGACGAGCCCACCGGTAACCTCGACGAGGCCACCGGCCGCCAGATCGTCGACCTGCTGTTCCGGCTGAAACGGGACCGCGGCGCGACGCTGGTCCTCGTCACCCACGACAACGGCCTCGCCCGCCTGTGCGACCGCACCGTGCGCCTGCGCTCGGGGCGGATCGAGGAGGCGGTGACCGCCTGATGCACGGCACGATCACCCGCCCCGACCCCGCGCCCCGCCGGATCCCGCTCACCCTGCGCCTCGCGCTGCGCGAGTTGCGGGCCGGGCTCAACGGCTTCGCGGTGTTCCTCGCCTGCATCGCGCTGGGCGTCATGGCCATCGCGGGCGTGGCGTCGATCTCGCGCTCGCTGTCCGACGGGCTCGGCCGGGAAGGCCGGCGCATCCTCGGCGGCGACCTCGCCTTCAACCTCATCAACCGCGAGGGGACCGACGCGGAGAGGCAGGCGCTGGCGCGCGAAGGCCGCCTCGACATCGTCGCCTCCCTGCGGGCCATGGCGGTGGCGGGCAGCGGCGACGCGGCCCTGGTCGAGCTGAAGGCCGTCGACCCCGCTACCTATCCGGCCGCCGGCGACCTCGCGACCGACCCGCCGGGGCGCCTCGCCGAACTGCTGGCGGCGCGCGACGGGGTGCCGGGGGCGCTCGCCGACCCGGCCCTGCTCACCCGCCTCGATGTCAAGGTCGGCGACCGGATCACGCTCGCCGGGCACGACGTGGCGATCCGCGGCACCATCGTGTCCGAGCCCGACAAGATCGCCGGCGGCATCGGCTTCGGGCCGCGGCTGATGGTCTCCGAGCCGACGCTCCGCGCCACCGGCCTCGTCCAGCCCGGCAGCCTCAACCGCTGGAGCTACCGCCTGGTCCTGCCGCCCGGCACGCCGGACGCCGACCTCGACGCGGCGCAGGCTCGGATCCGCGCCGCCACCCCCGAGGCCGGCTGGGAGATCCGCTCGCGCACGAACGCCGACCCGCGCTTCGCCAAGAGCATCGAGCGCTTCACGCAGTTCCTGACCCTGGTGGGGCTCACCGCGCTGATCGTCGGCGGCGTCGGGGTCGGCAACGCCGTCCACGCCTTCGTGGAGCGCAAGCGGCCCTCGATCGCGACCCTCAAGAGCGTCGGCGCGCCGGGCTCGCAGGTGGTCGCCCTGTACCTGACGCAGGTGATGCTGATCGCCGGCCTCGGCACCGGGATCGGCCTCGCGATCGGCGCGAGCCTGCCCTTCCTCCTCGACGCCCTGTTCTCCGCCGACCTGCCGCTGCCGCTGAACCCGACGCTGGCCCCGGGAGAACTGGCGCTCGCGGCCGCCTACGGTCTGATCACGGCCTTCGCCTTCGCGATCACGCCGCTCGGCCGCGCCCACGACGTGCCGGTCTCCGGCCTGTTCCGCGACACGGTCGACCCGGCCCGCGTCAGCCCGCGCTGGCGCTACCGGATCTGGCTCGCCGTCAGCCTCGCGGCCCTGGTCGGCCTGTCGGTGGCGACCGCCTTCGACCGGCGCGTCGCGCTGATCTTCATCGCGGCGGCCGCCATCGCGTTCGGCCTGCTGCATCTGGTGGCGCTCGGCCTGATGGCGCTCGCCCGCCGCCTGCCGCACCCGCGCTGGCCGGCGCCCCGGATGGCGCTCGCCAACCTGCACCGGCCCGGCGCCCTGACGCCCGCCATCGTCCTGTCGCTCGGCCTCGGCGTGACGCTCCTCGTGACGCTCAGCCTGATCGACGCCAATGTCCGCCGCACGATCAGCGCGACCCTGCCGGCCCGGGCGCCGAACCTCTTCTTCCTGGACATTCCCTCCCGGGACGCCGCCCAGTTCCGCGAGTTCCTGGCGCGCTCGGCCCCGAGCGGGAAGATCGAGGATGTGCCGATGATGCGCGGCCGGATCGTCGCCCTGAACGGCGTGCCGGCGAGCAAGATCCGCCCCCCGGAAGACGCCGCCTGGGTGCTCGACGGCGACCGGGGCATCACCTACGCCGACGCGGTGCCGGACGGCTCCAGCCTCACCGAGGGCGCGTGGTGGAGCCCGGAGCAGGGCGCGAAGCCGCTGGTCTCCTTCGAGGCCGACCTCGCCCGCCAGCTCGGCCTGAAGCTCGGCGACACCGTGACGGTGAACGTGCTCGGGCGCGACCTCACCGCGACGATCTTCAACCTGCGCCGGGTGGAGTGGCGCAACCTCGGCATCAACTTCGTGATGGTGTTCTCGCCGGGCACCTTCCGGGGCGCGCCGCATTCCGACCTCGCGACGCTGACCCTGCCCGGCGGCACCGACGCTTCCGCCGAGAACCGCATCCTGCGCGACGTCGCCAAGACCTTCCCGTCAGTGAGCGCCGTGCGGGTGAAGGACGCCCTCGACGCGATCGGGGACCTCGTCGGCCGGCTGGTCCTGGCGATCCGGGGGGCGAGCGCCGTGGCGGTGCTGGCGAGCCTGTTCGTGCTGGCCGGCGCCATCGCGGCCGGGCACCGGGCGCGGCTCTACGACGCCGTCGTGCTCAAGGTGCTGGGCGCGAGCCGGGCGCGGCTGCTGACCGCCTACGCCCTCGAATACGCCGCGCTGGGGCTCGCCACGGCGCTGTTCGGCCTCCTGGCCGGGACGCTCGCCGGCTGGGTGATCGTCGCCAAGGTCATGCACCTCGACTTCCGCCTCGACCTGTCGGGCGCGCTGGTCGCGGCCGTGGCCGCGGTGGCGCTGGCGATCCTCCTCGGGCTCGTCGGCACGTGGCGGATCCTGGGGCAGAAGCCGGCGCCGTATCTCCGGCAGGCCTGACGGAGGCCGATCCCGCAGGCTCCGTATCCGGTTCAGCCCCGGCGGAGGCCGCGATCGAGGCCGTCGAGAGCGGCGGACCGCGCCCGGCCGGAGACGGTCCGGCGGGATATCGAAGCCCTCGGTCCGTGGGGGAGGGGTTTCCAACCGTCGGACCCCGCGCTCACGGGTCGCCGCGCTCCGCATTCTCCGCGGTGCGCGCGCATGCCTCGGTCGGTCCGGGGCCGACCAGAGCTTGGACCGCCTCACCGAATCGCCTCCGCGCCGCAGGATCGAGTCGGCGCAGGTGGACCCCGACCAGCATCAGCAGCCGCTCCGTCTCCCGCTCGATGGCCGGACGGTCCACAGATCCGCAGTGATCGGAACCGTAGAACGCCTCGATCGGCAAATCGAGGGACTGCGCAATCCTGTTGAGCGCGCGCGCGGCGGAGGATTCCACCTTCCGGTCAGCAATCGTCCGCAGGAATTCGAGTCCGTTCTCATCCATGGCGGCCCCTCGAATCACTCGCGACGGGGGAAAATTTCCCAACCATGACAAGAGGTGCCCCCGTGAAGGGGTATTCGCAAGTGAACTCTTTGTCATTTCGCCGGAAGATTGGTACGGAGCTAGACATTCGAGCTTCGAGCGGCCCGGGGGGACCGTCCACCATGCGCATCAACGTCATCGATGGCTACGCGGAGAACGCCGACCGTCTCCGGGCGGCTCTCGAAGCCTCGTGCGTTGTGGGAGCCTGGGAGTGGGACCACGTCCGCGGCGTGGTCGTCTACGACGCGGGCGCGGCCCGGTTGCTGACCGGCAATCCCGACCTTGCCGACCGTCCGATCAACGGGCCGATGGCGCTGGCCGCGGTGCATCCCGAGGACATGACGTGGTTGATGGACCACATGCTCCGGGCCGTCCGGTCGAGCGGGCTGGTCCTTGCGGAGTACCGCGTGTTCAAGGCGGACGGCACCGTGCGCTGGCTCCTCAGCCGGGGGCGGACCCATCGGAACGAGGACGGCGAGCCGCAGCGCTCGCACGGCATCCTGATGGACATCACCGAGATCCGCGACGGCGGCGACCGCTACGTGGTCGGCAGGCCCATGGCGGGCGGCGACCCGCTGGAGCGGGCGGCCGACCTCGCCGTCGCGCTCAAGGAGACGCTCACCGACGACATGCCCGCGGAGGTGCGGGCGGCCGCCGACCTGATGCTGCTCGGTCTGGGTCGCGCCCTGGCCCGCCGGATGACGCACTGAACCGCCCCTCCCGGACGGCCCAGATCCCGCGCGCCGGAGAGCGGATCTCCGAGGCTGCGGACCCGCCATGCAGGCACGAACCCGCCGGGATTCGGCGGTCCGGACCGGAGAAACCGGGGCGCGCGCGGACGCACGTGGCATAAGGAAGCCGTTAAGACTTCGCGCGGGCACATCGAAACGCCTGGACGGCGGCAACCGTCAGTCGAACAACCCGACGACGGAGCGGAATGCATTTTAATCCCGGCCCAGATGGACAAAAATACATCCGCCGGACACGCAAAAGCCGCCCCGGAACCGTGGCCGGGGACTTGTGTCGCGGCTTCGGGCGCAACATATTCCCGACCGAGGCGCCAGCCCGGCGCCAGAGGTCCTGCGTGGGCCTCGACCGAACACCACGCTGAGAGAGCCTCCGCAAGGAAACTCCCATGGCATTCGAGAACAGCCCCTTCCGGTACGGCGCCCAGCAGCCGACCGGCTACGCCGGCACCCAGGTCGAGGTCGATCAGGGCCTGCGCACCTTCATGCTCGGCGTCTACAACAACATGATCGTCGGGCTCGGCATCTCGGGTCTCGTCGCGCTCGGCCTGAACATGGCCTCCGTGGCGGCCTACCAGGGCACCCGCCCGATCCTGACCCCGTTCGGTCAGACTCTCTACCTCAGCCCGCTGAAGTGGGTCCTGATGCTCGCCCCGCTGGCGTTCATCTTCGTCTTCTCCATGCGGATGGACCGGATGTCGGCCTCTTCCGCCCGAACGATGTTCTGGGCCTTCGCGGCGGTGATGGGCGCCTCGATGTCCTCGCTCCTCCTGGTGTTCACCGGGGGCAGCGTGGTGCAGGTGTTCTTCATCACGGCGGCGGCCTTCGGCTCGCTCAGCCTGTGGGGCTACACCACCCGGCGCAGCCTCTCCGGCATGGGCTCGTTCCTGATGATGGGCCTGATCGGCATCATCCTCGCGTCGCTGGTGAACATCTTCTTCGCCTCGTCGGCCCTCCAGTTCGCCATCTCGGTGCTGGGCGTGCTGATCTTCGCGGGCCTGACCGCCTACGACACCCAGAAGCTCAAGGAGATGTATCTCTACGGCGGCTTCGACGGCGAGATGGCGGCCAAGATGTCGGTGAACGGCGCCCTGACGCTCTATCTCGACTTCATCAACATGTTCCAGTTCCTGCTGAGCCTGATCGGCGACCGCCGATAAGCCAGCCCGAACAAGACGGGACGAGGGAACCCCGGCGGGACACCGCCGGGGTTTCTTTTTGCCTGGCCGCCGCGCGCGGATGCGCTAGGCTCGGGCCATGCCCGCGCTCTCCGACCTCTCCGGCCTCTCAGCTTTCCCGATCACCCCGAGCGACGCAGACGGCCGCGTCGACGCGGAAGCGCTGCGCCGGTTGCTGGAGCCCCTGGCGGCCGCCGGGGTCGACTCGATCGGCCTCCTCGGCAGCACCGGGACCTACGCGTACCTGAGCCGCGAGGAGCGGCGCCGGGCGGTGGCGATCGCCGCCGAGGCCGTGGCCGGACGGGTCCCGCTCCTCGTCGGCATCGGCGCCCTGCGCACCGACGAGGCCGTCCGCCTCGCGCAGGACGCGCGGGCGGCCGGCGCGGATGCCGGGCTCCTCGCCCCCGTCTCGTACACGCCGCTCACCGAGGCGGAGGTCGAGGCGCATTTCGCGACCGTAGGGGAGGCGGGCGGCCTGCCCCTCGTCCTTTACGACAACCCCGCGACCACGCATTTCCACTTCACGCCGGCGCTGATCGGCCGGATCGCCCGCCAGCCCGGGATCGTGGCCGCCAAGTGCGCCGCGCCGGAACCGGCGCGGGCCGCCTCCGGGATCGCGACCCTGCGGGAGGCCGTCCCGGCGGGCTTCCCCATCGGGTTCAGCGGCGACTGGAACGTCACCGAGGCGCTGATCGCCGGCGGCGCGGCGTGGTTCAGCGTGGCGGGCGGCCTGTTTCCCCGGACCTGCCTGGCGATCGTCCGGGCCGTGGCGGCGGGCGAGACCGAGCGGGCCCGCGCCCTCAACGCCGAGCTGGAGCCCCTCTGGAGGCTGTTCCGGACGCATTCCAGCCTGCGGGTGGTCTACGCCCTGGCCGATCTCATGGGCCTGTGCCGCGCCGAGCCGCCGCGGCCGATCCGGCCCCTGGCGCCGGAGACGGTGGCCGAGATCGCCGCGACCGTCCGGCGCCTGTCCCTGTCCTGAGCGGGCGCGGCGCGCGGATCACTCCGGAGCCGGGCAGCGCATTCCGGGAGGACGGCGCAGACCGATGCGCGCGACATCGATGCGTCGGGCCTCCTTCCGACCGAGCCGGATCACGGGGGCAGGCGCGCGCGACGCCGACGCCGGGCCGATCGGTCGACGATGCCGCGGCATCAGACACATCCGATCGGCGCCATCATACCGGTCAGGGCCCCGCGGGCGGGCGGATCCGGGACAGCGCCCTCCGATAGCCCAGCCAGGTCGAGCGCCGCCCTCTGAGGCCTTGGCCGACGCGCTCGGACAGCCTGCGCGCGCCGTCGCCGGCCGGGCGCAGATGATCCGGGTCTCCGAAGTCGGCGCCGGCATATTCATCGTTCGAGAATTCGTCGACGAGTTGCGCATCGCAGCGCTCGCAGAGCGCGCGCACCTTCCGGAACAGCGGCAGGTCGGCGGGGAGAGCGGCGCGATAATCGTCCCTGACCGGCGGGATCACGACGCAGACCCGATCACCGCGCCGCCTGGCGAAAGCCAGGATAGCGGCAAGGCGCGCGAACTGCTCGCCTCCCGCATATCTCTGCTCGCTCAGCGCGACGTGCCGGGCGACCCTGCGGGCGAGCTGGTTAGCGTCCTGCGCGAAGAAGAACACGTCGTCCGACCTCGTGAAGCCGTTATACAGGTGAGGCGGAACGTCGGAAAAGTCCGGCCAGGGAATATGGAGATCCATCGTCCAGAGAAGGTCGTCGAGGTGCTGGGGCCACCCGAAGCCGAACGCCCGGCGCAGGAATACCGCGCGCCCCTTCTCGGAGGTTTTCAGACAGTCGAAGCCGTAAGAGAAGATGGAGTACAGGACGACGACCTGTCTCAGGTGACGATTGCGCCGCGCGGCCCACCCGTACATCATCGCGCTCTGCGACAGATCCTGACTGATGGTGCAGAGATTGAACGATCCATCAATGTGAGCCGGATCTATACCGTACTCTCCATGCGAAGATCCGATGATGATCGTATCCACATCGGGGCCGACTTCCATGAACGTGTTGCGCTTCGCCTCGAGCTTGGCGAAGTAGATTTCCGTCTCGAACGGCAAATCAGGCGACATGGCAGCGGCTATTATCCGGAAGGACAGTCGATGGATTCGCCTGTCTATCCTGCCGTGCATCGATCAGCCACCTGGGGTTACAATCGCTCGACGCCTGTCGCGCAGTTGGACCTCAGGCTCGATCGTATGCCCCGTCCGCGGCTCGGCGGGCCCAGCGAGCGCTAGGCCAGCACAAGGATCGCCGGAGCGCCGTAGCGCTCCTATCGGCACTGCGGGACGTCGCCGTCAGACCGCCGCCGGTGCCGGTTCCAGCACGGCGATCACCCGGGCGAGCTCGGTACCGCGCTTCAGGATCTGGCCGCTCGCGGCGACGACGGCGTAGGCCCCCTGGCGCCGGGCGAGCTTGGGATCCTTCTCGATGCGGTAGAGCGGCATCTCGGAGGAGCGCCGGTAGATCGAGAACACCGCCTTGTCGCGGCGGAAATCGAGGGCGTAGTCGCGCCACTCGCCCGCGGCGACCTGCCGGCCGTAGAGGTTGAAGATCGTGCGGAGCTCGTCCCGGTTGAAGGCGATCTGCGGAGGGGCCGCGCGGGCGGGGAAGGGGATGACATGGCCCGCCGCCTCGTCGGGCCTCGACCCGGCGCTCGTCCTCTCGGTCATCACGGCTCCCGTGCATCGATGCTTTGCCGGATGATGGGCCTCGCCGCCGCGGCCCGCAAGGGTCGCGCACGCCGTGTCCCGCGAGACACGCCCAAGCGACAAAAAACACGGTTTGGCCCGATTCACGCCTTTTGCAGGCCGCGTTGCGGCGCGACAACAGGCGTCGAACCTCGCCGGGTTCTGCCCGGTCGGCGACCGACACCCAGCTCCCCAGCCATCGGTCGCCGCTCGGGATCCCAGGATCCGGCACTCCGAGGTTTCGAGACCCAAGACTTCAGGCCGCCCCTCGGGCGGCCTTTTTTCCGTTTCCCGTCGGGCCGGGGTTGCGGCTATGCCAGCCGCACCATGGGCCCGCCCGCCTTCGACGCCGCCTTCCTGCACGACCTCGACGCGCTGTTCGCGTGGCGCCGCGACGTGCGCCGCTTCCGGACGGATCCGGTCGACGAGGACGCCCTGCGCGCCTGCCTCGCGGCGGCCCACCGGGCCCCCTCGGTCGGCAACAGCCGGCCCTGGCGCTTCGTGCGGGTCGCGGATCCGGGACGCCGCCGCGCGGTCGCGGAGAACTTCGCCGGCTGCAACGAAGCCGCGGCCGCGGGCTACGCGACCGATCGGGCCGCGCAGTACCGCGGCTTGAAGCTCGCCGGCCTGCGGGAGGCGCCGGTCCATCTGGCCGCCTTCTGCGACGCGGCCACCGAGACCGGCCTCGGCCTCGGCCGGGCCAGCATGCCGGAGACCCTGGCCTACTCGGTCGTGGGGGCGGTGCAGTGTTTCTGGCTCGCCGCCCGGGCCCGCGGCCTCGGCGTCGGCTGGGTCTCGATCCTGGAGCCGGAGGCGGTCACGGCGATCCTGGCCGTGCCGGAGACGTGGCGGCTCGTGGCCTATCTCTGCGTCGGCTACCCGGTGGAGGAGCATCTCGACCCGGAACTGGAGCGCCACGGCTGGCAGTCGGAGGACCGGCGCGGGAGCGAACTCCACGAGCGCTGAGACGCGCGCGGAGCGGCGGCCCCGTCGCGCGGCAACGGCCCGTACACCCTGGTTCGTGGTTGCTCTTTTACCGTGCCCCGCGGATCCGCAGAATGACCCCGCGTCAACCATAGCTTTTCTCGGAACGGTAAGCTCGGCCGGGGATTACTTGCCCGCGTCTAGTCTAGCTTTGCGAGGATCGCGGTGATGTCGGGTCGGGTGGCGGCTCTATTCGGTTTGGCCGGCGCGATGCTGGCCGGTTGTTTCCAGGCGGCGCAGGCGCGCGAGATCGTCCCCTTCGCCAACGGCGTCGCGCCGGGCTCGGTGGTGATCAGCGTGTCGCAGCGCAAGCTCTACCTGGTGAACGGCGACGGCACGGCGATCCGCTATCCCGTGGCGGTGGGCCGCCCCGGCAAGCAGTGGTTCGGCATCAAGCCGATCGACGGCAAGTACGTCGCCCCCGCCTGGTCGCCCCCCGCGGAGGTGAAGCGCGACAACCCGCGGTTGCCGAACCTCATCGCGGGCGGCTCGCCGCACAATCCCATGGGGGCGGCGGCGATGACGCTCGCGGGCGGCGAGTACGCCATCCACGGCACCAACCGGCCGAACTCGGTCGGCACCTACGCGTCCTACGGCTGCATCCGGATGTACAATCAGGACGTGGTCGACCTCTACGCGCGGGTCGATGTCGGCACGCAGGTCTACATGACCCACTGAACCCAACGCGCCCCGCCGGCCTCACCCGGCCGGCGGGGCGGTCGCCTCGACGGCCGTGAAGGTCTCCAGGATCCGGTAGGTGTGCGCGGCGCCGGCCGGCACGCAGTAGGAATCGCCCGGCGCGAGCGCCACGGTCTCGCCCTCCAGCACGAGCTCGGCCCGGCCGCTGATGACGTAGCCGACCGTCTCGTGCGCCGAGGTGGTCATCGGCTTGTCGGCGTTGGGCTCCTCGGCCCGCCACATCCGCATGCCGAGCCGCTCGCCGCGGGCGAGGTGGATCTCGCCGTGCGGGCCCGCGGCCGCGCTCCGGGCCGATACTGTCGTCGCCATCGTCGCCTCCCTCCGGTGAACCTCGCCAACGGGGCCCGGCGTCCGACGTTCCGCGCCCGACAGCGCGACACGTTCGGCAAGCCCCGCGCCGGCGCGCCGCTTGACGGCCCGCGCCGCGCCCCGACAGGATGACGCACCGGTCCGAGAGGCGCCCGACAGAGGCGCGGGCCGGCGCGGCGTCCGCGATCCGCCCCAGGTCCGGCGCGTCGGCGGACGACCCGGATCGGGAGGGACGCGCCATGCAGATCAAGGCGGCGATCGACAGGATTCCCGGCGGCCTGATGCTGATGCCGCTCCTGCTCGGGGCCCTGTGCAAGACCTTCGCGCCGGGCGCCCCGGCCTATTTCAAGGGCTTCACGCAGGGGATCATGACCGGCGTGATCCCGATCCTGGCGGTCTGGTTCTTCTGCATGGGTGCCTCGGTCAGCCTGAAGGCGACCGGCACAGTGCTGCGCAAGTCCGGCACGCTGGTGGCGACCAAGCTCGTCGCCGCCTGGGCGATCGTGCTGGTGGCCGGGCTGTTCATCCCGCCCGAGGGCATCCAGACCGGCTTCTTCGCCGGCCTGTCGATCCTGGCGATCGTCTGCGCCATGGATATGACCAATGGCGGCCTCTACGCCTCGCTGATGCAGACCTACGGCAGCCGCGAGGAGGCCGGCGCCTTCATTCTGACCTCGATCGAGTCCGGCCCGCTGATGAGCATGATCATCCTCGGCGCCTCCGGGGCGGCGCATTTCGAGCCGCAGATCTTCGTGGGCGCGGTGCTGCCCTTCCTGGTCGGCTTCGCCCTCGGCAACCTCGACCCGAAGCTCCGGGCCCTGTTCGCGCCCGGCGGCCAGCTGATGATCCCGTTCTTCGCCTTCGCGCTGGGGAACACGGTCGACCTCAACAACCTGCTCTCGCCGCTCGCGGGGCTCGGCATCGTGCTGGCGCTCGCGGTGATCGTCCTGACCGGCATCCCGCTGATCCTGGCCGACCGGGCGATCGGGGGCGGGACCGGCACGGCCGGCTTGGCCGCCTCCTCCACCGCCGGGGCGGCGGCCGCCAACCCGCTGGCGATCGCCGCCGTCGCCCCGCAATTCGCCCCCTCGGCGCAGACCGCCACCGTGCTGGTGACGATCTGCATCATCGTCACCTCGATCCTCGTGCCGATCCTGACCGGGCTCTGGTACCGGCGGTTCGGGGCGGGCGTCGCCGAGGCCCGGGCCGAGGAAGAGGCCGGCGCGCCGCTGGCGGTCCCGGCCGAGTAGGCGCCCCGCGGCGGGTCCCTCAGAAGTCGACCGCGAGGCCCTTCACCTCCCAGTCGTCGTAGCGGACCGGCTCAAGGCCGCCGCGCCCCTGTCGCTCGGGCTTGGCGCTGATCTCGGCGGCCCGGGCGTCGATCGCCGCGCGGCGCTCGGCGGCCTCGGCGAGGGCGCGCTGCGCCGCCGGGCTGAGGATGCGGGGCGGGGCGGCGCCGTCTCCGGCCTCCGCGGCCGGGTCCTGTCGGTGCGGGTCCTGTCGGTGCAGGTCTTGTGCGGTCGGCTCTTGCATCGCGCTCGCTCGGGTGTGAGGGCGTGGGTCGGGAAGACGTCGGATCTGGAGCAGAAGTGGCATCGCGGGACACAGGCCGCAACACGCGGAACGCAGCGGCACCGGGCGGGACCGGTCCGGACATCGCGGGACTGGGCGCGCGCCGCGCGGCGATGCAGGCGGTCGCGGCCCTGATCGGCCAGGAGCGCCCCCCCGCCCTCGACGACGCCCTCGCCCAGGCGATCCGCGCCGAGGCGCTGGCGCCGGCCGATGCCGGGCTGGCGCGGGCCATCGCGGTGGCGACCTTCCGCCGCTACGGTCTGATCCGCGCCGCCCTGGCCGCGCGGCTGGAGCGCGGGCTCCCGGCGGCCAAGCCGCAGCTCACGGCCCTGCTGGCCACCGCGACCGCCCAGATCCTCGACCTCGCGGTCCCCGACCACGCCGCGGTCGACCTCGCCGTGCGGCTCGCCAAGGCGGATACCCGCACGGCCCATCTCGCCGGGCTCGTCAACGCGGTGCTGCGCCGGGTCGCCCGCGAGCGCGACGCGATCCTGGCCGCGGACGCCGACGCCCTGGCGGTCAACACCCCGGACTGGCTCGCCTGCCGCTGGGTCGCGGCCTACGGGCCCGAGCGCGCGGCCGCGATCGCCCGCGCCCACCTCGCGGGGGCCGCCATCGACCTGACCCCGCGGGGCGAGCCCGCCGACTGGGCCGCGCGGCTCGGCGCCGTGACCCTGCCGACCGGCTCCCTGCGTCTGCCCGAGAACGGCCCGGCTATTCCCGAGCTGCCGGGCTTCCAAGAGGGAGCGTGGTGGGTCCAGGACGCCGCCGCGGCGTTGCCGGCCCGGCTCCTGGCGCCGCGGGACGGCACCCGCGTCCTCGACCTCTGCGCGGCGCCCGGCGGCAAGACCCTGCAGCTCGCCGCCACCGGCGCCCGGGTCACGGCGGTCGATCGGTCCGCACCGCGGCTGGAGCGCCTGCGCGAGAACGTCGCGCGGCTCGGCTTCGCCGTCGACGTCGTGGTCGCCGACGCCCTCGCCCTGGAGCCGCAGGACCACGACGCCGTGCTGCTCGACGCGCCGTGCTCGGCCACCGGGACGATCCGGCGCCATCCGGACGTGGCCTGGACGAAGGCCGAGGCCGATATCGGGCGGCTTGCCGCGCTCCAGGCGAAGCTCCTCGACCACGCGGCCGGGCTGGTGCGGCCGGGCGGCCTCCTCGTCTACTGCACCTGCTCGCTGGAGCCGGAAGAGGGCGAAGCGCAGGTGGCGGCGTTCCTGGCCCGCGATCCCCGCTACGCGCGGGTGCCGGTCCGGCCCGAGGAGGTCGGCGGCGCGGCGGCGCTGATCGACGACCGCGGCGACCTGCGCACGCTGCCGTGCCACCTACCGGAGTTGGAGGGCGCCCGCGGCGGCCTCGACGGCTTCTTCGCGAGCCGCCTCCGGCGGGCGGACTGACCGGGGGCGCGGGCCGGGTTTTCTGGAGGCGGGCCGGCGGTCCGCCCCCGCCCCATCATTTCGTGGGGTGCCGCAGGCGAGCCCGGAACCCGGACCTGCCGACGGTGCATTCCCGATCGTGTTGCAAAGGTCCGGAAGACAGGCGTCTGCGGGTCGGCACAGCCGCGCCGCGACGCGATCCCTCTCTCGCACGGGAGAGGGACCTGCGCCTGACTCTCATCTTGTTTCCGGGTCATGGGATCGATTCCGCCGTCCTCGCGAGCGGAGCGAGGCGATCCAGGGTCGCGCCCCGCTCAACGACGTCGCGCCGCCCTGGGTCGCTTCGCTGCGCTCGCGATGACGGAGAGGGGCGTCGACCGCGCTGGGCCGCTCAGTTTGCCTTGACAATGTTCCTATTTTGTGCTTCCTGACCGCACCTGTCCGCGGCGGCCCGGGAGCGATCCCGGGCCGTCCTTCGGGGGCCCGCCCGGTGGCTGACCGTGCGGGTCCGGGGACGGGGCGGCGCCCGCGTCGGTGGCTCTCAGCCGCCATCGCCCCGGGCGGCGGACCGGTGCGGGGCGTGCCTCGGACGCGGGCGTGAGACCGGGCGGCACTGTGCCCGGCGGGGTGAGGAAATGCCCCCGCGCCGACCCGCCTCTGGGCCGAACCTGAGCGACCTGCGGACCCGCCCACTACGAGGCGGGGAACGGCTGGAAGGCCACGGCGCCGATGCGGGTTCCGGGGGTTGCGGGCACGGCGTGCGCGCACCTCGACCGAGACCGCTAACGGGGAGTCGCAGGACCGGGACGTCGGAGACGCCGCGACGAGACAGACGGCAGCGGCCGGGGACCATGCCCGGTCGATGCCGCGGGGCGCCGCGGGGATCGGATCCCGCGCGTACTTGGCCGACACCTGGGTTCCCGCGGCGTCCCGCGTCCCTCGTGCTCGCCTCCCGGGCCATGCCCCCGGCGCCACGCGCGCGCGGGGACGATCACGCGTGTCCGCGAGCCTCGGCGTTTCGCGCCCGAATCGGCGCCGGAGCGCCCCCCGGCCGGAGCGGGCGCTCCGGCCCGCGGCGACCCGCGACCCCTGGAAAGTTGACGGCGGCCCGGCGGACTGCCATCCGCCCGTCCGACACGTCCGCCCGCCCGCGCGCGACATCCTCGAGTCCGAAGAGCCCATGACCGACCTGATCGAGACGATCCGCCGGACGCTCGTGCCGATCCACAAGGAGGGCTATCCCTTCATCCTGATCGGCATCGTGCTGACGGTGCTGGCCGGCTACTTCTCCCAGTTCTTCGGCTGGATCTTCCTGATCCTCACCCTCTGGGTCTGCTACTTCTTCCGCGATCCGGAGCGCGTCACCCCGGTGGCGGACGGGCTCGTGATCTCGCCCGCCGACGGGCGCGTGAACCTCATCGCCACCGTCCTGCCGCCGCCCGAGCTCGACCTGCCGCAGGTGCCGACCCTGCGGGTCTCCGTGTTCATGAACGTGTTCGACTGCCACGTGAACCGGGTGCCGGTGGCGGGCCGGATCGGCCAGATCCACTACACGCCGGGCCTGTTCCTCAACGCCGAGCTCGACAAGGCCAGCGACGACAACGAGCGCAACGGCATGGTCATCGAGACGACCCATGCCGGCCAGCCGAAGCGGGTCGGCGTGGTGCAGATCGCCGGCCTCGTGGCGCGGCGCATCGTCGGCTTCGTCGCGGCGGGCGACGTGCTCGGCGTCGGCGAGCGGTTCGGCCTGATCCGCTTCGGCTCGCGGGTGGACGTGTACCTGCCGGCCGGCTCGACCGTGCTGGTCGGCCTCGGCCAGAAGGCGGTGGCCGGCGAGACGGTGCTGGCCGATCTCGGCGGCGGCCCGGAGCGGCTGTTCAAGCGGATCTGAGGCGGACAATGGACGATCTCTTCCCGCCCTTCGCGCCCGACCCGAACGAGCCGCGGCCGCGCCGGTTCAAGCCGGTGCCGTTCCGGATGATCGCGCCCAACATGATCACCCTGATGGCGCTCTGCCTCGGGCTGACGGCGATCCGGCTCGCCTTCGAGGGCAAGTTCGAGCCCGCGGTCATCGCCGTGGTGGTGGCCGGGGTGCTCGACGGCATCGACGGGCGGGTGGCGCGGCTGCTCAAGGGGACGTCGCGCTTCGGCGCGGAGCTCGACTCGCTCGCCGACTTCGTGAATTTCGGCTGCGCCCCGGCGCTGATCCTCTACGGCTTCGTGCTGTTCCACCTGAAGTCGGTCGGCTGGATCGTGGCGCTGATCTTCGCCATCGCCATGGCGCTGCGCCTCGCCCGCTTCAACGCGATGCTGGACGACCCGAACCGGCCGGAATGGAAGAAGGACTTCTTCGTCGGCATGCCGGCCCCGGCGGGGGCGCTCACCGCGATGCTGCCGCTCTACCTGCACTTCCTGGGCTTCGGCATCGAGACCTGGGCGGCGCCCGCGGTGCTGATCTACGTGCTGTGCATCGCCCTCCTGGTGGTCTCCACGGTCCCGACCTACTCGGGCAAGACCATGGGCAAGCGGGTGCCGCGCAGCCTCGTCCTGCCGATCTTCCTGTTCGGCGTCGCGGCCTTCGGCATCCTGATCAGTTACCCGTTCGAGGCGCTGGTGGCGGTGAGCGGCGGCTACCTGCTGACCATCCCGGTCGTCGCCGCCCAGTATCGCCGGCGGCTCAAGGCGGAGCCGGCGCTCCCGGCCGGGGAGCGGCCCGCCGCCGGAGCGGACGCGCAGCCCGAGAGCGCCGCGGAGGCGCGGCCGCCGGCCGTCTAGCCGGACCGGGCGCTGGCCGCCGCGGGATTCTCCCCTACCTTGGCAGCGTTCGCGGAGGGGATCTCGGAGATGCTCGAGGAATTCAAGAAGTTCGCGCTGCGCGGGAACGTGGTCGATCTCGCGGTCGGCGTGATCATCGGCGCGGCCTTCGGGGCCATCGTCAATTCGGCCGTGCAGGACATCTTCATGCCGGTGATTGGCGCGATCACGGGCGGGCTCGATTTCTCGAACTACTACATCCCGCTCTCGTCCAAGGTGCAGGCCGGTCTGCCCTATGTGGACGCGAAGAAGCAGGGCGCCGTCCTCGGCTACGGCCAGTTCCTGACGCTGACGCTCAACTTCGCGATCGTCGCCTTCGTGCTGTTCCTGGTGATCCGGGCGATGAACCGTCTCCAGCACGCCGAGGTCAAGAAGCCCGACGAGGTGCCGGCCGACGTGAAGCTGCTCTCCGAGATCCGCGACCTCCTGGCGACGAAGCCGCGCGTTTGACGGCTCAGCCCGCGCGCGTGTCGTCGTCCCGCGGCTTCACCCCGAAGGCGTCGAGGATCTGGTCGAGGGCCTGCCCGACGGCGCCGGTGCCCTCCTCGTGGGTCTTCAGGCGGGTCTCGAGCCTGCGGATCTGCGGCTCGAACGCGTCCGGCACCGGGTCGTCGCCCAGGAAACGCGGCTTGTCGGTCCCGACCGGCAGGACGGTGCGCAGCTGCTGGCCGAGATGGTCGCGCACCGGCTCGGGGAGCGTGGATTTCGGATCGGCGGAATTGTCGCTCATGATCGCCTCACGGGTCGAACCGTTCCTCAACGGCCGGACGGATGAAGCGTTGCGCCGGCGGCCGCGTCTGCGGGAATGCCCCCGGAGCCAAGCTCCGGGGGCGTTCGGGCCGGCACGAGACCGGCCCAGGGTCTTAGTCGATGACCTCGACGATGCGGTGACCGCGGTCGACCAGCACCGGGCGGTCGTTCACCACGGTGTAGCGGTAGCCCGGCTGCACGCGGTACTCGCTCGGCACATCGTAGTAGGTCACGCCCGAGTTCGGCAGGGTGGTGCCGACGGCAACGCGGCCGTCGTAGTCGTACGAGCGGACGTTGCGCTCGCGGACGTAGCTGCGGAAGCGCGGGGCCATGTCGACGCCGAGGATGCCGCCCACCGTGCCGGTGGCCGCGCCGACCGCGCCGCCGACGATGCCGCCGATCGGGCCTGCCGCGTCGGCACCCGCGGCGGCGCCGCGCTCGGCGCCCGGGATGGTGCCCTGGGCCTGGGCGGCCAGCGGCAGCGAGAGGGCGAGAGCCGAGGCGGCGATGAGGGTCTTGAAGGTCATGCGGTGCGTCTCCGTTCCGTGGTGTTTCGCCGCGCAGGCGCAGCGAAGCTCGGGCCGGTAACGCCCGATCCCCGGAATCGGATGCATCTTTTTTTGTTGACTGCCGGACCGTGGCTGGCCGGCCGCCTACGCGTCCTTGGGCATCGCCGACTGGATGAACCGGTCGGAGCCGAGATCCTCCTCGTCGTAGCCCAGGAGCTCCGCGAGGCGGCCGCGGGCGCGGCTGACGCGGCTCTTCACGGTACCGACCTTGCAGCCCATGATCGTGGCGGCCTCCTCGTAGGAGACGCCCTCGGCGCCGACCAGCACCAGCGCCTCGCGCTGGTCCGGCGGCAGCTTGGCGAGCGCCGACTGCAGGTCCTCGACGTCGAGCCTGTCGCCCTGGTGCGGCGCGGTGGCGAGCCGGGCCGCGTAGGACCCGTCCTGGTCCTCGACCTCGCGGACCCGCTTGCGATGGTCCGAGTAGAAGATGTTGCGCAGGATCGTGAACAGCCACGCGTTCAGGTTCGTCCCCGGCTGGAACCGGGCGCGGTGCTGCCAACCCTTCAGCAGGGTGTCCTGGACGAGGTCGTCCGAGCGGGCCGGGTTCGAGGTCAGCGACAGCGCGAAGGCGCGCAGCGACGGCACGGCCGCGAGCAGGCCGTTGCGGAATTCGGGCTCGATCGCCTCGCCCCGGGCGCGCAGCGCCGCCTCGAGCTTCTCGATCAGCTCGGCGAAGCGGGACGGCAGCGTCTCCTCGCCGATCCGCTCGTAGACCGTGCGCAGATGCTCCCCGAGATGCGTGCGGATGCCGGGCGCCAGGTTCGGGCGGCCATCCCGAGTCCCGTCCTCCTGGGACAGGACGGTGTCGGTGTCGTCGCGGGTCATGCGTGTCGCGCTCGTCAACTCATCGTGGCTCGACCTGTGGTCCGGAGCGGGTCGAGGCGGAGCGCTTGCCGGCTCGACCCGGTGCGGAAGTCCGGCCGATGCGCTCCTGTTACCGGAGTTCTAGCGCATCGGGCGCGGGCATGCACCCTCAGGCAAAACACACTTAAGCTAAGTTCGCCGGTCTCAACAGCCGGATCGCCCCGTCGCGCAGGGTCAGGACGTCGCCGCGGGCGAGATCGGTCCAGCACTCGTCCCGGGTCAGCGCCTGCGTGGCGATGACCGTCACCACGTCGTGCTCGGTGGTCTCCTGGGCGAAATCCACCTGCCAGTCCTCGTCGATCAGGGTGGCCTTCCCGAAGGGGGCGCAGCGGGTGAGGTAGCAGAGGCGCTTGCCGCAATGGGCGTAGAGGGTGCGGCTGTCGGTGAGCAGCATGTTGAACACGCCGAGCGCGTGCAGCTCGCCCGCGAGGTCGGCCACCGCCCGGTCGAGGGTCTCGGGGCGGGGCAGGGCGCGGAACCGGGCCTGGAGCCGGCCGAGCATCCAGCAGAAGGCGTGCTCGCTGTCAGTTGAGCCGATCGGCATGAAGCCGCCCAGCGGCAGCCGCTTCACGCCCTTAAGCTGACCGTTATGCGCGAAGGTCCAGCGGCGGCCCCACAATTCCCGGGAGAACGGGTGGGTGTTCTCCAGGCTGACCCGGCCGCGATTGGCCTTGCGGACATGGGCGACGACGATCCGGCTCTTGATCGGCATGTCGCGCAGGAGCCGGGCGAGCTGCGAGCGGGCGCTGGGCTCCGGCTCGTGGAAGCTGCGGCAGGTGCGGCCGTCGTAGAAGCTGATACCCCAGCCGTCGGCGTGCGGCCCGGTCTCGCCGCCGCGCCGGGCGAGGCCCGCGAAGGAGAAGCGGATGTCGGTCGGCACGTTGGCGCTCATGCCGAGCAGTTCGCACATCGTCTTTCAGCCGGGCCATGCGGGGAAGCGGCCCCGTTTAGGAGCGTTCGGCCGTCCCGACAACGGCTTTCGCGCGGGTCAGCGGGCGAGATAGTCGGTCAGCGTCATGCCGACCATGATGGCGACCCAGAAGAAGCCGAGCCCCGAGAACAGCCGGATCAGCGGCGGCTCGTGGATCACCTCCATGGAGACGAGGAGGATCAGCGCCACCATCACGGCGACGACCGCGAGCTCCACGATCCAGACCTGCGCGAAGGGGAGGGTGGCGCCCAGCGTCACGTTGACGGCGAGCAGGGCGAGCAGCGCCAGGAAGGTGAGGACGGGCGTGCGCAGGCGCTTCCGGAGCAGGGCGCGGTCGTCGGCGCTCAGGGTCGCGAGGGGGTTCCGCATCCTACCGGTTCACCACGTAGAGGATCGGGTAGGCGAGGATCCAGACCAGATCGATGAAGTGCCAGTACAGGCCGTAGACCTCGATCCAGTTCTGGTGCCGGGCGAGGAACCCGGCCCTGGCGGCCATCCACGTCATGCCGAGCAGGAGCGCGATGCCGGTGAACAGGTGCAGCGCGTGGAGCAGCGTCGCGACGTAGTAGAGGTTCACGAACAGCCGCGCCGCCGGCGTCTCGGCGAGAGCGAAGGGCCGGTCGCTGAGGAACGGCATCATGTGCTCGGCCCAGTCGGCGTAGTACTCGTAGCCCTTGAGCACGAGGAACAGGCCGCCCAAAGCCGCGGTCGCCAGCATCGCCCGGACCATGGCGCGCTGCCAGCCCATGCGCGAGAACTCGATCGCCATCGACATGGTCAGGCTGGAGCAGATCAGCACCACGGTGTTGGTGGCCCCGATCCAGAACTTCAGGTGCTTGGCCGCCGCGACCGTCGCCTCGGGGTGCTGGATCCGGGTGATCAGCGCCACCAGGAACAGGGCCGCGAACAGCAGGAGCTCGGTGATCAGCCACGCCCAGATGCCGAGCGTCGCCGCTTCGCGCTGCTGCGCCACGCTCTCGAAATGGTGGGCGCGGGCGACCCCGACGCCGTCGGCGAGGGGCTCGCTCATCCGTGCTGGTCCCGGGCTTCCTGGGCCTGGATCGGGTAGTCGTAGGGGATCCGCGGCACCTCCGGCGGGGACAGGAAATTGTGCGTCGGCGGCGGGGACGACGTCTCCCACTCGAGCCCCTTCGCGTTCCACGGGTTGGCGGGCGCCTTCCGCCCGAACCACAGGGAGTAGACGAGGTAGAGCATCGGGAAGAGGTAGCCCGCCGCCAGGATCGTGGCGCCGGCCGAGGACAGGACGTTCAGGAGCTGGAACTCGGCCGGGTAGGTCGCGTAGCGCCGCGGCATCCCCAGATAGCCGAGGATGAACTGCGGGAAGAAGGTCACGTTGAAGCCGAGGAAGATCAGCAGCGCCGAGACCCGCCCCCAGGGCTCGCTGTACATGCGGCCGGTGAATTTCGGCCACCAGAAATGCAGGCCGCCGAGGAAGGCCAGCACCGTGCCGCCGACCATGATGTAGTGGAAGTGCGCGACCACGAAGTAGGTCGCGTGGATGTGCTGGTTGATGGCGAGCGTCGCGAGGTAGAGCCCGGTGAGCCCACCGAGCACGAACAGGCCGATATAGCCCATCGCGTAGAGCATCGGCGTGTCGAGGCGCAGCGCGCCCTTATGGATCGTGGCGGTCCAGTTGTAGACCTTCACGGCCGAGGGCACCGCGACCGCGAAGGACAGGGCCGAGAACACCAGCGAGGCCAGGTCGCTCTGGCCGTTGACGAACATGTGATGGCCCCACACGAAGAAGGTCACCGAGGCCAGCCCGATCGAGGCGTAGGCGACGAAGCGGTAGCCGAACAGCTTCTTCTGCGCGAAGGCCGGGACGATCTCGGAGATCACCCCCATGCCGGGCAGGACCATGATGTAGACGGCCGGGTGCGAGTAGAACCAGAACAGGTGCTGGAACAGCACCGGGTCGCCGCCGTAGGCCGGGTCGAACACGCCGATGTGGAAGGCACGCTCCGCGATCAGCAGGATCAGCGCGGTGGTGATGACGGGGGTGGCCAGCAGGAAGATCAGGCTCGTGGCGTAGTGCGACCAGACGAAGATCGGCAGCTTGAACCACGTCATGCCGGGAGCCCGCATGGTGTGGATCGTGACCACGAAATTGAGCCCGGTCAGGATCGACGAGAAGCCCACGATCGTGACGCCGATCAGCGCCGGCAGCACCCAGGTGTTCGAGAAGGCGGTGGAGAGCGGCGCGTAGAAGGTCCAGCCGGTGTCGACGCCGCCGAGCACCACCGAGACCAGGGTGAACAGGGCGCCGGCCATGAACACGTACCAGCTCGTCAGGTTGAGCTTCGGGAAGGCGAGGTCCTTGGCCCCGATCATCAGCGGGATCAGGAAGTTGCCGAAGGTCGCGGGGATCGACGGGATCAGGAAGAACCAGACCATCACCACCCCGTGGATGGTGAAGGCCTTGTTGTAGGTGTCGTTGGTCATGATCGCGCCGTTCGGCACGACGAGCGCGAGGCGCACCACGCCGGCCGCCAGGGCCCCGATCACGAAGAAGCCGGTGATCGAGGCGAGGTAGAGGATCGCGATGCGCTTGTGATCGGTGGTGAGGAACCACGAGCGCAGGGTCGATTGCGCGTGCAGGTAGTCGGATTTTCGCCCGATCGTGGATTCCGGGGCGTGGGGTTCCCGGCGGGCGGTGCCGCCGACGCTGCCCGATGCGCTCATCGTGTCGCTCCCGGCAGCGTCGCGTCCGCGGCCTTGCCGGAGGCCGGACCCGCGTAGGATTTCAGGAAATCGATCAGCGTGCCGAGTTCGTCCGCCGGGATCCGGCCGGCGAAGCTCGGCATCACCTGCTTGCCACCGCCGGCGAGCCGGTCACCGTTCGGGTTCAGGATCTTCTCGCGCAGCCACGCGTCGTCGGCGGTGACGGTGCGCCCGTCCGCGAGCTTGACTTGGCTGCCGTAGAGGCCCGCGAGGCTCGGCGCCTTCACGGACGAACCGGGGTCGTGGCAGCCGGCGCAGCCATAGGCCTCGTAGAGCGCCCGGCCCGCCGCGACCTTGCCCTGCTGCGCGCCGGCGTGGGTCAGCCAGTCCTGGTAGTCGCCGGGATTCATGAAGGTGACCTCGCCGCCCATCACGGAATGGTCGGTGCCGCAATATTCCGAGCAGTAGAGATGGTAGGTGCCGGTCTTCTCGGCCTTGAACCACAGGTCGGTGTAGCGGTCGGGCAGGGCCGCCACCTGCATCCGCACGGCCGGCAGGTAGAGGGCGTGGATCACGTCCTGGCTGATGATGTGCAGCCGGATCGGCTGGCCGATCGGCAGGTGCAGGTTGTTGATCTCGGACTGGCCCGTCGGGTGCTGGAACTTCCACATCCACTGCCGGCCGATCACCTCGACCACCATGGCGTCGGGGGGCGGGTTCTTCGACTCGACGAACAGCCGGGCGCCCCAGACGAAGAAGATCAGCGTCAGCAGGAACGGGATCAGCATCCAGCTGATCTCGATGAGGTTGGACCGGATGCCCGAGGGGCTCCGGTCCGCCTCGGAGCCCTCGCGGTAGCCCAGGGCGAAGTAGGTGATCGCCACGAAGACCGGCACGGTCAGCAGCAGCGTCAGCACCGTGAAGGCCAGGATCAGCCAATCGGTCTCGATCGCCGTGGCGGAGACCGCGGCGGGCCAGAGCTGGAGGGAATCGTGGCTCGGCGTCATCGCGCAGCGGGCTCCGCCGGTTCGAGGGAGCGGCCGACGGTCAGGTCCATGGCGCGCCCGATCGGGATGCGGGCGCGGGTGCGGGCCTCGTCCCGGTAGCCGTAGCCGGAGAGGCGCGCCGCGGTCTCGGCCCGCTCGCGGTCGAGGTCGGCGTAGGGGTCGGCCTGCAGGTTCGGCGGCGGCGGCGCCAGCCGCGTCGTCTGCTGCGGCGTCAGGGCGGGCAGCGCCCGGCGCTGGCTCGCCGCGAAGGTGCCCATCAGCCAGACCATCGCGCCGACGACCGCCAGCGCCGCGAGCGCGAGGCCCGCCATCACCAGCACGGTGTTGCGGACGTTGACGTCGCGCGTCTCGTGCCCGGGATCGTCGGGATGGCGCTGCGTGTTGGCCGCCGGGCGCGGCGGCCGCCCGTTCAGGAGGCCGCTGCCGCGCAGGGTCAGCCCCGCGAGGATCGCCGGGATCAGGCCGGTGGGTCCGTCCGCGCTCATGCCGGCCTCCCGGCGCGGCGGGCCGCGGAGGCCGCGCGGTTGGCGCGCGGACGCATCAGCGGGCGCAAAGCGGCCGCGAGGCAGGCCACGGCGCCGGCGGCCAGCACGTCGCTCGGCCGGAGGACGAAGCGGTCGCGCACCGCCGGGGTGATCAGCCAGAACATCTCCAGGGCGTGGACGGCGAGCGCCGCGCCGGCCAGGATCCGGGTGGTCGGGCGGCCCGGCCGCAGGGTCGCGAGACCGGCCAGGACCACGACCGCGCCGGCCACGATCGCCAGGGCCCGCCCGACCCAGCCGCCGCGGGCGAGGTACCACGCCACCTCGGGCGGCAGGTTGGCCGACCAGACGATCAGGAACTGCACGAAGTGCATGTAGGCCCAGAGGCCGAGGAGGACGACGAGCGGGACGAGCCGGCCCCGGCCGGGGGCCGTGCGGCCGCGCCCCACGGGCTCCGGCTCCTCCCAGGCCAGCAGGATCGCCGCCGCGAAGGCGAGGCCGCTCCACGCCGTCATCACCAGGAGACCCAGGAGGGTGGAGTCGAGCCGCGGATCCAGGGAGGCGACGACGTCGGTGACGAACAGCGTGCCGATGACCGCGTGCAGCCCCACCGCCGGCACGGTCCGCCCCTCGCCGGGCGCGTCGAACGGCCTGGCGAACCGCAGCGCCAGCCAGGTCCAGGCCGCGAGGTAGGCGATGACCCGGACCGCGAAGAACGGCACCGTGAACCACAGGGCGGCCAGCGGCGTGCGCGCCGGGGCGCTCACCCACGGATAGAGCAGCGACGCGGCGGCCAGCAGCGGCAGCGCCAGCGCGGCCGCGACCGGCATCAGAGCCGTCAGCCGGCGCAGGCCCGCCAGCATCTCGATGCCGCCGCGCTCGCGGACCCGCTTGCCGAAGCGCTCGGCCACGATGACCACCGGCAGGGCACCGACCGGCAGAGCGAGGAGGACCAGCCACGCCGCGAGATACGAGGCCGCGGCTCCGCGCCAGCCGCCCGCGATCAGGCAGACGGCCAGGAGGACGAGGCCGGCGAGGCCGAGCAGGGCGGGGCGCCTCACCGCGTCGCCTCCAGCCGCGCGCGATCCGCCTCGGGCAGGCTCGCCACAGGGGCGTCCTGGCTCAACTGGAGGGCGCGGACGTAGGCGACGATCGCCCAGCGGTCGGCGGAGGGGATCATCTGGGCCATGCCGAACATCGCCTTCCGGCCGTTCGAGATGGCGTCGTACAGGTCGGACGCGGAGGCCGCGCGCACCGGCCCGGCGGTGAGGTCGCCGGCGGACGGGAAGCCCCGGGCCACGATCATCCCGGCGCCGCGGCCGTCCTGCCCGTGGCAGGGGGTGCAGAACACGCCGTAGCGCTCGCGGCCCTGGTCGAGCAGCGCCCGGCTGATCGCCTGCGGCTGCGGCGCCGCGCGGGCCGGATCGATCCGCGGCACGGTCCCGGCCACCGGCTGGCGCATCGTGATCTCGCGGGGGAAGAACGGGTTCTTGTCCCAGGTCTTGGCCCGGGCCTGATCGGCCATGTCGGCCTCGCCGCAGGCGGCGAGCGGCGCGAGGGTCAGGCAGGCGAGGAGGGCGCGTGGCCCGGCGCGGCGGGCGGTGCGGCGGACGGCGCGCCTCATCGCGGGATCCGCCGGATCTCGAGGGGGCGCCCGGCCTCGGCCGGCAGGGAGGCGAGCCGCCGCTCGATCCGCGCCGCGTCGAACCGGTCGCCCCGCGCCTCGGCGGAGAGGAAGAACCGGTCCTCCGAGGCGCGCAGGAAGCCCGGGATGTTGAAGGCCGGATGGTTCAGCCGGGGCAGGCGGTTGAGCACGAGGAGCGCGAGGTGGATCGCCACGCAGCCCGCCATCATCGCGAAGGAGACGCTCGGGACCACGAAGGACGGCCAGGACAGGCGCGGGCGGCCGCCGATCAGGAACACGTAGTCGTAGGCCGTGGCGTAGACGCACAGCGCGAAGAAGCCGAAGCCACCGAGCAGGGCCCCGGCGAGGGCGTAGGGCAGGATCGAGCGCCCCTCCAGGCCCAGGGGCCGCAGGGTGCGGGGCATCGGCACCGGTCCGTGCCCGTCGAGATGGACGTGGTCCGGGCCGATCCCGGAGACCGCCTGGAGGGCGGCAGCGAGGTCGCCCTGGCTCGCGAAGGTAGCCGACACGCCCCACAGGGGCGCGGTGACCGGGTTCTCCTCGGGGCGACCCGTGGCCCCGGACGCGGCCGCGCGGGCGGCCTCCTGCGCGGCCGGCGACGCCGTCAGGGCGAGGCGGCGGCTCTCGACGATCGAGACGGCCGGCAGGTAGCGCAGGAACAGGAGCAGCAGGGTCAGGAACAGCCCGGTCGAGCCCGCGAAGGTGGCGATGCCCCAGATGTCGGTCGTGTAGGGCAGCCTCGAGGAGGGCAGGAAGTCCTGCGTCAGGGTGACGACCAGGACCATGACGTGGTCGGCGTAGGCACCGATCGCCACGAGGAGCCCCACCGCCGCGATCGCCGGCGGCGCCGTGCGGGCGCGGGCCGACCACAGGATCTGCGCGGGCAGGACGAGGCACAGGACCGCCGTCCAGGACACCAGGGCGTGGTCGCCGGTCATGCGCCGGACCAGGACGCCGCGCCCCTCGGCGTCGCCGTTGAGGAAGGTGTCGAAGTACTCGGCCGCGTAGCAGTAGGCGCTGGCGCAGCCGAGGCAGAGCAGCAGCCGCCCGAGGACGTCGAGATGGCGGTCCGTCACCAGGGCGTCGAGGCCGTAGACGAGGCGGATCAGCATCACGGTCACCGCCGTGACGCCGACGCCCGAATAGACCGCGTTGACCAGGAAGCTCACCGGCAGCAGCGTGCTGTGCCAGCCGGGCATCAGCGAGCCCGCCAGCATGACCGAGGCCCCGGTCTGGACCGAGACCACCAGCAGCACGCCGAGGAGCGCCACCGTCCGGTAGGCCTGGACCCAGATCTGCCAGTGGGCCGCCGAGCCGCGCCAGCCCGAGGCGAGGATGCCGTAGACCTGCGCGCGCAGGAGGGCGAGCTTGCGGGTCGGCGCCTTCGCGTCGAACTGGCGGAGCGCCTCGACGTGGGCCCGGTCGCGCAGCGTCGCGAGGTCCGGCAGCAGGCCGATGAACCAGAGGCTGACGCAGATCACCAGGAACGACACGATGTCGATCGCGTCCCACAGGAGCGGCGAGCGGAACTGCGGCCAGAGATCGTAGGTGTTGGGGTAGGGCAGGTTCCAGAAGAAGAACCAGGGCCGCCCGAGATGGATGATCGGGTAGAGGCCGGCGGCCGCGGTGGCGAGCAGCGCCAGGGTCTCGGCGACGCGGTTCACCGCCCCGCGCCACTCCGCGCCGAGCAGGAGCAGGATCGCCGAGACCAGCAGGCTGCCGGAGGCGACGCCGATCCACCAGTCGTAGCTCGCGATGTCCAGCGCCCAGACGACGGCGTTGTTGTTCGCCCAGATGCCGGGGCCGGCGTAGAGCAGGTAGCCGAGGGTGAGGACGAACAGGCCGAGGAGCGAGGCCGCCCCCGCGAAGGCGATCCACCAGCGGCGGTTACCGGGATGCGTCAGCGGGATCTCCGCGACCGCGCCGCCGATGTCCTCGAGGGTCGCGTCGGGCCGGATCAGGGCGCCGGACATGCTCAGCCCTCCCGTCCGTTGGGATCGGCGGCCGGGGCGAGCCCGGCGAGGTAAGTGGTGCGCGGCCGCGTGTTGAGATGCCCGAGGAGCGCGTATTCCCGCGTGTCCCGGCGGGCGGCCGAGACCTGGCTCCCCGGGTCGGCAACGTTGCCGAAGGTGATCGCCCGGGTCGGGCAGGCGTCCTGGCAGGCGGTCTCGACGCTCCCGTCGGGGATCGGCGCGTGGGCGTCCTTGGCCGAGGTGATCCGCGCCGCCGTGATCCGCTGGATGCAGTAAGTGCACTTCTCCATCACGCCGCGGGACCGGACCGTGACCTCGGGGTTGCGCTGCTGCTGCTCCACCGGGGTCGTGCCGCCGGTATAGTCGCGGTAGTTGAAGCGCCGGACCTTGTAGGGGCAGTAGCTCTGGCAGGTCCGGGTGCCGACGCAGCGGTTGTAGACCTGCAGGTTCAGGCCCTCGCTGTCGTGGAGCGTCGCCTCGACGGGGCAGCCGAGCTCGCAGGGCGCCTGCTCGCAATGCATGCAGGGCACCGGCTGGAAATGCGTGGTCGGGGCGTCGAGGCCGCCCGCGTAGTAGCGGTCGACCCGCAGCCAGCCCATCCAGCGGCCGAGCGCGACCTCCTCGCGCCCGACCACCGGGATGTTGTTCTCCGCCTGGCAGGCGGTGACGCAGGCGTTGCAGCCGATGCAGGCGTCGAGGTCGATGGCCATGCCCCACTGCGCGGCGACCCAGCGGTCCTGGCTCTCCGGGGGCGGGTAGAACGAGGCGGGGGTCGGCGCACCCTTCGGGTCGCCCGCGGGCGCGGCGCCGAGCGCCTGGACGCGCACGAGGTCCTGCCCCTCCATCGTGCCGAGATGCTGGGTGGTCACCGGCTTGCGCACGCGGCCGGTCTTCGTCAGCCGTGCGCCGACGAGGCGCCAGGTCGAACCGGCCGGGCGCAGGGGCGCGGAATCGTAGCCGAGGCCGCGGGCGAGGTGGTCCGGCACGTCGCGGCCGTAGCCCAGGGTGAGGGTGACGGTGTCGGCGGCCTGGCCGGGCAGGATCCAGGCCGGCCCCTCGACCGCGCGGCCGCCGGCCTCGACCCGCAGGATGTCGCCGGTCGCGATGCCCGCGCGCTCGGCGAGGCGCGGGCTCACCGCGACCACGTTCTCCCAGACCACCTTGGTCAGCGGCTTCGGGAGTTCCTGCAGCCACGCGAGGTCGGCGTGGGTGCCGTCCCAGATCGTCGGATCGGGCCGGAACAGCACCTCGACCTCGCCGGCGGACGCGGGAGATGGAGCGACCGCGGGGGCCGCCGCCTGCGTCAGCGCGACGGTCTCGGCCGGGCGCGCGCTGCCCGCCCAGAAGCCGAGGCGCAGGGCCTCGGTGAAGCGGGCCTCGAAGGCCGCGTCGTCCTCGCCGGCGCTGCGCGCCCCCGCCTTGAGAAGGTCGAGGGCGTCCTGGCCGCTCTCCCCGCCCTCGCCGCCGGCCAGGAAGGCCAGCATCTCCGAGGGCGTCCGACCGTTGTAGAGGGGCGCGACGGTCGGCTGGATCAGCCCCACGGTCCCGTCGAGGGACCGGATGTCGCCCCAGGATTCCAGCGGGTGGGCGGCGGGCAGGTGCCAGTCGGCGTGCGCGCCGGTCTCGTCGTAGTAGAGTCCCGCGTGGATCTTGAGCGGGACGCGCGCCATCCGGGCGGCGAAATCGAGGGCGCCCGGCGCCTCGTAGACCGGGTTGGCGCCGAGCACGACGAGCGCCTTGACGGCACCCTGATCCATGGCCTCCGCGAGCTCTGCCAGGGTCCCGGCGCCGGTCTCCTCCGCGGGCGCGGTGTGGACCAGGGTCGCCCCGGTGTTGCCGAGGGCGGCGTTGAGGCGGTGGACCAGCGCGTGCAGTTCCGGGCTCGCGGTCAGGCCGGCGGTGACGATGCCGCTTCCCCGGGCCTCGGCGAGCGCCGTGCCGGCACCCCGCGTCCAGCGCGCGACGGGGTCGTCGCCCGCCGGCGCCGCGCCGCCGGCGGCCAGGGCGAGGAGGTCCCGGGCGAGGTCCTCCAGCCGGCCGGCCGGGACCGCGAGACCGTAATCCGCCTTGGCGCTGGTCAGCGTCGGCGTCGGCGCCGCCGCGTGGAGGGTGAGGAGGCGCCCCTCCGCGTAGGCCGCGCGCCGCGCCTCACTCCAGCGCCGCGCCAGGCCGACCTGGCCGGGCCCGAGGTCCAGGAAATCGCCGTCCAGCGCCACGATGGTGCGGGCGCGGCCGAAATCCGGGATGGTCTCCAGCGGCCGGCCGTAGGCCTGGCGGGCGCCCTCGTAGATCCCGCCGCGGCCGGCCCCGGCGCCGGTGTACCAGCGCAGAGCCGGGTAGGCGGCCCGCAGCCGCGCGATCTGGGCCGCCACGCCGGGCGACGTCACCGGGCCGGTGAGCAGGGCGAGACCCTCGCCCCGGCTCTCGCGCCAGCCCGGCATCCGCGCTTGGAGATCCGCCCGGAACGCCGGCCAGGAGCTCGGCCGGCCGAGATGCTGCACCGCCTGGGAGCGGAACGGGTCGTAGAGCCCGAGGACCGAGGCCTGGGCCAGCACGTCGGTGCCGCCGCGGCTCCAGGGATGCTCGGGGTTGCCCTCGATCTTCAGGGGGCGGCCGTTGCGGGTGGTGACCAGGACGCCGTTGCCGAAGCCGTCGAACACCGCCGAGGAGGCGTAGGACAGGTCCGTGCCGGGCACGATCCGCTCGGGCTGGTTGACGTAGGGCACCTCGTAGTCGCGGCCGCTGCCCCCGCCGCAGGCGGTGAGGCCGCCCAGCGCGAAGGAGGCGGCCATGAGCTTCAGGAAGCCGCGCCGCTCCGGGGCAGCGGCGAGCCGGGACGCCGACGGGAACTCGGCCGCCAGGTAGGCGCGGAACTCGGGGCTGTCGGCCACGGCGTCGAGGCTGCGCCAGAAGCGCGGTCCGTCGCCGCCGGCGAGTTTTTCGCGCAGGGCCGCGATGTCGGGGGCGCCGGTCATCGGTGGCAGATCCCGCATTCGGTCAGCCGCTCCCCGCCGCGGATATGGTACTGGGCCACGAGCTTCGGGCCCAGACTCGCCTGATCGGCCGGCGGCTTCCAGGTCATGTTCCAGACCTGATCCGGCGTGCGGACGTATTTCTCCGGGGCCCGGTGGCAATCGAGGCAGAACTGCATCTCGAAGGCGTTGGCCCGGTAGGTCATCTGCATCGACGTGACGTCGCCGTGGCAGGTCGAGCAGCCGATCCCCTTCGTCACGTGGACGGAGTGGTTGTAGTAGACGTATTGCGGCAGCTTGTTCAGCCGCTTCCATTCCAGCGGCTTGTCCTGCGCGTAGCTGTCGCGCACCGGCTTGAGCATCTCGGAGCCGGTCCAGATCTGCGAGTGGCAGGTCATGCAGGTGTGCGTCGGCGGGATGCCGGCGGTGGCCTCCCGGTCGACCGTGGTGTGGCAGTAGCGGCACTGGATGCCGAGCTCGCCGGAATGGTGCTTGTGGCTGAACGGCAGCGGCTGGGCCGGCGCGATCCCGACGCCCGTGACGTAGTTCGAGCGCACGATCCCGGCCGCCAGGACCGGGACGCCCACTAGGCAGGCCACGCCGGTCATCAGCGCGAGGCGGTAGAGCGCGTCGGCGCCGGGAGTGAACAGCTGCGCCATCAGGCCGTCCCGGACGTCGAGCCGGCCGTGCCGTGCCCTTCGGTCTGCTCAGCCCCTCGCCGCACGCGTCACCCCATCCTCTGGTCCCGCCCGAGATCGGCTGCGCCGGCACGCCCACGCGATGCGGTCCGGGCGGACGCGGCGACCGGACCTCGCGGCACGCTCCGGATCGCGCCGCGTGCAGGGAATCGAACCTAGAGCGCTTCCAGACCAGGGCTAGAACTTGGATCAGTCCGGCCGACATGTCGCACGGGGCCGGGCCGCGCCGGCCGCCCTTTCCGCCGCGGCCCCGAAGGCCTATGCCGCGGACGGCGGCGGACCGCGGCGGACCCGCCCGATGCTGTCCGGAGACGCATGGAATCCGATCCTCTCCTCCTGACGTGGCGCGCCGCGCGGCCGCAGCACACCGTCGCGGCGGCCCTCGCGGTCGGGGTCGGCGCGCCGCTCTGCGCGCTCGCGCTCCTGTGCCTGCGCGACCTGATCGCGGTCCTGCCGCGCGACGAGGCGCCGGTCCTCCCGTTCCTGCGCGTGGCGGCGGAGCTCCCGGGCCGGGAACTGGTGCTCGTCCCCGGCATCCCGATGCGCCCCGCCGAACTCGAACTCACGGCCTTCCTGTGCATCGCGGTCTGCGCGCTGGCGCTGGCGGGGGTCGGCTGGTTCGTGGCGCGCCTGTGCTTCAAGGCGCAGAACAGGGCCGGGGACGCCGTCCGCGAGGGCGTGCTGCAGGCGATCCTCGACGCCCCCGCGGGCGCCCGGGACGAGGCGCGCGGCCTCACCCGGATCGTCGGCGAGGTGCTGGCCCGGGCCGACCGCCTGCTGGCCGCCGGCATCGTGCTGCCGGCGATGACCCTCGCGGCCCTGATCCTGGCCCTCGGCTTCGCGGCGCTCGCCGCGCCCAGGCTGGTCCCCGCGGCGGTGATCGGCCTCGCGGCGATCGGCCTCGCCTACGGGCTGGTGCTCGAGCGCGCGCGCGACCGGCACGATCTGCGCCTGCGCTCGAGCGCGCGCGCCGAGGAGAGCCTGAACGACCTCGTCCGGCGGCTGCCCGCCGTGCGCAACCACGGCGCGGCGGCCATCGAGCGCCGCCGGATCGCCGCCCGCGTCGCCGCGATGCGGGCCAATGTCGGGCGCGCCGAGGCGCGGCTGGCCTATGCCCGGGCGCCGGCCCTGGCCCTGGCGGTGATCCTTCCGGCGATCGCCGCCGGCACCGCGCTGTGGCGCTCGGGACCGGGCCAGCCGCCCGCGGCCCCGGTGGATCCGGCCGCCCTCGTGGCGGCCGTGGGCGCCTTCGGGCTCGCCGGCTGGCTCGCGGCGATCTGCGCGCGTCTCTGGATGGTCCGCAGGTCGGTGCGCCCGCGGCTGCGCGACCTCGCCCGCACCATCGCGGCCCTCGAGGGGCGGCGGGCCCGGGCCGCCCGCAGCGGCGCCGCCGCCCTGCCGCTGCCCCGGTCCGGAATCCTGGCCACCGAGGGCGTCGGCGCCTTCGATCCGGCCACGGGCGAGCGCCTGACCGGCGTCGACGTGGCCGTGTCGATGCCGGGGCACGTGGCGATCACGGGCAGCCGCGGCAGCGGCGCCCGCGCGCTCGCGGCGGTGCTGGCCGGCCAGGTCGAGCCGACGGCCGGCGCCGTCACCTACGCGGGCACGGACCTGCGCGACTTCGACGCCGCCGAGCGCGCCCGGCGGATCGCCTTCACGTCGGGCGAGGCGATCCTGATGGAGGGCTCCCTCCGGCAGAACCTGCTCTACGGCACCGATCCGGCAACCGCGCCCGACGACATCGCGCTGATCGGGATCAGCCGGCTCTCCGGCCTCGACGGCTTCGTGTACGCCCGCGGGCTGACCGGGCGGCTCGACCCGGCCGCCCAGCCGCGGCTCGCCGCCGCGATCGTCGCCGCGCGCCGCACCATGCGGGTGGCGCTGGCCGCCAAGGGCGCCGAGCGCCTCGTCGAGCCCTTCGACCCCGACCGCTACAACAACCAGGCGAGCATCGGCGAGAACATCCTGTTCGGCGAGCCGGTGGGCGGCACCTTCGCGCCCCTGCGCTTCGCCCGCCACCCCTACCTGCGGGCGGTCCTGGAGGCCGAGGGGCTGGTCCGGCCGCTCACCGAGATCGGCCTGTCGGTGGCCCGCAGCACGGTGGAGATCTTCGCCGACCTGCCCAACGACCACCCCCTGTTCGACGCCTACTCGCTGTTCCAGGCGGCCGAGCGGGGCTATTTCGAGGATCTCGTGGCGCGCCTGCCAGGCGCGGCGAGCCTGCGGCGGGGACCGGCGGGCCAGCGCGACCGCGCGCGGCTGATCGGCCTCGCGCTGCGCTACAACGAGTCCCGCCACCGCTTCGGCCTGATCGACGGCCCGTTCGAGGAGCGCCTCGTGCAGGCGCGCCGGTCCTTCGCCCGGATGCTGCCGGCCCACCTCGCCGGCGCGGTGGTCTTCCACGATCCCTCGCGGGTCAATCCGGCCGCGAGCCTGGAGGAGAACCTGCTGTTCGGCCGGATCAGCCTCGGCGAGGCCAATGCCGAGCCGCGGGTGCGCGAGCTGGTGCGCCGGGTGCTGGCCGACGAGGGCCTCGAGGCCTCGGTCTACGGCCTCGGCCTCGACAGCAAGGTCGAGATCCAGCCCAGCACCGGGGCGCTGGCGGACGGCGCGATCAACGCCCGCGAGCGGGTGGCGATCGAGCTGAGCCGGTGCCTCGCCCGCGACCCCGACATCCTCGTGGTGGCGGTCGCGATGGACGAGCGGAAGGCCGAGGGCGCGCGCGAGCGCCTCGCCCAGCTGCGGCAGGCGCGGGCCGGGCGCGGCCTCATCGTCTTCCTGTCCGAGACGGGCCTCGCCGAGTGCGCCGCGCCGTTCGACGCGGTGATCGCCGTGGAGAACAGCGCGGTCGTCGCGCCCGTGCCGGCGAATGTCGAGCGGGAGCCGGAACCCGCGGCCTGAGGGGAACCGGCGGCGGTGCCCGTCCGCGGGGGAGGCGGCGCCTCCGCGGGGCGACGGGCGGGGCGACGGGCGGACCGGACGCGCAGCCTCACGGCCGCCGCAATACTCCGTCAGGTCGCGAGGCCGCGCCCGTCCGGCAGCCATCCCGGCCGATCCAGCGCGGACGGTTCATGCCCCTGTCGACCTCGCTTCCCCTCGCCGCCGGCCTCGTTCTGCTGGCCCTCGCAGGCCCGGCCGCCGCGCAGGCGGGCAAGGCCGAGGCGCCGATTCCGGCCGCGACCCTCGCGCTGATGGCGCAGAAGGGCGTGACGGCCGCCTCGCCGGTCCTGTTCCGGGCCTACAAGAAGGAATCGGAGATCGAGGTCTGGAAGAAGGGCGCCGCGGGCTACGTCTACATCAAGACCTTCCCGATCTGCCGCTGGTCCGGCCAGCTCGGGCCCAAGCGCAAGACCGGCGACCGTCAGACCCCGGAGGGGTTCTACGCCGTGCCCCGGCGCCAGATGAACCCGAACTCACACTACTACCTGTCCTTCGACGTCGGCTACCCCAACGCCTACGACCGGGCCCATGGCGGCACCGGCTCCGCCGTGATGGTGCACGGGATCTGCTCGTCCATGGGCTGCTTCGCCATGACCAACGGCACGGTCGGCGAGATCTACGCCATCGCCCGGGACGCGCTGAACGGCGGGCAGGCGGCCTTCCAGTTCCAGTCCTACCCGTTCCGGATGACGGCCGAGAACATGGCCCGCCACCGGACCGATCCCAACATCGCCTTCTGGCGGGAGCTCAAGGCCGGCTCCGACCGGTTCGAGGCCAGCCGGGAGGAGCTGCAGGTCTCGGTCGTCGCGGGCCGGTACGCCTTCGCGCCCGCCCGGGATCCCGCCGTCGAGGCGGCCGTCACCACCCGCCGGGCGGTCGAGGAGGCGCGGATGGCCGCGCTCGCCGAGGCGGGCGAGCCGGCCGTGCGCACCACCTATTCCGACGGCGGGCAGAACGCCTTCTGGGCGGCCTACACGGCCCGGGGCGGCGCGGTGGGGGACATCAGCCGGCCGGAGGCCCTGGCCTTCGCCGGGCAGGAGGTGGTGGTCGTGCCCGGCCATCGCGTCCATCGCCCGGTGCCCGAGACGGTCTGGGCCGGCTGGGCCGCGCCCGGATCGGGCCTGTCGCCGCGGCAGATGGCGGGGTTCGTGCCGGTCTACGAGCGGGCGCCCGACCCGTTCGGGGCCCTGGTCGCGCCGCTCCCGACGCGGTACAGCGACGCACTCCCGTCCTGGCTGGCCGCGGGACTCGCCGGATCGGCGACCGGCCGCCCGATTCTGGCCGGGTCGCCGGCCGGTCTCCTGGCCGCCGCGGAGCCCCTCTGAGCATGCGAAGGCCCTTCGCGGCGGCCCGTGCGTGTGCGCGGACGCACATCACGACCGCGTGCGGCACACCAATTCATGATACGGCAGGGGATGAGCGGTACACCTGCTCCGTCGGCCTGCCGTATTCAAAGCTACCTTCCCGGAACGGCGACGGGGTTTCGATCATAAGTGATCGGGACCGACTGTCCGCGGATTCGTGATCGCCATGTCGAACAGTTCCGAGCCGACCATCCTGGCGGCCGACCAGGACCTCGCACTGCGCTTCTGGGGCGTCCGCGGCTCGACGCCCGTCAGCGGCCCGCAATACGCCGAGTTCGGCGGCAGCACGCCCTGCATCGAGGTGCGGTGCGGCCAGCGCATGTTCATCGTCGACGCGGGCTCGGGCATCTACAACCTCGGGCAGGGTCACCGGACCGATCTGCCCCAGGAAGTCGACCTGCTGTTCAGCCACCTGCATCTCGACCACACCGCGGGCCTGCCCTTCTTCAAGCCGGCGGTTCTCGATCCCGACCGGGTGATCAACACCTATTGCGGCAACCTCGGCGGCGAATCGGCCGGGCCGACCCTCGACCGCCTGTTCGCGCCGCCGCTCTTCCCGGTTACGCTCGACAAGCTGTGCTGCACCTTCCACCACCACGGCTTCGAGGCGGGTCAGACCCTGGCCTTCCCGGACGGCACGCGCGTCGCCACGATCCTGCTGAACCATCCGCAGGGATCGGTCGGCTACCGGTTCGAGCACGGCGGCCGACGCCTGTGCCTGATCAGCGACATCGAGCACAGCGACCCGTGGCCGGATCCGGAGCTCGCCGCCTTCGTCGCCGACGCCGACCTGATGGTCTACGACGGCATGTTCACCGACGGGGAATATCCGACCTGCCGGGGCTGGGGGCACTCGACCTGGCAGAAGGGCGTGGAGCTCGCCCGGAACGCCGGCGTGAAGGCGCTCGGGATCATCCACCTGCACCCGGCCCATTCCGACACGGCGCTGCGCGACATGGAGGCCGACCTCCAGGCCGAGATGCCGACGGCGTTCATCGCGCGCGAGCGCCAGAGCCTCATCGTCGGCGCCCCGCGGGCGGTCAGCGGCCGGCCGAGCGCGCGCCCGGCCGTGGCGCGGGAGATGCGCCGCCGAATCAAGGTCGCCTGAGGCCGGGCGTCAGACGGAGCGCCGTCGGCGCGTCCGGCTGTACCGGGCCCAGGTGAACAGCACGAACAGCGCGACGCCGATGATCAGGATGCTCCAGCCGTAGTTGCTGACGAGCTGCGCGTCGATCGGGTGGCCGACGTACCCGAGCGCCACCAGCAGACCGAGCACCGCGATCGCCGCGGAAACGAGCATCCCTACAATCATCGAAGTCCCCGGCGCGTCCCATCCGCGCGATTCGGCAGGGCCGTATGGTGGGGAAAAATGCACGGCGGCGGCACCCGTTCCAGCCCCGTGATCAGCCTCCCGCGAGCCGGCGCGCGGTCCCTCGGCCGCGATCATCCGCCCCGCGCTGTTCACCGGAATGGCGCGGCGGCGCATTCGGCGGCTCCCATCGCGCCGAAGTTAGGCTAAGTAGGCCGCCTGACGGCGCCCCGAGGCGCGCGAGGAGCTCGAGACGACGGCGATGAGCGGCCAAGACAACACGACGGCGTCCGCGACGGCGCACACCAGCGAGCAGACGCATTCCGCCGCCGCGCCGGGCCCCCTGCGCCCGCAGGACCAGCTCGTGACCATCTACGGCGGCTCCGGCTTCCTGGGCCGGCACGTGGTGCGGGCTCTGGCCAAGCGCGGCTACCGGATCCGCGTCGCGGTGCGCCGGCCGGACCTCGCGCTGTTCCTGCAGCCGCTCGGGAAGGTCAACCAGATCGTCGCCGTCCAGGCGAACCTGCGCTACCCGGACTCGGTGGCCCGGGCCGCCGAGCGGTCGGACGTGCTGATCAACCTCGTCGGCATCCTGCAGGAGACCGGCTCCCAGAGCTTCGCGCGGCTTCAGGTCGACGGGGCCGAGGCGATCGCCCGCGCCGCGGCGCGCCAGGGCGCCCGGATGATCCAGGTCTCGGCGATCGGCGCCGATCCGGCCTCGCCGTCGCTCTACGCGCGCACCAAGGCGGAGGGCGAGGCGCGGGTCTTCGCCGCCTGCCCGGACGCGGTCGTGTTCCGGCCCTCGCTGATCTTCGGGCCGGGTGACAGCTTCTTCAACCGCTTCGCCGGCCTCGCCCGGGCGCTCCCGGTCCTGCCGCTGGCCGGCGGCCAGTCCCGCTTCCAGCCGGCCTTCGTGGGCGACGTCGCCGAGGCGATCGCCCGCGCGGTCGACGGCACCCTGGCGCCCGGCAAGGTCTACGAGCTCGGCGGCCCGGAGGTGGGCACGCTGGAGCATTTCGTGCGCTACATGCTGAAGACGATCCGGCGGAAGCGGGTCGTCGTGGACCTGCCCGTGCCGGCGGCCAAGCTCCAGGCCCGCATGCTGGAGATCGCCGACACGCTGACCTTCGGCCTGCTGCCGGACTCGCTGAAGCTGACCCGCGATCAGGTCACGCTGCTCCAGAACGACAACGTCGTCTCGGAGGCCGCCAAGGCCGAGGGCCGGACCTTCGAGGGGATCGGGATCACGCCGACCGCCGCGGAGGCGGTGGTGCCGGGCTATCTCTGGACCTTCCGCAAGGCTGGCCAGTTCGCCACCGATCGCGACGAGGAAGTCCTGTCCGAGGTGCCCGACACGCTGGCGTCGCAGCCCCTGGCGGCCGGCTCGCAGCACCGGCCGAAGACCGCCTCCGGCCCGGCGATCGGCGCCGATGCCGGCAGCTCGCCGGGGGCCGGGCAGGGCAGCATGGGCGTGCGCTGGGGAACCCGGAACCCGGGCTAGGTGACGCTCCCCGCCCGGATCGCGCCGTGAGCGCGCCCTCTCCCCACGGGTCCGGCGGCCCGGCCCCGCGGCGCGTCCTCGTCACCGGGGCGGCCGGTTTCGTGGGCGGCCACGTCCTGCCGCTCCTGGCGGGGGCTACGGCGGGGTCGGCGGCGGGGTCGGCGGCGCGGGCGGGCGACTGCGTGGCCGGGATCGGGCGGGGGCGGTCGCCGCGCCTGCCGGAGGGCGTCACCTACGCGGCGATCGACCTCCTCGACGAGACCGCACTCGGCGGCTTCGTGGCGCGGTTCCGGCCGACCGCGATCCTGCACCTGGCGGGCCTCGCCTCGGTGGCGGATTCCGCGAGCGGCCCGGGCCAGACGTGGCGGGTCAACGTCAACGGCCTGATGAACCTCGTGGCCGCGGTGGAGGCGGTGCCGGGCTGCACCTTCTTCTTCGTCAGTTCCGGCGAGGTCTACGGCAGCGCGTTCCTCGCCGGCCACGCCCTCAGCGAGGCGGTCGAGCCCCTGCCGCGCAACACCTACGCCCGGTCGAAATGGGTCGGCGAGCAGCTGCTCCGCGACCTGCTGCCCCGCATCGGCGTGAAGCTCGTCGTGCTGCGGCCGTTCAACCATATCGGTCCCGGGCAGGACGAGCGCTTCGTCGTGGCCTCCTTCGCGGGACAGATCGCCCGGATCGAGGCCGGCCTCGTGCCGCCCTGCCTGGAGGTCGGCAACCTCTCGTCCTACCGCGACTTCCTCGACGTCGCCGACGTGGCGAACGCCTACGCCGACCTGATCGGCCGGGCGGACTCGCTGGCGGACGGGAGCGTGTTCAACATCAGCTCGGGCCAGCCGCGGACGATCGCCAGCGTCCTCGAGGACCTGCGCGCCCGGGCCCGGGTCCCGTTCGAGATCCGCATCGCCCCGGAGCGGGTGCGGCCGACCGAGATCCCCCTGGCCGCGGGCGATGCCGGCCGCCTCCACGCCGCCACCGGCTGGCAGCCGCGGGTCTCGTGGGACGCGGCCCTGACCCGGGTTCTGGACGACGCGCGGGCGCGGCTCGCGGACGCGCGCGCGACCCGCTGAGGCGCCGGGTCCCGCGCCGAAGCGGCGCTCAGCGCTCCGCGACGCCGATCAGCGCGGTGGAGGGGATCGGCAGGACGGGTCGTCCGGCCGCCATGCGCCGCGCCTCCGCGATCACCGCGGCCCGGTCGTCCGCGCTCAGGTCGACCCAGTCCGGCGACAGGCCGAACACCGTGTCGGGGTCGTCGAGCAGGGCGACGTCGAGCACGTAGTCGAAGGTCACGCGGTCGATCCGCGGGGCCGCGTACCCGGCCGCGACCAGTTCCCGGGTGAACCCGGCCGGATCGCCGAGCGCCCGCACCCCGTCGGGCATCGCCCGGCTCTCGCGTTCGGGGAACAGCCGGCGGCGGATCTCGCCGAGCAGCAGGAACGTCGCCGCGCCCTGGTCCTGCCACGTCGCGACGACGCCCCGTCCCCCGGGTCGCGTCACGCGCGCCATCTCGGCGAGGCCCTTCCGCCAGTCGGGGAACATGATCACCCCGAAGATCGAGAACACCGCGTCGAAGCCGCCGTCGGGCAGGTCGAGGGCCTGGCCGTCCATGACCCGCGCGTCGACGTTGGGCAGGGCCGCGCCGGCGATGCGCGCGACCATGCCGGGCGCGAAATCGACCGCGAGGACCTGCGCCCCCGTCCGCGCCGCGGCCAGCGCGAGGGCGCCGGTGCCGGCCGCGACGTCGAGGACGCGGCTGCTCTCGGTCAGCGGCACCCGCGCGAGCGCCGCCTCGGCGAAGCGCGCGGTGAACGGGTGGGCGGTCGTCGCGTAGTGTTCGGCGACCTTGTCCCACCGATCGGGGTCCTCGAACTCGCGCAATGCTTCAGCTCCGCTCCATCACGTAACTTGATAAGTATCGTGATCGGGCGCGGTTGCCAATCCCGGGCCCGGTGTGATGGATCGGCGGGTGCGCACCGATAGCCGCCTCTCCCGGACGCTCCATGTGCTGCTTCACATGGCCCGCCACGACGGACCGATGACGTCCGAGGCGATCGGGCGGATGCTCGGGACGAACCCGGTGGTCGTCCGGCGGACGATGGCCGGGCTCCGGAACGCGGGCTACGTGAAATCCGAGAAGGGGCACGGCGGCGGATGGTCCATCGCGGCGGACCTGAACGCGGTCTCGCTGCTCGACGTCCACCGCGCGGTCGGGGGTCCCCGCATCTTCGCGATCGGCAGCGATCGCGCGAACCCGGCCTGCGCGGTCGAGAAGGTCGTCAACGCGGCGGTCGAGGACACGCTGCGCGAGGCCGAGGCGCTCCTGGTCGCGCGGCTCGGTTCCGTCAGCCTCGCCGAGCTCGCGCGAAGCTTCGACGCCCGGTGCCGGCCCGAAGGGCCGTCGGACGCCCCGACCTGCGCCTGACGGCGGGCGGTTGCCGCGGCGGCGCTCAGGCGCCATCCTCGGCATCGACGCGGACCAGCACGAGATGAGCGGCCATGGGCCTACTGGACGGATTGCTCGGACACGGCTCGGCCGTTGACGCGGCCTCCCTGGAGCGCCGGCTCGACGGCATCCTGATCGAGGGCGAGACGGCGCGGCTCGCCTTCAAGATCATCCGGGACGTGTTCGTGTTCACCGAGCGCCGCGTCATCCTGATCGACGTCCAGGGCGTGACCGGCAGCAAGGTCGAGTTCCTGTCGGTGCCGTACCGCGCGATCGTGCGCTTCTCGGTCGAGACCGCCGGCACGTTCGACCTCGACGCCGAGTTGAAGATCTGGGTCTCGGGGGCGGCGGAGCCGATCCAGCGCACCCTGAAGAAGGGCGCGGATGTCCGGGGCATCCAGCGGGCCCTCGCCGAGGGCGTGCTGCGTTAGGCCGGGGCGCGCGCCGGCGGGCGGCGGCCGCCTAGCGGACCACGCCCTTCGCCCGCAGCGCGTCGCGCGCGGCCTCGGGGTAGTCCAGGTGCTCGGCCAGGATCTCGGCGCTCGAATCCCCGAGGCCGGGCGGCATGCGCCGCACCGGCAGCCGGCGACCGTCGAGCCGGTAGGGCGGGGCGATGACGTGGGCGTTCGCGGATGCCGCCTCCGGTGCCGCGACCACCAGCCCGGCCTCCCGGGCGCGGTCGCAGGTGAGCGCCTCGCGCAGGCCCATCACCTCGCCGCAGGGGATGCCCGCCGCCCTCAACCGCGCGATCAGCGGCGCGCGCTCCCACGTGGCGAGCTCTGCCTCCAGCACGGGGATGAAGGCGGCGCGGTTGCGCGAGCGGTCGAGGTTGGTGGCGAAGCGCGGGTCAGCGACCCAGTCCGGCCGCTCCAGCACCTGCTCGCAGAAGCGGCGGTACTGCCCGTTGTTGCCGACCGTGATCACCACCGGCCCGTCGCCGGCCTCGAACACCCCGTAGGGCACGATCGACGGGTGGGCGTTGCCGTAGCGGGGCGGATCGATCCCCCGGGCGAGCGCCTCCAGGCCGTAATAGGAGGTCAGCGCCACGCCGCAATCGAACAGGGCGAGGTCGACGGTCCGGCCGCGCCCGGTCCGCTCCCGCTGGTACAGGGCCGCCAGCACCGCCTGGGCGGCGAACTGGCCGGTGAACAGGTCGACCGCCGCGACCCCGAACTTGAGGGGCGGTCCCCCGGCCTCGCCGTTGAGTGCCATCACGCCGGATTCGCCCTGGACCACGAGGTCGTAGCCGGGCCGGCCGGCCTCGGAGCCGTCGGAGCTGTAGCCGGCGATCGAGCAGTAGATCAGGCCGGAATTCTCCGCCGACAGGTCCGCGTAGCCGAGGCCGAGCTTCTCGGCCCCGCCGGTCTTGAAGTTCTGGACCAGCACGTCGCTCTCGCGGGCGAGCGCCTTGACGATCGCCAGCCCCTCCGGCGTGGCGAGGTCGACGCCGATCGAGCGCTTGTTGCGGTTCACGCTGTCGAAATACGAGGTGTTGCCGGGGCTCGTCGGCACGCCCCAGTCGCGGGTGTCGTCGCCGCGCTCCGGATGCTCGACCTTGATCACGTCGGCGCCGAGATCGCCCAGCACCTGCGCGCACCAGGGCCCGGCCAGGACCCGGGACAGGTCGAGGACGCGGATTCCGGCGAGCGGCAGGTCGGCAACGGCATCCATCGCGATGGTCCTCAGGCTCCCATGACGCCGTCGAGGCTGCGCACGGCGTCGATCAGTCTCGGGCGCGCCACCTCCAGGAGGAAGCGCGCGTCGGTGATGACGGTGGGGGCACCGCAATTGACCGACATGGGCGGCAGCCCGCCGCCGGGATGGAACCCCACCGCGATGGCGCAGACCGTCTCCTGCCACTCGCCGAACGAGGTGCAGCAGCCGAGTTCCCGGTGCTCCTCCACCGCCCGGTCGAGGCCGGCGCGCAGCACCGGCCAGGCCACGGGATCCAGCGCCTTCAGGTCCTCGTAGATGCCCGCGCGCTCCCGGTCCGGGCAGACCGCCACGTAGGCGCGGCCCATGGCGCTGCGGGCCAGCGAGATGCGCGAGCCGGTGTCGAGGTTGAGCGAGATCGCCGCCGGGCCGCGCTGGCAGTCGACGTAGCGCATGCTGAGCCGGTCCCGCACCCCGAGGCCGACCGAGGCGTTGGCCGCCTCCGCGACCGCGCGCAGCACCGGCCGGGCGATGGCGCGGACGTCGAGGCCGCCCAGGGCGGCCGAGCTCAGCGCGATGGTGGCGGTGCCGAGCCGGTAGCGGCCGAGTTCGGGCATGTGCTGCAGGTAGCCGAGCTTGGTCAGCGTGTAGGTCAGCCGCGACACGGTGGAGCGCGGCAGGCCGCAGGCCTCCGCGATGTCGTGGTTGGCGAGGCTCGTGCGCCCCGGGCCGAAGCAGGCGAGCACCGACAGCCCCCGGGCCAGGGCCGTGACGAAGTGCCGGTCCTCCTTCGCGCCGGCGCCGGCCGCGTCGGGCTCGGCCGTGTCGGGCTCGGCCGTGTCGAGCCCGATGTCGGATCCGGCGCGCGGGCCGGCCTCCACCTCCATCCGCCCGCTCATCGGCGCAGGAACGCCGCGAAGGCCGCCTGCGCCGCCGGACCGCGGCGGAGGGCGTGGAAGACCTCCGCCTCGGCGTCGAGGGCGCGGGCGACGCTGTCGTCGTGGCCGCGCCGCAGCGCCTGCTTGGTGGCGGCGATCGAGACCCGGGGCAGGGCGGCGAGCGCGCGCGCCTTGGCGAGTGCGGTCTCCAGGGCCGTCCCGGCCGGGACGGCAGCGTTGATCAGGCCGGCCGCGGCGGCGTCCGCGACCGTGAAGGGCTCACCGAGCATCAGCAGCTCGGCCGCGCGCTTCGATCCCGCCACCAGGGGCAGCAGGTAGCTCGACCCGCCCTCCGGGCTGAGGCCCAGGGCCGTGAAGGGCAGGCGGAACCGCGCCCCGTCCCCCGCGTAGGCGAGGTCGCAGTGGAGCAGCAGCGTCGTGCCGATGCCGACCGCGTGGCCCTCCACGGCGGCCACGACCGGGAGCGGGCAGGCGCGCAGGGCCTTGAGGAAGGTGAGGCCGGGACTGTCGCCACCGGTCTCGACGTCCTGGAAATCCTTGAGATCGTTGCCGGCGGTGAAGCAGCCGCCTGCGCCGGTGAGGACCAGGGCGCGCACCTCCGCGTCCCGTCCCGCGGCCTCCAGGGCGCCGGTCAGGCCCGCGTAGGTCGCCCGGTCGAGGGCGTTGCGCCGCTCAGGCCGGTCGATCGTGACGAGCCGGATCCCGGGCTCCGGATCGGCGAGGCGGACGCTCACGGAAAGGTCCCGCCGTCGCGGTCTGCGACGTAGTCCGCGGCGTAGTCCGCGGCGCTGCCGGCCGTCCGCGCCCGCGCCGCCGCGTATTCCCGGGCGAGCCGGGCGACGAGGTCGGCGGTCGCCGGCGCGTCCGCGATGGTACCGACACCCTGGCCGGCACCCCAGACGTCGCGCCACGCCTTCACGCTGGCGCTGCCGAAGTTCATCGCGGTCTTGTCGCGCACCGGCAGGGCCTCGGGATCGAGCCCGGCGGCGCGGATGCTCGGCGTCAGGTAGTTGCCCGGAACGCCGGTGAAGTAGGGGGTGTAGAGGATGTCGGCGGCCGCGCTGCCGGCGATCATGTCCTTGTAGGCCGCCGCCGCGTTCGCCTCCCGGGTGGCGATGAAGCGGGTGCCCATGTAGGCGAGGTCGGCGCCCATGGCCTGGGCCGCCAGGATCGCGGAGCCCGAGGTGATCGCCCCCGACAGGATCAGCGGCCCGTCGTAGAACCGCCGGATCTCGCCCACCAGGGCGAAAGGGCTCAGTGTCCCCGCGTGCCCGCCCGCCCCGGCGCAGACCAGGATCAGCCCGTCGACGCCGGCCTCCAGCGCCTTCTCGGCGTGTCGGACATTGGTGACGTCGTGGAACACGACCCCGCCATAGGCGTGGACCGGGCGGATCACCGCGTCCGGTGCCCGTAGGGAGGTGATGATGATCGGCACACGGTGCCGCACGCAGGCCTCGACATCCTGCGCCAGCCGGTCGTTGGAGGCGTGGACGATCTGGTTCACCGCGAACGGCGCGACCCGCCGCGACGGGTCGGCGGCGCGGGCCTCCGCGAGCGTCTGCGTGATCCGCGCGAGCCACGCGTCGAGGAGTTCGGCCGGCCGGGCATTCAGCGCGGGGAAGGAGCCGACGACCCCGGACAGGCACTGGGCGATGACCAGCTCCGGGCCGGAGACGATGAACATCGGGGCGCAGATCACCGGCAGGGCGAGCCGGCCGCGCAGGATCTCGGGCAGGCGCCCGCCCGGGTCGCGCTCGGGACCGTCGCTCACCGCCCGCTCCCCTCTGCCGAAACCCGCGCCGGACAGGCGCCCCCGGGCCGCTCGCCCCGATCCTTGCCGCGCACCGCGATCCTCCCCCTGCCTCCGGCGGCCCGGCCTTCGCGCGCCGGGCGGCGTCCGCAACCGAGTCTCGTTCAGGGCCGTTGTGATGACATGGCCCCGGGCCGCGGGTCAAACGGCCGAGGCACTAGTTTTCTGCATTGCAGAACAGGTGGCCGCACTTCGATGACAGACCTTGCCCGTCCTTGACGCTGGCGGGCACTCGGACCAACATCCCGCCGAAATGCGGACACTTATTCTGCATTGCAGAACAACGGGGAGTATCGGGTGGTTCGTCAGGAGGTCGACGGCGGCGTGGCCGTGCTCACGCTCGCCAACCCGCCGGTCAACGCGCTGGGCGCCGCGCTGCGGGCGGCCCTCGACGAGGCCCTGACGAACGCCATCGCGGACGCGTCGGTCCGGGCCGTCGTCCTGGCCGCGGAGGGCAAGGTGTTCGTCGGCGGCGCCGATATCGGCGAGTTCGGCAAGCCGCAGCGCCCGCCGAGCCTGCCGGACATCCTGGACCGGCTCGACGCCAGCCCGAAGCCGGTGGTGGCGGCGATCGGCGGCGCGGCCCTCGGCGGCGGCCTGGAGCTGGCGATGGCCTGCCACGGCCGCGTCGCGGCCCCGTCGGCGCGGATCGGCCTGCCGGAGATCAAGCTCGGGATCATCCCGGGGGCGGGGGGCACGCAGCGCCTTCCTCGCCTGATCGGGCCCGACGCCGCCTTCGCGATGATGCTCACCGGCGAGCCGGTCTCCGCCGAGACGGCGGCGGCGCTGGGCATCGTGGACGCCGTGGTGCTCGGCGACCTCGTCGCGGAAGCGCGCACCCGCGCCCTGGAACTCGCCGATTCCGGCGCCCTGCCACGCGCGCGCGACCGGTCCGAGACGCTGACGCCGGAGGCGCGGGAAAAATTCGAGGCGCAGGCCGCCGAGGCGGTGAAGCGCGATCCCGACGCCACCAACGTTCACGCCCTGGCGCGGGCGGTGCGCGCGGGCCTGGAGCAGGATTTCGATGCCGCCGTGGCGGTGGAGCGGGCCGAGTTCCGCACCCTGGTGGAGGATCCGCGCTCGAAGGCCCTGCGCTACGCCTTCTTCGCCGAGCGCGAGGCCGGCCGGGTGCCCGGCCTGCCGAAGGACACGCCCCGCCGCGCCGTCCGCACGGCCGCGGTGATCGGCGCCGGCACGATGGGCGGCGGCATCGCCATGTGCTTCGCCAATGCCGGGATCCCCGTGACGGTGATCGAGACGGAAGAGGGCGCCCTGGCGCGCGGCCTCGACCGGGTGAGGGGGCTCTACGCCGGCTCGGCCAAGCGCGGCTCGATCACCGAGGCCCAGCGCGACGAGCGGGTCGGCCGGATCAGGGGCGCGCTCGGTCTGGAGAACGCCGGGGAGGCCGACATCGTCGTGGAGGCGGCCTTCGAGGACATGGGCGTCAAGCGCGAGATCTTCTCCAAGCTCGACCAGGTCGCCAATCCGGGCGCGATCCTGGCCACCAACACCTCCTACCTCGACGTGAACGCCATCGCGGCGGTGACGGGCCGGCCGCAGGACGTGCTCGGCCTGCACTTCTTCAGCCCGGCCAACGTCATGCGCCTCGTGGAGGTGGTCCGTGCGGAGAGAACCGCGCCGGACGTGCTGGCCACCGCGCTGGACCTGGGCAAGCGGCTCAACAAGCTGCCGGTGACGGTGGGCGTCTGCTTCGGCTTCGTGGGCAACCGGATGCTGGAGCGCCGCAGCCGGGCCGGCGAGCGGCTGCTGCTCGAAGGAGCTCTGCCGCACGAGGTCGACGCTGCGGTGACCGGCTTCGGCTTCCGGATGGGCCCCTTCGCCATGGGCGACCTCGCGGGACTCGATATCGGCTGGCGCTCGCGCAAGGATTTCGGCGGCCGGGCGCCGGTGGCGGACTCGCTCGCCGAGCAGGGCCGGTTCGGCCAGAAGACGGGCCGCGGCTTCTATCTCTACCCGGACGGCGCCCGCGCCGGCACGCGCGACCCGGAGGTGGAGGCGCTGATCGCGCGCGTCGCCGCCGAGCACGGCGTCGCGCGCCGCAGCTTCACGGCCGACGAGATCGTCGCGCGACTCATGTACCCGATGGTCAACGAGGGCGCGCGGATCCTGGAGGAGGGCATCGCGGCCCGGCCCGGCGACATCGATACGATCTGGATCAACGGCTACAATTGGCCCGCCTGGCGCGGCGGCCCGATGCACTGGGCCGACACGGTCGGATTGAAGACCGTCGCCGAAGCCTTGTCGCGCTTCGCGGCCGAGACCGGCGACGACAGCCAGGAGCCGGCGCCGCTCCTCAAGAAGCTCGCCGCCGAGGGCGGCAGCTTCGCCGGCCTGAAGAACGCCTGAGCGGGAGAGCGATCATGACCGACGCGGTGATCGTCTCGACCGCCCGCACGCCCATCGGCAAGGCGCATCGCGGCGCGCTGAACCTCACCCGCGGCGCCGACCTCGCGGCCCACGCGATCCGCGGCGCCCTGGACCGGGCGCGCCTGGAGCCCGGGGCGGTCGAGGAGGTGGTGCTCGGCTGCGGCTATCCCGAGAACGCCACGGGCGGCAACGTCGCCCGCCACGCGGCCCTGGTGGCGGGGATCCCGGTCGAGTCGGCCGGCGTCACCGTCTCGCGCTTCTGCGCCTCGGGCCTGGAGGCGATCGCCAGCGCGGCGCGCCGGATCATCCTCGACGGTGTGCCGGTGGCAGTGGCCGGCGGCGTCGAGTCGATCAGCCTCGTCCAGCCGAAGGTCCAGCGGGAGCTGACCCGCAACGCGTGGCTGGAAGCGCATCTGCCGGCGATCTACATGCCGATGATCGAGACCGCCGACATCGTGGCGGAGCGCTATCGGATCTCCCGGGACGCGCAGGACCACTTCGCCCTGGAGAGCCAGCGACGGACCGCGGCGGCGCAGGAACGCGGGCTGTTCGACGACGAGATCGTCCCGATGAGCGCCGTCATGGCGGTGACCGACAAGGCCACCGGCGAGACCCGGGAGGTCGAGACCCGGCTCGCCAAGGACGAGGGCAACCGGCCGGACACGACTCTGGAGGGTCTCGCCAAGCTCAAGCCCGTGCGCGGGGAGGGTGCCTACATCACGGCGGGCAATGCCAGCCAACTCTCGGACGGCGCCTCGGCCAGCGTGCTGATGTCGGCCGACGAGGCGGCGCGGCGCGGCCTCGAACCGCTCGGCACCTTCCGGGGCTTCGCCTCCGCGGGCTGCGGGCCGGACGAGATGGGCATCGGCCCGGTCTTCGCGGTGCCGCGGCTCCTCGAGCGGCAGGGCCTGCGCGTCGCCGACATCGACCTGTGGGAGCTGAACGAGGCCTTCGCGTCCCAGTCTGTCTACTGCCGGGACACGCTCGGGATCGACCCCGAGAAGGTCAACGTCAACGGCGGCGCCATCGCGGTCGGCCACCCGTTCGGCATGTCGGGGGCGCGGCTTGTCGGACACGCCCTGCTGGAGGGCCGCCGCCGCGGCGCGCGCTACGCCGTCGTGACCATGTGCGTCGCCGGTGGCCAGGGTTGCGCCGGCCTGTTCGAGATCGGAGGCTGACGATGGATCTCCGCTTTACGCCGGAAGAGATCGCGTTCCGCGACGAGGTCCGGAGCTTCTGCCGCGAAGAAATCCCGGCGGAGATCCGGAAGAAGGTCTCGGAGGGGCGCAGCCTCTCGAAGGAGGACTACGTCACGAGCCAGCGGATCCTCAACGCCAAGGGCTGGGCGGTGCCGCACTGGCCGCAGGAATGGGGGGGCCGGGACTGGACCCCGATCCAGCGCTACATCTACACCGAGGAGCTGTTCCAGGCGGCGGTGCCGCTGCCCCAGCAATTCAACTGCTACATGTTCGGCCCGGTGCTGGCGACCTTCGGCCGGCAGGACCAGAAGGCGCGCTTCCTACCGCGCGCCGCCAATCTCGACGACTGGTGGTGCCAGGGCTTCTCCGAGCCCGGCGCCGGCTCGGACCTCGCTTCGCTGAAGACCAAGGCGGTGCGCGACGGCGACCACTACGTCGTGGACGGCCAGAAGACCTGGACGACGCTCGGCCAGCACGCCGACTGGATCTTCTGCCTGGTACGCACCGATTTCGAGGCCAAGAAGCAGCGCGGCATCTCCTTCCTGCTCATCGACATGACGACGCCCGGCATCACCGTGCGGCCGATCCTGACGCTGGAGGGGCGGCACGAGGTCAACGAGGTCTTCTTCGACGCCGTCCGCGTGCCCGTGGAGAACCTCGTCGGCGAGGAGAACCGGGGCTGGGACTACGCGAAGTTCCTGCTGGCCAACGAGCGCACCGGCATCGCCCGGATCGGCCTCACCAAGGAGCGGATCGCGCGGATCAAGCGGCTGGCCCGGGAGATGCCGGCCGGGTCCGGCACAATGTGGGACGATCCCGCCTTCCGGTCTCGCGTCGCGGAGGTCGAGGTCGAGCTGAAGGCCCTGGAGATCACCCAGATGCGGGTGGCCGCCAAGCAGGGAAGGGCGGATTCGGTGGAGCCGGACCCGGCCTCGTCGCTCCTCAAGATCCGCGGCTCGCAGCTCCAGCAGGCGGCGACCGAGCTGCTGGTGGAGCTCGCCGGGCCCTTCGCCCTGGCGGCACCCGCGCGCGGGGCCGGGGCCAACAACCTGCCCGGCGGCTTCGACTGGGTCGACGCGGCGGCGCCGAGCTACTTCAACAACCGCAAGGTCTCGATCTACGGCGGCTCGAACGAGATCCAGCACAACGTGATCGCCAAGGGCATTCTGGGGCTGTGAGCGATTTCCCCTCCCCCTTGCGGGGAGGGGTCAGGGGTGGGGGTGGCCCCGGATGAGGCGCCACGGTGCCTTCTGCACCACCCCCACCTCCGGCTCCTCCCCGCAAGGGGGAGGAGAGAGGCCAGGGGAACACCATGGATTTCGACCTGAACGAGGACCAGTCGCTCCTGCGCGACAGCGTCGAGCGGCTGGCCGCCGACCTCTACCCGTCGCTGGAGAGCCGGCAGGCGCGGCTCAAGGCGCCCCTCGGCTTCCCCGAGGACGGCTGGGCGGCCTTCGCGGAACTCGGCGTCGCCGGCCTGCCCTTCTCCGAGGACGAAGGCGGCCTCGGCGGCGGCCCGGTCGAGACCATGCTGGTCATGGAGGCGGTGGGCCGCAACCTCGTGGTCGAGCCCCTGCTCGCGAGCCTCGTGCTGGGCTCGACGGCCCTGCGGCTCGGCGGCAGCGCCGCGCAGCGGGAGCGCCTCGTCCCGGGACTCGTCGCCGGCGACCTCCGCCTGACCCTCGCCCACACCGAGCGCCAGTCCCGCTACGACCTCGCCGACGTGGCGACGACCGCCCGTCGCAGCGGCGACGGCTTCGTGCTGAGCGGGGCGAAGAGCGTCGTGCCCAACGCCGACGCGGCCGGCCTGATGGTGGTCTCGGCCCGCGTCTCGGGCGAGCGGCGCGACCCGAGCGGGATCGGCCTGTTCCTCGTCCCGACCGACGCCCCCGGCATCGCCATCGAGGCCTACCCGACCCAGGACGGCGGCCGGGCCGCCGAGGTGTCCTTCTCCGACGTGACGCTCCCGGCCGACGCGGCGCTCGGCGACCCGGAGGGCGGCCTGCCGCTCCTGGAGCGGGTGGTGCAGCACGGGATCGCGGCGCTCGCCGCCGAGGCGGTGGGCTCCATGGACGCGCTCCACAGGCTCACGGTGGAGTACCTCAAGACCCGCAAGCAGTTCGGCGTCAGCGTCGGCTCGTTCCAGGCGCTGCAGCACCGCGCCGTCGACATGCTGATCCAGCTGGAGCAGGCCCGCTCCATGGCGCTCTACGCCGCCATGATGGTGGACACGCCGGACGCGGGGGCGCGGGCGGCGGCCCTGTCGGCCGTGAAGGTGCAGATCAACAAGGCCTGCCGCTACGTCGGCCAGGAGGCGGTGCAGCTCCACGGCGGCATCGGCATGACGCTCGAGTATATCGGCGCCCACCACTTCAAGCGGCTCGCCATGATCGAGTACCAGCTCGGCGACACCGCCCACCACCTGCGCCGGATCACGCAGGACGAGAACGGCCTGCTGGCGGCGTAGTTCGCCTCAGGCGCCGGCACCGTCCCTGCGGGCGGAGCGGAGCGATCCGGCGGCGCCACGCTCGAACGTGCCGCGCTGCCCTTCGTCGCTCCGCTCGCGCGCGATGACGGAGCGATCAGTTGAACAGCGTGCCGACACCGCCCTGCACGCGGCCGAGGCCGGCCCGCGCGACGGTGTTGTTGGGGTCGATCGTCGAGGCGCGCTGGTAGTTCTCCATCGCCTCCTTGCGCTGGCCCTGCTTCTCGTAGGCGAGGCCCCGATAGGCCCAGGACGTGGCGTCCTTGGCGTTCACGTTGAGCGCGGCGTTGTAGTCTTCGATCGCCTTCGCGTACTGGTTGGTCGCGATCAGGCTCTGGCCGCGGGCCGCGTAGGGCGCGGCCACGAACGGGTCGCGGTCGATGGCGGCGTCGAAATCGGCGATCGCCTGGGTGTCCTGGCCCTGCTTCTGCTTCACGAGGCCGCGGGCATGGTACGCCTGCGCGGATTCGGGGCTCAGGCGGATCGCGACGTTGAGGTCGTTCAGCGCCTGGTCGAGGTTGCCCTGCGCGCGCTCGACATTGGCCCGGCCGATATAGGCCGGCCCGTAATTCGGATCGATCCCGATCGCCTTGGAGAAGTCCTGCAGCGCCGGGCCGTCGCGGCCGATCTGGCGGTTCGCCAGGGCGCGGTTGTTGTAGGCGGAGGCGGAGTTCGGATCGAGCTGGATCGCCTTGGTGAAGTCGCCGATGGCGTCGTTGAACTGGCCGGCGCGGGCGTAGGCGGCGCCGCGGGTGTTGTAGGCCGCCGCGTCGTTCGGGTTGCGCTGCACGACCTCGGTCAGGGAGGCGATGTTGACGTTCGTGGCGCCGGTCGTGTCCTTCTCCAGGACCGCGTATTGCCGCGGGCCGGCCGCGCTGCCGACGGTCTCGCAGCCCGCGAGGCCGGCAGCCGAGACCAAGGCCGCGCCGATCAGTGCCGTCTTCCGTCCCAGCCGGTTGCGTACGTTCATTGCCCCACTCTCCCCGAGGCGTTGCCCGCTCCGCGCGCGCCCGCCCCGCCCCTCACAGTCCAAGAGCCCGCGCCGAGCGCCGGGCACGCCCGAGTTCGGGGCACCGTCGCGCATCACGGTGAAGGCCGGCTTAAGAAGCGCCGCGTCGTGATCCGGCCCCCGCCGGTCCCGGCGGGACCGAGCGGTGCGGGCGGGCTCGAGCGACAGCATTCGGAACCGACCACACTGTCGTGGAAGCGGCGGGATGTGGCGAAGGTATGGCTCGACCGTTCCGCGGGGCCGCGGACGGCCCTCCGGCGATCACGCGGCGACGCGGGTGTGCCCTCGAAGCCTCAGGATCCGGTCGGGCCCGGCCCGAGGCGCGTGACGTGGCCCATCTTGCGGCCGGGGCGCGCCTCGCCCTTGCCGTACAGGTGCAGGTGGGCGCCGGGCTCGGCCAGCAGGGCGTGCCAGTCGTCGGCCTGGGCGCCGATCAGGTTGCGCATCTCGACGGGCAGGCCGCCGACCCGGCCCGCATCGCCCAGCGGCCAGCCGCAGACGGCCCGGACGTGCTGGGCGAACTGCGAGGTCAGCGCGCCCTCGCTCGTCCAGTGGCCGGAATTGTGCACCCGGGGCGCGATCTCGTTGACCACGAGCCGCTCCGCCCCGTCCTCGCGGACGAGGAACATCTCGACGGCGAGCACGCCGACATAGTCGAGGGCGTCGGCGATCCGCCGGGCGATCTCGACGGCGGCGCGGCCCGTCTCGGCGGACACGCCGGGCGCCGGCACCCGGGTCAGCGCGAGGATGTGGTCGCGGTGCTCGTTCTCGCAGAGGTCGTAGGCCGCGAAGCTGCCGTCGCGCCCGCGCGCGCCCACCACCGAGACCTCGCGCTCGAACGGCACGAAGCCCTCCAGGATCAGCGGCGCGCCGCCGAACTCGGCGAACAGGGCGTTGCGGTCGCCCTCGGCCCGCTCGCGGAGCATGCGCTGCCCCTTGCCGTCGTAGCCGAAGCGGCGGGTCTTGAGCACGGCCGGCAGGCCGATCACCTCGATCGCCCGGTCGAGGTCGTCGGGCGTGTCCACCGCCCGGAACGGCGCCGTCGGGATGCCCAGGCCGTTGATGAACTCCTTCTCGGTGAGCCGGTCCTGCGTGGTCGAGAGCGCGCGCGCGTTCGGGTGCAGGGCGGCGTGCCTCGCGAGGACGTCGGCGGTGGCGTGCGGGATGTTCTCGAACTCGTAGGTCACGACGTCGACGCTGCGGGCGAAATCCGCCAGCGCCGCGGCGTCGTCGTAGGCCGCGCAGGTGGTCCGGGCGGCCACGTCGAAGGCGGGGCTGTCCGCGTCGGGCGCGTAGACATGCGCCTTGAGGCCGTAATCGGCCGCCGCGAGCGCGATCATGCGCCCGAGCTGGCCACCACCGACGATGCCGAGGATGGAGCCGGGGCCGAGGATCTTGTCCGTCACGCGTTCTCTTCCGTCACCGGCCGTTCGGCCACCGAGGCGCTCTGGGCCGCGCGCCACGCCTCCAGGCGCTCCGCCAGGTCCGGGTCGGTCAGCGCCAGGACGGCGGCGGCGAGCAGGGCCGCGTTCACCGCCCCGGCCCGGCCGATCGCCAGGGTCCCCACCGGGATGCCGGCCGGCATCTGGACGATGGAGAGCAGGCTGTCCTGGCCGGAGAGGGCCTTCGACTCCACCGGCACGCCGAAGACCGGCAGGCGGGTCATCGCGGCCGCCATGCCGGGCAGGTGCGCGGCGCCGCCCGCACCGGCGATCACAACCTTGAGGCCGGCCGCGACCGCGCCCTTGGCGAAGGCGACGAGCCGGTCCGGCGTGCGGTGGGCCGACACGATGCGCGCGTCGTACGGTACGCCGAGCGCGTCGAGCGTCTCGGCGGCATGACGCATGGTCGCCCAGTCGGACTGGCTACCCATGATGATCGCGACCGAAGGAGGCGACGCCATCGTTGATCCCGGCAAAAGAGGGCGCTTACAGGCGGCGCGGGCCTGCGGCAAGGCGGGGCCGGAGGGCGTCCACCGGCATCAGGCGATGATGTCCGGCGTGAGCGCGTCCTCGATGTGATAGATGCGGTCGCGCAGCGTGAGCTTGCGCTTCTTCAGGCGCTGGATCTGGAGCTGGTCTCCGGCGACGCTGCGCTCCAGCGCCTCGATGGCGCTGTCGAGATCCCGGTGCTCCTCGCGCAGCCGCGCCAGTTCGCCCAGGAGGTCCGACTGCGCACCCTCACCCGCCTCGTCCGCCATCGTCACCTGAGAACCCGAAGACCGTTCGTCGCCCGAGAGCATGCGTCACGCTCCGGCGCCGGACAAGGCGGCGCGGTAAGCAATCATCAGACTTAGCTGTAGAAAACGCTTCGACAGGTCCGGCATCCTGTGCCAATCTCGTTGTGTCGAAACGATGACAGGAGATTCGACTCATGTCGCTGCAGACGCATCTGAACCAACTCGCCCGGAAGCACGAAGCCCTCGAGCGCGAGATTCAGGAAGCGATCCACAGACCTTCGGCGAACGACCTCCACATCGCCGAGCTGAAGCGACGGAAACTCCTCCTCAAGGACGAGATCAACAAGCTTCAGGCGGGCAACGACACGTTGCACTGACGCCTGAGACGTCCAATCTGATAGCGAATTCAAGCTGACGACCGCCGCATCGGGAGCCCCGGTGCGGCGGTTTTCTCTTGGGGGGCACCGAGCCGCGGCCGCCGGGACCCGGGCGCGGCCGTCACGCCCGTGGCCACTCCCTCCCGTGGCCACTCCCGTGCGCGCGAGAATGGGCTACTCTGCGGCCCGCCGCCGGAGAGCGGTCCGCGAGGAAACGCCCAACCGATGACGAGAGCCAGCCTGCCGGGCCGCTACCCGGAGATCTACGAATCGGCCTGCCGCGACCCCGAGGCGTTCTGGCTCGGTGCGGCGCGGGCCCTCGACTGGGCGCGGGCGCCGGAGCGGGCCTTCGCGCCGGATTCCGGCCCCTACGGACGCTGGTTCCCGGACGGCACCCTGAACGCCTGCCACAACGCGGTCGACCGCCACGCGGACGGGGGCCGGGCGGATCAGGTGGCGATCCGCTACGACTCGCCCGTGACCGGGACCAAGCGCAGCATCACCTACCGGGCGCTGCGCGACGAGGTGGCGGTGCTGGCCGCCGTGCTGGCCGACCTCGGCGTCGGCAAGGGCGACCGGGTGATCCTGTACATGCCGATGGTGCCCGAGGCGCTGTTCGGCATGCTGGCCTGCGCCCGGCTCGGCGCGGTCCACTCGGTGGTGTTCGGCGGCTTCGCGGCCAACGAGCTGGCGGTGCGGATCGAGGACGCGGCGCCGAAGGTGGTGCTCGCCGCCTCCTGCGGGATCGAGCCGAACCGCGTGGTCGCCTACAAGCCGCTCCTGGACGCGGCGATCGCGGCCTCGCGGCACAAGCCGGAGGCCTGCCTGATCCTCCAGCGCCCGCAAGGGCCTGCGACCCTCGTCGCGGACCGGGATCGCGACTGGGGTGAGACCGTCGCGGCCGCCCGGGCGGCGGGGCGGAGCGCGGCGTGCGTGCCGGTCGCCGCCACCGACCCGCTCTACGTCCTCTACACTTCCGGCACGACCGGGAAGCCGAAGGGCGTGGTCCGCGATACCGGCGGCTACCTCGTCGCCCTGGCCTGGTCGATGCCGAACCTCTACGGCGTTCAGCCCGGCGAGACCTACTTCTGCGCCTCCGACATCGGCTGGGTCGTCGGCCACTCCTACATCGTCTACGCGCCGCTCCTGCACGGCTGCACCACGGTCCTCTACGAGGGGAAACCCGTCGGGACGCCCGATGCCGGCGCCTTCTGGCGGGTGGTCGCCGAGTACGGGGTGGTCTGCCTGTTCACCGCGCCCACGGCCCTGCGGGCGATCAAGAAGGAGGATTCGAAGGGCGCCCGGATCGCCGATCACGACCTCTCGGCCTTCCGCAGCCTGTTCCTGGCGGGCGAGCGCGCCGATCCCGACTCGGTCGCCTGGGCCGAGCGCGTGCTGGGCCGACCGGTCGTCGACCACTGGTGGCAGACCGAGACCGGCTGGCCGATCGCCGGCAACCCGATGGGCCTCGGCCTCCTGCCGGTGAAGCACGGCAGCACCTGCGTGCCGATGCCGGGCTACCGGGTCGAAGTCCTGGACGAGGGCGGGAAGCCGGTTCCGGCGGGGACCATGGGCACGATCGCGATCCGCCTACCCCTGCCGCCCGGCTGCCTGCCGACCCTCTGGGGCTCGGACGACCGGATGCGGTCGAGCTACCTCGCCACCTTCCCGGGCTACTACGACACGTCGGATGCCGGGGTGATCGACGCCGACGGCTACATCACGGTCCTGGGACGGACCGACGACATCATCAACGTCGCGGGCCACCGGCTGTCCACCGGCGGCATGGAGGCGGTGCTGGCGAGCCACCCGGACGTGGCGGAATGCGCGGTCATCGGCATCCGCGACGCGCTGAAGGGGGAGGTGCCCTGCGGGTTCGTGGTGCTGAAGGCCGGCGTCGCCCGGCCGACCGAGACGATCGAGCGGGAACTCGTCGCCAAGGTGCGGGACGAGATCGGCCCGGTGGCGGCCTTCAAGCTGGCGCTGACCGTGCCGCGGCTGCCCAAGACCCGATCGGGCAAGATCCTGCGGGCCACCATGAAGCGCATCGCCGATCACGAGCCCTGGACGATGCCGGCGACGATCGACGACGCGGCGGCCCTCGACGAGATCGGCGACAGCCTGAAGGACCGGGGGATCGGCGCGGACCGGTAGGGTGCCGGACCGCGCCGCTTGCGCGTTGACGGGCGATCGCGGCCCGCCTCAATCCGCGTCAGCGCCGTCGTCGTCGGTGTCGATATCGACCGTCGGCGCCGGCTGCGTCAGGGCGGGCGCGTAGGTCCCCGCGGCCGGACCCGTGGTGACCGAGGCCGGGACGCGCCGGGCGTTCGGCTCGGACGGGATCAGCGTCGCGGTGGCGGCCACGAGGCCGGCGAGGGACCGGACATCCTGCGGCTGCCGCGGATCGCGCGAGATCAGCGTCGCCTCCTGTTGCAGGCGGAGATTGCAGGCCTCCGAAGGCAGGCCGCCGTTCGGCGTGCAGGCGTCGTGGCGGGCGCAGGCGGCATCGAGGGCGTCGATCGGCGGGAGCGGCGCGTTGTTGCCCGGTCCGCAGTAATTCCCGTGGATCAGCATCTTGGGTCCGCCGAAGGCGGCGGGCTGGGCCTGGGCGGTGCCCGCTAGGGCGGCGCAGCCGGCGGCCAGGGCGAGCGGGACGGCGAGTCTGGTGAGCATCATCTGGACCTCGGGCGATCTCGCCCCCTCAGGCGGTTCGCGTCGATTGCCGCGATGCGGCGACAGGCCAGGAAACGGGCGGCCACATCCGCAAGTTCCCGCACCGCCCGCCCGCAGAGGTGCTCTGCCGCACCGCACTGGCCGCCGCGCCCGTCCTGGGCCAGAGTGAACCCTCCACCAGGAGTTGCCGATGACCGCTCGCCTGTTCGAACCGCTGACACTCGACGCGCTCACGCTCGAGAACCGCATCCTCGTCGCGCCGATGTGCCAGTACTCGGCGCGGGACGGCGAGGCGACCGACTGGCACATGATGCATCTCGGCCAGCTCGCCATGTCGGGGGCCGGCCTGCTGACCCTTGAGGCCACCGCGGTCTCCCCGGAGGCGCGGATCACCGCCTGGGATCTCGGCCTCTACAACGACGGCTGCGAGCGGGCGCTGGCACGCGTGCTCGACGCCGTGCGCGAGTACGCGCCGATCCCGGTCTGCATCCAGATCGCCCACGCCGGGCGCAAGGCCTCCAGCGAGGCCCCCTGGGCCGGTGGCCAGCAGATCCCGCCGGAGCACGCCTACGGCTGGCGCACCGAGGCGCCCTCGGCGGTCGCGCACGGCGAGGGCGAGGTCCCGCCCCACGCCCTCGACGCCGCCGACCTGAAGCGCGTCCGCGACCAGTTCGTGGCCACCGCCAAGCGGGCCGTGCGCCTCGGTATCGAGGCCGTCGAGCTGCACGGCGCCCACGGCTACCTGCTGCACCAGTTCCTGTCGCCGATCGCCAACAAGCGGACAGATGAATACGGCGGCAGCCTCGCCAACCGCATGCGCTTCCCCCTGGAGGTCTACGACGCGGTGCGGGATGTCGTGCCCGCCGGCAGCCCGGTCTGGCTGCGGGTCTCGGCCACCGACTGGGTCGAGGACGGCTGGGATCTCGACGAGACGGTGGAGCTGGCCCAGGCGCTCAAGCGGGCGGGATCGCCGGCGATCCACGTCTCCACGGGCGGCGTCTCGCCCAAGCAGGCGATCAGGCTCGGGCCGGGCTATCAGGTGCCCTACGCCGAGCGGATCAAGGCGGAGACCGGGCTCACCACTATCGCGGTCGGGCTGATTACCGAGGCCCGGCAGGCGGAGACGATCCTGCAGGAGGGCCGGGCGGACGCGATCTCGCTCGCCCGGGCGATGCTGTACGATCCGCGCTGGCCCTGGCACGCCGCCGCCGAGCTCGGCGCCCGGGTGCGCGCCCCCAAGCAGTACTGGCGCTCGCAGCCGCGGGAGTACAAGGACCTGTTCAAAGACACGGCCTTCGGCCAGCGCTGAGGGCGGCCCTCACCGCGGCAGCGCGCCGACCAGCGGCCCGAGAGGGCGGCTGATGTCGGTGCGGCCGAGGTTCGGTGCGTAGAGGCTGGAGACCGAGCCGTCGAGGAACAGGGCGTTCCGGCAGCCGAGATCGTCGCGGAACAGCCGCGCGAAGGCGCCGAAGGTCACCGGGCGCTCGGAGATCGCGAAGATCGCCACGTGCCCGTCGCCGGGCACGCCGACGCCGTTGCGGATCTTCTGGCTCGGCCCGTCGGCGGCGATCTTCGGGTGGATCTGGCCGTCGATCACCAGCATCGGCCCGGACTGCGTGGCGAAATCCGGCCGGATCTTCGCCCGCAGGTAGCGGGACGTGTCGACCACCCCGGCGCGCTCACCCTTCAGCCAGAAGATCCCGTTGGGCTTCAGGTGGAAATTACCCGGCCCGTCCGCCGTGGAGACGCGCTTCAGTTCGTGCCCGTTCTCGACGTAGAGGCCGACCGGCGCCTGATCCTTGTCGTACATGCCGGCGTTCATCGCGAAGGCGAGGCGACCGCCCTGCTTCTCGGCGAGGGTGCCGAGGGCGCCGTAGGGCTTGCCGTCGTCCTGGAGCCAGAACAGCCGCAGCCGCTGCTTCCGGAGGTCGATGGTGCAGACCGTGAACGTCTCACCCTGCGCCTCGACCGCCCGGCAGGGCTCCGTCGCGGCCGGGGCGGCCGCCCGGGCCGGGGCCGCGAGGGCGAGCAGCGTGATCAAGAGGGCGTGAGCCGGGCGCAGCATCATCATTCGTTCCAGGCAGCTCGGGGACGGCGAGTCGGGGACGGCGAAGCTCGTTCGGGCCGCCCTTCGCCCTGGAAAGCGGCGAATTTCGTGTCCGAGCCGCGCCCGCATGGGTCCGGACGCGGCCGGGTGCGTCTCGCGACCGCGCGCCGCGGCCGGGGCTGGACCGTTTTACCGGTTCGAGCGTTCTTAGCCGCAGAGGGCGTGTTTCCACGGAGATGACGTGATGAAGGGTGCAGTGCTCGGCTCGGCCCTGCTGGCGGCGGGTGCTCTGGCCTTGGCGCCGGCCAGCGCGGACGCGCGCGGCTTCGGCGGCGGCGGCTTCCATGGCGGCGGTTTCGGCGGCGGCTTCCACGGTGGCGGGTTCGGCGGCGGCTTCCGCGGCGGCGGCTTCGGCGGGTTCCGCAACGGCGGCTTCGGCGGCGGCTTCCGGGGCGTCGGCTTCCGTCCGGGCGGCTTCGGCTACGGCCGCGGCTTCTACGGCCGGGGCTATGGCTGGCGCGGCGGTTACGGCTACCGCGGCGGGTACGGCTACGGGCTCGGCGGCCTGGGCCTCGGTGTCGGGCTCGGCCTCGCGGCCGGTGGTCTCTACGGCGGCTACGGTGGCTACGGCTATCCGGGTTACGGCTACGGCGGCTACTACGCCCCGGCGGCATACGATTACGGCTACGGCGGCGGCTGCTACACGGTCCCGCGGGTGCGCTGGACGCCCTACGGCTACCGCCGGGTTCTCGTCGAGCGCTGCTACTGAGCGTCGATCGAGTGTGAAAAGAACGGGACAGGCCGCCTCCGGGCGGCCTTTTCCTTTCCGGTTGCTTGCGTGATCCGCCGCATCGTTGGACAGCTCTGCCCGGGACGCTGATACTGGTATCGGGCGGCGGGAGGCGGTGATGAGTTCAGCAACCGGGCAGGGGCCCTCGGGCGTGGACGCGGTCGAGATCCGCGACGCCAGCCTCACCGCCTTCTACCGATCGATGACGCCGCCGGAGCGGCACACCTTCTGGGCATGCGCCGCCGGCTGGTGCCTCGACGGCATGGACTTCATGATCTACCCGCTGGTGATCGGCACGATCATGGCGCTGTGGCACGTCGATGCCGGCACGGCCGGGCTCGCCGCCACGGTGACGCTGCTGGCCTCGGCGCTCGGCGGCTGGCTCGCGGGCTTCGTCGCCGACCGCATCGGCCGGGTGCTGACGCTGCAGATCACGATCCTCTGGTTCTCGCTGTTCTCCCTGCTCTGCGCCTTCGTGCAGAACTTCGAGCAGCTGCTCATCGCGCGGGCGCTGCTCGGCCTCGGCTTCGGCGGCGAGTGGGCGGCCGGCGCCGTGCTGATCGGCGAGACGATCCGGGCCGAGTATCGCGGCCGGGCGGTGGGCTCGGTCCAGTCCGGCTGGGCGATCGGCTGGGGCCTCGCGGTGCTGTCGCAGGCGGTACTGTTCTCGCTTCTGCCGCCCGAGACCGCGTGGCGCTGGATGTTCGCGGTGGGCGCGCTGCCGGCGCTGCTGGTCTTCTACCTGCGCCGCTACGTGAAGGAGCCGGAGGTCGCCGCCGAATCCCGTGCCCGGGCCGCCGCCACGGGCGACCGGCCGCAGATCTGGGAGATCTTCTCAGGTCCGATCCTCAAGACCACCCTGCTCGCCTCCCTGGCGGCGGCGGGCTGCCAGGGCGGCTACTACGCGATCACCACCTGGGTGCCGCGCTTCCTGACCACCGAGCGCCACCTGTCGATCGTGTCCTCCACCGGTTACCTCGCGGCCCTGATCATCGGCTCGTTCACCGGCTACCTCGTGGGCGCGTGGCTCGCCGACCGGCTCGGCCGGCGGCCGCTGTTCCTGATCTTCTCGCTGGGCGCCATCGCGGTGATCGTGGCCTACACGCAGATCCCGCTCTCGAACGGCGTGCTCTGGGTGCTGGGCTTCCCGCTGGGCTTCTTCGCCTCCGGCTACTTCTCCGGCATGGGCGCCTTCCTGACCGAACTGTACCCGACCCGCCTGCGCGGCTCGGGGCAGGGGTTCTGCTACAATTTCGGCCGCGGCATCGGCGCCCTGTTCCCGGCGCTGGTCGGCTACCTCGCGGAGCGCGCCGGTCTCGCCTCGGCCATCGCGATCTTCGCGGCCGTCGCCTACGGGATCTTCTTCCTGGCGGCCTTCGCGCTGCCCGAGACGCGCGGCAAGGTCCTGCACGCGGATTCCTGATCATGCCCGAGATCCGAGACTGCCCCGCCCCAGACCCGCATCCGGAAGGCCCGACCCGCTACGCCGTGCCGGAGGGTGCGGTCGACACGCACGCCCACGTGATCGGCCTTCCGCCGGACTACCCGCTGGTGGCGGGCCGCAGCTACACGCCCCCGGCGGCGCCGGCCGAGCGGTATCTGGCGATGCTCGACGGGACCGGCATGGCCAACGGCGTGCTGATCCAGGTCAGCGTGCACGGCACCGACAACCGGCTGATGGTCGAGACGCTGCGCGCCCACCGGCGGCGCCTGCGCGGCGTCGCGGTGATCCCGCTCGGCCTGCCCGACGCGGAACTCGCCGCGCTGAAGGAGGCCGGCGTGGTCGGCCTGCGCCTCAACGTCCTGTTCGGCGGCGGGGTCGGGCTCGACGCGGTCGAGTCCTACGGGGCGCTCGCCCGCGAGATGGGCTGGCACCTCCAGTTCCTGCTCGATGCCCGCGAGCTGCCGCCGATCGCCGGCCGCCTGGCGCGGCTGCCCGTGCCGCTGGTCTTCGACCATATGGGCCACATGCCGACCTCGGCGGGCGTGGACCATTTGGGGTTCCGGGCGCTGCTCGGCCTCGTCGCCGACGGCAACTGGGTGAAGCTCTCGGGCGCCTTCCGGGACTCCGTGACCGGGCCCCCCTACGCCGACACGATCCCCTTCGCCCGGGCGCTCAACGACGCCGCGCCGGAACGCTGCCTCTGGGGCTCGGACTGGCCGCACGTGGCCGCCTGGGACGGGCCGCCGCGGACGCGCGAACTCCTCGACCTGATGGCCGACTGGGTGCCGGACGCGGACAGGCGCCGGATGGTCTTCGTCGACAACCCGCGGCGGCTCTACGGCTTCGGGTAGGGGCGGCCGCTCACAGGCCGCCGAGGAGCCCGCCGTCATCGCGCGCAGCGCAGCGACCCGGGATCGCGCGAGGCCCGGAAAGCGGAGCGCGGGGCTTCCGTCAGACCCGCAGGTCGACGCTCTGGCCCTGTCCGGGAGGGGCCGGCGGGCCGGCGCTCGCCGCCTGGGCGGCGCTGTCCGCCACCAGCCCGGCGACCGCCTTGTCGGCGGAGAGCTGCTGCTTGGCGACGGCGATGCCGATCTGCTGGTTCTGGGACGAACCCAGCATCTGGACGGCGGCTGCGGCGATCGAATCCATGCCGCCGATCCTGGACCACCGGTCTGAATCCCGCGTTACCCGGATCCGGCGCCTTTGACCGGTCGCGCTCACCCGTCCAGGAAGCCCCGCTGGCGGGCCCGGTAGCCGCCGATCGCCGTGACGCACAGGAACGACACACCGGCCAGCGCCGTGCCGAACACCGCGATCGGCCACCAGTGGCCCTGGAAGCGCTCGGCCAGCACGGTGCCGACGATCGGCGTCAGACCGCCGGCGAGCGCGCCGCAGAACTGATAGGCGATGGAGATCGCCGTGTAGCGCACCCGCGTCGGGAACGCGCCCGCGAGGTAGCCGGCGATCACCGCGTAGAAGGTCGCGCTGCCGACCACGTTGAGGGCGAGACCCAGCACGATCAGCGGCACAGACTTGGTCTCGACCAGCCAGAACAGCGGGTAGGGGGCCAGCATCGCCCAGACCAGCGTCCCCTGGAGGAACAGCCGCTCGTTGCGGATCAGCTCGGCGATCCGGGCGCCCACCGGGGTCATCACCAGCTGGACCACGGCGGCGATCAGCAGGGCGTCGAGGATCGTCGCCCGCGCGATGCCGAGATACTGCGTGGTGAACGCGATCATGAAGGTGTTGAACAGGTAGACCGAGGCGATCGCGAAGGTGTTGGCCCCCGCCGCCAGCAGCACCGGCTTCAGGCAGGTCGTCAGCACCTCGCGCACCGGCGCCGGCGGCGGCCCGCCGGCGGCCCGGGCCTTCTCGAAGGCCGGGGATTCCGCGACGCCGAGGCGGATCGCGAGCCCGACGCCGAGCAGCAGGATGCTGACGAGGAACGGCACCCGCCAGCCCCAGGTCAGGAAGCTCTCCTTGTCGAGCAGGCCCGCGAGCCGGAAGGCCAGCAGCGACAGGATCTGCCCGGCCGGGCTGCCGAGCTGCGCGAAGGAGGCGAAGAAAGTGTTGCGCCCGGCCGGCGCGTGCTCGGCGGCCATCAGCACCGCCCCACCCCACTCGCCGCCGACCGCGAGACCCTGGATCAGCCGCAGGACCACCAGCATCACCGGCGCCCACAGGCCGACCGAGGCGTAGGTCGGCAGGAGCCCGATGCACGAGGTCGCGATGCCCATCATCACGAGCGTCGCCACCAGGGCGCGCTTGCGCCCGAACCGGTCGCCGAGATGCCCGAAGATCAGGCCGCCGAGCGGCCGTGCGAGGAAGCCGACCGCGAAGGTGCCGAAGGCCGAGAGCGTCGCGATGTAGGGCGATTCCGCCGTGAAGAAGAGCGGCCCGAACACCAGGGCCGCCGCCGTGCCGTAGATGAAGAAATCGTACCACTCGATCGTGGTGCCCACGAAGGCCGCGAGCGCCGCGCGCGCCGACTGGTTCTGTCCGGGCCCGGCGGCCGGGCTTGCGGTCGTGACGGCCATCGATCCTCGCGCGGCATTATGAATTCAAACGCCGCCCTGCATGCGCCACTCTGCCGGCCGACCGCAACGCCTGCACGCGACAGGGCGGGCGTTTCATCCGCCGCAGCCGGGCTCCGTCTCAGAAGCTCGGCGGCGTGCAGGCGCTCACCACCTCGCAGGGGTTGGGCCCGACGCAGCGGAACCGGTGCGGGCGGCGGCTGTCGAAGCTGTAGGCGTCGCCGGGGCCGAGGATCCGGCGCTCGGCATCCACCGTGACCTCCAGGCGCCCGGAGAGCACGATGCCACCCTCCTCGCCCTCGTGGGAGAGCGGCACCCGGCCGGTATCGGCGCCCGGCTCGTAGCGCTCCTTGAGGATCTGGAGCTTGCGCCCGAACAGGCTGTCGCCGACCTGACGGTACGAGATCGCCCCCTTGGCGGCTCGGCGGCCGATCTCGGTGAGGTCCTCGGCGGCGAAGAACGCCTTGCGCTCCGGCTCCGGCTCCAGGGCGAAGAACTCGGCCATGCCGATCGGCACCCCGTCGAGGATCCGCTTCAGGGCGCCCACCGACGGGTTCACCCGGTTGGCCTCGATCAGCGAGATCGCCGAGTTGGTCACGCCGGCCCGCTTGGCCAGCGTCCGCTGCGACAGGCCGTGGCGGGCCCGAACGAAGCGCAGGCGCGCGCCGACATCGATGCTCATCCGGCCAGGGCCCGTTTCAGGTGTTGCGGATCCCGCAACGGTGCCACCCGCGGCCCCGATCCTGCAAGGGGTTGGCGGCGACCAGAAAAGGACTTGTTGCCCGATCGGCGAAGGTGTCCCCTGGTCCCGCCGCCCGAGCCGCGCTGCCCGCCCCGGAGAACCGCCCATGACCGACCATCCGCTCCGCAACACGCCCGCGATGGACGCCTTCTGGATGCCGTTCACGGCCAACCGCCAGTTCAAGGCGGCGCCGCGCCTGCTCGTGTCGGCCGAGGGCATGCACTACACCGCCGACGACGGCCGCAAGGTCCTCGACGGCTCCGCGGGCCTCTGGTGCGTCAATGCCGGCCACGGGCGGCGGGGCATCGCCGCCGCGGTGGAGCGTCAGCTCGCGACCCTCGACTTCGCCCCGACTTTCCAGATGGGTCACCCCGTCGCCTTCGAGTTCGCCGAGCGGCTGGCCGAGATCGCCCCGGGCGGTCCGGACAAGCGCCTCGACCGGGTGTTCTTCACCAATTCCGGCTCGGAATCGGTCGACACCGCCCTCAAGATCGCGCTCGCCTACCAGCGGGCGATCGGGCAGGGCACGCGGACCCGGCTCGTCGGCCGCGAGCGCGGCTATCACGGCGTCGGCTTCGGCGGCCTGTCGGTCGGCGGCATCGTGTCGAACCGGCGGGTCTTTCCGACTCTCAACGGCACCGACCACCTGCGCCACACCCACGATCCGGCCCGCAACGCCTTCGTGAAGGGCCAGCCCGAGCACGGGGCGGAGCTCGCCGAGGATCTGGAGCGGCTGGTGGCGCTCCACGGCGCCGAGACCATCGCGGCCTGCATCGTCGAGCCGGTGGCGGGCTCCACGGGCGTGCTGATCCCGCCGAAGGGCTACCTCGAGCGCCTGCGCGAGATCTGCACGAAGCACGGCATCCTGCTGATCTTCGACGAGGTCATCTCCGGCTTCGGCCGCCTCGGCGCGCCCTTCGCGACTGACTTCTTCGGTGTCGTCCCTGACCTCGTGACCAGCGCCAAGGGCCTGACCAACGGCACGGTGCCGATGGGCGCGGTTTTCGCGAGCCGCGCGGTCCACGACGGCCTGATGCAGGGCCCGGACGGGATCGAGCTGTTCCACGGCTACACCTATTCCGGGCACCCGATCGCCTGCGCGGCCGGCCTCGCGACGCTCGACATCTACCGGGAGGAGGGGCTGCTGACCCGCGTCGCCGACATCGCCGACGACTGGGCGGCGGCGATCCACGATCTGCGCGGGCGCAAGGGCGTCGTCGACATCCGCACCATCGGGCTCGTCGCCGGCGTCGAGCTGGCGCCGCGGCCGGACGCGCCGGGCAAGCGCGCCTACGAGGTGTTCGTGGACTGCTTCGAGCGCGGCCTGCTCACCCGGGTGACCGGCGACATCATCGCCCTGTCGCCGCCGCTGATCATCGAGCGCGGCCAGATCGGCGAGATCGTCGACATCCTGGGCGCGGCGATCGACCGGGTCGCCTGAGAGCCTCCGTCTTCACGAGCGGAGCGAAGCAATCCAGGGTCGCGCCATGCTTCGAAACCGCGCGCTGCCCTGGGTCGCTTCGCTCCGCTCGCGATGACGTGGGGCTCGCGATCACACAACCCTTGCGCGCCGCACAGGCGTCCGCGCCGCGCGTCGGGGTTGTCACGACACCACCCGCGCCCATCTGCCCCGGACCCGGATTTGGGCCGGGCACGAGGGTTTCCATGTCGAACACCGCCCTGATCGTCGGCGCCAGCGGGATCGTCGGCAGCGCCACCGCGGCGCTGCTGACCCAGGAAGGCTGGACGGTCGCGGGCCTCGCCCGTCACCCGGTGCGGCAGGACGGCGTCGCGCCGGTGACCGGCGACCTGCAGGATCCGGCCTCCCTGGAGGAGGCGCTCTCCGACCTCGCCCCGAGCCACGTGTTCCTGGCGACCTGGCAGCGGCGGCCGACCGAGGCGGAGATGATCCGGGTCAACCGGGCGATGGTGGAGAACCTGCTCAATGCCCTGCGCCCGAAGAAGAGCGTCCGCCACGTCGCCCTGGTGACCGGGCTGAAGCACTATCTCGGCCCGTTCGAGGCCTACGGCAAAGGCACCCTGCCGCAGACGCCGTTCCGCGAGGACCAGGGCCGCCTCGACATCGAGAACTTCTACTACGCGCAGGAGGATGCCGTGTTCGCGGCCGCCGCCCGCGACGGCTTCACCTGGAGCGTCCACCGCCCGCACACGATCATCGGCAAGGCGGTGGGCAACGCCATGAACATGGGCACGACGCTCGCCTGCTACGCCACCCTGTGCCGGGAGCTGGGCCGGCCCTTCATCTTCCCGGGCTCGGCCGCGCAGTGGAACGGCCTCACCGACATGACCGACGCGCGGCTGCTCGCCCGCCAGCTGCTCTGGGCGTCGACGGAACAGAGGGCCGCCAACGAGGCGTTCAACGTCGTGAACGGCGACGTCTTCCGCTGGAGCTGGATGTGGGGCCGGATCGCCGCCTGGTTCGGGATCGAGGCGGTGCCGTTCGACGGCACGCACCGGCCGCTCGAGCCCCGGATGGCGCAGGACGGCCCGGCCTGGGCCGAGATCGCGGCCCGTTACGGCCTCGCCGAGCCGGATCTCACCAAGCTGGCCTCTCCCTGGCACACGGATGCCGATCTCGGCCGGCCGATCGAGGTCGTCACCGACATGAGCAAGAGCCGCCGCCTCGGCTTCACGACCTACCAGCCGTCCGACGACGCGTTCGACGACCTGTTCGCCCAGCTCCGCGCGGACCGGCTGATCCCCTGACGGCGAGCACCGCCGTCATCGCGAGCGAAGCGACGCGACCCAGGGCGGCGCGACCCTGGATTGCTTCGCTGCGCTCGCAAGGACGGCGGCTCACCCCGCCTTGCGCTCGGTCCCGCACCACTCGGCCACGAACAGCGCCATGGCGGTCGTGATCCGCTTCACCGAGGCGAGGCTCACGCGCTCGTCGAAGCCGTGGATGTTCTGAGAGGTCGGGCCGTAGCAGAGGGCCGGCACCCGGTCGTAGAGGGCATGCACCCGAGTATCGAGGTAGCCCGCCGTCATGAAGCTCTGGAGCGGTGAGCCGATCGCCCGCTCGTGGGCACGGCCGAGCACGGCCTCGGCCTCCGAGCCCTCCTCCAGCACGTAGCCCTCGGCGAAGAAGCCGTTGAAGACCACCCGCGGCGGGCTGTTGGCCAGGAACGGGTCGGTGCGGGCGAAGGACGCCACCGCGGCCTCGATCTCGGCGGCGGCCTGGGCGGCGGTCACGCCCGGGTAGAGCGCCACCCGGCAGTGGATCCGGCACCAGGCCGGGACCGAGGAGGCCCAGTCGCCGCCCTCGATCTTGCCGATGTTCAGGTTGATCGGGTGGTCCTCGGTCTCGAAATGCGGGTGCGCCGCCTTCTCGGCGTTCCAGCGGGCCTCCACGTCGCGCAGCGCGCCAATCACCCGGTAGGTGGCGTCGATGGCGTTGGCGCCCGCGCCCATCTCGCGGACATGGACCGGCACGCCCCGCACCTCGACGGTGAACCAGAGTACGCCGGTATTGGCGCGGACGAGCTTCTCGTCCTCCGGCTCGGGGATCAGCACCGCGTCGGCCCGGTAGCCGCGCAGATGGGTCATCAGGGCGCCGTTGCCGGTGGATTCCTCCTCGACCACCGACTGCACCGTCACGGAGGCCGCCGGCTGGAGGCCGAGGCGGGCGAGCGCATCGAGGGCGAACAGGTTGGCGGCGTGCCCGGCCTTCATGTCGCCGGCGCCGCGGCCATACATCCAATCGCCCTGGATCACCGGATCGAAGGGCCGGTGGGTCCAGAGGTCGCCGGGCCCCGGCGGCACCACGTCGACATGGGCCTGCAGGATCAGGGAGCGGCCGGTCTCGGTGCCCGGCCGGTGGTGGCAGACCACGATCGGCGCGTCAGAATGGTGCGCCGCGTCGATCTTCGAGCCGCCCGGATGGGCCGCGATCGCGGCCCGGTCCATGGCGAAGCGCTCGGTTGCGTAGCCCCGGGCGCGGAACTGGTCGAAGACGTAGTCCTGGCAAGCATGCTCCTCCCCGCGCAGGGAGGCGAACCGGACCAGCGCCTGCGTGTGGGCGACCTGATCGGCGAAGCCCTCCGCCACGGAGGCTTCGATCTCGGCGGCGAGGGTGGGGTCGAGGGCCATGGGAACTCCGAACCGTCTGCGGCCGGGAGGAAGCGCCGGGGCCCGGGCCGCTGTCAACCGGCGGTTGCCAAGGGCACGGTCCGTGCCGGAGCCGGGAGCCTAAGTTACATCCGGGAGCGCCGTCCGCACCTGCTCGGCGAACCGCGCGAAGGCCGCGCTCGGCCGGTCGTCGGCGCGGTGGACCAGCAGCGTCGGGACGTGCCCGTCCCCGTCGGGCACCGGGTGAACCGAGACCCGGCCCGCGCGGTGCGCCGGCTCTGCCACGGCGCGGGGCACCAGGGTCACGCCCAGGCCGGCCGCCACGCAGCCGAGGATGCCGTCGAGGGTGCCGAACTCCATGCGCCGCACGTGCACGAGGCCCTGGCGCCCCAGAAAGTCCTCCAGGCGCCTCCGGTACGAGCAGCCGGCCCGGAACACGAGCACCTTCGCGTCGCGCGCCCGGGCCAGCCGGTCGAGCAGCGCCGCGAGGTCGCCGACGGCCGGGTGCGCCACCAGCACCAGCTCCTCCGTGAAGACCGGGAGCCCGACGAGGTCGGCCTGCGCGACCGGGCCGGCCACGAAGGCCCCCTCCAGGCTCCGGTCGAGGACCCGGGCGATCAGGTGCTCGGTCGGGCCGGTCTCCAGCTCGATGTCCACCTCCGGGTGGCGCGCGGCGAAATCCGCGAGCGGGCCGGGCAGGCGCAGGGCCGCGGTCGTCTCCATGGCGCCGATCCGCAGGGGGCCGCGCGGCTCGCCCTCGGCCAGCAGGGCGTGGCGCGCCTCCGCGAGCAGCTGCCCGACCTGGAGCGCGTAGGGCAGGAGCCGCTCCCCCGCCCGGGTCAGCGTCACCCCGCGGCTTCCGCGGTGGAACAGCGGCACGCGCAGGGCCTGCTCCAGGGCGCGGATCCGGCCGGTGACGTTGGACTGGACGGTGTTGAGCCGCGCCGCCGCCCGCCCGATGCCGCCGGTCTCGGCCACCGCCGCGAAGAACATCAGGTCGGTGCTGTTCATGCCATCTGCTTTTCCGATGCCTTCCTTCAGAAGGAATCATTTTTTCCGCCGTCGCGCGAGCGTTAATCCCTGGCGGGCGGCGCGCACAACCGAGACGCTTTCCGGGGAGGGGACCCATGGCCTTGAGGACCAGACTCACCGACGCCTTCGGGCTGCGGCACCCGATCGTGCTGGCCCCCATGGACCCGGCCTCGGGGGGCGCCCTCGCGGCAGCGGTGAGCGCCGCCGGCGGCCTCGGCCTGATCGGCGGCGGCTACGGCGACCACGCGACGCTCGACCGGGAATTCGCCCACGCGGGCAATCAGCGGGTCGGCTGCGGCTTCATCACGTGGTCGATGGCCCGGGACCCGTCGCTCCTCGACGCGGCGCTCGCCCGGTCGCCCGCGGCCCTGATGCTCTCCTTCGCGGATCCCGCGCCCTTCGCGGACCGGATCCGCGCCGCCGGCGTGCCGCTGATCTGCCAGGTGCACACCCTGGCGCATGCGAGGCGTGCCCTGGAGGTCGGTGCGGCCGCGGTGGTGGCGCAGGGGACGGAGGCCGGCGGCCACGGCCTCGCCGCCCGCGGCACCGCGGCGTTCGTGCCGGCGGTCGCCGACCTGATCGCCCGCGAGCGCCCCGAGACGCTGCTCCTCGCGGCGGGCGGCATCGCGGACGGGCGCGGTCTCGCCGCCGCCCTGGCGCTGGGGGCTGACGGTGTCCTGATGGGGACGCGGTTCTGGGCCAGCCGGGAGGCGCTGATCCACCCGGCCGCGAAGCAGCGGGTTCTCGCCGCCACCGGCGACGACACGATCCGCACGCAGGTCTACGACATCGCCCGCCAGCGGGCCTGGCCGGCGCCCTATACCGGGCGGCTCCTGCGCAACACCTTCATCGAGACGTGGCACGGCCGCGAGGACGCGCTGCGCGCGGCCTCGGCGGAGCGGCGCCGGGACGTGGAGGATGCCGACGCGGCGGGCGACTACGACGTCGCCAACGTCACGGTCGGCGAGGCCGTGGGGCTGATCGACGACCTGCCGGGCGCCGGCGACCTCGTCCTGCGCATCGCCGAAGAGGCCGAGGCCGCGATCCGCCGGATCTCCGGCATGGCCGCGGCGCCGTGAGCGCGCCGGCACGGCGCTCAGCAAAGCGTGACTACGCAGCGGCACGGCGGGCCGGAACCTCGGTGTTGCCGGGGCTTTAGCGTGACGGCAAACCGTCGCGGTTTCTCGAGGCGCGTCTCGAGTCGGAGTCGCTCATGCGTATCGGTCTGATCTCCGCCCTGTCCGGGCTGCTCCTGTGCGCGGGGATCCCCGCGACGGCCAGCGCGGACGTGCTCGTCAACGTCGACAAGACCACCCAGCGCATGGAGGTCTCGGTCGACGGCCAGCCGCGCTATTCCTGGCCGGTCTCGACCGGCGTCGCGAGCTACGACACCCCGTCCGGCGCCTACCGCCCGTTCCGGATGGAGCGCACGCACTTCTCGAAGGAGTGGGACGACGCGCCGATGCCCTTCGCGATGTTCTTCACGACGCAGGGCCACGCCATCCACGGCACCAACCACGTCCGGAGCCTGGGACGCGCGGCCTCGCACGGCTGCGTGCGCCTGTCGGTGCGCAACGCCGCGACCCTGTTCAATCTCGTGAAGAGCCAGGGCATGGGTCGGACACGGGTGGTGATCGAGGGAGCGGATGTCCCGATGGCGGAGCGCGGCCGGCGCGGCACCCGGCTCGCCCGGAACCGCAGCCCCTACGAGCCGGACGACCTGCTGGCGAACAGCGATCAGATGGGGCGCCGGTCGGTGCCGGCCTATTACCGCCCGGCGGCCCGGGCCACCTACGCGCCCGCCTACGCGCCCGCCACGGTCTACGGCTACCCGACCGACGCCGACGAGACGGACGGCTGGTAGGCCGGATCGCGGCCCGGACCCCGTGTCGGCCGATCGGCGCCACGACGTGCCCCTGCGCGCGGACGATCACCGGCCGCGTCGTCTGAGCGCGAAAGTCATGCGCCGCAGCGCCCGCCCATTGCCGAGCGCCCCCTCCCGGCCTAGCTCCTGCGCGGCCATCAGAGCCTGCGCGGCCCCTGCCGCGACTTGAGACGGACGGAGACACCCCGAGATGCCCTTCGCTTTCTGCCGGTCCCTTCCCCTCGCCGCCCTGGCGCTCGCCGCGGCCACCGTGCCGGGCTACGCCCTGGAGGTGACGCGCTCGGCCGACATCGCCGCGCCCCCGGCCAAGGTCTGGCAGACGATCGGCGAGTTCTGCGGCATCGGCGACTGGCACCCGGCCATCGAGAAATGCGCCCTGTCCGACAAGGACGGCATGAAGGTCCGCACGCTGAGCCTGAAGGGTGGCGGCACCATCAAAGAGGAGCAGGTCTCCCGGGACGACAAGGTGATGAGCTACACCTACACGATCCTGGAGAGCCCGCTGCCGGTCTCCGACTACAAGTCGACCCTCTCGGTCGCTCCCGAGGGCTCCGGCTCGAAGGTGACCTGGACCGGGACCTTCAACGCCAAGGGCGCGCCGGACACGGTCGCCACCGACGCGATCCAGGGCATCTACGATTCCGGCCTGAAGGCGCTCGCCGAAAAGGCGAAGTAAGCCCGTCACGATTCGGAGCGCGCCGCCGGTGCAGGATACCGGCGGCGCGCACCAAGTCCCTCCGGCAGCGGCGGAATCGCGCGTTTGAGGCGCTCCGCGTCCCGCGCTCCGCACCCCTTCGGCATGTCGCCGGGGCGATTGACCCACCGCCAAGCTCGGCTCAGAACCTCGGCGGCGCTGCCCCTCGCGCCCCAACAGGATGATCGCCGTGCCCGCGTCCCGCCTCCCGATGCGCCTCAGCCTCGTCGCCCTCGCCGTCGCGGCGCTGGGCGCCTGCCAGCAGCGCGCCACGCCCGCGGTGACCGAGCCATCGCCGATCGTGCCGGCGCCCCTGGCCCTGCCCACGGGCAGCGGCTGCGGCCCGGAGATCGCCCGCACGAAGGCGATCGTCGACAGCGACGTGGCCACCGGCAACCTCAACAAGCCGGTGGGCGACCGCTTCAGCGCCGACCTCGCCCACGCCGCCGCGGAATGCTCGGCCGGCAAGTCGGGCGAGGCCCTGCACCTGCTCGCCGCCGCCAAGAGCCGCTACGGCTACCGCTGAGCGCGGGGCTTTCCTTTCCCGCCGCGTTGCAGGATCGCGCTGTCGATCCTGCAGGCGCGTCCGACCCGGCCCCTCATCCCGCGGTGCGGAGCGCGGCGGAGGTCTCGAAGGCGGCCTCCAGGCGCCGCGCGCTCTCTGGAATTCGCCCTCGAGGCCCCCCGACACGGCCACCTCGGGACGAGGCCGTCGGTCGGGATGGGCGCATCCCGCGCTAGAGCGGTTTCGGTTTAATCGAGGTCGTATCCTGCCGCGACGAAGAAGTTTGCGGCCTCGTCGGGCGTAACGGCATCGACGAGCCGCCCGATTGTGGTCCAGAGCCCTTCGCGCGTGCGCGCCGCGGCCTTGCGCAGCCCCGCCTTCAACTTCGAGAACGCCATCTCGATTGATGGTGTGGATGGCTCCTGCTCCCGGCTTTGCGTTCGGGCATAGTCGGGATGTTGTCGCCTCAAGCTGAGGAGCCACCCATGTCCGAGCTTGCTACGGTCGGTATCGACCTCGCGAAGAG
>NZ_JBKFAP010000130.1:0-319 GCF_053345715.1 Methylobacterium sp. D48H
GCGGGATCTCGTGCAGCGTGTAGCCGTGATAGTCCTTCGCGGTCGGCGTGACCCATTCGGGGCGGAACGCCGCGAGGTCGGCGGCGGTCATCGCGCCGCCGTTGGCCCGCGCGTGCGCGGCGAGCGCCTCGGCGATCTCGCCCCGGTAGAAGGCCTCGCCCTTGGTCTCGCCGATCAGCCGAAGGGTCTTCTCGGCGCCCGGGAAGGTCACCAGCACGCCGACATCCGGCGCCCGGCCCCGCGGCAGGAAGAACTCCGAGAAGCCCGGCTGGCGGGTGATCGCCTCGATCCGGGCCGCGGCCGCCCATTTCTGCTGGAC
>NZ_JBKFAP010000131.1:0-318 GCF_053345715.1 Methylobacterium sp. D48H
GGCGCTGCCGGGCTTCGCCCTGCCGGACGTGCCCCTCACCCTCGAGACCCTGCGGATCCTCCTGCCCTACGCGGCGACGCTCGCCGCGGTCGGCCTGCTGGAGAGCCTGCTCACGGCGCAGATCGTCGCCGACATGACCGACACGGGCAGCGACAAGAATCGCGAGTGCATGGGCCAGGGCGTGGCCAACATGACCTCGGCCCTGTTCGGCGGCAGGGGCGGCTGCGCGATGATCGGCCAGTCGGTGATCAACGTCTCGTCGGGTGCCCGCGGGCGCCTCTCGACGCTCGTGGCCGGCGCGTTCCTGCTGGTGCTCCT
>NZ_JBKFAP010000132.1:0-318 GCF_053345715.1 Methylobacterium sp. D48H
GGGGATCGCCGAGTGCGTCGCCGCCAGGGTGATGAAGCCGGCACCCGTGACGCCCGAGGCGCCCTTCGAGGTCAGCATCGCCACCAGGATGATGGTCGCGTACTGGCTGGTCGACAGGTCCACGCCCACGGCCTGCGCGAGGAACAGCGTCGCCAGCGTCATGTAGATGTTGGTGCCGTCGAGGTTGAACGAGTAGCCGGCCGGCACCACGAGGCCGACGACCGAGTCCGAGGCGCCGAGGCGGCGCATCTTGGTCATGAGCTGCGGCAGCACCGTCTCGGAGGACGACGTGCCGACCACGATCAGCAGCTCGTCCTT
>NZ_JBKFAP010000133.1:0-317 GCF_053345715.1 Methylobacterium sp. D48H
TCTTCACCGACGCCCGCGGCTGCCAACGGGGGCGCCGCAACTGCGCCAGAGCGGAGCACCGCACCCTCCAGCTCGGCTGAGGCTGGCAGCAGCAGATCGCAACAGCCGGGCAGCGGGGACGGCGGCGATTCTGGATCTGGGCGCTTCCTCGATGGACGCGAGCCGTCGCCATCTTCCCCGACGGCCGCGGCAGCCAACGGGGGCGCCGCAACTGCGCCAGAGCGGAGCACCGCACCCTCCAGCTCGGCTGAGGCTGGCAGCAGCAGATCGCAACAGCCGAGCAGCGGTGACGGCGGCGATTCTGGATCTGGGCGCTT
>NZ_JBKFAP010000134.1:0-316 GCF_053345715.1 Methylobacterium sp. D48H
GGCGCGGCCGCGCGGGCCGCGGCCAGGAGCCCGTCCTGCACCCGGTTCCAGGCGCCGCCGCCGCCGGCCTGCGGCGGCTCGTTCACCGGCTCCAGGACCACGCGGTCCGTGCCCTTCCGCGCGCACAGGCGCGCGAGGTCTCCGACGAGGTCGCGATAGGCCGCGAAGAGCGGCGCCCGGCCCGAGCCGTAGAACGCGTCGGGCGTGTAGTGGTGGGTCGCGGCGTTCGCCTGGACATTGACCAGGACGCGCAGCCCGGCCGCCAGCGCCGCGTCGACGGCCCCCGACAAGGTGCCGAGGAGTTCGGCGCGCCGCG
>NZ_JBKFAP010000135.1:0-316 GCF_053345715.1 Methylobacterium sp. D48H
CTGAAGCTGTTCCTCGACCTCGCCAAGGTGCCGACGCCGAAGGGCCCCGAGGATGTCGGCCTGGAGATCGTCACGCCGGCCTTCATGATCTCGGAGCTGCGCCGCGCCTTCGGGATCGGCTTCCTGCTGTTCATCCCGTTCCTGATCATCGACCTCGTGGTCGCCTCGGTGCTGATGGCGGTCGGCATGATGATGGTCCCGCCGGCCACGGTCGCCCTGCCGTTCAAGCTGATCTTCTTCGTGCTGGTCGACGGCTGGACCTTGGTGGCCGGCTCCCTGGTCCAGAGCTACGGCGGCTGACGGCGGCCGTGCCGGG
>NZ_JBKFAP010000136.1:0-314 GCF_053345715.1 Methylobacterium sp. D48H
CGGTACTGCCTCGCCGAGAACGCGCGCCTGCGTCCCGACAAGACCGCCCTGGTGATGGTCGGCGACGGCACCGCGGACCGCCTCAGCTTCCGCGAAGTCGAGCGGGCGGTGCGCGGCATCGCGGCGGGTCTCCTCGGCCTCGGCCTGAGGCCCGGTGACCGGGTGATGATCCGGATGGGCAACGAGGCCGACTACGTCCTCGTCTACTCCGGCGCCCTGGCGGCCGGCCTCGTGGCGCTGCCGTCCTCGCCGCAGCTCACCGAGAGCGAGGCGGCGTTCCTCATGGACAATTCCGGGGCCGCCGCCGTGGTGAT
>NZ_JBKFAP010000137.1:0-313 GCF_053345715.1 Methylobacterium sp. D48H
TCCCCGCCTTCGCGTCGACGCTGTTCGACCGCCTCGGGATCGGCGCGCCGATCCCGGCGCTGCCGCCGGTGCCGGCCGAGGCGCTGGCGCTGGCCGAGCGCCTGAAGGGCGTCAAGGCGGTCGAGGACATGATCGTGTTCGACGTGGCCATGTCGGATGCCGTGAAGGCCTCGGTCGACAAGAGCTGGAGTTGATGGTGCGTCCGACCGGGCCGGCGGTGCCCGAACTCCGCCTCCCGACGGCGCAGGCCGCGGGGCTCTGGGGCAAGCGGCGCGCCCTCCCGGCGCGGGCGGGCTCCGACGGGTTGCGCGCC
>NZ_JBKFAP010000138.1:0-313 GCF_053345715.1 Methylobacterium sp. D48H
GGTGGTGCGTCAGCTCGCGACCCTCGACTTCGCCCCGACTTTCCAGATGGGTCACCCCGTCGCCTTCGAGTTCGCCGAGCGGCTGGCCGAGATCGCCCCGGGCGGTCCGGGCAAGCGCCTCGACCGGGTGTTCTTCACCAATTCCGGCTCGGAATCGGTCGACACCGCCCTCAAGATCGCGCTCGCCTACCAGCGGGCGATCGGGCAGGGCACGCGGACCCGGCCCGTCGGCCGCGAGCGCGGCTATCACGGCGTCGGCTTCGGCGGCCTGTCGGTCGGCGGCATCGTGTCGAACCGGCGGGTCTTTCCGACT
>NZ_JBKFAP010000139.1:0-313 GCF_053345715.1 Methylobacterium sp. D48H
CGCTCAGCTCAGCGCGCATGTGATCGCGCATCGGCCAGCCGACGATCTTGCGCGTGGCCAGATCGAGGACGGCGGCCAGATACAGCCAGCCCTCGCCGGTCGGCAGGTAGGTAATATCGGCCAGCCAGACCGTGTTTGGCCGCGCGGCCGAGAAGTCCTGCTTCAGGAGGTTTGGGGCGATCGGAAGATCGTGCCGGCTGCCGGTCGTACAGGGCCGGAACCGACGCCCCGCCAAAGCACGGATGCCGTGCCGGCGCATGAGGCGCTCCACCCGTCCGCGGCTGACAGACCGGCCCCCGGCCCGCAGGGCGGC
>NZ_JBKFAP010000014.1:0-132465 GCF_053345715.1 Methylobacterium sp. D48H
GCCGCCTGCGCGCGCGCCCCGCCCCGCCACGCGGCCGCGCGGGCCGCCGCCTGGGCCGCGGGCCAGTCCGGCGCGCCGGAGCAGGCTTCCGCGTCCTCGACCATCCCGGCGACCGCGCAGAGCGGCGCCAGAATGCGGCGGACGCTCTCCAGCGCCAGCTGCCGGGTGCGGGCGGCCTCGATCTCCGCCGTGTCGGCGCTGCCCGACAGGCGCAGGACGAAGGCCATCAGCTGCGGCCGCACCTCGTCCGGCATGGCGTCGTTGAGCCCGAGGGCGTAGGCGGCGGCCGGCCGCGAGAAGCAGGGTGGGCAGTCCGCGCTGGAGCGGATCGCCCGGTAGGGCAGGCCCGCGGCCACCATCGCGGCCTCGTTGATGCAGGTCCCGCCGTCTGGCCCGGGGAAGGGATGCGATCCGGCGAGCAGACGCCAGTTCAGGATCGTCGCGAAGTCGGGATGCATCGGCGCGCGCTCCGTCTCGGTCGCGCAGCGTGGCACGCCGCGCCCCGGAAGGCGAGGCCCTTCAGCCGCCGAGGTCCTTCAGCCGCCGAGGCCCGGGGCGAGGCCCGAGAGCATCGCGGCGCCCAGGACCAGCACGAAGGCGGCGGCGACGAGTTCGAGGCCACCGAGCGCCAGGAGGCCGGCCTGTCCCCGTCCGCCCGCGAGGCGCAGCGCCACCCGCTTGGCGAAGACCGCGAGGCAGGCCAGGGCCGTCGTGGTCAGCGCGGTGCCGAGCGCCATCGCCAGGACCGCCAACACGCCCGCGCCGGGCACGCCCTGCGACACCGCGAAGACGAGGACCAGCACGGCGCCGGCGCAGGGGCGTGTCCCCGCCGCCAGCACCACCCCGGCCCGCTCGCGCCACGTGTCGAGGGTGTCGAGGGCCTGCGGTTCCGGCAGGTGGCTGCAGCCCGGGCCGCAGCCCGCGCCGAGATTGGCGAGGCGACCGGCTTTGCGCCACGTCAGGACCAGCCCGATCAGGGCGACGAGGGCGAAGCTCACGGTCTCGATCAGGGTGCCGGCCCGGGTGATGCTCGCCGCCGTGGCGTTGAGGACCAGCGTGCCGAGGCCGACGATCGCCCCGGCCACGCAGGCCTGGAGCAGCGCGGCGCAGACGCTCAGCGCGGCGCCGCGCCGGAGCGCCCGCTCCCCAGCCAGGATGTAGCCGGCGATCACCGCCTTGCCGTGGCCCGGGCCGGCGGCGTGGAACACGCCGTACGCGAAGGCGAGGCCGATCAGCGGGGTCCAGCTGCCGCCGCCCCGCAGCGCGCTCACCGCGGCGTTGAGGCTGCGGGAGAAGCTCGCCTGCAGCGCCAGGATGACGCCGCCGAGACCCGTGGCGGCCGGCGCGGCCTCGCGGAAGCCGATCCCGAAGGGCGAGCGCGGCGGCGGCGCGGCGAGGCCGGGCGCGACCAGCCACGCGATCGCGGCCGCGAGCAGCGCGGCCAGCGCGATGGCCGCGGCCATGAGGCCGAGCCTCAGCCCCAGCCGTCCCGCCCCGGCGGGGGCGACGATCCCGATGCCTACGGACATGCCACGAGAACCCGGCTGGCGAACTGCACCCCGTAGGTCGAGGCGGCGGTGAGCGCCTCGAAGAAGGCCTCGGTCATGCCCGGCGACCCGGCATCGGCCGTCTTCGGCTGCTCGGTCTTCGGCCGGGTGACCGTGGCGGCGCAGCCCTGGGGCGCACCCGCGAGGGTGGCGGCGTCCGCGCCCTCGGCGAACGAGAAGGCGACGAAGTAGGTCGGGTCGTAGACCTCCAGCGCGGCGACCCCCCGCCCCTGCTGGACCGGGGTCTTCAGGGGCAGCAGGAAGGTCATGACCAGCGCCCGGTCGTCCATGTGCGCCGCCGGCTCCTTCGGATCGCCGAAGGCCTGCTCCTTGCCGCCGACCTTCAGCTTCGTGAAGTAGCCGAACTCGGCGAGGTTGGCGGTGTTCTCGGCGGCGAGCCCGGCGAGCTCCTCCGGGCTGAGCTTGCCGTCCTTGTTGGTATCGAGGCCCTGCGTGACGAAGGCCGTATACTCGGGATCGAAGCTCCACGTGTCGCGGACGCCGACGAGCTTGCCGTCCGCGTAGACGAGCTGCGCCTTGGCGGTCACCCAGACGTGCGGGTGGGCGGAGGCCGCCGAGGCGGCGCAGCCGAGGGCGGCGGCCAGCGCCAGGGCGAGCGGTTTCGGGCAGGGCGCGGCGATCAGCATGGACGGTGGCACGCTCGCGGCGGGAGGGAAGCGATCAGGTCGCGTCTTCCTCGCGTGCCGGTTGGGCGAAAGCGAGGCGCCGTCCGGTCGTCGCGCCTGTCCCCGCGCCGGTCACTCGCCCCCGTCGAGACCCATCAGCTGGAAGCTGACCCGCAGGTCGTTCGACATCGGGATGTCCAGGCGTTCGCCGTTGGGCAGGCGCTTGAGGAACCAGCGCTCGTAGGTCCAGCGCAGCGCCCGCAACTCGGCGAGCCGCGTGAAGGTCTGCTGCACGAGGCCGGCGAGTTCCGGATCGTCCTTGCGGAACATGATGCCGTAGGGCTCGTAGGAGAGCTTGTCGGGCAGCACCGTGTAGTTCGCCCCGTCCTTCGCGTCCGTGGCGATCAGCCCGTAGAGCAGCACGTCGTCGGTGGCGAAGGCGTCGGCCTTGCCGGCCTTGACCATCGCGTAGGAGGCGGCGTGGTCGGGCGCCGTCACCACCTGCGCGTCGATCTTCAGGCGGACGAACTGGTCGCGCACGGCCTTCTCGTTGGTGGTGCCGGCCGTGACCACCACGATCTTCCCGCCGAGATCCCGGTAGGAGGCGATGCCCGATCCGCGCTTCACCAGCAGCTGCGTCGCGCTGATGTAGTCCACGGGCGAGAACGCGACCTGCTTGCGGCGCTCGGCATTGGCGGTGGTCGAGCCGCATTCGAGGTCGATCTTGCCGGCGGTCACCGCCGCGATGCGCGTCTCGGCGGTGACCGGCTCGTAGCGGATCTTCACCGGCCGGCCGATCGCCGCCTGGACGTCGTCGGCGATCTCGTTGCAGAGGTCGATGGCGTAGCCGATCGGTCGGGGGCTCCCGTCCGACTGCTTGCCCTCCACGAAGGAGAACGGCACCGAGCTCTCCCGGTAGCCGAGGACGATCTCTCCGCGCTCGGCGACGCTCCTGAGTGTCCCGGTGAGCACCTCGACGGCGGAGGCGGGCGTCGCCGCCAGCGCCAGCGCCAGAACCGCGACGAGCCGCATCGTCATCACTCCGCCTCCGAAGGGCACCGAACAAGCCACGCCGCGATTCAGGGCACCCGTGAGAGCGCTCATGAGAGCGGCCGTCCTGCGCCCGCCATCGCGGCGCGCGCAGATTTCCCCGGACCGGCCCCTACTCCGCGGGCGAGGCCACCGTGCCGACATGGTCGAGGCGCTGGTCGGTGGTGCTGAGCTGGCCCTCCCACTTGGCGACCGCCACGGTGGCGACGCTGTTGCCGAGCACGTTGGTGGCCGACCGGCCCATGTCGAGGAACTGGTCGATCCCGATGATCAGCAGCAGCCCGGCCTCCGGGATGTTGAAGTGCGACAGCGTCGCCGAGATCACCACCAGCGAGGCGCGCGGCACGCCGGCCATGCCCTTCGAGGTCACCATCAGCAGGAGCAGCATCGTGAGCTGCTGGCCCCAGCTCAGCGGGATGTTGTAGGCCTGCGCGATGAACATCACCGCGAAGGTGCAGTACATCATCGAGCCGTCGAGATTGAACGAGTAGCCCATCGGCAGCACGAACGAGGTGATCCGGTTCGGCACCCCGAACTTCTCCAGGTTCGAGAGCATCTTGGGGTAGGCGGCCTCGCTCGACGCCGTCGAGAAGGCCAGCACGAAGGGCTCCTTGATCAGGTTGAACAGGCGCATGATGCCGCCGCCCCCGAGCAGCAGGAAGCCGACGCCCATCAGCAGCGTCCAGAGCACGCCGAGGCTGATGTAGAACTCCACGAGGAACTTGCCGTAGGTCACGAGCACGCCGATGCCCTGCGTGGTGATCGTCGCCGCGATGGCGGCGAACACCGCCACGGGGGCGAACATCATCACGTAGCCCGTCACCTTGAGCATGACGTCGGCGATGCCCTCGATGCCCTGCGCGAGCAGGCGGCCCTTCTCGCCGAGGGCGGCGAGGCCCACGCCGAAGAAGATCGAGAAGACCACGATCTGCAGGATCTCGTTGTTGGCCATGGCCTCGACGGCGCTCTTCGGCACGAGGTGCGTGACGAACTCCTTGAGCGAGAGCGAGGCCGCCTTGAGCCCGGTGCCGGCCCCGGCATCGGGCAGCGGCAGGTTCAGGTTGTGGCCGGGCTGCATCAGGTTGACCATGATGAGGCCGAGCATCAGAGAGCAGAACGAGGCGCCGACGAACCAGAGCAGCGCCTTGCCGCCGACCCGGCCGACCGAGGCGGTATCCCCGAGATGGGCGATGCCGACGACCAGCGTGGAGAAGACCAGCGGCGCGATGATCATCTTGATCAGGCGGAGGAACACGTCGGAGACCAGCGCGATGTAGCCGGCGATCTCCTTGGCGGTCTGCGGATCGGGCCAGGTGATGCTGCAGGCGTAGCCCACGGCGATGCCGAGGAGCATGCCGATGAAGATCATCGTCGTGAGTCGCGACCCTGCCATCGGTACTGCTCCTCGCCTGGGCCCGGGATGATCGAGCATTGCAATTCGTTAACGTGTCGCAGGAACTGCGCCACACGCAAGCCCGGCCAGGGGGCGTTACTGGCGTGGTCGACTGTTTTCACGCGACGCTCGGGCGGCGATGAAACCGGTGGCCGGTGTGCTACGGCTGCGGTACGAGACTTGCCCCGCCAAGCTGCCTGCGCTCTCCGTAGGCGGCCCAAGCAACCTGCGCGCGAGAGTTCATGGACGTCTTCGTACAGCAGCTCATCAACGGGCTGACGCTCGGCTCGATCTACGGCCTGATCGCGATCGGCTACACGATGGTGTTCGGCATCATCGGCATGGTGAACTTCGCCCACGGCGACGTCTTCATGGTCTCCTGCTTCATCGCGCTCATCACCTTCCTGCTGCTGACGGTCTGGCTCGGGGTCAGCTCCATCGCGCTGGCTTTCCTGGTGGTGCTGGTGGTCGCCATGGTGCTGACCGCCCTGTGGGGCTGGGCGATCGAGCGGGTGGCCTACCGGCCGCTGCGCGGCTCGTTCCGCCTCGCGCCGCTGATCTCGGCGATCGGCGTCTCGATCTTCCTGTCGAACTTCGTGCAGGTCGTGCAGGGCGCGCGCAACAAGCCGACCCCGCCGATGCTGTCGGGCGGCATCACGCTGTTCGAGCGCGACGGCTACGCGGTGTTCCTGGCCTGGAAGCAGGTGCTGATCATGGCGGTGACCGCCGTGCTGCTCACCGGCTTCTGGTACCTCGTGCAGCGCACGCCCTTCGGCCGGGCGCAGCGCGCCTGCGAGCAGGACCGCAAGATGGCGGCGCTGCTCGGCATCGACGTGGACCGCACGATCTCGCTGACCTTCGTGCTCGGCGCCGCGCTCGCGGCCGTCGCGGGCGTCCTCTACCTCATGTACTACGGCGTCGTGTCCTTCTCGGACGGGTTCGTGCCCGGCGTGAAGGCGTTCACGGCGGCGGTGCTCGGCGGCATCGGCTCGCTGCCCGGCGCCGTGCTCGGCGGCCTGATCATAGGCCTGATCGAGACCTTCTGGTCGGCCTATTTCTCCATCGAGTACAAGGACGTCGCCGCCTTCTCGATCCTGGCGATCGTGCTGATCTTCATGCCGTCGGGCATCCTGGGCCGGCCCGAGGTCGAGAAAGTCTGATGGCCGCCTCGCAGAACGCTCTCCCCGGCTCCGCGATGGCCGGCATCCTGCGCGACGCCGCCCTCTATGCCCTCGTCACCTTCGGCCTCTGCGTCCCGATCATCGCCTACCGGACCGATCCCGGGCCTGGGAGCGAGCTGGTGCTCGTGCCGCGCTGGGGGCTGGTGGCGGCGCTCTGCGCGGCGATCTTCGTGCTGCGCCTCGTCCAGCGCCTCGTGCTGCTGCGCCGCGACGCGCGGCGGGCGCTGACCCCCTCCCCGGCCCAGGCCACCGAGGCGGTGCACGGCGAGCCCGATGCCGGGCAGAAGACCTCGAAGGTCGGTCTCTGGCTGTTCATCTTCGTCGCGCTGACCCTGCCGATGATCTCCGCGCTGGCGACCGGCGGCCTGTCCTCGGCCCGCTACTGGATCGACCTCGGCATCCTGATCCTGACCTACGTCATGCTCGGCTGGGGCCTGAACATCGTGGTCGGCCTCGCGGGCCTGCTCGACCTCGGCTACGTCGCCTTCTACGCGGTCGGGGCCTATTCCTACGCGCTGCTGTCGACGACCTTCGGCCTGTCGTTCTGGGTCTGCCTGCCGCTGGCGGGCCTGTTCGCCGGCCTGTGGGGCATGATCCTCGGCTTCCCGGTGCTGCGCCTGCGCGGCGACTACCTCGCCATCGTCACCCTGGCCTTCGGCGAGATCATCCGCCTGGTCCTGATCAACTGGACCGACGTCACCGGCGGCGGGGCCGGCATCTCGTCGATCCCGCGGGCGACCTTCTTCGGCATCCCGTTCACGGCGGGCGAGGGCGGGTTCGCCGCCACCTTCGGCATCCCGTACGACTCGATGCACCGGCTGATCTTCCTGTACTACCTGATCCTCGGGCTGGCCCTGATCACCAACTTCGTCACCCTGCGCCTGCGCCGCCTGCCGATCGGGCGGGCCTGGGAGGCCCTGCGCGAGGACGAGATCGCCTGCCGCTCGCTCGGCATCGACACCACCGCCACGAAGCTCACGGCCTTCGCGCTGGGCGCGGCCTTCGGGGGCTTCGCCGGCTCGTTCTTCGCCGTGCGCCAGGGCTTCATCAGCCCGGAGAGCTTCAACTTCCTGGAGAGCGCCATCATCCTGGCGATCGTCGTCCTCGGCGGCATGGGCAGCCAGGTTGGCGTCGCGATCGCCGCGGTGGCGATGGTCGGCGGGCCGGAGATGCTGCGCAACCTCGGGTTCCTGAAGGCCGTGTTCGGCGAGGGCTTCGACCCGAGCGAGTACCGGCTGCTGCTGTTCGGGCTCGCCATGGTCGCCATGATGGTCTGGCGGCCGCGCGGCCTGATCTCGGAGCGGATGCCGTCCGTGTCGCTCGGCCAGCGGCGCGCGGTCTCGGGCGCCCATGTCAGCGAGGGGCACGGCTGATGGCGACGTCCCCCCTCCCTCCGCCGGTGCTCACGGTCGAGCACTTGACCATGCGGTTCGGCGGCCTCACCGCCGTCTCCGACCTGTCCTTCGAGGCGCGCCGCGGCGACATCACCGCGCTGATCGGCCCGAACGGGGCCGGCAAGACCACGGTGTTCAACTGCATCACCGGCTTCTACAAGCCCACCGAGGGCATGCTGACGCTGGCCCACGCCGACGGCACGGCGCACCTGCTGGAGCGGCTTCCGAACCACAAGGTGAACCGCACCGCGCGGGTTGCCCGCACCTTCCAGAACATCCGCCTGTTCCAGGGCATGACCGTTCTGGAGAACCTGCTCGTCGCCCAGCACGCGCCGCTGATGCGGGCCTCGGGCTACACGATCCTCGGGCTGCTCGGCCTCAAGACCTACCGGGACGCGCAGGCCGCGGCGATCGAGCGGGCCAAGGCCTGGCTCGAGCGCATCGACCTGATGAAGCGGGCGGATGATCCGGCGGGCGCCCTGCCCTACGGCGCGCAGCGGCGCCTGGAGATCGCCCGGGCGATGTGCACCGACCCGGTGCTGCTCTGCCTCGACGAGCCGGCGGCCGGCCTCAACCCGCGGGAATCGGCCGAGCTGAACGGCCTCCTGCGCCACATCCGCGACGAGCACGACACCTCGGTGCTGCTGATCGAGCACGACATGTCGGTGGTGATGGAGATCTCCGACCACGTGGTCGTGCTCGATTACGGCGTGAAGATCGCCGACGGCTCCCCCGCCGATGTGCGGGCCGACCCGAAGGTGATCGCCGCCTATCTCGGCGTCGAGGACGAGGAGGTCGAGGCCGTGGAGGCCGAGGTCGGGATCACCGTGCCGCACGGGGACGCGGCGCACACGGGAGCGTCGGCATGAGCGTCGCCGGCATCAACGTCCTCGTCGAGGAGACGCGGGCGATCCAGGCGGGACGGAAGCCGCCGCTCCTCGCGGTGCGCGACGTCTCGACCTATTACGGCAGCGTCGCGGCCCTGCGCGGGGTCGACCTCGACGTGGCCGAGGGCGAGATCGTCACGCTGATCGGCGCCAACGGCGCCGGCAAGTCGACCCTGATGATGACGATCTTCGGCAGCCCCCAGGCGCGCTCGGGGACGATCACCTACGACGGCCGCGACATCACCCGGATGCCGACCCACGCGATCGCCCGGCTCGGCATCGCCCAGTCGCCGGAGGGGCGCCGGGTCTTCCCGCGCATGACCGTCTACGAGAACCTCCAGATGGGCGCCGCGCTCCATGACGGGCGCTTCTTCGCCGAGGATCTGGAGAAGGTCTGCACCCTGTTCCCGCGGGTGAAGGAGCGCCTCAACCAGCGCGCCGGCACCATGTCGGGCGGCGAGCAGCAGATGCTGGCCATCGCCCGGGCGCTGATGAGCCGCCCGCGGCTGCTGCTGCTCGACGAGCCGTCGCTCGGCCTCGCGCCGCTCGTGGTGAAGGGCATCTTCGACGCGATCCGGGAGCTGAACCGGACCGACGGCATGACGATCTTCCTCGTCGAGCAGAACGCCTACCACGCCCTCAAGCTCGCCCATCGCGGCTACGTGCTGGTCAACGGGCGGGTCACGATGAGCGGGACGGGTCGGGCGCTGCTCGACGATCCGAACGTCCAGGCCGCCTACCTGGAGGGGGGGCATGCCGGCCCGGTCGGGGCATGATGCCGTTTTCGGTTGAAGCCATTGGCATCCCCGTCTTTGCGAGCGGAGCGAAGCAATCCAGGGCGGCGCCCCACCTTTCGAGGCTGCGCTCCCCTGGGTCACCTCGCTGCGCTCGCGATGACGGCGAGGGGCGCGTTAACCGAAGCAATCGACCGGACATCACATGAGCGTGCTGCAGGGGATCCTGTACGAGGAGCCGTCGGCCTGGCTGTTCCTGCTGGTGACCGTCGTGATGGGCGGGTGGGCCGGATGGATGGCCGCCCGCGGCATCGCCCGGGGCTGGCGGCCGTTCTGGCAATGCGCCCTGGCGCTGCTTCTGGTGGCAGCCGCCGTGCGCTTCATTCACTACGCCCTGTTTTCGGGCACCCTGCTGTCGCTGCACTACTATGCGGTCGACGCGGTCATCGTCATGATCATCGGCGCTGCGGGCTTCCGCTACACGCGGACGCGCCAGATGACGAGCCAGTACCGCTGGCTCTACGAGAAGACCTCACCGCTGACATGGCGCGCACGGGCGCCCGCGGCCGGCGAGGTCCGATGAGTGCGGCCGGATCCGCACGTGCGGTCCTGACACTTAGGGGAAGTACGCGATGAGATCGATTCTGCTGGCCGGGCTCGCCCTCGGCGCGATGGCGGCGGCCGCCCAGGCCGCCGAGGTGAAGCTCGGCGTCGCCGCGCCGATCACCGGCAACAGCGCCGCCATCGGCGCGCAGCTCAAGAACGGCGCGAGCCAGGCGGTCGAGGACCTCAACAAGGCCGGCACGCTGAAGGGCACGACGCTGACCGTCACGGTCGGCGACGACGCCTCCGACCCGAAGCAGGGCGTCTCGGTGGCCAACAAGTTCGCCAGCGACGGCGTGAAGATGGTCGTCGGCGACTACAACTCGGGCGTGTCGATCCCGGCCTCCGACGTCTACCTGGACGCCGGCATCATCCAGGTCACGCCGGCCTCCACGAACGTGAAGTTCACCGAGCGCGGGATGTGGAACACGTTCCGCACCTGCGGCCGCGACGACCAGCAGGGTGCCGTCGCCGGCAACTACCTGGCCGATCACTTCAAGGGCAAGAAGGTCGCCTTCGTCCACGACAAGACCCCCTACGGAAAGGGGCTGGCCGACGAGACGCTGAAGGCCTTCAAGGCCAAGGGCGGCAAGGAGGTCATGTCCGAGGGCATCAACCCGGGCGAGAAGGACTACTCGGCGCTCGTCTCCAAGCTGAAGTCCGCCAACGTCGACGTCGTCTATTTCGGTGGCTACTACACCGAGGCCGGGCTGATCCTGCGCCAGATGCGCGATCAGGGCCTGAAGGCGCCGATGATGGGCGGCGACGGCATGGTCGATCGCGAGCTGGTCGCGATCGCCGGTCCCGCGGCCGAGGGCACGCTGACCACCTTCCCGCCGGACGCCCGCAAGAATCCGAACGCCAAGGCGGCGCTCGCCGCCTTCAAGGCCAAGAACATCGATCCCGAGGGCTACACGCTCTACTCCTACGCGGCCGTGCAGGTCCTGGCCAAGGCGATGGCCGAGACAGGCTCCAGCGACGGCAAGAAGCTCGCCGAATGGCTGCACCAGGGCAAGCCGGTGGACACGGTGGTCGGCCCGATCGCCTACGACAAGAAGGGCGACATCACCCGGCCCGACTACGTCATGTACGAGTGGAAGAAGGGACCCGACGGCAAGATCGACTACAGCGGCAATGAGCTGACGAAGTAAGCCGCGGTCACGAACCGGGATTTCAGTCCGACGCCGCCTCCCGATACCGCGGGGGGCGGCGTCGTCGTTTTCTATACCGTGGATTCGTCAGCTTTCCGGGCGGATCCGTCCTCCGCACCGCGTGCGTACGCCTAAGAAGTGTGCATGATGCCGCCGGCGCGAGCGTGAGGCCGGCTCAGCGCTTGGGAGGAGGCCATGAGGACGGCAGGGACCGCATCTGCGGACGTGCGCAGAGGCTTGGCCGCAACTTGTCCGTACTCAGCCGCAGGCTCGCGCGGCGCATCGCGCTTTCTCCCGGCACCATCATTGCAAAGGCGTCGCCCGAGCGGGCGGGCCCGCGTACCCCGCCGCCGGCCGATGTCGTTCGGCCCGATCCAGGAGTTCCGTACCGATGCAGTCTGATATCGCTCGCCGCGGCGCCGCCGCGGCGCTGGGCCTGACCCTCGTCCTCGCTCCGATGAGCGTCGGGGCGCAGGAGCTGACCGGCACCCTCAAGAAGGTGAAGGACGCCAACGCCATCGTCATCGGCTACCGCGACGCCTCCGTGCCGTTCTCGTATCTCGGCGCCGATCAGAAGCCGATCGGCTACGCGATGGACATCTGCTACAAGATCGCCGACGCCGTGAAGGCCAAGCTCAACCTCCCGAACCTCGAGGTGAAGCTCAACCCGGTCACCTCCGCCACCCGCATCCCGCTGATGGCGAACGGCACGATCGATCTCGAGTGCGGCTCGACCACCAACAACGCCGAGCGCGAGAAGCAGGTGTGGTTCACCAACTCGCACTTCCTGACCGCGACCCGCTACGTCTCGAAGAAGTCGGCCAACCTGCACACGATCGAGGACCTGAAGGGCAAGACCGTCGTGTCGACCTCGGGCACCACGAACATCAAGCAGATCAACGAGGCCAACACGGAGCGCAAGCTCGGCCTGACGATCCTGCCGGCCAAGGACCACGCCGAGGCGTTCCTGATGGTCGAGACCGGCCGCGCCGCCGCCTTCGTGATGGATGACGTGCTGCTCGCCTCGCTCGCCGCCTCGTCGAAGGACCCCTCCGCCTACGAGATCTCCACCGAGGCCCTGTCGAAGCCCGAGCCCTACGGCATCATGCTCCGCAAGGACGACACGGAGTTCAAGAAGGTCGCGGACGACGCTACCGCCAAGCTCTACACGAGCCCCGAGGGCAAGGCCCTCTACGAGAAGTGGTTCACCCAGCCGATCCCGCCGCGCAACATCAATCTCAACCTGCCGATGAGCGCGGAGATGAAGAAGCAGTTCACGACCCCGATCTCGAGCCCCGATCCGGCGGCCTACTGAGACCCGTTCGGTCCGGTTTCATGCCATGATGCGCATCGCGGGCTCCGGCCCGCGGTGCGTCTCTATAAGTTCAAAGTAGAAGCGGCGCGATGAACTACAACTGGAACTGGCGGATCTTCTTCGACGCCTCGCCGGAGGGCAACGGCACGTATCTCGACATGCTGCTCTCGGGGCTCATGTGGACGATCACGACCGCGCTCTGCTCCTGGGTGATCGCCTTCTTCCTGGGCTCCCTGATCGGCGTGATGCGCACCCTGCCGTCGAAGCCCGCGAACGCGATCGGCACGGCCTATGTCGAGCTGTTCCGCAACGTGCCGCTGCTGGTGCAGATGTTCCTCTGGTACTTCGTGCTGCCCGAAGTGGTCCCGACCCGGATCGGCGACGCGATCAAGCAATTGCCGGACGCGCCGTTCTACACGGCGGTGGTCTGCCTCGGCTTCTTCACCGCGTCGCGCGTGGCCGAGCAGGTCCGCGCCGGCATCCAGTCGCTGCCGCGGGGCCAGCGCATGGCCGGCACTGCCATGGGCTTCACGACCTATCAGACCTACCGCTACGTGCTGCTGCCCAACGCCTACCGGATCATCCTGCCGCCGATGACCTCGGAATTTCTCAACAATCTCAAGAACACGTCGGTGGCGCTGACCATCGGCCTGCTGGAACTGACCGCCCGGGCCCGCTCGATGCAGGAATTCTCGTTCCAGGTGTTCGAGGCCTTCACGGCCGCGACGATCCTCTACGTGATCATCAACCTCGTGGTCGTCACGGCGGCGACCTTCCTGGAGAAGGCGGTCGCCATCCCCGGCCAGCGCTGAGGGCCGCCCGCTTCCGCTCCGCCACCCCGCCCGACGGCCACCGGTAACAGGCCCCGATGCTCTCGAATTTCGACTTCTCCGTCATCGTCTCGTCCCTGCCCTACCTGTTCGGTCAGGGCATGGTCTTCACCGTGACGCTCACCGCCATGGCCGCCGTGGGCGGCGTCATCATCGGCACGCTGCTGGCGATGGCGCGGCTCTCGGGCATTCCCGGCCTGTGGCACGTCGCCAAGGGCTACGTCGAGCTCTGCCGCTCGCTGCCGCTGGTTCTGGTGATCTTCTGGTTCTACTTCCTGGTGCCGTATATCGGCGCCTACCTGACCGGATCCTCGACGCCGATCCAGGTCGGCGCCTTCCCGTCGGCCCTGATCACCTTCATGGCCTTCGAGGCGGCCTACTTCTCGGAGATCATGCGCGCCGGCATCCAGTCGATCCCGAAGGGTCAGACGGCCGCCGCCCAGGCCCTCGGGATGAACTACTGGCAGACCATGGGCAACGTGATCCTGCCCCAGGCCTTCCGCAACATGCTGCCGCTGCTGCTGACCCAGACCATCATCCTGTTCCAGGACACGTCGCTGGTCTACGTGCTCTCGCTCACCGACTTCATGGGCGCCGCCTCGAAGGTCGCCCAGCGCGACGGCCGTCTCGTCGAGATGTATGTCTTCGCCGCCGTGGTCTATTTTGCGATCTGCTTCTCGGCCTCGTACCTCGTGCGCCGCCTGCAGCGCCGCGTGGCCATCATCCGCTGACCGACACTGGAGACCGTGTCATGACCTCGTCCCCGATGCCGGCCCCCACCGCCGCCGAACCCGTCGCCGATGCCAGCCACGCGCCGAAGGATGCCGGCCTGCAGCCGGGCAGCCTGATCTCCGGCGCCCAGGCGGTGGCCCCCGGCGAGACGATGATCGCCATCGACAACATCAGCAAATGGTACGGCGACTTCCAGGTGCTGACGAACTGCAGCACCCAGGTCGCCAAGGGCGAGGTCGTGGTCGTCTGCGGCCCCTCGGGCTCGGGCAAGTCGACCCTGATCAAGTGCGTCAACGCCCTGGAGCCCTTCCAGAAGGGCCAGATCACGGTGGCCGGCACGAAGGTCGCCGACAGGGCCACCAACCTGCCGAAGCTCCGCTCGCGGGTCGGCATGGTGTTCCAGCACTTCGAGCTGTTCCCGCACCTGTCGATCACCGACAACCTCACCATCGCCCAGCGCAAGGTGCTCGGCCGCAGCGCCGAGGACGCGAAGAAGCGCGGCCTCGACCTGCTCGCCCGCGTCGGTCTGGGCGCCCACGCGAACAAGTTCCCGGGGCAGCTCTCGGGCGGTCAGCAGCAGCGCGTGGCCATCGCCCGGGCGCTCGCCATGAACCCGGTGGTGATGCTGTTCGACGAGCCGACCTCGGCGCTGGACCCCGAGATGGTCGGCGAGGTGCTCGACGTGATGGTGGAGCTCGCCAAGGAGGGCATGACCATGATGGTCGTGACCCACGAGATGGGCTTCGCCCGCAAGGTCGCCGACCGGGTGATCTTCATGGATCGCGGCGAGATCGTCGAGGACGCCCGGAAGGACGAGTTCTTCGGCAGCCCCCGCTCCGAGCGCGCGCAGACCTTCTTGTCGAAGATCTTGCAGCACTGACGGCGGGCCGTCAGGCCAGCGCCTCCTGCGCGGCCCGGTATTCCCGGCCGTGCCGGCAGTAGCCCTCGACGATGCGGATCATCATGGCCCGCTTCTCGGCGTCGAGGGGCCCCAGGATGCGGGCGGGGCGGCCGCCCCAGAGGTAGCCGGCCTCCAGGATCTGCCCGGGATCGGTGGTGGCCCCGGCCGCCAGCATGACGTCGTCGGCGATGAGGGTGCCGGCCGCGATCGTCGCGCCGATGCCGATCAGCGCCCGCGCCCCGATCCGGCAATCGGCGATCCGGACATTGTGGGCGATGGTCGTGTCTCGCCCGATCACCACCCCGTCCGCCCGGGTGCGGATCACCGTGTTGTCCTGGATGTTGGTGTCCGCGCCGACCACGATCGGTCCGACTTCCGCGTTGAGGTCGCAGCAGAACAGCACGCTCGCGCCGGCGCCGAGGCTCACCCGCCCGCGCAGGCGGGCGGTGCGCGCCACGAAGACGCTGTCCTCGACCTCCAGCGCCTCCCCGGCCGGGAGCGCGGGCCCGTCGCCCATCCGCTCGCGCAACCGCTCGGCCCGCTCGGCGACCTCGTCGGATCCGATCGCGCGGCTGGGGCGGGCCGGGCTGCCCGCGTAGGCGAAGCCGCCGGGCAGCGTCGCCCGGGGGAAGACCGTCGCGCCGGCCTCGAGGACCGCGCCGTCGCCGACCTCGGCGCCGTCGAGGATCACCACGTCGTCCTCGACGACGACGTCGGAGCCGAGCGTGCAGGCGTGGACCACGCTGTTGCGCCCGACCGTGACCCGGTCGCCGCACCGGGTGCCGTGCGTCGCGGTGGCGATGTGCACCGTCGAGCGGTGGCCGAGCCAGAAGCGGTCGCCGAGGGTGACGGTCTGGCCGTCCGCGCGAATCACCGCCTCGTCGCCGATCCAGGCCTGCGCGCCGATCCGGGCGGCGCCGATCACCGTGCTGCCGCGGCCGCACCAGACGGGGCGACTGGCGAAGTCCGGCTGCTCGCCGTCGTAGGGCAGGATCAGGTCGGGGGTCACGCGGGTATCCTTCTCCAGCGCCGTCCGGAGCGCGCGGGGACATCCGGACGATGGCGGGCCGCGCGCCGGGCCGGCAGGGCGCGACGGACCGTGTCATATAGAGGCGGGACCGGGTGTGACAGGGACGGGGCTGGTCCGTGAAGCCGGGGACTCCTATGGATCGGGCCATGAGCGCCCCCGTCCCGTGCGTCGGCATCCAGGCCGAGCCCTTCGACACCGCGGCCGAGATCGCCGGCCTGAGCGCCGCGCTGGGCGGCCGGGCCGGCGCCGTCGTGACCTTCACCGGCCTGTGCCGCGACGAGGGCGGGCGGCTGACCGCCCTCGAGCTGGAGCACTACCCCGGCATGGCCGAGGCCGAGATCCGGCGCGTCGCCGACGAGGCGATGGCGCGCTGGCCGCTCCAGGCCCTGCGGGTGATCCACCGGCACGGCCTGGTCCGTCCGGGCGACGGCATCGTGTTGGTAGTCACCGCCGCCAGCCACCGGGTCGCGGCGTTCGAGGCCGCGGATTTCCTGATGGACTACCTCAAGACCCGCGCCCCGTTCTGGAAGCGGGAGCACCTCGCCGACGGCACGACCGGCGGCTGGGTCGAGGCGGCGGCCCACGACGAGGCCGCGGCCGGCCGCTGGGCCTGATGGCCGTGCCCGGGGTCGCGCTCAGGCTGCCCTAGGGCGCTCGACGATCGGTGCGGCTCCCGGCTCCCGACGGCCGGAGCCTGCGGTCCGGCGACGTGCGCGGCCGACGCGCGGACGCGCATCCCCACTCCGGATTGCACAGAAGCCGGCCGGCGGACTTGACCCCTGACAGCCCGCGGCGTTCGTGAGCCCGCGGTTTAGGAGCGACGATGTCGGACAGCAGCCTTCAGGAACTGGACGGTCCCGTCGGGCCCTGGCGCGGGGCCGCACCGCTCGCGGCCTCCGGGATCGCCGTCGTGTGCTTCGTGGCGGCGCTGGCCCTGGCCTGGATGTCGGCCGGCACGCTCCTGCTCATCTTCGCCGGGGTGCTCCTCGGCGTATTCCTCGACGGCCTGACCCGCGGGCTCGGGCGCGTCCTGCCGCTCCCGCGCGGCTTGCGGCTGTCCCTCGCCAGCGTCGCGGTCGCGGTCGCGGTGATCGGCTTCGGGAGCTACGGCGGCGCCACCATCGTCCAGCAGGGCCGGGACCTCGGGACGACGATCAAGGATCAGGCCGGAACCGTCACGGGCTGGCTGTCGGAGCGCGGCATCGACGTGCCGAGCCTCGCACCGCAGGGCGGTGGCAAGGACGGCTCGACGGATGCGGGCCAGCGTGAGGGGGGGCTCGGCGGCCTCGCGAACGGACTCCTGAAGGGCAGCAGCTCGATCGTCTCGGATGCCGGCAGCGTCCTCGGACCGGCCGCGGCCGTGATCCTCGGCCTGTTCGACGCCCTCGGCAACCTCTTGGTGATCGCCTTCCTGGGTCTCGCCTTCGCGGCCGACCCGAAGGCCTACCGGGACGGCGTGGTCCGGTTCGTGCCGCCGGCGAAGCGCTGGCGCGCCAGCCAGGTCCTCGACGGGGCCGGCGAGACCCTCCGCCACTGGCTGTTCGGCCAGCTGATCATCATGGCGGTGATCTTCCTGTGCACCTGGGCGGGCCTCGCCTTCCTGGGTATCGGCGGCGCGCTGATCCTCGGCCTGCAGGCGGGCCTGCTCGCCTTCGTGCCCACGGTCGGGCCGCTGGTGGCGGGCCTCGTCATCGTCCTGGCCGCCCTGGCCTCGGGCACGAAGGCGGTGATCGGCGCGATCGGCGTCTATCTCGCGGTCCAGTGCCTGGAGAGCTACGGCCTGACGCCGTTCATCCAGAAGCGGGCGCTCGACATCCCGCCGGCCACGATCTTCGCCGGCCAGCTGATCCTGGGCGTGATCTTCGGGCTCTGGGGCATCGCCCTCGCCCTGCCGCTGATGGCGGTGATCAAGGTCCTGCTGGAGCAGCTCTACGTGGAGGACACGCTCCACGAGCAGCCGAGCAGCTGAGCGCCCCGGGCGCCCGCGCCGTCGACGGGCGCGGGCGGCCGGTCAGCCGCGCAGCGCGGCCTCGATCATCCGGGCGACCGCCAGGGCCCGGCCGTCGTCGCCGAAACGGCCGATCACCTGGACGCCCACCGGCAGGCGGTGGCCGGGCACCGGCACGTTCACGCAGGGCACGCCCATCAGCGTCCACAGCTGGTTGAAGCGCGGGTCGCCCGTCGAGACCAGGGTGGCGGGCGCCGGGCCCGGCGCCGAGAAGGTCAGGATCGCGTCGTAATCGGCGAAGAGGCCCTTCAGCACCCGGCGGGCGTGATGGCCGTGGCGGCGCCCGTCATCGTACTGGGCCGGGCTGATCGTCGCCCCGTCATCGAGATGGGCGCGGGTGCGCGGCGGCAGCGCGTCGGCCTGCGTGTCGTACTCCCAGGCCAGCGCCAGCCGACCCTCGTAGTTCTGGATGAGGCGGTGGCGTTCCCAGGCCTGCGCCAGCTCGGTCGGCAGGGCGAGGTCGCTCACCCGCGCCCCGGACCGCTCGGCCGCCTGCCGGGCGCGGGTGAGCGCCGCCTCGGCCTCCGGCTCGGGGGCGCCGGCGAAATCCTGCCGCACCACGGCGATGCGCGGCGCCGAGCCCCCCTCCGCCCGCTCGATCTCCGGCCGCCCGGTGACGAGCGCGAGGGCGTGGGCGACGTCCGCGACCCCGGCGGCGAACAGCCCGACCGTGTCGAGGGCCCACGAGTAGGTCTTCACGCCGACCGTGGGGATCAGCCGGAACGACGGCTTCACCGCCGCGCAGCCGCAGAAGCTCGCGGGCCGGATCACCGAGCCCGCCGTCTGCGTGCCCAGGGCCAGCGGCAGCATCCCGGCGCCGACGGCGGCGGCCGAGCCCGCCGAGGAGCCCCCCGGCGTGTGGCCGGGATCGTGCGGGTTGACCGTCTCGGTCGGATCGCTGCTGGCGAAGGCCGTGGTGGTGGTCTTGGCGAGGGCGACGGCACCGAGCTGCTTCAGCCGGCTCACGACCGCGGCGTCGCCCCGGGGCTTCCAGCCCGCGTAGATCGGCGAGCCCATCTGGGTCGGCAGGCCCGCGCTGTCGATGATGTCCTTCACGCCGACCGCGATGCCGGCGAGCGGCCCGGCCTCGGGGATCGCCGGCGCCGCGTCGAGGGTGACCAGTGCGCGCAGGTCCGGCTCCCGCGCGGCGATCGCGGCGCGGCACAGGTCGATCGCGCCCGCGGGCGTCAGGGTGCCGGCTTCGATGCGGGCGCGGAGGTCGAGAAGCGAGAGCATAATGCATTCAGTCCGCGGTCCGCGGCGCTGTCAACCGAGACGCCACAGCCGACGGCATTCCCGAAACGCCGTTGACGAACGCTTTACGCGACCGTGCGCATCGTCCGGGTCATGTGGCGTGGCGTATCCCTGTTCTCGGCCCTTGCGCTGTTCGGTGCGGGCCTCACCGCGTGCTCGATCAATCATTTCGAGCGACGTGAACCGTGGCGCGATCAGGCGGAGCAGGTCTGCCTGGCCAAGAAGCTCGTCGAGCCCTCGGAGTACATCACGCCCATCGCGGCGATGGATGGCCCGGGGCCGTGCGGCATGCAGCAGCCCTTCCGGGTGACGCGGCTCGGCGGCGGCTCCGTCCTGCTGAAGCAGCGGATGACGCTGGGCTGCCCGGCGCTGGCCGAGGCCGAGGCGTGGCTCGCCGACACGATCCAGCCGGCCGCCAACCTCTACTTCGGCGTGCCGGTGGCCGAGATCAACGCCGGCTCCTATTCCTGCCGCGGCCGCAACAACCAGCCTGGCGCCAAGCTCTCCGAGCACGGTTTCGGGAACGCGATCGACGTCATGTCGATCAAGCTCGCCGACGGCCACGTGATCACCGTCAAGGGCGGCTGGCGCGGCACGGAGGCCGAGCAGGGCTTCCTGCGCGAGATCTTCCTGGGCGCCTGCCAGCGCTTCACCACCGTGCTGGCGCCCGGCTCGAACGTGTTCCACTACGATCACATCCACGTCGATCTCGCACGGCACGACCCGCGCGGTCTGCGCCGGATCTGCAAGCCGCTGATCAAGTTCACGCCGCAGCTCGGCACCGGGGCTGAGCGGCCGCTGAGCCGCCCGATCCCGCCGCAGCGCCAGCCCGCCGGCCCTCAGGCGCCGGTGGACGTCGAGGAGGACGATCCCTACGGCGTGTCGCCGATGTCGAAGGCCGGGAGCGCGACCCAGGTCGCCCGTGCGCCCGCCCGGCCCCTCGACCGTCCGGCCGCGGCCTCGGCCTACACCGCGACGGCGCCCGTGCGGCCGGCACCGCGGGTCGCCGCCCACGACGAGCCCGCGCAGGAGTACGACGAGCCGCTGCAACTCGGCGCGCCGCCGAGCGCGGAGCCGATCTACTGAGAGACGGGCGCGACCCGCGGCACCCTCGCCGGGCGCCGCTCCCGCGCCGCACCCCAAGCGGGACTGTAGCGGCCGCGCCGCACAGGCCGGCAAAGCGCCGGGGCGGGACTGCCGGAGCTTGACTGGCGGCGCGGCGAAGCCATCGTTCGCGGATGCAGGATCGCACATCCGTCGAGGCACGCGCCATGCGCCCGGTTCTTCACGGCTTCGCCCTCGGGCTGGCCCTTCTCGCCCTGGCCCAGCCGGCGCTCGCCCGGTCGGCCCGGGAGGACATCGAGCCCGCCGAGGAGCGGATCTTCCCGTTCGACGCGCAGATCCCGGGCTGCCAGGACCCGTCGGTGCTGGAGCGGGTCTCGACCAACTTCGCCGAGAAGGAGGCGAAGTTCTGGAACTCGTCGATGACGATCCTGTCCTTCGACACGATCGAGCGCACCGCGTGGCGGCCCTGGGGCCTCGACACCTATCCGCGCCGGTTCTGCACCGCGACCGTGACCACCTCCGACGGGGTCCGCCGCAAGGTCGACTACTCGGTGCGCGAGAGCCTCGGGATCATCGGCGCGACCTGGGGCGTCGAGTTCTGCATCCACGGCCTCGACCGCGACCTCTCCTACGCCTACGCCACGGCCTGCCGGATGGCGCGTCCCTGACCATGCGCGGGCGCGCCGCCGGCCTCGCGGGCCTGCTCCTCGCCGGGTCGGCCGCCGCCCAGGATTACGGCGGCTTCGCCCGGCGCGGCGCGCCCGGCGACTTCGACTTCTACGTCCTCGCCCTGTCGTGGTCGCCGACCTACTGCGCGGGGCCGGGCGCCCGCCGGGACGACGTCCAGTGCGCCCCCGGACGCGGCCTGGGCTTCGTCGTCCACGGCCTGTGGCCGCAATACGCGAGCGGGTACCCGCAGAACTGCTCGGCGGTGAACCGCGCCCCGACCCGGCAGGCCATGGAGGTCGCCGGGCAGGTCTACCCGAGCGAGGGCCTCGCGCGGTACGAGTGGCGCAAGCACGGCACCTGCTCGGGTCTCGATCCCGCCGCCTATTTCGCGGCCGCCCGCACGGCGCGGCTCGCGGTGACCATCCCCGACGGGCTCAAGGGCGGCTCCCCGCCGCAGACCCTCGCGCCGATCGAGATCGCCCGGCAGTTCGTGGCGGCCAATCGCGGCCTGCGCCCCGACATGATGGCGGTCACCTGCACCCGCGGGCAGCTGCAGGAGGTCCGGATCTGCTTCGGCAAGGACCTGCGCGGCTTCACCCCCTGTCCCGAGGTTGCCCGCGGCAATTGCCGGGCGCCCGAGGTGAGCCTCGACGCCGCGCGCTGAGTTTTTTCCGCCTTTCGCACGCCGGCCCCTGGACCCGGCGCCCGGGATCGGCTTCAGCGCGCTGCCATGAACTATCGGCACGCCTTCCACGCCGGCAACCACGCCGACGTCCTCAAGCACCTCGTCCTGGCGCGGGTGCTCGACCACCTGCGCCTCAAGGACAAGCCGTTCCGGGCGCTGGACGCCTTCGCGGGCCTCGGCGTCTACGATCTCGAGGCCGACGAGGCGGCCCGGACCGGAGAGTGGCGGGACGGCTGGGGCCGGATGGCGGCGCCCTTCGCGCCGGAGGTGGAAGCGCTGCTGGAGCCCTACCGGGCCGCGGTGGCGGCGGTGCGCGCTCGACACGGCACCACCGCCTATCCGGGCTCGCCGGCCGTGATCCGCGAGGCGCTCCGTCCCGGCGACAAGGGCGTGTTCGTCGAGCTGCACCCGGCGGACGCCGCGACCCTGCAGGACCGCTACGCCCGCGATCCCCGCACCAAGGTGATGAACCTCGACGGCTGGACCGCGATCAACGCGCAGATCCCGCCGCCGGAGCGGCGCGGCCTCGTGCTGATCGACCCGCCCTACGAGGTGCCCGGCGAGATCGAGCGCCTCGGCGCCCATCTCGCCCGCGCGGTGGCGAAATGGCCGACCGGCCTGTTCCTGGCCTGGTACCCGATCAAGGACGTCGCGGCCCTCGACCGGATGGTCCGCGATCTCGGGGCCGCCCTGCCCCGCCCCGCGCTGCGCCTCGACCTGCTGATCGACCGGCCGGACGACCCGACGCGGCTGACCGGCAGCGGCCTGATCGTCGTCAACCCGCCCTGGCGCCTCGCCGATGAGGCGATGCTGTTCCTGCCGGCGCTCGCAGAACGTCTGGCCCGGCAGGACTTCGGAGGATTTCGCTGCGATCCGATCGGCCCGGCCGCCTGACTCGGTAGAATTGGGGCGCCGCGCGGAAGACCTCCGGGCCTGCGCGGAAGGAAAGGGCCGGGGTTCCGATACAATTGTGGCGGCAAAGTCACATTTCCGCATCGAACGTGATCAGCGATACGGAACTGCCCAAAAATTATGCAACTGCTCTATGTTTGATTTTGTGTCAATCGCACCGCGATGTCAGCTTGGCCGTCGACGAACCCGAACGAGCTGCGACACCATGCTGAAGCGATCCACCCTGGCCGGACTGGCCACCGTGCTGCTGTCCTCGACCAGCATCCTCGCGGCCGACCTGTCGGCCCCGGCGCCGGTTCCGGTCGCGCCCCCCGCCGAGCCCTGCAAGGCCACGCTCCTCGGCCCGGCCTACGGCGGCGTGATCAAGGCCAACCCGAATCCGAGCTGCTTCTCGGCCGGACCGCTCGGCGACCTCTACGTGGGCGGCGCCATCACCGGCTACGGCTACACCCAGTCGAACCCGTTCGCGTCGTTCTCGACCCCGGCGGCGCCCAACGACCGCGACCGCGCGGCCCGGTTCGACTTCTCGAACGTGCAGGGCATCATCCAGAAGCCCGAGGGCGCGTTCCAGTTCTACATCCAGGCCGGCGGCTACTCGATCCCGCAGCTCGGCTTCCCCACCCTCAGCACCTTCACCCAGACCGACCTCCTGTTCGGCCCGGTCCCGGTCGCCTACGGCAAGATCCAGATCAACGATGAATGGTCGGTCCAGGGCGGCCGGATGTTCACCATGATCGGCACCGAGCTGCTGTTCACCTACCAGAACCTGAACATCAACCGCGGCCTCCTGTTCGTGCAGGAGAACTTCATCAACCAGGGCGTGCAGGTCAACTACAGCAGCGGGCCGCTCTCGGTGTCGGTCGCCGGCACGGACGGGTTCTTCTCCAACGAGATCTCGTGGTTCACCGGCAACGTCGCCTACAAGCTCGACGACTACAACACGATCGGCGTCAACGGCGGTCTGAACCTCGGCCGGACCAACGCCCTCGACCGCAGCCCGCGCTACCAGTTCGCGACGCCGAACCTCCAGCAGAACAGCGGCATCTTCAACATCAACTACACTTACGCGAACGGCCCGTGGATCATCTCGCCGTACTTCCAGTTCACCAACGTCGAGCGTGACCTGCGCGTCGGCATCGCCAACTCGGCATCGACCTACGGTGGGGCGCTGCTGGCGGCCTACTCCTTCACCGACAACTTCGCCCTGGCCGGCCGCGTCGAGTACACCGAGCAGACGGGCGTCCGCGGGTCGGGCGGCACCAACCTGCTGGGCTTCGGCGCCGGCAGCAACGCCTTCTCGGTGACGGTCACGCCGACCTTCACCTTCGACCGCTACTTCTTCCGGGTGGAGTACGCCCACGTCGAACTCGGCGGGATCACCCGCGGCAACCTCGCGGAGGGCACGCTCGGCACCGGCTTCGGCCGCACCGGAAACCGCACCTCGCAGGACCGCTACATGGTCGAGACCGGCATCACCTTCTGATCGGACCGTCCGGTCCGCTTCAGGAAACGGGTCGTCCTCGAGCCCCCGGCCTCCGGTCCGGGGGCTTTCTCGTGGCCGCGCACGTCGGTGCCGGCCCGATCCCGGGCGTCAGTCCCGCCTGAGCAGGCGCCGGCCCGGCCGATGGCCCTCCTCGCCGGTGTCGCGGAAGCCGAGCTTCTCCAGAAGGCCCCAGGAGGCGACGTTGGCGGGGCGGCACTCCGCCACGACGACGCGCGCCGGGAAGCGCCCGCCGAGGAGCCCGAGGATCGCCGAGACGGCCTCGTAGGCGTAGCCGCGCCCGCGGGCGGCGCCGCCGACCCAGTACCCGATCTCGATCGTGCCGGCGCCGCGCAGATGCGTGCCGAAGACGCCGACGAGCGCGCGCCCGGGCGGATCGGGCGCGCCGTCCCGCGTCCAGGCGCCGAGGAAGCAGTCCCGGCCCCGGGCGCAGCTGCGAATCAGATCCTCGGCATCCTGCAGGGTGAACGGCGTCGGCAGGAAATCCACCGCCGCGGTGATGGCCGGATCGTCGGTGAGCGCGCGGACGGCCGGCGCGTCGGCAGGCCGGAGGGCGGCGATCGCGAGGCGCGCCGTCTCGAGCGCGGGCAGGTCGGCCAGGGTGTCGCGCGCGCTGCGGATGGTAAACATGGATGCGATGTGGGGTGCCGGCCGGTTACGAAAAGGGACGATCCCGCGAGCGGGAATCATCCTGTGGGCCGCGCGAAAACCTTGCACCTACCTTCGCTCCAGGGTCGCAGACCGTCGGAACGGGAACGGTTGCTTAACCTGAATCCGTCTTCATTGGCGCATCAGGTTGCGTCAGGCAAACGGGTGCGTCGATGCGGGTGCGCGGTACGGGTCAGATGTTGCGGACGCTGTCGCGCGTCGCGCTCATCGGCATCATCGGCGGTGCGGCTGCCGCCTGTTCGTCGGACGCGTCGCGTCTGACGAACCCGTTCTCGAACCCGTTCGACTCGGAACCCTCCGCGACCGGCAGCCTGCCGGACGGGAGCCTCAAGTCTGTCCCGCCGGTTCGGACGGGCCGCATCCAGTCGGAGGCGCTGGGCGCGCCAGCCGCCGCGCGGCCGGCCGCCGCCGCGACGCCGGTCCAGACCAACGCCGCCCCCCCCGCGACCCGCGTCGCATCGACCGGCAAGGTCGGCTGGAGCGCCGAGGGCGGCACCCAGATCACCGTGTCGCGCAACGACAGCCTGAACCAGATGTCGACCCGCTTCGGCGTGCCCGCTTCGGCGATCCTGGCCGCCAACGGCCTGAGCAACGCGAACCAGATCACGCCCGGGCGCCAGATCGTGATCCCGGTCTACAACGCCTCCGGGCTGAACCCCGCCGCGTCCCCGATGACGGCCCGGCCGGCCCGGGCCGCCGAGGAGAAGCGCGAGGACGCCAAGCAGGTCGAGAACAAGATCGCGACCAAGCGCGAGGAGGCCAAGGAGGCCGCCAAGGAGGCCGCCCAGAAGCTGGCCGAGGCGAAGGCCGCCAAGGAGGCCGCGCAGAAGGCCGCCGCCGCCGAGAAGGAGGCGGAGCGCAAGGAGGCGCTCGCCCGCGACGCCGCCGCCCGCAAGGTCGCCGACGCCAAGACCCGCAAGGACGTTGCCCTGAAGGAGGGCGAGAAGCCGAAGCACGTGCGCCCGGGACAGGTCGCCAAGGCGGACGAGAAGAAGGCCGACGAGAAGAAGGCGGATCCGAAGGCCGAGGCCAAGGCGAAGGCCGAGGCGAAGGCTCAGGAGGCCAAGGCCGAGGCGAAGGCCGCCGCGAAGGCGGAGGCCGCCCAGAAGCTGGCCGAGGCGAAGGCCGCCAAGGAAGCTGCCCAGAAGGCCGCCAAGGAGGCTGCCAAGGAGGCTGCCGCCGCCGAGAAGGTCGAGAAGGTCGCCGCCAAGGAGGCGCCGAAGGCGGCCCCGGTCGCTGCCGCGCCGGCCAAGCCCGAGCCCGCCGCCACCGGCTCCGTGGCCGAGGCGACGGAGAACTTCCGCTGGCCCGCCAAGGGCCGGGTGATCTCCGGCTACGGCACCTCCGGAAACGAGGGCATCAACATCGCCGTGCCGGAGGGTACTCCGGTCAAGGCCGCCGAGGAGGGCACGGTCGCCTATGCCGGCTCCGACGTGAAGGGCTACGGCAAGCTGGTCCTCGTGCGCCACGCCAACGGCTACGTCTCGGCCTACGCCCATAACGGCGAGATCGACGTGAAGCCCGGCGAGAAGGTCAAGCGCGGCCAGACAATCGCGAAGTCCGGCGCCTCCGGAAACGTGACCTCGCCGCAGCTGCACTTCGAGATCCGCAAGGGCGGCGCGCCCGTGGATCCGATGTCCCAGCTCGCCAGCAACTGAGACGGACCGCGCGGGGCCGAGGCCGGCCCGCGCGGGACCGAACGAGACGGCAAGATGCGGCGGCGGTCCCGGACGGGGCCGCCGTTTCGCGTCGTCCGCCGTCCGGCCGCCCCGACTCGCGACCCGCGCCGGCTGTCCTAAGTCTTCGGCGCCTGCAGCGTCCCCTCGGGGCTGTGACGGTCGACGGTCTCGGGCAGAGCCTGCGCCAGGGTCGGGAACAGCTGGTCTATCGGAACGCCGAGCTTCTCCGCCATCTGGCGCACCTGCTCGTTGTCGAGGACCTTGCGCAGATCCTCGGCTGTGATCGGCTCGTTCGGGCCGCGGCCGAGCCAGGAATTGACCTGGCTCTCGTAGCCGGAGCGCCGGAGCTGATCGAGCAGCGCGTTCAGTCCGCCGGGCAGCACCTGCTGGATCACGCCCGGCAGTGCCTTCAGCGCGATCTGCCCCAGCGAGCCGCCGAGAGTGTTGAGCAGACTCATGTGGACCCCCGTCGAATGGTCAGTGGCGCGAGTCTAGAGCAATCTCCGCGAAGCGGGAGAGGCCGGTGGTCCGCGACGCGCCGGTGTGAACCGCAATTTAGTCGACAGCGGCCGGCCTCTGGCCCGGAATGCCGTCCGGGACATCGGTCCGCGGTCGGCTCTCATGAAATCCCTGGCGCTGTCATGTGTGCTCGCGCTCGCGTCCGTCTCCGCGGCGTCGTCGGACGCGGAGACGGCGCGCCCGGCCCAGGAGCGCCCGCTGGCGGATGCCGTCTTCGTTCGGCCGCTCTACGGGACGTACCGCCATTGCGGCGGCTCCTGCCTGAAGAGCGGCGAACTGTCGTGGTTCTGCTTCGCCAGGCAGAGCTGCCACCTGAGCTGCGCGACCGCGCCGCCGCAGATGAAGTGCGCCGCCCCGTGAGGTGGGCGATCAGCGGACCTGGGTGCTGAAATTCGGCTGCGGCTTCAGCGTGCCGTTCTCGCTCTGGTCGGCGACCGCCGCGGGCAGGAACTCCGCCAGCACCGTGGGGACGCGCCCCTCCGGAACGCCGAGATCGTAGGCGAGGCGCTCGGTCACGCCCTGCGGCAGGCAGGCCGCGATGGCGCTCTCCGGCACCGACTGCCGCGCGCCCGAGCCGAGCCAGGATGCCACCGCCTCCCCGTGCCCGGTCTCCCGCAGGCGGTCGAGGAAGGCCGGGAGGCCGCCGGGATAGAACTTCGCCAGCGACAAGGCGAGCTTGCCGCTGCCGGTCTCCTCGAGGGCCCGGTCGGCCGCCGCAACCACATCGCCGATCAGGGTCTTCGCACCGTCGAGCAGGCCCATGGTTCTCCACCGTCGCGCTTCTTCGTCGCAGGGTGAAGTCGGGCGCGAACCGGCGACGGCAAGCGCGTGCGGCAATTGCGCGGCGAACCGGCTAGGATCCCGGCATCGCGAACCCGGGAGCCATCGATGAAGCGCGTGCGGGCCGGCGTCCTGGAGGTCGCCTATCTCGAGTTCGGTCCGGCCGGCGGGCCGACGGCGGTGCTGCTCCACGGCTTCCCCTACGACGTCCACGCCTGCGCGGCCGCGGCCGCGCGGCTCGCCGCCGACGGCGTGCGCTGTCTCGTGCCGTACTTGCGCGGCTACGGGCCGACGCGCTTCCTGGATGCCGCCACGCCGCGCTCCGGCGAGCAGGCGGCGCTCGGGGCCGACCTGCTCGCCTTCCTCGACGCCCTCGGCGTCGGGAGCGCCGTGCTCGCCGGCTACGATTGGGGCGGCCGGGCCGCCTGCGTGGTGGCGGCGCTCTGGCCGGGCCGGGCCCGGGGCCTCGTCAGCTGCGGCGTCGGCTACAACATCCAGAACATCCCGGCCGCCGGGCGCCCGGCCGCGCCGGAGACCGAGCACCGCCTCTGGTACCAGTACTATCTCCACGGCGAGCGCGGCCGCGCCGGCCTCGCGGAGAACCGGGACGCCTTCTGCCGCCTGCTGTGGCAGCTCTGGTCGCCGACCTGGGCCTTCGACGCGGAGACTTTCGCGCGGACCGCCCGCGCCTTCGACAATCCCGACTTCGTCGACGTGGTGGTGCATTCCTACCGACACCGCTTCGGCCTCGTTCCGAGCGATCCGGCGCTGGTGGCGATCGAGGGGCGGCTGGCGGCCCAGCCGGCGATCGCCGTGCCGTCGATCGTCCTGCTCGGCGGCGATGACGGCGTCGGGCCGCCGACCGCCACGGATACCGACGCCCGCCGTTTCACCGGCCCGTACCGGCGTGAGATCGTCGCGGGGGTCGGCCACAACTTTCCCCAGGAGGCGCCGGACGCCTTCGCGGCGGCGATACGCGCCCTGCTATGAGCGCGCCGCCGATGCCCGGCGGTTCGGCGTTGCTTTCGGGAAGCCCCTGGCTATAGTCCGCGCGCTTTTCGACAGGTCTGCGGGCGCCACATCCGGCGGCAGGCCTGCGCGCCATTCGCAGGAGACGCTCGTTGATCACCCCCGCCTTCGCGCAAGGGGCCGGTGCGGCCGCTGGCGGAGCGGAGATCGCCTTTCAGGTGGTCCCGTTCGTCCTGATCTTCGTGATCATGTACTTCCTGATCCTGCGACCGCAGCAGAAGCGGGTCAAGGACCACCAAGCGCTGCTCAAGTCCGTGCGCCGGGACGACACGGTCGTCACCAACGGCGGCCTCGTCGGCCGCGTGACCAAGGCTTCGGACGACCAGGCCGAGATCGAGGTCGAGATCGCCCCGAACGTGCGCGTGCGGGTGGTCCGGTCGATGATCTCCGAGGTCCGCGCCAAGGGCACGGTGAAGGCCGCCTGATTCCCGGTTGACCCGGCCGGCGCCGCGCGCCGGCCCAAAAGAGAAAAAACGGCCGATGCTGCGCTTCTCCCGTGCGAAGATCATCGCGACACTGGGCCTGATCCTGGTGGGGCTGATGCTCGCCGTGCCGAGCTTCTTCTCGCCCGAGCAGCGCAAGAGCTTCGTCGCCAGCCTGCCCCCCTGGTTCCCCAGCTGGGTGGTGCCGACGCGCGCGATCGTGCTCGGCCTCGACCTGCAGGGCGGCTCGCAGCTCCTGCTCGAGGTGGACCAGAACGAGCTGATCGCCTCGCAGGCGAAGGCCCTGCGCGACGACGTGCGCCGCGTGCTCCAGCAGGAGAACGTCCGCGCCGACGGCGGCATCGGCCTGCTGCCGCGCGGCGTGCAGGTGAAGATCGACGACGCCGCCGCCCGGGCCAAGGTCCTGCCGAAGCTCCAGGAGCTGTCGCAGCCGATCACCACCTCGATCGGCCAGACGGCGGCCCGCACCCTCGACATCGCCGAGCAGCCGGGCGGGGTGATCCGCCTGACCCTCACCGATGCCGGCATCACCGACCGCACCCGCCGGGCCGTGAGCCAGGGCATCGAGGTCATCCGGCGCCGCCTCGACTCGACCGGAACCACCGAGCCTTCGATCCAGCAGCAGGGCGCGGACCGGATCCTGATCCAAGTGCCCGGCGAGCAGAACCCGGAGCGGCTCGAGAAGCTGCTCGGCTCCACCGCCAAGCTCGAGTTCCGCATGCTCGCCGACAGCCCCTCGGGCGACGTCGACATGCTGCCCTCCAAGGACGAGAAGGGCGCCAAGGTCCCGGTGGAGCGCCGGGTCATGGCCGACGGCGGCGAGCTGACCGACGCGCAGCCGTCCTTCGACCAGCAGTCCCACGAGCCGATGGTGAGCTTCAAGTTCAACCTGCGCGGCGCGCAGCGCTTCGGACAGGCGACCTCGGAGAATATCGGCCGGCGCATGGCGATCGTGCTCGACAACGAGGTCGTGTCGGCCCCGGTGATCCGCTCGGCGATCACCGGCGGCTCGGGTCAGATCACCGGCAACTTCACCGTGCAGCAGGCCAACGATCTGGCGGTCCTGCTGCGCGCCGGCGCGCTGCCCGCGAAGTTCACCGTGGTCGAGCGCCGCGTCGTCGGCCCGGGCCTCGGCCGCGACTCCATCGAGGCCGGCAAGCTCGCGACCCTGGTGGCGGCGGCCCTCGTCGTGACCTTCATGTTCGCGACCTACGGGACCTTCGGCTTCATCGCCAACATCGCCCTCATCGTCCACGTCGGGCTGATCCTCGGCCTGATGTCGGTGCTGGAGGCGACCATGACGCTCCCGGGCATCGCCGGCATCGTGCTCACCATCGGCACGGCGGTGGATTCGAACGTGCTGATCTACGAGCGCATGCGCGAGGAGCAGCGGGCCGGCCGCTCGCTGATCTCGGCGCTGCAGGCGGGCTTCGACCGGGCCTTCGCCACCATCATCGACTCGAACTCGACCATGGCGATCGCCGCCCTGATCCTGTTCTTCCTCGGCTCGGGCCCGGTGAAGGGCTTCGCCGTGGTCTTCATCCTCGGCATCCTCACCACGGTCATCACCGCGGTGACGCTGACCCGGATGATGATCGCGGTGTGGTACAATACGTTCCGGCCGAAGACCCTGCCGTTCTGATTAGTCTGGGAGGCCATCGAGGGAGCGCGGGCGGCGCGACGTGACCCCCCTGTCCCGCACGGGAGAGGGGACCCGCGCCTCGACCGTCCTCCATCGCGATGTCCGCGAATAGAGTACCGACCATGCGCCTGCTCCGCCTCTGGCCCGATGAATCGCATTTCGACTTCATGCGATTCCGGCGCTTCACCTTCCCGCTCTCGGCGGTGCTGTCGCTCGCGACCGTGGCGCTGTTCCTGACGATCGGGCTGAATTTCGGCATCGACTTCAAGGGCGGCACCCTGGTGGAGCTGCAGGCGAAATCCGGCACCGCGGACGTGGCGTCGATCCGGCACACGGCCGCGGGCTTCGGCTTCGGCGAGCCGGAGGTGCAGGAACTCGGCAACCAGGGCACCGTGCTGGTCCGCCTGCCGCTCCAGCCCGGCGAGCAGGGCCAGACCGCGGTGATGAACAAGGCGCACGCCGCCTTCGACAAGGATTACGATTTCCGCCGCACCGAGACCGTCGGTCCGCGCGTCTCCGGCGAGCTCGTCCAGTCCGGCACGCTCGGCGTCGTGCTCTCCGTCGTGGCGGTGCTGCTCTACCTCTGGTTCCGGTTCGAGCGGGAGCTGGCGCTCGGCGCCATCGTGGGCACCCTCCACGACATCGTGCTGACCGTCGGCGTCTTCATCATCAGCCGCATCGAGTTCAACATGACCTCGATCGCCGCGATCCTGACGATCGTCGGTTACTCGCTGAACGAGACCGTGGTGGTGTTCGACCGGACCCGCGAGCTCATGCGCCGGTACAAGACCATTCCGACCGTCGACCTGCTCAACCTGTCCATCAACTCGACCATGTCGCGCACGGTGATGACGTCGATCTCGTCGGCGCTGTCGCTGCTGGCGCTGGTGCTGTTCGGCGGCGAGGCGATCAAGGGCTTCGCCGTGGTGATGCTCTGCGGCGTCCTGATCTGCACCTACTCGGCGATCTTCGTCTCGACGCCGGTGTTGATCTATCTGGGCCTGATGCTCTCGGGCGCCCGCGCGGCCTCGGAGCGGTCCGGCGTCCCGCAACCGGCGGAGTAGTCCCTTTTCCCAGATGGCCGATCAGCCAAGTCCGAAGAATTTCGACTCCGGCTTCGTGCCGGGGCGGCACATCATCGACACCTACGGCAACGGCGGCTTCCGCTTCGCCGGGATGTCGCATCGCGGCTCGATCCTGCTGCTGCCCTCCGGGGTCCGCGCCTGGGACGTGACGGAGCCGCGGGCCATCGACCGCACGGCCCTGCGCCCGGTCCAGGCCGAGGCCGGCGGCATCGAGCTGCTGCTCGTCGGGACCGGCCTCGACATCGCGGCGATCGATCCCGCGCTCCGGGGCTGGCTGAAGGATCTCGGCGTAGGCCTCGACGTGATGCAGACCGGCGCCGCCGCCCGGACCTACAACATCCTGGTGGCCGAGAACCGCAAGGTCGCCGCCGCGCTGATCGCGGTGGCCTGATGCCGGAGGTCGACGGCCAGACCGCCGAGACAGGGCTCGCCTTCGCGCAGTCCCACTGCGAGGGCCTCGTGCGGGCCGGCGACCCGGACCGCTACTACGCGACCCTGTTCGCCCCGGCCGCCGCCCGCCCGCACCTCTTCGCCCTCTACGCCTTCTCGTTGACCATCGCGCGGGTGCGCGAGGCCGTCTCGAACCCGATGGCCGGCGAGATCCGCCTGCAATGGTGGCGCGACGCCCTGCAGGGCGAGGCGCGCGGCGACGTGCGCGCCAACCCGGTGGCGGCGGCCCTGGAGGAGGCGATCCGGGTGAACCGCCTCGGGCGCCAGCCCTTCGTCGACCTGATCGACGCCCGCGTCTTCGACCTCTACGAGGATCCGATGCCCCGGGTGAACGACCTGGAGGGCTATTGCGGCGAGACCGCCTCGGCGCTGTTCCGGCTGGCGAGCCTCGTGATCGGCAACGGCACCGAACCGGGCGGCGCGGGCGCGGCCGGCCATGCCGGCGTGGCGTACGGCATCACCGGGCTCCTGCGCGCTCTGCCCTGGCACGCCCGCGCGGGGCAAGTCTACCTGCCGGCCGACATCCTCGGCCGCTACGGCGTCACCCGCGAGGATATCGTCACGGGCCGCGGCGGTCCGGGCCTGCGCCGGGCCTGCGCCGACCTTCGCGCCCTCGCCCGGCAGCACCTGAAGGCCTTCGAGGCGGCCCGCCCGACCATCGCGCCCTCGGCGGGCGCCGCCTTCCTGCCCACGGCCCTGGTGGAGCCCTACCTCGCCGCCATGGAGCGGGCCTCCTACGACCCGCTCAACACGCCCGTCGAGCTGCCGCGCTGGCGCCGGCTGTGGCGGCTGTGGTGGGCGGCGCGGCGGGTGGGCTAGCCGCCACTCCGGTGCCTTCGCCAGCGCCGCGAGGCGATCCAGCGGCGCCACGCCTGCGGAGGGCGCGCGGCCCCGCGTCGCCGCGCGCGATGACGGAGGTCTGTCAGAGCACCTGCGCCAGTCCCGGCACCAGGGCTGCCAGGCGCACCGGCGCGCCGAGTTCCGGCACGGCCTCCGGCGTCGCCAGCACCGCCACCCGGCAGCCGCCGTCGCCGCGCAGGCCCGTCACCAGCCGTCCGCCCGGTTCCAGGGCCGCGCGCCAGTGCGATGGGATCGCGGGAACGCTGCCGTGGACGAGGATCCGGTCGAAGCCGCCGTCCGGCAGGTCCGGGGCCAGCCCGTCCGCCCGGACGACGTGCACCTCGGACAGGGCCGCGAGCCGCCGCGTCGCCGCCCCGGCCAGCGATGTGTAGCGCTCCAGGCTGAGCACCGCCCCGGCGCCCAGCTGGGCGAGCAGCGCGGTCACGTAGCCCGAGCCGGTGCCGATCTCCAGGACGCGCTGGCCGGGCTCCAGCCGCAGCTGCGCCAGCATCAGCGCCACCGTCGACGGCGCCGTCATCGAGGCGCCGCAGGACAGCGGCAGCGCGATGTCGCGCCGCGCGTGCTCCCGATGCGGCGGCGGCGCGAAGGTGTCTCGCGGGACCTGCTCCATGGCCCGCAGCACCGCGGTGTCCCGCAGGCCGCGACCCCGGAGCGCCATCACGAAGGCCGCGTTGCCGGCAGCCTCCTCCAGGCTTCCCAGATCGATCGACGTCCTTTCGATCACTCGGCGAAGGCCTGCGCGAAGCGCGTCAGCGTCGGCTCGTCGGTGAGGTCGAGGCGCAGGGGCGTCACCGAGATCCGCTTCTCGGCGATGGCCTTGAGATCCGAGCCGTGGCCCGGCTCGAACCGGGCCTTGGCGAAGGCCAGCCAGAAATACGGGTTGCCGCGCCCGTCGACACGCGCGTCGATCGACAGCAGCGCCTGGTTGCGGAAGCCTTGCGCCGCCACCGCGACGCCCTGCACCTCGGCCGGTTCGCAGTCCGGGAAGTTCACATTGATCAGGATGCCGGGCTCGATCCCGGTCTCCAGGATCTTCCGGACGACCTTCGCGCCGTGCGTCCGGGCGCAGTCCCACTTGAGCGCGCCGCGCCCGCCCGCACCGTAGGCCTGGCTCATGGCGATGGAGCGGATGCCGAGGATCGTCCCCTCCATGGCGGCCGCGATCGTGCCCGAATAGGTCACGTCCTCGGCGACGTTCTGGCCGCGGTTGACTCCCGACAGGACGAGGTCAGGCCCGTGATCGCCCAGGATGTGGCGCACGCCCAGGATCACGCAGTCCGACGGCGTGCCCTTCACGGCGAAGCGCTGCTCCGAGACCTGCCGCAGCCGCAGCGGGTCGTTGAGCGAGAGCGAGTGCGACACGCCGGACTGGTCGCTCTCCGGCGCCACGACCCAGACGTCGTCCGAGAGCTCCCGGGCGATCTCCTCCAGGGTTGCGAGCCCCGGCGCGTGGATGCCGTCGTCGTTGGTGACCAGGATGCGCATCAGCGGGTGCCCTCGATCCGGTTGAGCCCGCCCATGTAGGGGTGGAGCACCGACGGGAGCGTGATGCTCCCGTCCGGGTTCTGGTAGTTCTCCATCACGGCGATGAGCGCGCGGCCGACCGCGACGCCCGAGCCGTTGAGGGTGTGGACATAGGCCGGCTTGCCGTCCTTGCCCCGGTAGCGGGCGTTCATCCGCCGCGCCTGGAAGTCGCCGCAGACCGAGCAGGACGAGATCTCGCGGTGGGTGCGCTGGCCCGGCACCCAGACCTCGATGTCGTAGGTCTTCTGGCTGGCGAAGCCCATGTCGCCGGTGCAGAGCGTCATCACCCGGTAGGGCAGATCCAGCTTCTTCAGGACCGCCTCGGCGCTGGTCAGCATCCGCTCGTGCTCGTTGGCGGATTCCTCCGGCGTCGTGATCGAGACCAGCTCGACCTTGCTGAACTGGTGCTGGCGCAGCATGCCGCGGGTGTCGCGCCCCGCCGCCCCGGCCTCGGCCCGGAAGCAGGGCGTCAGCGCGGTGAAGCGCAGGGGCAGCTCCTCCTCGCGCAGGATCGCCTCGCGCACGAGGTTCGTCAGCGGCACCTCGGCGGTGGGCACGAGCCAGAAATGCTCGTCGCTGACCGGCGCGGCATCCGCGCCCGCCTGCCCCTGCAGCGACCTGACGTAATCGAGGCCCTTGAAGACCGAGAACTGGTCGTCCTCGAACTTCGGCAGCTGCGCGGTGCCGAACATGGCGGCGTCGCGCACCAGCACCGGCGGCGCCACCTCCAGGTAGCCGTGCTCCTGCGTGTGCAGGTCGAGCATGAACTGACCGAGCGCCCGCTCCAGCCGCGCGAGCTGGCCCTTCAGCACCACGAAGCGCGAGCCGGACAGCTTGGCCGCCGCCTCGAAATCCATCAGGCCCGCGGCCTCGCCGAGCTCGAAATGCTCTTTGCCCTCGGTCAGCCGCTCGCGGGTCGCGGCGTGGCTGCGGTAGAGGACGTTGCCGTGCTCGTCCGCGCCCTCGGGGACGTCGGGGCTCGGCCGGTTCGGGATCGCGGCGAGGCGGTCTGCCAGGGTCCTGTCGGCCGCGTCCTGCGCCGCCTTCAGCTGCGGCTCGGCGCCCTTCAGGGCCGCGACCTCGGCCATCAGGGCGGCGGCGCGCTCCTCGTCCTTGGCCTTCTTGGCGCCGCCGATCTCCTTGGCCAGCGCGTTGCGCCGCTCCTGGTTGGCCTGCGCGGCCGAGACCGACGATTTCCGCGCCTCGTCGAGGGCGATCAGCTCGGCCGAGAGCGGCGCGAGGCCCCGGCGCTGGAGGTCGCGGTCGAAGGCGTCCGGGTTCTCCCGGATGGCGCGGATGTCGTGCATCGAGTCGGCTCGGGTCTTCTGCGCGGCGTCGAGCGCGCGGGTCCCGCTTTGCCGCATCGCGTCCGGTGGGACAAGCGCGCGGGAGCGTCCGAGCCGGCCGTCAGCCCTTCGGCGGCGCGAGCTTCAGCTGGTCGATTGCCCAGAGCCACGTGCCGTCCGCCTGTTCGCGGGCAACCTCCACCGAGAACGCGCCGTTGGGCAGCCGCGCGAAGGTCATGGCCAGCGCGCCGTTGCGCAGCGGCGGTGGCGTTTCCGGCGCCGGGAAGTCGGATTTGCGCGCCAGCAGTTCGGCGTAGAAGGTCCGGATCTCGGCGTGGCCCGTGGCGACGACGCGACCCGCCGCCAGCACCGCGTCGGGCTCGTAGAGGGCGACGAGGCCCTCGACGTCGCCGGCATTGGCGCGCTGATTGAACAGGGCGGCGAGCGCCTCGGGGGCGCGGGCGGGCTCTCGCGTCTGGTCCGTCATGGCGTCTCCTCACTCCGGGCATTGCGGGCATTGCGGCCATCGCGGCCGTTCGGTGCTGCGGCAATGCGCCGGGCGGCCGATCTTTCCCCGACGCGCGTCATTTCAGGCGCGTGCCGTGGCGGTCGGCCACCGACACGGCGACCGGGATCCCGGCCTTCACGCTCTCCGAGACGGTGCAGAACCGCTCGAACTGCTCCAGCACCCGGTCGATCCGCGGCATGTCGGCGGCGGCGGCGCCGAGCTGGATGTGGACGCCGATCCCGGTGACGCGCAGCCGCCCTTCGGCGTTGCGCTCCACCCGGCAGGACGCCTCGGCCGCGACGCCGTGCGCGTCCTGGCGGAACTTGCCCAGGGCGAAGACGAGGCTGGCGCAGAGGCAGTTCGCGACGCCGGAGATCAGGAGCTGCTCGGGGAACGGCCCGGTCCCGCCGCCGATCGGGGGCGCCTCGTCGGTGCGCAGCGTCGGCAGGGCCGCGCTGAAATCGACCGTGAAGACGTAATCCGCGACCTGGGTGATCCGGATCGTCGGTTCCGCTTCCATCGATACTCCCCGGAGGACGTTTCGGCGCGACCGGCCGGGTATACCAACGCTCGATCCCGGTTCGCGTTCGGGAGGACCGCGCCATGCATCCGGATACGGATGATTTCCCCGGATCTTCCCCGTAGAACCGGCCGCCTGACCGACCCGCACGCGAACCCCCCGAGCCGATGACGAGCCTTGCGACCCTCGACACCCTGATGCCGCTCCTGGAGCGCATCGCCACCGCGCTGGAGCGGTCCGCGCCCGCCACCCCGCCGGCCTTCGACCCGAACGCCGCCGACGCGTTCCTATGGGGACCCGAGCGCCGGCTGACCCCGGTGCCGCAGGTGGCCCGGGTGGAGATGGGGCTGCTCACCGGCATCGACCGGGCGCGCGACACCCTGGTGGAGAACACCGAGCGCTTCGCCCGCGGCCTGCCGGCCAACAACGCCCTGCTGTGGGGCGCCCGCGGCATGGGCAAATCCTCGCTGGTCAAGGCGGCCCACGCCGAGATCAACGCCCGCCGGCCCGCCGGCAGCCTGCCGATGAAGCTCGTCGAGATCCACCGCGAGGACATCGAGGCGCTGCCCGACCTGATGGCCCTGCTGCGGCCGGACCCGCACCGCTGGCTCGTCTACTGCGACGACCTCTCCTTCGACGCCGACGACACCTCGTACAAGTCGCTCAAGACGGCGCTCGACGGCGGCATCGAGGGGCGGCCGGGGAACGTGCTGTTCTACGCCACATCGAACCGCCGCCACCTGCTCGCCCGCGACATGGTGGAGAACGAGCGCTCGACCGCCATCAACCCCGGCGAGGCGGTGGAGGAGAAGGTCTCGCTCTCGGACCGGTTCGGCCTCTGGCTCGGCTTCCACAAGTGCAGCCAGGACGAGTACCTGGCGATGATCCGCGCCTACGCCGACCGCTACGGCCTCGCCGTGGCGCCGGACCAGCTGCGCGCCGAATCCCTGGAATGGGCCACCACCCGCGGCTCGCGCTCGGGCCGGACCGCGTTCCAGTTCATCCAGGACTTGGCCGGGCGGCTCGGCAAGACGCTGGACTGAGGGGCGGCGCCGAGCTCCTGTCGTCATCCGCGTCCTGGTTGATGGCGTCGGCCGCGCCGTCTTTGCGAGCGGAGCGAAGCAATCCAGGCAGCGCCACGCTTGGCAATGTCGCGCTGCCCTGGGTCGCTTCGCTCCGCTCGTGATGACGGAGGGCGCGCTAGCGCCCGCTCGACCCGAACCCGCCGGCGCCCCGCTCCGAGCCGGGGCCGGGCGCGCCCTCCAGCACAGTCAGCGCCGGCCGCGTGATCCGCGTGAAGACGAGCTGCGCGATCCGCTCGCCCGGCTCGATCCGCACGGGCTCGGATGCGTCGCGATTCCAGGCGGAGACCAGCAGCGGACCCTCGTAATCCGCGTCGATCACGCCGGTGCCATTGCCGAGCACCAGACCGTCCCGGTGTCCGCGGCCCGAGCGCGGGAAGATCAGCCCGCACCAGGCGGGATCGCGGATCAGCACGCTGACCCCCGCCGGGATCAGGACCGCCTTCCCCTGAGGCTGCAACTCCAGGGGCGCGTCGAGGCAGGCGTGCAGGTCGAGGCCGGCCGAGCCCGACGAACCCCAGCGCGGGAAGCCCCAGCCCGGCAGGCGCGGGTCGAGCAGCCGCAGCCCGACCTCCGGCAGGTCGCTCACGCGGTCATCCGCGCGATCGCCTCGGCCATGGCGAGCGTCCGCCGGGCGGCCTCGACGTGGAGGCGCTCGACCATCTTGCCGTCTACCGCGATGACCCCGCGCTCGCGGTTCTCCGGCGCGTCGAACACGTCCATCAGCCGGCGGGCCTGCGCGATCTCCTCGGCATCCGGCCCGAAGGCGGCGTTGGCCGGGCCGATCTGGCTCGGGTGGATCAGCATCTTGCCGTCGAAGCCGAGGTCGCGGCCCTGCGCGCACTCGGCCTCGAACCCGGTCGCGTCCTTGAGGTCGGTGAACACGCCGTCGATCGCCTCGATCTCGTAGGCCCGGGCGGCGGCCAGGACGTTCATCAGCCAGGGCAGCAGGGCAGCCCGCCCCGGCGGCCGGATCCGGGAGGCCTTCAGCAGGTCGTTCGGGCCGATCACCAGGGCGCCGAGCCGGCCGTCCACGTCCCGGGCCGCGCCCGCGATCTCAGCGGCGTTCACCACCGCCATCGGCGTCTCGATCATCGCCCAGACCCGCGTCGCCAGGGGCGCGCCGAGGCGGCGCAGGCGGGAGCCCACGGCGATCAGCGCGTCGGAGGTCCGGACCTTCGGCACCAGGATCGCGTCCGGGGCGGCCGGCGCGAGCGCCACGAGGTCGGCCTCGCCGTCCTCGGTCTCCGGCGGGTTGATGCGGACCACGACCTCGCGCGGGCCGAAGCCCCGCGCGGCGACCGCGGCGGCGACCTGGGCGCGGGCCGCCGCCTTCGCGGCGGGGGCGGTGCCGTCCTCGAGGTCGATCAGGATCACGTCGGCGGGGAGCGACCGCGCCTTCTCCAGCGCCCGGGCGTTGGAGCCCGGCATCGCCAGCACGCTGCGACGGGGACGGATCTCGCTCATCACGCTTCTCCCGGGCCGGCGGCGCCCTCGGCGACGCGGATAGCTTTCCGCGCGCATCCCGGCAAGAACGCGGGCCGGAACGGCGGCCGCACGCACCGCGGCGGGGGAATGGCATGGCGCGCTGGATCGCGGGACTGGACGGCTGCCGTGGCGCCTGGGCGGGCGCGCTCCTCGACCTCGACGACCCCGACCGGCACCGCTGCGCCCTGTTCCCCGACGTCGCCGCGCTCCTCGACGCGCCGGAGCGGCCCGGCATCGTCGGGATCGACGTGCCAATCGGGCTGCCCGACCGGATAACCGGCGGCGGTCGCGGCGCCGACCGGGCCGCGCGCGCCCGGCTCGGGCCGGCGCGGGCCTCGGTGTTCCCGATGCCGCCGCGGAGCGCGGTCTACGCCCCCGACTACGCCGCTGCGAAGGCCGCCTCGCGGGCCGCGAGCGACCCGCCCTTCGCGCCGTCGATCCAGGGCTACAACATCTTCCGCTACGTCCGCGCGGTCGACACGCTCCTGCGGGAGCGCCCGGAGGGGCGCGCGCGGGTCCACGAGGTGCATCCCGAGGTGGCCTTCCACGCCCTCAACGGCGGCCGGCCGCTCGGCCTGCCCAAGAAGGGCAGGCGCGCCCGCGAGGGGCTGGACCTCCGGCGGGCGCTCCTCGCGGCGGCGGGCCTGCCGGACGCGCTGATCGGGTCCCGGGTCAAGGGCGTTCCGGAGGACGACCATCTCGACGCGCTGGCCGCCCTCGTGGTGGCCCGCGACATAAGCCTCGGACAGGCCGTGCCGCTGCCGGATCCGCCCGAGCGCGACGCCTTCGGGCTCCCCGTCGTGATCTGGGCACCGGCGCCCCGCCCGCCGTCCTGAACCGGCGCCCCGCACCTCCGCCGGGCGCGTCGACGGCCGCAACATGCTGTTTTGCACGCAGGCGCGCGCGCGGCCGGTGTCCGTCCCCGGCGCGCGCTCTAGCTCTGGCTGCATGAGCGCCGCGAACCCCCTGCCCGTCCGACACATCGCCCGCGCGATCGTCCTCGATCCGCGGGACCGGATCCTGCTCATCGCCTACACGTCGGTCCACGCGAGGGGGCCGGATGGGGCGCCGCTCCGGTTCTGGTTCATGCCCGGCGGCGGCCTTGAGCCCGGCGAGGACCACGTCACCGCCTGCCGGCGGGAACTCGAGGAGGAGATCGGCCGGGGCGACGCCGCGATCGGCCCGCAGGTCGCGGCCTGCGACGGCCCGTTCCACCTGTTCCGTCAGGCACGGGACGCCCGGGAGCGCTACTTCCTCGTCCGCCTTCCGGACGACCGCGTCGACACGAGCCGGCTCGCCGAGACCGAGGACAACCCGCTGATCGGGACGCGCTGGTGGCCGCTCGACGAGTTGCGCACCAGCGGTGAGCACGTGGAGCCGGCCGGCCTCGCGGATCTGGCCTCGGATCTCGTGGGCGGGACTATTCCGGCCCAGCCGCGCGTTCTTGCTTGGCGAGGACTTTGATTTCACTCCCGCTGTCGCGGATTTGTCTAACTGGAGACGACTTTATGTTCCCCGTCTACCTGACCGAAGGCTACCGGTCCTTCCTCCTCGACCGCTTCCCGACCGAGCGTCGGCGCTTCGCGCAGCTCGCCTCGACGCAGAATCCGGAGATCCTGGTCATCAGCTGCTGCGACAGCCGGGTCTCGCCCAGCGCGATCTTCAATGCCGGCCCGGGCGAGCTGTTCACGATCCGCAACGTCGCCAACCTCGTGCCGGTCTACCAGCCGGACGGCCAGTATCACGGCACCTCGGCGGCCCTAGAATTCGCCGTCCAGGCCCTGGAGGTGAAGCACATCGTCGTCCTCGGGCATGCCACCTGCGGCGGCATCAAGGCCTGGGCCAACAAGGCGAAGCCGCTCTCGCCCGGCGACTTCATCGGCAAGTGGGTCTCGCTCGTGGGTCAGGCCGAGGACAAGGCCGGCGATCCCGCCGCGCCGAACTACCTGACCAAGCTGGAACACGCCGTGGTCGTCCAGAGCATGGAGAACCTGCTGACCTTCCCGTTCGTGAAGGAGCGGGTCGACGACGGCCGCCTCGAGATCCACGGCGCGCATTTCGGCGTGGCCAGCGGCTCCCTGCTGGTGCGCGATCCGCAGTCTGGCGAGTTCAAGCCGCCGATCGACACGACCGGCCAGTCGGTCCGTTCCGTCGCCGCCATCGCGTGCGAGTGAGCGCACGGCGCGGGCGCTGAGATCCGGGGCCGGTCGGCCGGTCCCGGATCCGATGATGCTGGGACGCGCCGGCGCGGCGCGTCCGCGAAGGTCGTTCGCCGCGGTCGGCCAGCGATCATCCTGGCTCGAACAGCCATCGACATGAGAAAGGCGGCGGGCTCGCGCCCGCCGCCTTCTCGTTCGGCCCGGCCGAGGCCGGGCCGCCGAAGTCCGTGCCGCTTACATGGCGCCCGGGAGACGCTCGGCCTGCTGCAGGTGCATCTGCAGGGCCGGCAGGGCCTGCTGGGCGTAGTTGCGCAGGGCCGGGTTCGGGCCGCCCTGAGCGTAGGCCTGGGTCATCGCGATGGTCATCTGATGGGCCTGGATCTGCTGCGACGCGTACAGGCGGTCGAAGCGGGCGCCGGCCGGGGCGGCCGAGAGCTGGGCCAGCATCGCCTGCTGCTCCGGGTTCGGCGGGACGATCGTCGAGGCGCCGGTCGCCATCACGTCGCCGCGGCCGATCTGGCCACCCGCGGCGGCGCCGCGCGCCGCGCCGGCACCCGCGCCCTCGAGGCCGCCGACCGGGCCGCCCGCCAGGGTGCCGCCGACCACGCCGGTCGCCGCGCCGACGCCGGCGCCCACGGCGCTGCCCGCCACCGCGATCGGGGCGGTGACCAGGCCACCGAGGCCCGGATCGCCGGCGACGCCGTTCATCTGGCCGCCGGCCAGGGCGACGTTGGCGGCGCGGTGGTCACGGAGCACCTCCTGGGCGTAGGAGCGGATGCGCGGGTTGCGCGACTTGGACAGGGCGATCTGCGAGGACTGGATCTCGAAGGCGTTCGCCTGCATCGACTGCATGCGGAAGTCGTTGGCGCTCTGGGCCATGGCCGGGGTCGACAGCGCCAGGACGAGCGCGGACGCGGCAGCGTAGTTCTTCAGCATCGGGACCTCTGTTCGAGATGGGCACGCGAACCGCGGAAGGACGCCGCATGTGCAGCACGGACGCCTCGGCAGACGACGTCGCAGGCAACTCGGAGCCGGCGGGTTCGCGAATTGGTCCGTCAACGAGGCTATCGGCTTATGGTTCCTGCCGTTTTCGCATCGGACAACACGGTTCCCGAGCGGATCTAATCCGGCGCGCGTGCCCTCTCGGTGGATCCCGCAGGATGCCTATCGCGCTCGTCCGGGACGGTGGCCTCGGCGGGTGGGTCCTTCCGGCCGCACCTCCGGGCAGGGCTCGAAGCGCGACGCGCGCGGGCAGCCCGTGATCGTCGTCGCCGTCCAGATCCTCCGCGCCGCCGCCGCCCTCATGGTGGCATGGCACCACGCGCGGCACGAGGCGGGCCTCCTCGCTGACCGGGGCGCCGGCCCGGCGCTCGATCCCGCGACGCTGCTGCCCTGGTGGGGCGGGGTCGACCTGTTCTTCGTGATCTCCGGCTTCGTCATCGTCCATGCCGGCGGCCGGCTCGCGGGCAGGTCGGGCGGCCGCGCCCGCTTCCTCGCCCACCGGGTCGCCCGGGTGGTGCCCCTCTACTGGCTGGTGAGCCTGCTCTACCTCGTCCTGGCGCTCGCGCGGCCGGACCTCCTGGGCGAGGCCGCCGCGCTGGTGCGCGACCCGGTCGCCCTCGCGGCGAGCTTCCTGTTCTGGCCGGCGGCCCGCCCCGACGGCACCGTCCAGCCGCTCTACGGCCTCGGCTGGACCCTGAACTACGAGGCGGCCTTCTACGCACTCTTCGCCGCGGGTCTCGGCTTCGGGCGGCGCGGCGCCGTCGCGTGGCTGTGCGGGAGCTTGGCCGTCCTCGTGGCGGTCGGCGCCCTCGTGCCGGGCCTGCCGGTGCCGCTGCGCTTCTGGTCGGATCCGATCGTACTCGAATTCGCCGCCGGCGCCGGTCTCGCCCTCGCCTGGGGCGCGGGGTTCCGGCCGGCCCTCCCCCTGCGGGTCGGGCTCGCGGTGCTGGGCGTGCTGGGGCTGATCCTGGCCGCGCGGGTGCTCGCGGGTCTCGGCGAGGCCGACGGGTTCCTGCGCCCGCTCCTCGTCGGCGGGCCGGCCGTCCTGCTGGTGGCGGCCGCCCTCGGGCCGCCCCGCGACGCGGCCGCGGTCGCGCGGCTGCCGTCCCCCGTGCGCGGGCTCGTCGCGCTCGGCGACGCGTCCTACGCCCTCTACCTCGTGCACCCGTTCGCGCTGCGCCTCGTGCGCGAGGGGCTGCTCCGGCTCGGCCTTGCCCCCGCCCTGCATCCCTGGGCCAGCATGGCGCTGATGCTCGCGGCCAGCGCCGCGGCCGCGCTCGTGGTCCACCGCCTCGTCGAGCGGCCCCTGACCCGGGTCCTCCGGAGCAGGCTCGATCCGGGCGCGCCGCAAAAGCGTGTGCGCGCCGTGCCGGGCCCGGTTCCACCGCGCGGCCGGGCGGATTAGCCTCGCGTGCCCGAGGAGGAGGCCAGCATGAAGACCCTGCTCGTACCCGTCGCGATGCACGACGCCCTGCCCTCCGTCTTCGAGACGACCCGGCTGGCGGCCACGCGCTTCGGCAGTCTGATCGAGGGCGTGTCCCTGCGCCCGGCGCTAGCCGAGTACGTGCCGGTCGACATGGTCGGCGGCATGACGTGGCTGCGCGACGAGGAGGCCGACCGGGCCGAGGCCGAGGAGGCGGGCGGCCGCTTCGTGGCCTTCATGGACGGCGCCGGCATCCCGCGGCACGCCCGCGACGGGCTCTGCATACCGGACCGGGTGCCGGATGCCGGACCGCGCTACCGCTGGCGACAGGACGTCCCCACCGGCGACGCGTTCCTCGGGCAGTACGCGCGGCTGTTCTCGGCCACGGTGGTCGGGCGCCCCGGCACGACCGACAACGCCCCGCGCATGACCACGTTCGAGACGGCCCTGTTCGAGAGCGGCCGCCCGATCCTGCTGGCGCCGCCTACGGCACCGGCCAGCCTCGGTGACGCCGTAGTCATCGCCTGGAACGGGTCGACCGAGACCGCCCGGGCGGTGGCTTTCGCGATGCCGTTCCTGCGGCGGGCCGAGCGGGTGCTCGTGCTCAGCGTCGAGGGCGGCATGGTGCCGGGCCCGACCGCGCAGGATCTCGCCCAGGCCCTGGCCTGCGAGGGCGTGGACGCGTCGCACCGGGCCCTGCCGGCCGGCCGGCGGGTGCCCGGCGAGACCTTTCTGGCGGAGGCGAAGGCGTTCGGCTGCGATCTTCTCATCAAGGGCGCCTACACCCAGAGCCGCCTGCGCCAGATGATCTTCGGCGGCGTCACCAGCCACGTTCTCGCCCACGCCGACATGCCGGTGCTGATGGCGCATTGAACGCTCCGCGAGCCCGGCCGACGGATTGCGGCACCGCACGTCCTTCGGCGCCGGGAACCCTGCCCGGTCCCCGGCGTTCGGGTCCCGCAGCCGGACGGCACACCGATTGTCCACACGCTCGGAAAGGAGCCCCGTGAAGAGCCCCGTGAGACGTCTCTTCCTCGCCGGCCTTCTGGCGATCGCGACCATCCCCGCCGCCCGCGCTGAGCCGGCGACCGTCCGGTTCCGCGGCACCGTGGTCCAGGCCGATTCGGAGCGCGTGGAGATCCGCCGCACCAGCGGCAGCACCCTGGCCGTGCGGATGGGCCCCCGGACCCGCATCTACGCGGTGAACGGCGCCAGCCTGCGGGCGATCAAGCCGGAGAGCTACGTCAGCGTCCTCGGTGCGTCCGATTCCGAGCCGCGGCAGGCGACCGCCGTGACCCTGTACTCTCCGTCCGAGCGCGGGTTCGAGGCCGGCAGCCAGCCCTGGGACACCGCGCAGGGCGCGCGCCTCACCGCCGGCTGGGTGGCCGACGTGCAGCGGGGCGCGCCGATGCGTCTGACCCTCGCCTATAACGGCGGCCAATCGTCCTTCGCGATCCCCGACGACACGCCGGTGACGCAGTTCTCGCCTGGTGAGAAGGCGATGCTCCAGCGGGGCGCCGCCGTGACGATCTTCGCGCGCCCGGACGAGGCCGGCGGGCTGATGGCGGGGACGATCGCGGTGGGCCGCCAGGGCGTCGTGCCGGGTCTCTGAGCCGATCGGGCCGCTGCGTCACCGACGGCGCAGCAAACCCGCGCGCCGACGCGGAAGCTGCACTACACCGGTCGGCGATGACCGAGCCCGCCTTCACCCTCGACCCGCGCCTGTCGGCTGACACCGCCGAAGTGGGCGACCTCGCCCTGTGCCGCGTGCTGCTGATGGACGATGCCCGGTTCCCGTGGCTGATCCTAGTGCCGCGCCGCCCGAACCTAACCGAGATCACCGACCTCTCCGAGACCGATGCCGCGGCGCTCTGGAAGGAGATCCGCCTCACCACGGGGGTGATGCAGGCCCTGTCCAAGCCCGACAAGGTGAATGTCGGCGCCCTGGGCAACGTAGTGTCGCAGCTCCACGTCCACGTGGTCGGCCGCTTCCGGTCGGATCCCGCCTGGCCGGGGCCGGTCTGGGGGTTCGAGACCCGCAAGCCCTACCCGCCCCACGCCCGCGCCCAGCTCCTCGAGCGCGCCGGCGCCCTCTTCTCCGCGGCCTGACCCTCGCATGACCGATCCCCGCGACACCCTCGGCTTCGTCCGAAACCGCCTCGACCGGCACTCGGCCGAGCAGCCCGAGGAGGCGGTGCCCGCCTTCGACACGCCCGAAGCCCGCCTCGTGCTGATCTGCGGCGACCGGATCGTGCTGCGCGGGGAGACCGCACTGATCGCGGTCGCGGAGGCGGCGGACCTCGCCGGCGAGATGCGCATCTTCCTCGGGCACCGGGACGGGCAGCCCGTCTTCGCCGCCGCCGCGCCGGCCGAGGCCGCGGAGCGCTTCTCCGAGGGGCCGACCCGTACCCTCGACCTGAGGTCGATCGCCACCGACTCCGCCGTGGAGGCCGAGGAGCTCGGCCTGCTCGCCGTGGCCAAGTCCATGCTCGACTGGCACGCCCGCCACGGCTTCTGCGCCAATTGCGGCACCGCCACCGTCTCGAAGGCCGGCGGCTTCCGCCGGGAATGCCCGAGTTGCAGCGCCCACCATTTCCCCCGGGTCGACCCGGTGGTGATCATGCTGGTGCGCCGGGGCGACACCTGCCTGCTCGGCCGGGGTCCGCATTTCCGGCCGCACATGTATTCCTGCCTCGCGGGCTTCCTGGAGCCCGGCGAGACGATCGAGGACGCGGTGCGCCGCGAGGTGTTCGAGGAGACGCAGATCCGCGTCGGCGCCGTCACCTACCGGACGTCGCAGCCCTGGCCGTTCCCGTCATCGCTGATGATGGGTTGCGCCGCCGAGGCGCTCGACGAGGTTATCGTGACCGATCCCAGCGAGCTGGAGGATGCGCGCTGGTTCAGCCGGGCCGACGTCGCGGCCATGCTGGCGGGAACGCATCCCGAGGGGATCCTGGCGCCGCCGCCCATGGCGATCGCCAACTACCTGATGCGCGCCTTCGTGGCCGGCGAGACCTGATCCGGATCAGCCGGACGCGCCGGAGCCGCTGATCTTCAGCTCCCCCGCCGCGCCCGTGCCAGCGGCCTCAGACCGCCACGCGGGCCTGCTCCGCCTGGGCCGGGAGCGCGCCCCGCATCTCCGAGAAGGCCTCGCCCACCATCAGCAGCGCCGGACCGTCGAGGCCCGCCGCCTCGACCCGGTCGGCGAGGTCGGCGGCCGTGCCGCGCAGGGCCTGCTGGTTCGGGCGGGTGGCGTTGAACACCAGCAGCGCCGGCGTCGTGGGCGCCAGCCCCTCCTCCACGGCGCGCGCCAGCAAGGCCCGCAGGGTCCGCTTCGGCATGTAGACGACCGTGGTGACGCTCGGATCGGCGAGAGCGCCCCAGTTCAGGTCGTCCGGCAGCGCCCCGCGGCGGTCGTGGCCGGTGACGAACTGGAGCCGGCGCGCGGCGTCGCGATGGGTCAGGGACAGGCCGAGGGACGCCGCCGCACCCTGCGCGGCCGAGACGCCCGGCACCACGGTCACCGGGATGCCGGCGGCCCGGCAGGCCTCGATCTCCTCGCCGGCCCGGCCGAAGACCAGCGGGTCGCCGGATTTCAACCGCACCACCTGCTTGCCGGAGCGGGCGAGCTGCACCATCAGCGCGTTGATGTCGTCCTGGCGGCAGGACGGGCCGTGGCCGGTCTTGCCCACCAGCATGGTGCGGGCCTCGCGGCGGGCGTAGTCCAGGATCTCGGGCGCGACGAGGTCGTCGTAGAGGATGACGTCGGCGTTGCGCAGCGCCCGCAGCGCCTTGAGCGTGAGCAGCTCCGCGTCGCCGGGGCCGGCCCCGACCAGCGTCACGGCGCCGCCCTTCGGGGCGGTCTCGGTCTCGCCGAGCAGCTCGGCGAGATCCCGGTCCGACGGCGCCCGGTCGGGCTCCGCGAAGGCCCGGTCGGTGAAGCGCTCCCAGAAGAACCGCCGGTCGGCGAAGCCGTGGAAGCGGGCCGTGACGCCGTCGCGCCAGTCGCGGGCGGCCGCGACCCAGCGACTGAACCCGCGGGGCAGCATCGCCTCGATCCGGGCGCGCACGGTCTGCCCGAAGACCGGGGCCGCGCCCTCGGTCGAGATGCCGACCACGAGCGGCGAGCGGTTGACGATGGCGCCGAACTTCACGTCGCAGAGGTGTGGCCGGTCCACCGCGTTGACGATGGCGCCGGCGCCGCGGGCGGCCGCCACGAAGGCGACGCACTCGGCCTCGTCCTCCATCGCGCCGATGCAGAAGGCCGCGCTCCAGAGATCGTCCGGGCTCCAGGGGCGTTCGTGCAGGACCACCTGCCCGTCGACGATCTCGCCCGGCACGGCGCGCAGTTCCTCGCCGGGCTCGGGCGCGTAGACGTCGACATGGGCGCCGGCGGCGGCCAGCACCTTCACCTTCCAGGGGGCGCCGCCGGACGAGCCGGCGAGCACCACCCGCTTGCCGCGCAGGGGGACGAAGACGGGCAGCACCGCCAGCGGCTCCAGGCCAGCGGCCTTGGTCTCGCGGGGGGCGCGGGCTGCGCGCAGGGGGGTCTCGGTCACGGGCCTGTCCTGAATCGTCCTGATCCGGCCGGTCCCGACTGCCCCCTCATCCTCGGGTACCGCAGCGGAGGCCTCGAAGGAGGCTCCAGTCGGCCGCGATCCCTGGAGCTCTTCTTCGAGGACCGCCGACGCGGGCACCTCAGGATGAGGTGATCTGACAGGAGAAGCCGATCCATCCTCGCCGGCGAGTGTATCAGAAAATCACGCGGCGCATGCGGTCTGCCCGGCCAGCATCTTGCGGATCTCCGGTATGCACGAGCCGCAATTCGTCCCGGCCTTGCAGGCGGCACCCACCGCCTCCACGGAGCCGGCGCCTCCGGCGATGGTCGCGGCGATAATGTCCGCGCCGACGCCGTGACAGGCGCAGACCACCGGACCCGCCGAGGCGGTCGCCGCGCGGCCCGAGAGCAGCGCCCGCCGCTCGGCGGCGTCGGGCGCCTCGGCGGCGAACAGGACCTTGGCGGCCTCCCAGTCCGGCCGCTCGGCGGCGGGGGCGTAGGCGAGGCAGGCGACGAGGCGGTCGCCGTCGTAGACCGCGCAGCGGTAGCGATCGCGGGCGTGGTCGGCGTATTCCGCCAGCTCGCCGCCCGGCAGCGCCTCGCTCTGGATCAGCCCGCGCACCATCAGCGCCACGGCGCGGGAGCTGTCGGCGGTGGCGAACTGCGCGCCCCAGCCGCCGGTGATCGCGGCGCGTGCCCACCACCAGCCCTCGGGCAGCGCCACCTGTCGGCGCGTCAGCAGGAAGCCGCGGGCGCGGTAGCCGACGGACTCGATCGCCGCGGGGGTCGCCTTGAGCTCGGGCTGACCCGAGACCGGGTCGGTCATGCCCCGCACCAGCGCGCCGACCCGGGCTCGCGACGCGAAGGCGCCGCCCCAGTGCATCGGCATGAACAGGCTGCCTGGCACCACCGTGTCGGTGACCGTCACCTCCAGCTCGGCTGCGCCGTGCGCGGTCGTGAGCCGGGCGATGTCGCCCTCCGCGAGGCCGTGGACCGCCGCGTCGTCCGGATGGACCTCGACGAACGGCACGGCCCGGTGCGCGGAGAGCCGCTGGCTCTTCCCGGTGCGCGTCATCGTGTGCCAGTGGTCGCGGACCCGGCCGGTGTTGAGCATGATCGGGAACGCCGCCGAGGCCGCGAGCGCGAGGGCCGGCGGCTGCACCGCGACGAAGCGGGCGCGCCGGTCGAAGGTGTAGAACCGGCCGTCGCCGAACAGCCTCGCCTTCCCCTGCGGGGCGCCCCGGAAGCCGGATCGCTTCGGGATCGGCCACTGCACCGGCAGGGCCGCCTCGTAGGCGGTGTCGCCGATGTCCGCGAGCGCGCCGAGGTCGAAATCGCGGGTGCCGTTGTTCTCGTAGGCCGAGAGCCCGGCATGCTCGCGGAAGATCGCGGCGGCGGAATCGAACGCGAAGGCCCGGCCGTGGCCGAGGCGGCGCCCGACATCCGCCAGCGCCGCCCAGTCCGGCCTGGCCTCGCCGGGGCTCGCGAGGAAGCGGCGCTGGCGCGAGATCCGGCGCTCGGAATTGGTGACCGTGCCGTCCTTCTCGCCCCAGGCCTGGGCGGGGAGAAGCACGGTGGTCCTGGCCCGCCCCCGCGCGGTGTCGGAATCCGCCACCGCCTCGGACACCACGTAGAGGTCGAGGCCGGCGAGCGAGTCCCGGATCGCGTCGGCCCGCGGCATCGAGACCAGCGGGTTGGTGCCCATCACCCACAGCGCCTTGATCTTGCCCCGGCCGATCGCCTCGAACAGGGCCACCGCCTTCATGCCCTCGCCGGTGATGATCCGCGGGGCGCCCCAGTAGCGGCGCACCCGGTCCACCTCCTCGGGGGTGAAGTGCATGTGGGCGGCCAGCATGTTGGCGAGCCCCCCGACCTCGCGCCCGCCCATGGCGTTCGGCTGGCCGGTCAGCGAGAACGGCCCCATCCCGGTCTCGCCGATCCGGCCGGTGACGAGGTGGCAGTTGATGATGCTGTTGCCCTTGTCGGTCCCCTGCGCCGACTGGTTCACCCCCTGCGAGAAGGCCGTGACCACCCGGCGGGTGCCGGCGAACAGGGCGTAGAAGGCCGCGATGTCGGCCTCGGTCACGCCGGTGACGCCGGCGACAGCCGCGAGGTCCGGCGCGATCTGGCGGGCGCGGTCGAGGGCGCCGTCGAGGCCGGCCGTGTGGGAATCGATGAAGGCGCGGTCGCGGAAACCGTTGTCCGACAGGTAGACCAGCAGGCCCGAGAACAGGGCGGTGTCGGTGCCCGGCCGGATGCCGAGGAACAGGTCGCATTCCTGCGCGGTCTGGGTCCGGCGCGGGTCGATGACCACGAACTTGGTGCCGCGGCGCTCCTTGGCGTCGGCCATGCGGCGGAACAGGACCGGGTGGCACCACGCGGTGTTGGAGCCGACCAGCACGATCAGGTCGGCCTCGTCGAGATCCTCGTAGCAGCCCGGGACCGTGTCGGAGCCGAAGGCCCGGCGGTGGGCCGCGACCGCGCTCGACATGCAGAGGCGCGAGTTGGTGTCCACGTGCGGCGTGCCGATGAAGCCCTTCGCGAGCTTGTTGGCGACGTAGTAATCCTCGGTGAGGAGCTGGCCCGAGAGGTAGAAGGCGATCGCGTCCGGCCCGTGCTCGTCCGCCACCGCGCGGAGCTTGCCCGCGACCGTGTCGAGCGCGGCATCCCACGAGACCTGGGCGCCGTCGACCTGCGGGTGGAGCAGGCGGTTCTCGAGCGACAGGGTCTCGCCCAGCGCCGAGCCCTTCGAGCACAGGCGGCCGAAATTGGCCGGGTGCTCGGAATCGCCCGCGATGGTGGCGCCGCCCTGCCCGTCCGGGGTCGCGAGCACGCCGCACCCGACCCCGCAATAGGGGCAGGTGGTCCGCACCGTCGGCGCCGCCACTGGCTGGGTCATGGCTCAATCCTCGCAGGGTCGTCCTGGGCGGGAGCAAGCTTCGCGCCGCCGTTCCCCTCCCCCCTGTGGGGAGGGGTCAGGGGTGGGGGTGGTGCAGAAGGCACCGCCCGAGCCCCATCCTGCGCCACCCCCACCTCCGGCTCCTCCCCACAGGCTCGAGCGATCCCGGGCAAGCCCGGGGTCGCCAGGGGAGGAGAGCAAGTTGCGGTTCAGTACACGTCGGCCTGATACCGCCCGGCCTTCTTGAGCGCGGCGAGATAGGCCACCGCGTCCTCGGGGCTCTTGCCGCCGAACTGCGCCGCCACGTCGATGATCGCCCGCTCGACGTCCTTGGCCATGCGCTTGGCGTCGCCGCAGACGTAGAAATGCGCGCCGCCCTCGAGCCACTTCCACAGCTCGGCGCCGTTCTCGCGCATCCGGTCCTGGACGTAGGTCTTCTCCGTCCCGTCCCGCGACCAGGCCAGGGACAGGCGGGTGAGCACCTTGTCGTCCTTCAGGCTGTTCAGCTCGTCCTTGTAGAAGAAGTCCGAGGCCTGCCGCTGGTGGCCGTAGAACAGCCAGTTGCGGCCCGACGCCCGCGTGGCGGCGCGCTCGCGAAGGAAGGCCCGGAACGGCGCGATGCCGGTGCCGGGGCCGCACATGATCACGTCCTTCGACAGGTCGGCCGGCAGCCCGAAGCCGTGCGCCTTCTGGAGGTAGACCTTGACCTTGGTCTGCTCCGGCAGGCGCTCGCCCAGGTGGGTAGAGGCGACGCCCAGCCGCAGCCGCGAGCGGTGATTGTAGCGCACCGCGTCCACGGTCAGCGACACGCGGCCGACATCCATCTTGGGCGAGGACGAGATCGAGTAGAGCCGCGGCTGCAGCTCGTCCAAGGCCTCCAGGAAGACCTCGGCGTCGGGCCGCGCGCCCGGGAACTTGTGGAGCGCGCCGAGCACGTCGAGATAGGCGGCGTCGCCGTCCGGATCCTCGCCGGAGGCGAGCGCCTGCGCCTTCTTGCGCGCCGCCCCGGAGGTGAGCAGCGACAGCAGCTGGTACAGATTGTCGGGCGCCGCGCCGAGCGCGTAGTTGATCAGCAGGTGCTCACGCAGGGTCCTTTCCCCGATCACCCGCTCGGGCCGGGCGCCGAGTTCCGCGATCACGGCATCCACCAGTGCCGGGGCGTTGGCGGGGAACAGGCCCAGCGAGTCGCCGACCTCGTACTGGATCGGCGTGCCGTCGAGCCCGATCTCGATGTGCCACGTCTCCTTCTCGCCGCCCGGATCGTTGAGGCGTCGGCGGGACAGGAACAGCGCCTCGACCGGGTTCTCGCGGCAGTAGCCGAGCGGGCCGAGATCGGCCGCCGCCTTCGGGGCGTCGTCCTCCGCCTTCGGCGCCGCGGAGGCGCCGCCTGCGGCGCCGAACTCCTCGTCCAGCTTCTTGAGCATGCGCAGGGTCTCTTTGCCGCCGGGCTGGCAAAGGTTCAGGCGCGCCTCGTTCTTGAGGAAGATGGCGTTGGCGTAGTCGGCGCAGTTGTAGCCGCACTGGCCGCAATCCTGCTGGGCCATGGCGGCCATCAGCTTCTGCGGTTCGGGCCGGTCCTTGGCCATCTCCATCCGGTCGCCGAGCGGCATCGACGGGTCGTGCCAGGGAGCGTCGTCGTTGTCGGCGAGTTTCGGCCCGGTCGCGGGGCCCTCGCCGGGCGCGAGCGCCGTCGCGCCCGCGACGGCGGGGCCGAGCAGGGCCGCGAAGTAGCCCGAGAGCCAGGCGCGCTGGTCCTCGTTGAAGGGCGCGGTCTCGGGGATCAGGACGAGGGGGGGCGAGACGTGCTGGGTCATGCGGCGGCCTTCAGGGCGGGCTGGTCCTCGGCGGCGTCGCGGAGCGCCTCCGCGCCGGTGCGGCTGGTGAAGGCCTGGAAGCTCTCCTCGGGGCCCTGGCGGAGGGCGAGGTAGGCGCGCAGCAGCGCCTCGACGCGGGCGGGCGCATCCTCGGCCTTCACGGCCTTCCAGATCTCGGTGCCGATCTTCGGGTTCTCGGCGAAGCCGCCGCCGACCACGACGTCGTAGCCCTCGACGGTGTCGCCCTCCTCCGAGACGACGACCTTGGCGCCGATCAGCCCGATATCGCCGATGTAGTGCTGGGCGCAGCTGTGATGGCAGCCGGTGAGATGGACGTTCACCGGCACGTCGAGGTTCGGCAGGGCCGTCTCGACGTGGTCGGCGATGATCAGCGCGTGGCCCTTGGTGTCGGAGGCCGCGAACTTGCAGCCCTTCGCCCCCGTGCAGGCCACGAGACCGGAGCGGATGCCCGCCGCCTTGGTGGTGAGGCCGAGATCGAGCACCCGCTGCTCAACCTCGGCGACCTTCGCGTCCGGAACCCCGGAGAAGATGAAGTTCTGCCAGACGGTGAGGCGGATCTGGCCATCGCCGCACTCGGCGGCGATCTTGGCGAGCGCCCGGACCTGATCGCTGGTCATCTTGCCGACCGGAAGGACCACGCCGATCCAGTTGAGGCCGGGCTGCTTCTGGGCGTGGACGCCGACATGGGCGAACCGGTCGGTGGCCTTCCGCGGCGCGACGTGCTCCGGGGCGACCCGGTCGAGCTTGCGGCCGAGCTTGTCCTCGACGGCCGCGAGGTACTTGTCGAAGCCCCAGGCGTCGAGGACGTACTTCATCCGGCTCTTGTTGCGGTTCGTCCGGTCGCCGTTCTCGATGAACACCCGGATGATCGCGTCGGCGACAGCGTTGCAGTCCTCCGGCTTCAGCACGATGCCGGTGTCGCGGGCGAGGTCCCGGTGGCCCGAGATGCCGCCGAGCACGAGGCGCATGTAGATGCCGGGCGGCACGGCGGCGCCGTCCAGCACTTCCACGGCCTGGAAGCCGATGTCGTTGGTCTCCTCCAGGGTCGGCATCACGCCGCTGCCGTCGAAGGCGACGTTGAACTTGCGCGGCAGGCCGTAGAGCGAGCGGTCGTTCAGGATCCAGTTGTGCCAGGACTTGGCGAGCGGGCGCGTGTCCAGAAGCTCCTGGGCGTCGATGCCGGCGGTCGAGGAGCCGGTGACGTTGCGGATGTTGTCGGCGCCCGCCCCCCGGGCCGTGAGGCCGATATCGGTGAGCCCGTCGAGGAAGGGCTGGGCGTGCTCGGGATCGATCTCCCGCACCTGCAGGTTCGCCCGGGTGGTCACGTGGACGTAGCCGCCGCCGTGCTGGTCGGCGAGGTCGGCGATGCCGGCGAACTGCCAGTGGTGCAGGATCCCGTTCGGGATCCGCAGCCGGCACATGTACGAGACCTGGTTCGGCGCCACCCAGAACATCCCGTGGTAGCGCCAGCGGAAATTGTCCTCCGGCTTCGGCTGCTTGCCGGCGGCGGCCTCCCGGATGAGGCGGTTGTGGCCGTCGAACGGGTTCTCGGCGCGCTTCCATTTCTCCTGGTCGCAGAGCTTGCCGCCGTCCTTGACGGTCCGGTCCTGCGCCTTGATGTGGATCGCGTCCGGGCCCGTCGGCTCGGCCGGCGGCGCGGCCGCCCCCGCCCCGCCCGCGGCGAGGCCGCCGGTCAGGCGGACGGCGGCGATGCCGGAGGCGAAACCCTCGAGGTAGCGCTTCTGCTCGGCCTCGAACGCGCCCGCGGCGGTCTGGGTGGTGGTCTCGGACATCCGCGCCTCCTCAAGCAGCCAGGGGCTCGGGCGCGGGGCGCCCGAACATCAAGTCGTCCACGTTCTCGATCGGGTCGCCGGAGCGGATCAGCCCCTTGCAGGCGCCCTGCTCGGCGATGTCGCCGACGAACACCGCGCCGATCAGCCGGCCGCCGCGCACCAGCAGCTTGCGGTAGAGGCCGGCGCCGGGATCGGAGAGCACGATCGCCTCCGCGTCGTCGGGCGTGTCCACGATCCCTGCCGAGAAGACCGGCAGGCCCGAAACCTTCAGGCTCGTGGACAGGGCCGTGCCCCGGTACTCGGCCGGCTCGCCCGAGAGGTGGCGGGCGAGCGTGTCGGCGTGCTCGTAGGCGGGCTCGACCAAACCGTAGATCTGGCCGCGGTGCTCGGCGCACTCGCCCAGCGCGAAGATCCGCGGGTCCGAGGTGGTCATCCGGTCGTCGACCGTGATGCCCCGGCCGATCGCCAGCCCCGCTTCCTGCGCCAGCGCCACCGAGGGGCGCACGCCCACCGACATCACCACGAGGTCGGCCGGGAGCGCGGTGCCGTCCGCCAGCACGAGGCGCTCGACCCGTGACGCGCCCTCGATCCGGGCGGTGTCGGCCTTGAGGATGACGCGCACGCCCCGCGCCTCCATGGCGCGCTTCACCAGCCCGGCGGCGTGGTGATCGAGCTGGCGCTCCATCAGCCGGTCCATGACGTGGAGCAGCGTGGTCTCGACGCCGAGGCGCGCGAGCCCGACCGCCGCCTCGAGGCCCAGGAGGCCGCCGCCGATGACGATCGCCTTCGCGTGCTGCACGGCTGCACGGCGGATCGCCGCCACGTCGGCGAGGTCGCGGAAGGTGATGACGCCCGGAAGGTCCATGCCGGGCTTCGGCAGGCGGATCGGCAGGGAGCCGACCGCGAGGACCAGGCGGTCGAAGGGCAGGACGTGGGTCTCGCCCACGATGACGAGCCCGTTCTCCCGGTCGATCCGCGTCGCCGGCGCGCCGGTGATCAGGCGGATGCCGTGATCCGCGTACCAGTCGAGGCCCCGGAAGGCGCAGGCCGCCTCGTCGACCTCGCCGCCGAGCAGCGAGGAGAGCAGGACCCGGTTGTAGGCGGCCGTGGGCTCGGCCCCGATGCAGGTGATGTCGTAGCGGCCGGGCGCGGCCTCGGTCAGCCGCTCCAGGAAGCGCAGCGAGGCCATGCCGTTGCCGACGACGACCAGCCTCTCGCGCGGCGGGCCGTTCCCGGCGCCCGCGTCGTGTCCGCGTGTGTCCATGGGGGATGTCGCCATCGCTCGATCGCGTCTGGAACCTCGAGTGCAGGGTCGTTGGCGGACCGCCCACGAAAAAGCCGCTGCCGGTCGTCTCCCGGCAGGCTTCAGCCCCAGGGAGAACCGGATCAGCGGCCTCGCTGACGGCGCTGTCCGTCGCCGTTGACGGACGGGGGGAGGTTTGCAGGTTCCGTGCCAGACGCCACGCGGCCCGCGAGCGCCGCACGGACCCGCAGGATCGGTGAGGCGGCCGGGACGTTTGGGCGGTCGAGGCGGCGGCTTCGGCACTGCACAAAAACTGTGCGACCCGTCGCAAAAGCGATCACGGGCGGACCGGGCTTTCCGGCAGCGACAGGAAGGTCGGGAAATTTCCGGAGGCGCGTCGACGGGGGGCTACCGCGCGCACGCGATCGCCGCGTCGGCCCGGATGGGCTGACCGGCAACGCGCAGCTTCGGATTATGATGAACGTATTACGTCAGTTCTCGCGACTATATCGCCGCGGGTCACACCGACTCTCGAGTTATAGAAGCGCAGACGTGCAATGCCGGCGCCTGGAATGCGCCCGCATCGACGTCGCGGTCCGTCACAGGAGTGTCGACAGCATCGCCAGGAGCCCCAGCGTCGGCATCGCGCCGGCGGCCAGGACCCAGTACCAGGCGTGGTGCGATCCCGCCCGACGGTTGTCGTTGCAGGCGCGGGGCACGCGACCGCCCCGCGTGACGTAGCGTCGAAGCTCGACCCGCCCGCGCGGATGCGAGATCAACGATCCAGTTTCGAGTTTGCGGCATCCGGGCATGGCTCAAGCACAACGGGCGAGCGTGCCCCGCGTTCCGCCGCTGTTCGCCGCGATTCCGCGCGCCGATGACGAACCGCGCGAAGTGTCGCCGTCGTCAGAGATCCGCGATCGCCGCCCGATACAGATCCGCCCTGTAGACGGTCGCGATCGCCGCCGCGATGTCGAACTGCGCGGGCACCTGCTGCGACGCCCGCATCTGCTCCAGCAGCCACCGGGCCTGCGCGGCGCGCGGCTCCTCGACCGTCGCGCCGAAGCGGATGCGGGTGCCGGGCCCGGCGGACGGTTCCGGATCGCCGAAGGCCCGGCCGACCAGGGCGGGATCGAGATCGAGATAGGTCCGGCGGGCGAGGCGATGGATCAGTTCGGTCCGGTTCTCCGGATCCGCGCACCAGCGTCCGGCCCGGGCGACCGCCCGCACCAGCGGCAGGATCGCGCCGTCGAGCCGCGCGGAGACGGCCAGCACCTTCTCGGTCGCGTTCGGCGCGAGGGCGCTGCCGTGGACCGCCACACGCCCGTGGCCGGCCGCGACCGCCACGTCGTTCCAGGGCGCGCCCGCGCAGAACCCGTCGACCAGGCCTCGCGCCAGCGCCTCCACGCAGTGCTGCGGCGGGACCACGACGGTGCGGAACGCCGCCGCGTCGAGGCCGCCGGCCTCGGCGAACAGCCGCACTTGGTAGCTGTGGCACGAGAAGGGATGCACCGTGCCCAGGGTCAGCGGGGTGCCGGCGCGGTGCCGGGCCTCCGCCACGCCCGCGAAGGCGCGGGCGACATCCGCCAGGGCCTCGCTGGCCGGGTCCATCGCGCCCCAGAGCGTGTTGGACAGCGTGACGGCGTTGCCGTCGGTGCTGAGCTGGAGCGGCACGATCAGGTCGGAGGGCGGCCCCGACAGGGCGAGCCGGCTCGCCAGCGCCAGCGGCGCCAGCATGTGCGCGCCGTCGAGATGGCCCAGCGCCAGCCGGTCGCGCAGCGTCGCCCACGAGGGTTCGGCGGTGAGGTCGAGGTCGAGCCCCTCGGCCCGGGCGAAGCCGAGTTCGTGGGCCGCGATCAGGGGCGCCGCGTCGCAGAGCGGAACGTAGCCGAGCTGGAGCCTCATCCGAGCAGGTCCGCGGTGGTGACGATCGCCCGGGCGATGTCGGCGATCTTGCGCTTCTCGTTCATGGCCTTGCGGCGCAGCTGCTTGTACGCCTCGTCCTCGGAGAGGCCCTTCATGGTCATCAGGATGCCCTTCGCCCGCTCGATCAGCTTGCGGTCGGCGAGTTCGCCCCGCGCCTCCGTCAGCTCGCGCTGGAGACGCGCGAAGGCGTTGAAGCGCAGGATCGCGATATCGAGGATCGACTTGATCCGTTCCGCCCGCAGCCCGTCCACCACGTAGGCGGAGATCCCGGCATCGACGGCGGCCTGCATCATGGTCGAGTCCGAGCGGTCGACGAACATCGCCACGGGCCGCTCGACCTGCCGGGAGACACCCGACATCTGCTCCAGGATGTCCCGGCTCGGGCTCTCCAGATGGATCACCACCACGTCGGGCTTGAGCGCGGCGACGCGCTCCATGAGGTCGGCGGTGTCGGGAATCACGACCACGCGCCCGATCCCGGCGGCGCGCAGGCCCTCTTCCAGGATGGCCGCGCGGGCGCGGCTCGGGTCGATCACGGCGACGGTGAGATTGGTTTCAGTCATCGTGGCCCGGTACGGGGCGGGTCTTCTTCTCGAGGCCGGCCCGGCGCGGGCCGCCGCGAGCTAAGCAAGGCCCGTGCCCGTGCTGGGCCCGCGGCGCCCGCTTCCGCGGAATCCCACCTTGCGGCACCAGTAACCGCTGCGCAAAGAAACGGTCCAGCTTCCGCCGCAATGCTGGCCGCACTGTACAGGCCTCGCGGCGGTCAAGGAGATCGGTGATTCGGATGCGCAGGCCAGATCAGCCCGCCCTGACGGCCGCCGCCCACGGCCGCGTGTCCATGCCCTTCCTGCCGACGCTGGCCGTCGTGGCAATCCTGGGCGTGGCCTCGCTCTACTGCCCGACCTCGAAGCCGGGGCAGCCCGGCGCCCGGGTCGAAGCGGGCGTGTCCGCCGCGCCCGGACCCACGGATTTCGCGCCGATCGCCGCCGTCGCGGCGCCGGGCCGCCCGCCCGCCGTGATCGCGTTCGCCGAGCAGTACCCGCTCGACGCCGTGATCGCGCGGACGGGGTCCCTGCCCGCCCGTCCGGCCGTGGCCGCACGGGCGAACGCCCACGTCGCGGCCGCGGGCCGGCGCGCCTGCCCCGGCCGGCGCTGCCCTGAGACGCCGCGCAGCAACACCGATCCCATGGCGCCCGCCCGCGGGGCGGCCGATGAGGCCGAGGACGCCCTGCTCCCGTCGCAGGCCATGCCCTTCGCGGCCTCGGTGGTGGAGACCCTGGTTCCGGCCGCGCGGGCCGTCGGCGACGCGGCGAATCTCGTGCGCAGCAGCGCGAGGGTGGTCCAGGGCACGGTGGCCCTGGCGGTGGCCGACTGCCTGCGCTGACCGCGTCGGGCAGCGGGTACCCCGACCTCTGGATCTCGTGACCGGACGTCCTAGGTGCGTCGCAGCGGACGGCCCGGACTGCCGGCCGCGGACCGGGGCCGGGGCCGGATGGCTGCACGCATCGAGGATTACGCGCTCGTCGGGGATTGCCGGAGCGCGGCGCTGATCAGCCGTCAGGGCAGCGTCGACTGGTTGTGCTGGCCGCGCTTCGACGCGGCCGCCCTGTTCACCAGCCTCCTGGGAACCGAGGCGCACGGCTTCTGGAAGATCTTCCCCGAGGCCGAGCACGTCGAGACGCGCTGGTCCTACCGGCTGGGCAGCCTCGTGCTGGAGACCCGCCACACCACGCGGCAGGGTGAGGTCCTGGTCACGGATTTCATGCCGGTCGGCGACGGGTCCCATCTGGTGCGGCTCGTCGAGGGCGTGCACGGGCGCGTCGCCATGCGGATGGAGATGGCGGTCCGGTTCGATTACGGCTCGGCCGTGCCCTGGGTCTCCCGCTCGGAGCTGGGCGACCTGCGCGCCGTCTCGGGTCCGCACAAGGTCGTGCTGCGCACCGACGTCCATCTCAAGGGATCGGACGCGCAGACGACGGTGTCCGAGTTCACCGTCCATGCCGGTGACAAGCACCGGTTCGTCCTGAGCTACGGTCCCTCCCACGAGGAGGACCCGCCCCCGATCGAGCCGCGCAAGGTCCTCGAGACCACCGACCAGCACTGGCGCGAATGGTCGTCGCGCTGCGCCGGCGGCACGGGCTGGGACCGGATGCTCCAGCGCTCCCTGCTGACCCTCAAGGCGCTGATCTACGAGCCCACCGGCGGCATCGTGGCGGCGCCCACGGCCTCCCTGCCGGAGGGGCTCGGCGGGATCCGGAACTGGGATTACCGGTTCTGCTGGCTGCGCGACTCGACCCTGACGCTGATCGCCCTGATGGACGGCGGCTACATCGACGAGGCGCGCGACTGGCTGGGCTGGCTGCTGCGGGCCGTGGCGGGCAATCCCGAGCAGGCGCACATCCTCTACGGCATCGCGGGCGAGCGGCTGCTGCCCGAGATCGAGCTGGACTGGCTGCCGGGCTACGAGAACTCGCGGCCCGTCCGCATCGGCAACGCCGCCGCCAGCCAGTTCCAGCTCGACGTCTACGGCGAGCTGTTCGACGCGCTCTACCAGGCCCATGCCCGCGGCCTGCCGGTGAGCAAGGACGGCCTGCGGGTCGGCCTCGCGATCCTGAACCACCTGGAGACCGCGTGGCGCGAGCCCGACGAGGGGATCTGGGAGGTGCGCGGCGGGCGTCGCCACTTCACGCACTCGAAGGTCATGGCCTGGGTGGCGTTCGACCGGGCGCTGCGCATGCACGAGATGCACGAGAACGGCGCCACGCAGGAGCAGGCCGAGCGCTGGCGCGCCGTCAAGGACGAGATCCACGCCGAGGTCTGCGAGAAGGGCTTCGACCCCGCCCTCAACAGCTTCGTCCAGTCCTACGGCGCGAAGGCCCTGGACGCGAGCCTGCTGCTCATCGCCCATACCGGCTTCCTGCCGCAGGACGATCCCCGGGTGGTCGGCACCGTGGAGGCGATCGGCAAGGGGCTGATGCGGGACGGCTTCATCCTCCGCTACGAGACCGAGGGCCAGACCACCGACGGGCTGACCGGCTCCGAGGGGGCTTTTCTGCCCTGCACCTTCTGGTACGTGGACAACCTCATCGGCCTGGGGCGGCGCGACGAGGCCGGGGCACTGATCGAGCGCCTGATCGGCATCTGCACCGATCTCGGCCTCGTCAGCGAGGAATACGACGTGCAAGCCAAGCGTCTTGTGGGTAACTTCCCTCAGGCGTTCACCCACGTCGCCCTCGTCAACACGCTCCTCAGCTATACGCGCGGCGAAGGGCCGGCGGATCGGCAGGGTGGTAAGGCCAACGGAGCTCCTCCCGCCGTCCTACGGCAGCGCGAAGCCGCGAAGCGGACCGCGCGAGGCGAACTGGAAGACGCGACATCATGAGCGGTGCTGACACTCCCGCCAAGGCGGCCCTCGCTGAGATAGATACGCTCAGCATCAACACGATCCGGACGCTCGCGATCGACGCGGTGCAGAAGGCCAATTCGGGCCATGCCGGCGCGCCCATGGCGCTGGCGCCGGTCGCCTACACGCTGTGGAACCGCTACCTGCGCTACGACCCGGCGCACCCGCACTGGCCGAACCGCGACCGGTTCGTGCTGTCCTGCGGCCACGCCTCGATGCTGCTCTACGGGCTGCTGCACCTCGCGGGCGTCGCCGAGAGCGACGGCGGCAATGCCCCGGCGGTGTCGCTGGAGGACATCAAGAAGTTCCGGCAGCTCGACAGCCGGACCCCGGGCCACCCGGAATACCACTTCACCACCGGCGTCGAGACCACGACGGGCCCGCTCGGCCAGGGCGTCGCCAACTCGGTCGGCATGGCCATGGGCAGCCGCTTCCTCGGCCAGCACCTGAACCGGCCGAACCTGCCGCTGTTCGACTACAACGTCTACGCCGTCTGCTCGGACGGCGACCTGATGGAGGGCGTCGCCTCCGAGGCCGCCTCGCTCGCCGGCCACCTGCGGCTCGCCAACCTCTGCTGGATCTACGACGACAACACCGTCACCATCGAGGGCCACACGGAGCTGGCCTTCGGCGAGGAGGTCGCGACCCGCTTCCTGGCCTACGGCTGGCAGGTGCTGCGCGTCGCCGACGCCAACGACGTGCACGCGCTGGCGGGCTCGATCGAGACCTTCCTGGCCACCAACGACCGCCCGACGCTCATCATCGTCAAGTCGGTGATCGGCTACGGCGCCCCGAAGAAGCAGGGCACCTCCAAGGCCCACTCGGACGCGCTCGGCGAGGACGAGGTGAAGGGCGCCAAGCGCGCCTACGGATGGCCGGAGGACGCGCAGTTCCTCGTGCCAGACGGCGTGCAGGAGAACTTCCGCAACGGCATCGGCAAGCGCGGCGCCGGCCTCTACGATTCGTGGCAGGGCCTGCTCGCCAAGGCGAAGGAGGCGGACGCCGCCCACGCCGAGGACCTGAACGCCTTCCTGGAAGGCCGCCTGCCGGAGGGCTGGGACAAGGACATCCCCGTCTTCGAGCCGGACGCCAAGGGCCTCGCCACCCGCGAGTCCTCCGGCAAGGTGCTGAACGCCATCGCCCAGCACGTGCCGTTCCTGCTCGGCGGCTCGGCCGATCTGGCGCCGTCCAACAAGTCGAACCTGACCTTCGAGGGCGCGGGCTCGTTCGGCCCGTTCTCGCCGGGCGGCCGCAACCTGCATTTCGGCGTCCGCGAGCACGCCATGGGCTCGATCGTGAACGGGCTCGGCCTCTCCGGGCTGCGGGCCTACGGCGCGACCTTCCTGGTCTTCGCCGACTACATGCGCCCGCCGATCCGGCTCGCCTCGCTCATGGAGCTGCCGGTCTTCCACATCTTCACCCACGACTCGATCGGCGTGGGCGAGGACGGGCCGACCCACCAGCCTGTGGAGCAGCTCCTGTCGCTGCGCTGCATCCCGGGCCTCGTGACCCTGCGCCCGGCCGACGCCAACGAGGTCGCCGAGGCCTACCGGGTGATCTTCACGCTGAAGAACCAGCCGGCGGTTCTCGCCCTCTCGCGCCAGCCGCTGCCGACCCTCGACCGCGCGAAGTACGGGGCCGCCTCCAGCACCGCCAAGGGCGGCTACGTGCTGGCCGACAGCGAGGGCACGCCCGACGTGATCCTGCTCGCCTCGGGCTCCGAGGTGCAGCTCTGCGTCGGTGCCTACGAGGCCCTGAAGGCCGAGGGGGTGAAGGCCCGGGTCGTGTCGATGCCGTCCTGGGACCTGTTCGAGCGCCAGGACGAGGCCTACCGCGACTCGGTGCTGCCCCCCGCCGTCAAGGCCCGGGTGGCCGTCGAGCAGGGCAGCGTCATCGGCTGGGACCGCTACGCCGGTTCCGAGGGCGCGATCATCGGCATGCACACCTTCGGCGCCTCGGCGCCGATCAAGGATCTCCAGACCAAGTTCGGTTTTACCCCCGAGAAGGTCCTGGACGCCGCGAAGGCGCAGGTGGCCAAGCACAGGAAGTAGCCCGGGGGCCTGCTCTCCCGCCCGGTCCGGGCGGGAGAGCGCGTTCGGGCGAGAGTACGCGGTACGCGAGGCGAGGAACCGACATGAACGCGCTCAAGGCCCTGCACGACGAACAGGATCAAGCGGTCTGGCTCGACTTCGTGGCCCGCGGATTCATCGAGAAGGGCGAGCTGAAGCAGCTCGTGGAGCGCGACGGCCTGCGGGGCGTCACCTCCAACCCGTCGATCTTCGAGAAGGCGATCGGCCACTCGGACGAGTACGACGACAGCCTGAAGGCCGTGCAGGCGACCGGCGACAGCCGCGTCATCGACCTCTACGAGGGGCTCGCCATCGCCGACATCCAGGCGGCCGCCGACGTGCTCCGCCCGGTCTACGAGGCGAGCGACGGTGCCGACGGCTACGTCAGCCTGGAGGTCTCGCCCTACCTCGCCCTCGACACCGAGGCGACGCTGGCCGAGGCGCGCCGCCTGCACAAGGCGGTCTCCCGCGACAACCTGATGGTCAAGGTGCCGGCCACCCCGGAGGGGATCCCGGCGATCCAGCAGCTGACGAGCGAGGGCATCTCGATCAACGTCACCCTGCTGTTCTCGCAGGAGGCCTACGAGGCCGTGGCGCGCGCCTTCATCGACGGTCTCGACGCGCGCGCGAAGGCCGGCCACGACGTCTCGCGGATCGCCAGCGTGGCGAGCTTCTTCATCAGCCGCATCGACGTCCTGGTCGACAAGCTCCTCGACGAGAAGATCGCGCAGGCCAACGACCCGGACGAGAAGTTCGCCCTGGAGCAGCTGAAGGGCAAGGTGGCGATCGCCAACGCCAAGCTCGCCTACCAGCGCTACAAGACGATCTTCGCCGAATCCAAGTGGACGACCCTGGCCGAGAAGGGCGCCAAGGCGCAGCGGCTGCTCTGGGCCTCCACGGGCGTGAAGAACAAGGCCTATTCCGACGTCCTCTACGTCGAGGAGCTGATCGGACCGAACACCGTCAACACGATGCCGCCGGCCACCATGGACGCGTTCCGCGACCACGGCGTGGTGCGGGCCACGATCGAGGAGGACGTGCCCGGCGCCGAGGCGGTGATGAACCGCCTCGCCCGGGCCGGGATCGACATCGAGGCGGTCGCCGAGCAGCTGGTGAAGGAGGGTGTGCAGCTCTTCATCGACGCCGCCGACAACCTGCTGGGCGCCGTCGCCGGCAAGCGCGTCGCGCTGCTGGGTCACCGTCTGGACGGACAGAGCCTCGCCATGGACGACACCCTGGCGGCCGAGGCCAAGAAGGCCGTCGAATCGTGGCGCGCCAGCGGGTCGATCCGCCGGCTCTGGGCGGGCGACGCCGCGGTCTGGTCCGGCCACGACGAGGCGAACTGGCTCGGCTGGCTGCACATCGTCGAGGAGGAGCTGGAGAAGGCCGCCGACTACGCCGCCTTCTCCGACTGGGTGAAGGCGCAGGTCTTCACCGACGCCGTGGTGCTGGGCATGGGCGGGTCGAGCCTCGGCCCGGAGGTCCTGAGCCTGACCTACGGCCAGCGCGAGGGGTTCCCGAAGCTCCAGATCCTCGACTCGACCCACCCGGATCAGGTGCGCGCCCTGGAGGCGAGCATCGACCTGGCCAAGACGCTGTTCATCGTCGCGTCCAAGTCCGGCTCGACCCTGGAGCCGAACGTCTTCCGCGACTACTTCCTGGCCCGCGCGAAGGACGTGCTCGGCGAGAAGGCCGGCGACCACTTCGTGGCCGTGACCGATCCCGGCTCCGACATGGAGCGCGCCGCGAAGGCGGACAACTTCAAGAAGATTTTCTACGGCGTGAAGCAGATCGGCGGGCGCTACTCGGTGCTCTCGGCCTTCGGCCTCGTGCCGGCCGCCGCCATGGGCCTCGACGTGAAGGCGCTCCTCGAGACCGCCCGCATCATGGTCCGCTCCTGCAGTCCGGCCGTGCCGCCGGCCGTGAACCCGGGCGTCCTGCTCGGCACGGCCATCGGCGCCGCGGCGCTCGCCGGCCGCGACAAGGTGACGATCGTCGCCTCCCCGGCGATCGCGAGCTTCGGCGCCTGGGCCGAGCAGCTGATCGCGGAATCGACCGGCAAGCAGGGCAAGGGCCTCGTGCCGGTGGACGGCGAGCCGGTCGGCGTTCCCGCCGTCTACGGCCACGACCGGTTCTTCATCTACCTGCGCCTCGACGGCAACGCCGAGGCCGCGCAGGACGAGGCCCTGCGCGCCCTGGAGCGGGACGGCCACCCGATCGCCCGCATCACCCTCGACTCGATCGAGCAGCTGCCGCAGGAATTCTACCGCCTGGAGATGGCGACCGCGGTGGCCGGTGCTGTGATCGGGATCAACCCGTTCGACCAGCCCGACGTCGAGGCCAGCAAGGTCGAGACCAAGAAGCTGTTCGCCGAGGCCGAGGCGAAGGGCGCCCTTCCCGCCGAGAGGCCGCTCTACGAGGACGACTGGGTCGCGCTCTACGCCGATCCGCGGAACGCCGACGCCCTCAAGCCGGCCGCCGAGGGGCTCGAGGCCGCGATCAAGGCGCAGATCGGCCGCCTGAAGGACGGCGATTACCTGGGGCTCCTGGCCTACGTCCCGCGCGACGCCGAGGCCGCCGCCATCCTGCAGGAGCCGCGGATCGCCGTGCGCGACGCCCGCAAGGTCGCGACCTGCCTGGAGTTCGGGCCGCGGTTCCTCCACTCGACCGGCCAGGCCTACAAGGGCGGCCCGGACACCGGCGTGTTCCTGCAGATCACTGCGGACGCTGCCGAGGACCTGCCGATCCCGGGCCGGAAGCTCGGGTTCAGCACCGTCGTCGCGGCGCAGGCGCGGGGCGACTTCGCCGTCCTCGCCGAGCGCGGCCGGCGGGCGCTGCGCGTCCACCTCAAGGGCGGCGACACGAAGGCCGGCCTCGTCCGGGTCGCGGCGGCCCTGAAGATGGCGGTCGTCTAGCCGCTTGGACCGGCGGCGGGGGGCTTCCCGGCCTGCCGTCGGCCCGCCGCGGCAGGCCGCGGCAGACCTCGTCCCGCGAGCGGGCGAGGCTCGCGGATCGCCTGTGACGTCGGTGAAGCCGTAGGGGCCTGACCCTCGCCGCGCGGGGGCAATCGGTAAGGAAGGGCAGCAATGCAACTCGGCATGATCGGCCTCGGCCGGATGGGCGGCAACATCGTCCGGCGTCTCCTGCGCGACGGGCACACAGCCGTGGTGTTCGACCAGAACCCGGCGGCCGTCGCCGCCCTGGTCGAGGCCGGTGCGGTCGGCGCGTCGAGCCTGGAGGACCTGGTCTCGAAGCTCGAGGTGCCGCGCGCGGCCTGGGTGATGCTGCCGGCCGGGGCGATCACCGAGCAGACCGTCCAGGCGCTCTCGGGGCTGATGCAGGCGGACGACTGCATCATCGACGGCGGCAACTCCTTCTACGGCGACGATGTCCGCCGCGGGGCCGCCCTGAAGGAGAAGGGCCTGCACTACGTGGATGTCGGCACTTCGGGCGGCGTCTGGGGCCTGGAGCGCGGCTACTGCATGATGATCGGCGGGGACAAGGAAGCCGTCGACCGCCTCGACCCGATCTTCAAGACCCTGGCGCCCGGCATCGGCGACATCCCGAAGACGCCGAACCGCGAGGGGCGCGACCCCCGCGCCGAGCAGGGCTACATCCACGCGGGCCCGACCGGCGCCGGCCACTTCGTCAAGATGGTCCATAACGGCATCGAGTACGGCCTGATGCAGGCCTACGCGGAGGGCTTCGACATCCTCCGCCACGCCAACGCGTCCGACCTGCCGGCCGAGCGCCGCTTCGATCTCAACATGGGCGACATCGCCGAGGTCTGGCGCCGCGGCAGCGTCGTCTCGTCCTGGCTGCTCGACCTGACCGCCCAGGCACTCGCGGGCGATGAGCAGCTCACAGACTTCTCCGGCTACGTCGAGGATTCGGGCGAGGGCCGCTGGACCATCAACGCCGCCGTCGAGGAGGGCGTCCCGGCGACGGTGCTCTCCGCCGCGCTCTACCGCCGCTTCCGCTCCCGCGAGCACGCGAGCTACGCCGACAAGCTGCTCTCGGCGATGCGCAAGGGCTTCGGCGGCCACCAGGAGCCGAAGGGCTGAGCGGGACGCCCGCAGGCCGACCTGTCCGACCCCCGAAGCCGCAGGGCCCGAACCCATGAGCCTTCCCGTCGGAACCCACGTCCTGAAGGATCCGGAGGCGGTTGCCCGCGAGGCGGCCGAGCGGATCATCGTAGCCTGCGGCGAGAGCCGGTCCGACCGGATCGCGCTCTGCCTCTCGGGCGGCTCGACGCCCAAGGTGCTGTACGGCCTGCTCGCCGGGCCGGACTACGCGGCCCGGGTGCCGTGGGAGCGGATCCACTGGTTCTTCGGCGATGACCGCGCCGTGCCGTCGGACGATCCGCGCAGCAATGTCCGGATGGTTCGGGAGGCCTTCGGGCACGGGTCCCGGATCCCGCCGACGCATCTCCACTTCATCCCGTCGGACGAGGGTCCGGAGGCGGGCGCCCGCGCCTACGAGCGGACGCTCCTCGACTTCTACGGGGCCGAGCGCCTCGATCCGGCCCGCCCGCTGTTCGACCTCGTGCTCCTCGGCCTCGGCGAGGACGGGCACACCGCCTCGCTGTTTCCCGGCAAGCCCGCCGTCGACGAGACCCGGCGGCTCGTCGTCGCCGTGCCCGAGGCCGGCCTGGAGCCGTTCGTTCCGCGGATTAGCCTGACGCTGCCGGCGCTGGCGTCGTCCCGGCACGTGCTGTTCCTCGTCACCGGGGCCGGCAAGCGGGCCCCGCTGGCCCGGCTGGCCGCCGGCGAGATGCTGCCCGCCGGGCGCGTGACGAGCGCGGGCGCCGTGGCGTGGCTGCTCGACGAGGCCGCCGCCGGCTGAGCCTGCCGCGCCGGCATCAGCCGCGCGGGAATGATCGGGCGCGCGCAACATCATTTCCTGCCGGGGCGTCTCCGGGCAATGGCATTGCCACCGCGCGCGAGATCACGCTCGAGAACGCAACCCGTCATCGCCAGCCTCTGGGTATCCTTCGTGCAGCCTCGTGAAAGGGCACCGAAGGAGACCTGCCGATGCCGCAGACCACCATCCCGACCGACGTCGAGGCGATGCTGGCGAACCTCGCGCGCTCCGCGAGCCGCTCGCCGGAAGCCTATCTGGCCTCGGCCCGGGCGACCCTGGTGCGCCTGCTGGCCCAGCCGGATCTGCTCGACCCGTCGCGGCTGGTCGGCCGGGGGCCCGGCCTGAGCCGGAATCTCCTGTTCGGCACCGAGGCGATCAGCGTCTGGGCCATGGTCTGGGCGCCCGGCACGGTCACGCCGGTCCACGACCACCACTGCTCGTGCTGCTTCGGCCTGCTGCGCGGCAGCCTGCGGGAGACGTGGTATCGCCCGATCAGCGAGACCCACGCGGTGGCGACCATGGACGCCGTCCGCGAGCCCGGCTTCGTCGCCTGCATGATGCCCACGGGGCCGAACCTGCACCGGATCGCCAATGACGGGCCGGAGGCGGCCGTCTCGATCCACGTCTACGGCTACGACCACCGGGCGCAGGATTCGTCGATCCATCGGACCTACGCGGTGGCGGCGGGCTGAGCCCCGCCGCGGCGCGGTCGGGTCACGCCACGTAGATCGTCGGGACGGCGGTCGTGTACTTCATCTCCTCCATGGCGATGGAGGAGGACAGGTTCGAGAAGTCGAGCTTGGCGATGAGGCGCTGGTAGACCGCGTCGTAGGCCTCGATGTCCGGCACCACGATCCGCAGCAGATAGTCGATCTCGCCGGTCAGGCGCCACGCCTCGACGATCTCCGGGAAGCCGGCGACCACCCGCCGGAACGCGTCCGACCAGTCGGCGGCGTGGCGCGGCGCCTTCACGGCCACGAACACCGTGGTGGGGACGTTGACCTTGCGGCGGTCGACCAGGGCGACCCGGCGGCGGATCACCCCGGACGCCTCCAGCTTCTTCACCCGCCGCCAGCACGGCGCCGCGCTGATGCCGACCTGCTCGGCGAGTTCGGCCACCGGGAGCGTCGCGTCCTGCTGGAGGAGATCGAGGATCTTCCGGTCCACGGCGTCCATGCGATCGATGCTCCCGTCGGCGCGTCCGGGCCGGACTACAGGGCGAAGTGCTTCGAGAGCTTGAGCCCCTGGGCCTGGTAGTTCGAGCCGGCCCCCGCCCCGTAGAGCGTCTCCGGCAGGTCGAGCATCCGCTCGTAGACGAGGCGGCCGACGATCTGCCCGTCCTCCAGAAGGAAGGGCACGTCGCGGGAGCGGACCTCCAGCACGGCCCGCGCGCCCGCCCCGCCGGCCCCGGCATAGCCGAAGCCCGGGTCGAAGAAGCCCGCGTAGTGGACGCGGAACTCGCCCACGAGGGGATCGAACGGCACCATCTCGGCGGCGTGGTCCGGCGGGACCTGCACGGCCTCCTTGGAGGCCAGGATGTAGAACTGGCCGGGATCGAGGATCAGGCTGCCCGATCCGTCGGCGGCGAGGGGTTCCCAGAAATCCGCGGCCCGGTGGCGGCCGGGGGCGTCGACGTCGACGAGGCCGGTGTGGCGCTTGGCCCGATAGCCGACGAGGCCGTCGAAGCCGGCGAGGTCGACCGAGACCGCCACGCCGCCCTGGAAGGACGGGCTGCCGGCGTCGACCAGGGCCGAGCGGGCGTGCAGCAGGCCGAGCTCGGCCTCGGTCAGCCGCGGCGCCCCGCGGCGGAAGCGGATCTGCGACAGCCGCGAGCCGCTGCGCACGAGGACCGGGAAGGTGCGCGGCGAGATCTCCGCGTAGAGCGGCCCGTCGTAGCCGGGCTCGACCTGATCGAAGGCCTCGCCCCGGTCGGTGATGACGCGGGTGAAGACGTCGATGCGCCCGGTCGAGCTCTTCGGGTTCGCGGCCGCCGCGAGATCGGCCGGCAGGGCGAGGCTCTCCTGGAGCTCCGCGATGTAGACGCAGCCCGTCTCCAGGACGGCGCCCGGGCGCAGGTCGACGGCGTGCAGCGACAGCCGGTCGACGCAGGCCTGGACCGTCCGTCCCGAGCCGGGCAGGAAGCTCGTCCGCACCCGGTAGGCCCTGGCGCCCAAGCGCAGGTCGAGGCTCGCGGGCTGGATCTGATCGGCCGCGAAGGGGCTCGCATTGCGGATGCCGCCCGCCCGCGCGAGGGCGGCGATCGCCTGGGCCGGCAGGATGCCGGATCGGCCGTCCGCGCTCGTCTCGGCGGCTCCCGTGGCTGCGCCCGCGTTCATCGCGCCCCTGACTCCCTCGCGCGCCCCGGCCGGTCCGCGTCACGCCGAGCAGCGTTGTCCGCCGGGACCCGCTAACGCGGGCTTAACCGCGTCCGGAGGCCTCGTGAGGCCGGCGCCGCGACCGGCAGCCCGCCGCGCCGCGCGAGGTAGTCCGCCGCAATTGACGGCGATTCCGCCGCCCACTACCACCGGCCGGGAAGCGCGTTCCATTCGGCTTCCGCGAGTCGTACCGTCCGAAGAAGGGCCAAATAGGGCGATGTACAAGGCCGAGACGCGGGGAATAAGTGTGACGGTCCAGTCTCGTTTCGTCGAGGAGGAGTCCTCGCCGACCGAGAGCCGGTACTTCTTCGCCTACACGGTCGAGATCGTGAACAACGGCAGCGAGCAGGTCCAGCTGCGCTCGCGCCACTGGCGGATCATCGACGGCCACGGGGCCTGCCAGGAAGTGCGCGGCACCGGTGTGGTCGGCAAGCAGCCGGTGCTGGAGCCGGGCGAGTCCTTCTGCTACACCAGCGGCTGTCCGCTCAACACGCCCGACGGGTTGATGGCCGGCAGCTACACCATGGCGACGGTGGCCGGCGAGAGCTTCGAGGCCGAGATCCCCGCCTTCTCCCTCGACAGCCCGCACGTCCGCCGCAGCCTGCACTGAGGTCCCGGCCCGGGGCCTCGCCCCGGAGGAATCCATGTCCGCGACCGGCGAGCGGCTGAGCCCGCTCGACATGCTCGCCCGCCTCGTGTCCTTCGACACGGAGAGCGACAAGTCCAACCTCGCCCTGATCGACGCCGTCTGCGCCTATCTCGACGGCTGGGACGTCCCGTACCTGCGCCTCCCGAACGCGGCGGGCGACAAGGCCGCCATCCTCGCCACGGTCGGCCCGATGGTCGACGGCGGCACCGTCCTGTCCGGCCACACCGACGTGGTGCCGGTGGCGGGCCAAGCCTGGACCGGCGACCCGTTCACCCTGCGCGTCGCCGACGGCCGGGCCTACGGACGGGGCGCGGTCGACATGAAGGGCTTCGACGCGCTGGCCCTGGCGCTCGTGCCCGACATGCTCGCCGCCGGCCTGAAGCGGCCGATCCACATCCTGCTCTCCTACGACGAGGAGACGACCTGCCTCGGCTCGATGGACGGGATCGCGCGGTTCGGCGACGGCCTGCCCCGGCCGGCCGCGGTGATCGTCGGCGAGCCCACCGGGATGGAGGTGGCGGACGCCCACAAGAGCATCGTCACCTGCCTCACCACGGTCCACGGCCACGAGGCCCATTCCGCCCGCCCCGCTCTCGGCGCGAACGCCGTGTCGGCCGCTTGCGACCTCGTCGCCGGCCTCAACCGGATCGCCGACCTGATGATCGAGCGCGGCGACCCGTCCGGGCGGTTCGACCCGGCCTCGACCACGGTCCATGTCGGGACGATCCAGGGTGGCACCGCCCGCAACATCCTCGCCAAGGAGTGCCGCTTCCTCTGGGAGTATCGCGGCCTGCCGGATCTCGACCCGGCCGAGATCCCGCGGCTCTTCGCGGCCGAGGTCGAGCGGGTCACCCGCGAGCGCCTCAACCGCTACGGCGCGTTCGGGCGGATCGAGACGCTGGAGGAGGTCGACATCCCCGGCCTCGCCCCGGAGCCGGGCTCGGCGGCCGAGCGCCTCTGCCTGCGCCTCGCCGGACGCAACCACACCGTCGCGGTCCCCTACGCCACCGAGGCCGGGCGCTTCCAGGCGGCCGGTCTCCCGACGGTGGTCTGCGGCCCCGGCGACATCGCCCAGGCGCACCAGCCGGACGAGTTCATCACCCTCGACGCCCTGGGCCAGGGTGAGCACTTCCTGCGCGAGCTGATCGAGGCCAGTGCGTCATGAATGCGGTGACCGGTATCACCATCAAGCTGCGTCCGCTGGAGCGGGAGGACCTGCGCTTCGTCCACCAGCTCAACAACAACGACAGCATCATGCGCTACTGGTTCGAGGAGGCCTACGAGTCCTTCGCCGAACTGCAGCAGCTCTACGAGCGCAACATCCACAACCAGACCGAGCGGCGCTTCATCGTGGCCGATCCGAGCGGGGAGCCGGCCGGGCTGATCGAGCTCGTCGAGATCAACCACCTGCACCGGCGCTGCGAGTTCCAGATCGCGATCCACCCGAGCTTCCAGGGCCGCGGCTACGCGTGGCAGGCCACCCGGATCGCCATGGATTACGCGTTCAGCGTGCTCAACATCCACAAGCTCTACCTGCACGTCGACCGGGACAACGCCCGGGCCGTGCGGATCTACGAGCGCTGCGGCTTCCACCCCGAGGGCGTGCTGAAGGACGAGTTCTTCGTGAACGGGCGCTACCGCGACGCCGTGCGGATGTGCCTGTTCCAGCCGGACTACCTGAGAGCCCGCGGCGGAGGCGGCGACATCGCGGAGCCCGTCCTGAAGGTCTGAACCGGATCTCGCCCGCCGCCGGCGGGCGGCGGACGAGCTCGAAACGACGCGGGGGCGGAGCCCGTCGGCCCCGCCCCCGCGCTCACGCCGCTCAGTTGCGGCCGGCACCGCCCGTCTGGCCGCCGGCCCGGCCGGCACCCTGGGCGCCGCCCATGGCGCCGTTGCCGCCCGCGCTGCCGCCACTCATGCCGCCGCGCTCCGCGCCGCCCGTCCGGCCGCCCTCGGCGCCGGCCTTCATGCCGCCCTGCTGGCCGCCGCGGTCCGAGGCGTTGCGGATGCCGTCCTGCTGGCCGCCGCGCATGTCGCTGTTGCGCATGCCGTCGTTCTTGCCTTCCTGCTGACGGGAGGCCTTGTCCATCCCGCGATCCTGGCCGCGGTCGTTCCGGTCCATCCGGCCTTCGTTGCGGCCCTCGTTCCGCGACGCGTTGCGGATGCCGTCGCGCCCGCCGCGGTTGTCGAAGCGCGCGCCGGCGCGCTGCTCGGAGCGGAAGCTCGCGCTGACCGCACCGCCGCCGCTCAGGCGCCGGTACTCGGCGGAGCCGTAGCGCACCCGCTGGCCGCGGATCGTCACGAAGCGGTCCTCCTGGACGGAGACGAGGCGGCGGTACTCGGGGGAGCCGTACACCACGCGCTGGCCGCGGATGACGACGTAGCGCTCGCGCGGGCCGGTCTCGCGGACGCTGACCAGGCGGCGGTACTCGGGCGAGCCGTAGAGCACGCGCTGGCCGCGGATGACGACGTAGCGCGCGCGCGGGCCGCGATTCTCGGTGACGATCAGGCGGCGATACTCCGGCGAGCCGTACACGACCCGGCGGCCGCCGATGAACACGTAGCGGCCCTCGCGGCGGAAGCCGCCCTCGACCCGCTCGGACCGGACATCCGTCCGGCTCACGTCGGTCCGGCCGCGGAAATCGGTCCGGTCGGCGCGGCGGTCACCGCGGCGGTCACCGCGATCGGCACGCGCGCCGTCGCGATCCCCGCGCTCGTCGCGGTCGGCGCGATCACCGCGGCGGTCGCCCCGCTCGGCGCCGGCCCGGTCCTTGTCCTGAGCCATGCGATCCTGGGCCATGCGATCCTGACCCGTGCGGCCCTCGCCGCCGGCCTCGCGGCCCTGCGCGGACCGGCCTGCCTCGGCACCGGAGCGCTCGGACGCCGCCTGGCGGCCGCCCTTCATGTCACCTTGCATGCCACCCTGCATGCCGCCGCGCTCGCCGCCGCCGGCCTTCATGCCGGATTCGGCGCCACCCTGACCGCCGCGACCGCCCATCCCGGCGCCGCGATCGGCGCCACCCTGCTGGGCGTAGGCCGAGGTGCTGATCAGCAGCGCGGCCAATCCGATCGACAATTTCCGCATGGCGTACCCTCCAATGTTGAATCTGCGACGCAACGTCAAAGGTCGCGAAACGGTTCAGCCTGGAGGGCTCAAAAATTTACGCAACGAATACCGATCTTCGTGCGTTTCGCGCGAAAAAGCTTGGCCGTAGACGCGGACATGCTGGTCCGCCGGCCCGCTGTCCTGCGCTCTACTGGCTCGGCTGTCCGGCGATCTCGGCCTCGACCTCCTGAGGGTCGAGGTCGTAGCGCCGGGAGCAGAACTCGCAGGTGATGACGATGCGCCCGTCATCCGCCACCATGTCGTGCCGCTCCTGCGGGGTGAACGAGCGGATCATGCCCATCACGCGCTCCCGCGAGCAGCGGCAGGTCTCCTGGACCGGCTGGCGGTCGAACACCCGCACACCGCGCTCGTGGAACAGCCGGTAGAGCAGCCGCTCGCTCGACACGTTCGGGTCGACCAGCTCGTGATCCTCGATGGTCGCGACCAGCGAGCGGGCCTCGACCCAGGCATCGTCCTCCGGCGCCTCCCCCGAGAGGTGCGCGTGCCCCTCCGGGATATCGCCCGGGGGCAGGTCGGCGAGGCGCGCCCGATCCACCGACTGGGGCAGGAACTGCACGAGCAGGCCGCCGGCCCGCCAGCGCCCGGCCCCCTCCTCCACGGCCTCGGCCACGGCGAGGCGCACCTGCGTGGGGATCTGCTCCGACTGGCGGAAGTACTGGTGCGCGGCCTCCTCCAAACTCTGGCCCTCGAGGGCGACGACGCCCTGGTAGCGGCTCGCGGCGGTGCCCTGGTCGATGGTCATGGCGAGGTGACCGGTGCCGATCAGCTCGGCATCCTTGAGCGGCCCAGTCCCGAGGGCCGCGACCCGCTCCGGCTCGAACCGCGCGGTGGCGCGCAGCCGGTCCGGGGCCTCGAAATCGACCACGATCATCGCGACCGGACCGTCGGTCTTGGTCTGGAGCTGGAACCGGCCCTCGAACTTGAGCGAGGAGCCGAGCAGCACCGTCAGCGCCGCGGCCTCGCCGAGGAGGCGCGCCACCGGGTCCGGGTAGCCGTGGCGGCGCAGGATCGTGTCGACGGCCGGGCCGAGGCGGACGACGCGGCCGCGCACGTCCAGCGCCTCGACGGCGAAGGGCAGCACGGCGTCGTCGGCGCCGGCATGGCCGTTGCCGGCATTCTGGGGCTGGGATGGCGACTGGGGGTGCGACTGCGTTCCTGAGGTCATGCCCTCTCCGATCGATGCGTCCGCCGGCGCGTGCCGGCAAAGCGGGGATCCGTCCTCCCGGGGGCCGGGCGGCGTGAGGCGATGACCTTGGCGGAGCGATCGGATCCCTCACCCCGTCCAGCCCGGAGCGGGAGCGGCGGCGCAGCGCGCTCCGTTCGTCGCCGGGATGCCGCCTTCCGGCGGCCGTGATGGGGAGACGGGCAGCACGGGCCGCCCGCTCACGCCTATATGGTGCGCCGACCCCGCGAGCGCGAGGCCGGACAGTATGAGTGCGGGATCAGAGCCCGCTGGCGCCGAGACACCAGGCCAGGATGCCCTTCTGCGCGTGCAGGCGGTTCTCGGCCTCGTCGAACACCACGGAGCGCGGGCCGTCCATCACCTCGGCCGTCACCTCCTCGCCGCGGTGGGCCGGGAGGCAGTGCATGAAGATCGCGCCCGGATTGGCCGCCGCCATCAGCTTGTCGTTGACCTGATAGGGGCTGAGCAGGTTGTGGCGGTGCGCCTCGTCGTCGTCGCCCATCGACACCCAGCAATCGGTGACGACGGCATCGACGCCGTCCACCGCCGCGAAGGCGTCGGTGGTGACGTGGACGTCGGCGCCCTCCTGCTGCGCCCAGGCGAGGAGCGCCGGCGGCGGTGCGAGCTCCGGCGGGCTCGCGATGTTCAGGGTGAAGTCGAACCGGGCGGCGGCGTGGACCCAGCTCGCCAGCACGTTGTTCGAATCGCCCGACCACGCGACCTTGCGGCCGCGGATCGGCCCGCGATGCTCCTCGAAGGTCAGTACGTCGGCCATGATCTGGCACGGGTGGGAGACCTTGGTCAGAGCGTTGATCACCGGGACGGTGGCGTACTCGGCCAGCTCCAGCATCTGACCGTGGTCGAGGATGCGGATCATGATCGCGTCGACGAAGCGCGAGAGCACCTGCGCGGTGTCGCCGATGGTCTCGCCGCGGCCGAGCTGCATCTCGGAGCCGGTGAGCATCAGGGTCTCGCCGCCGAGCTCGCGCATCGCCACGTCGAAGGAGACGCGGGTGCGGGTCGAGGGCCGGTCGAACACCATGGCCAGGGTCTTGCCGGTGAGCGGGCGCTCGGCCGCCAACTCGCCCTTGCGGCGGCGCGCCTTGATGGCGGCGCTGGCATCGAGGACCCGGCGCAGCTCCGCACCGGAGAAATCCTTGAGGTCGAGGAAATGACGAGGGCCGGCACCGTTCAGGTGCCTGGCCGGGGCCTGTGCCCGGCCGTCAATCTGGGCTTTCATCGCGTCACAATCACTAGAGTCTGCTCACCGATCACCTGATCATGAACCGCACTCTACCTCCTGGCAGGGGCATCTCCGTCAGGCGCGGCGGGATCGACCGCGCCCGGAAATGCTTCGGGCCGCCCTCCGGGGTCCGGGGGGCGGTGTTCTCAATCGCGCGGATCGATCCTACTCGGCCGCGCCGCGCACGGCCTCGAAGCCGGACGCCGCCGCGTCCAGGCGGCGGACCGCCTCGTCGATCTCGGCCTCGCCGATGGTCAGCGGCGGCAGCAGGCGGACGATGTTGTCGCCCGCCGGGATCACCAGCAGGTGCGCGTCCCGCGCGGCGGCGGCGAAGTCGGTGTTCGGCACGCCGAGCTTGAGGCCGAGCATCAGCCCCTCGCCGCGGATCTCCTGGATGACGTGCGGGTGGCGGTCGCGCAGGGCCGCGAGCTTCTGCTTGAGCAGCAGGCCGGAGCGGGCGACGCGCGCGAGGAAGCCCTCCTCGAGCACGACGTCCAGCACGGCGTTGCCCACCGCCATGGCGAGCGGGTTGCCGCCGAAGGTGGTGCCGTGCGTGCCGGCGGTCATGCCGCGCGCGGCCTCGCGGGTCGCGAGGCAGGCGCCCAGCGGGAAGCCGCCGCCGATGCCCTTGGCGACGCTCATGATGTCCGGGGTGATGCCGGACCACTCGTGCGCGAACAGCCGGCCGGTGCGGCCGACGCCGGTCTGGACCTCGTCCATGATCAGCAGGAGGCCGTTGGCGTCGCAGATCTCGCGCAGCCGGCGCAGGTCCGCGTGGGGGATCTCCCGCACGCCGCCCTCGCCCTGGATCGGCTCGATCATCAGCGCCGCCGTCTCCGGCCCGATCACCGCCTCCAGCGCCGCCCAGTCGCCGGCCGGGACCTGGTCGAAGCCCTCGACCTTCGGACCGAAGCCCTCGATGTACTTCTGCTGCCCGCCGGCCGCGAGCGTCGCCAGCGTCCGCCCGTGGAAGGCGCCCGCGAAGGTGACGATCCGGTAGCGCTCCGGCTGCCCGCCGGCCGCGTGGTACTTGCGGGCGATCTTGATCGCCGCCTCGTTCGCCTCGGCGCCCGAGTTGCAGAAGAACACCACGTCCGCGAAGGTCGCGTCGACGAGGCGCTGCCCGAGGCGCTCGCCGCCCGGGATCTGGAACAGGTTCGAAGTGTGCCAGATCTTGCCCGCCTGCTCGGTCAGCGCGCCGACGAGGTGCGGGTGCGCGTGGCCGAGGCCGTTCACCGCGATGCCGGCGCCGAAGTCGAGATATCGCTCCCCACCCTCCGTCACGAGCCAGGCGCCCTCGCCGCGCTCGAAAGCGAGCGGCGCGCGGACGTAGGTCGGCAGAAGGGCTGACGTCACGGGTCCCATCTCCGTTTCACGCAGGATCCCGGAGCGAGCGTTGAGCCGGCTCCAAATGAAAGTGCCGCCTCAGTCCTGGGCGGCACGCGCGCGATTACTATGAAAGAGCCGGCGCCTGTCAACGTTTCAGTGCCCGGCGGGCCCGACGGGCAGCCCTGCGCGCGGCACCGATAGAGCCGATCCTGACGGCGAATCTGCGGCGGGCCCGTCCCGGATCACCGGAGAATCGCGGGGCCGCGATCCCGGCCTTCGCGGCGGCGGCCCTTGCGCCGCGGGGGGCGGCCGTGCTCCTGCTCCCGCGGATTCGCAGGAACCAGGGAGAACCCGATGAGCTCGATCAAGGAACGCCTGGCGGCGCTGGGCCTGACGCTGCCGAAGGCGGCGGCGCCGGTCGCCAACTACGTGCCGTTCGTGCGCGCCGGCAACCTCGTGGTGATCTCCGGCCAGGTCTGCTTCGGCGCGGACGGCGCCATCGCGGCCGAGCACAAGGGCAAGGTCGGCGGCAACGTCTCGGCCGAGGCCGGCAAGGTGGCCGCGCGCCTCTGCGCCCTCAACGTGCTCGCCCAGCTCGAGGCCGCGGTGGGCGACCTCGACCGCGCGGTGGTCCAGTGCGTGCGGCTCGGCGGCTTCATCAACGCGGCGCCGGGCTTCTCGGCCGTGGCCGGGGTGATGAACGGCGCCTCCGACCTGATGGTCGAGCTCCTCGCCGACCGCGGGCGCCACGCGCGCTCCACCGTCGGCGTGGCCGAGCTGCCCCTCGACGCCGCCGTCGAGGTCGAGGCGATGTTCGAGGTCCGCTGACGGTGGCCGCCCCCGACTGGCTCACCGCGCGGCCGATCGCCCATCGCGGCCTGCACGACCGCGCGGCGGGCCGGCCGGAGAACACGCTGGCGGCGGCCCGGGCGGCCGTCGCGGGCGGCTTCGCCATCGAGTGCGACGTCCAGCTCAGCGCCGACGGCGAGGCGATGGTCTTCCACGACGCCGCGCTCGGGCGCCTGACCGGGGCGAGTGCGGCTCTGGCCGACCGGTCGGCCGCCGAACTCGGGACGCTCGCCGTCGCCGGGTCCGCGGAGACGATCCCGACGCTGCCGGCCTTCCTGGCGGCGGTGGCCGGGGCGGTGCCGGTGGTGGTCGAGGTGAAGTCCCGCTACGACGGCGACCTGCGGCTCGCGACCCGCGCCGCCGAAGTGGCCGCCGCCTATGACGGGCCGGTGGCGCTGAAATCCTTCGACCCGCAGGTGGTCGCGACCCTGCGCGACCTCTGCCCCGCCGCGATCCCGCGGGGCATCGTGGCGGAGACGACGCAGGACGACCCGGTCTACGCGGCGCTGACCCCCTCGCTCCGCCGGTCCCTCTCCGACCTGCTGCACCTCGCCGACACGCGGCCCGACTTCCTGTCCTGGCGGGTGGACGACCTGCCCTGCGCGCCGACCTACCTCTGCCGGCTGCTCGGTCAGATCCCCGTCATGACCTGGACGGTCCGGAATGCGGAGCAGCGCGCCCGCGCGGCCGCGCACGCGGACCAGATGGTGTTCGAGGGCTTCGTCCCGTAAATTTTCCTACGCCCTGTCCGATTCTGTCCGACCAAGATCGCCATGACCGCTTCGAGTGACGCGCGCGCCCGCTTCGCGCGGCTCTGCGGGGGCCTCGCCCTCGCCGCGACCCTGCTCTGCCCGGTGCCCGCTCCGGCGGCCGACCCGTGCGCGGGCACGACCCAGGCGGATCTCAACGCCTGCGCGGCTGCCGATTACCGCGCCGCCGACACGGCGCTGAACGCCGTCTACGGGCAGCTGATGAAGAAGATCGGCCCGAAGACGAAGGACGCCCTGCGGGGCGCCCAGAAGGCCTGGCTGTCGTACCGGGACGCGACCTGCTTCCTCGAGACCATGGGCCTCGACGGGGGCTCGGCCTACGCGATGGAGTACAACGGCTGCCTGAAGGGGCTGACCGACGCGCGGATCAAGGTCCTGAAGGGATACCTCGACTGCAAGGCGGACGACGTGTCGTGCGTCGGCCGCCTCGGCGAGTGAGCGCGGGCCGCGACGGCGCCGTCCGGTTCGGAGCGCGCGCGCGTCGCCGCGCGCCGTCCTGGAGGCCGCGCGAAAGCGCGGGGCGGGTGACGTCGGCGGCCGTCTGACAACGCTGCCATGGTCGCCGCGCGCATCCGCCCGCTTGCCCCCGGCCGGTCAGGGGCTAGAGTCCGGCCCATGAAGCAAGCACCCGGGCCGACGCCGGAGACCGCCGCACTGACCGTGCGGGCGCTTCCCGGATTGAAGGAGATCGGCGCGGCGGAATGGGATGCCTGCGCCTTCTCGCCCGAGACCCTGGCGGCGGGCGACGAGACCCACAACCCCTTCCTGTCGCACGCTTTCCTGTCGGCGCTGGAGGATTCGGGCTGCGTCTCGCGCAGGACCGGCTGGCTGCCGCTCCACGTCTCGGTCGAGCGCGACGGCGTCCGCCTCGGCGTCGCGCCCTGCTACCTGAAATCGCACAGCCAGGGCGAGTACGTCTTCGACCACGGCTGGGCCGACGCCTACGAGCGGGCCGGCGGCGCCTACTACCCCAAGCTCCAGGTCAGCGTGCCGTTCACGCCGGTGACCGGGCCGCGCTTCCTGATCGCCCCGGGGGCCGATCCCGACGAGGCCACGGCCGGCCTCGTCGCGGGCCTGCGGGCGCTGCGGGGCGAGACCAAGGCCTCCTCGATCCACGTCACCTTCATGCGCGAGGCGGAGTGGGAGCGGGCCGGCGCGGCCGGCTTCCTGCAGCGCACCGACCAGCAGTTCCACTGGCAGAACGACGGCTACGCGACCTTCGACGACTTCCTGTCCGCCCTCGCCTCGCGCAAGCGCAAGACCATCCGCAAGGAGCGCCGCGACGCCCTGGCGCCGGGCATCACCGTGGAGCACCTGACCGGCGCGGCCATCACCGAGGCCCACTGGGACGCGTTCTACGCCTTCTACATGGACACGGGCTCGCGGAAGTGGGGGCGGCCCTACCTCAACCGCCGGTTCTTCTCGCTCCTGTCCGAGCGCATGGCCGACCGGGTGCTCCTCGTGATGGCGAAGCGCGGGGACGCCTACATCGCGGGGGCGATCAACCTCATCGGCGATACCGCGCTCTACGGGCGCAACTGGGGCTGCATCGAGGACCACCCCTTCCTGCATTTCGAGATCTGCTACTATCAGGCGATCGACTTCGCGATCGCCCGGGGCCTGAAGCGGGTCGAGGCGGGTGCCCAGGGCGAGCACAAGCTCGCCCGCGGCTACCGGCCGGTCCTGATGCACTCGGCCCACGACATCGCCGACCCGGCGCTGCGCCGCGCGGTGGCCGATTACTTGCAGCGGGAGCGCGCCCACGTCGCCGAGGCGGTCGACGTCCTCGACACGCTGACGCCGTTCCGGCGCGCGGACGCGGGCGACGCCTGCGCGGGCGCGACACCGTCCCGAACCGCGTCGTCCACCACCTCACCCCCCGAGAGTTCCGAGCCATGAGCCCGATCGACCGCATCAAGACCTACGCCGACGAGCTGACGGCCCTGCGCCGCGACCTGCACGCCCATCCGGAGCTCGGCTTCGAGGAGGTCCGGACGGCCGGCATCGTGGCCGACCTCCTCGAGACGTTCGGCTGCGAGGTCCATCGCGGCGTCGGCGGCACCGGGGTGGTGGGCCTGCTCAAGGGCCGCACCGACAACGGCAAGCGCATCGGCCTGCGCGCCGACATGGACGCCCTGCCCATCGAGGAGGAGACCAACCTCCCCTATCGCTCGACCTACGCGGGCAAGATGCACGCCTGCGGCCATGACGGGCACACGACCATGCTGGTCGGCGCGGCGCGCTACCTCGCCGAGACCCGCGATTTCGACGGCACCGCGGTGTTCGTGTTCCAGCCGGCCGAGGAGGGCCGCGGCGGCGCCCGGGCCATGCTGAAGGACGGCCTGTTCGAGCGCTTCCCCTGCGACGAGATCTACGGCCTGCACAACCAGCCCGGCGGCGGCCACGGCATGATCAAGCTCCGGCCGGGGCCGATCATGGCGGCGGCGGACTTCTTCGACATCCACATCCGCGGCAAGGGCATCCACGCCGCCCAGCCGCACCGGGGCGTCGACCCGATCATCATCGCCACCGGCCTCGCCCAGGCGCTCCAGTCGATCGTGTCGCGCAACGCCGACCCGCTGAAGTCCATCGTCCTGTCGATCACCCGGATCGAGGCGGGCTCCGCCTACAACGTGATCCCCGAGACGGCCCATCTCGCCGGCACGATCCGCACCTTCGACAAGGAGATCCGGGCGCTCGCCGGAACCCGCATGCGCGAGCTGGCGGCCGGCTTCGGCGCGGCCTACGGCGCCGAGGTCACGGTCGACCTGCAGGACGTGTTCTCCGTCCTGGAGAACGCCCCCGCGCAGGCGGCCGCCGCCACGGAGGTCGCCACCGAGCTCCTGGGCGCCGACAAGGTCGAGTCGAACGTCGTGCCCAAGATGGGCAGCGAGGACTTCGCCGACATGACCATGGCGGTCCCCGGCGCCTATGTCTGGCTCGGCGCCAATCCGGGGCCCGGCCTGCACAATGCCGGCTACAACTTCGACGACTCGATCATCCCGATCGGCAGCGCCTTCCTGGCGCGGATGGTCGAGCGCCGCACCGCGGCCTGACGCCGGGCGCCGTGCCCGCCCTCCGGGACTTTCCGGATGGCGGGCGATGTCGCCGCGCGAGCCCGTCCGGCCGTCGACAGCGCGGCCGGCCGGTGCGAATCCTGACGGAACTCGCCCGCGAGCCAACGCGGGCCGCGAAGGGAGGGCGCCATGTCACCGGAGATGCGGGAATCGCGCGCGGCGCTCATCCTGCTCGCCGCCTCGGTGGGGGCGGTCCTGATTTTCGGCGCCTTCACGCTGCTCACGCAGCTCGGCTGAGGCGCGACCGCGATTGCAACCTGAGCGGGTCGATCCCGGCCCCGATCGGCGCGGCCCGGCGGCCCGACGATCGGGATTCCGCCGTCCGCGCAGGGGAATGCCGTTGATGCTTCACGGGCTATCGAGTTGAGTTAACTGCTCATTAATTCCATCAACGGTTGTATGTCTCCGACGAAGGCGGGCACGGTGCGCGCTGGAACCGGAGTTCGCCCATGATGGCCGACGCAATCCAGGGCCCCCGCCCTCGGCCGGTCGACCTCTCGGCCGCCCTCGACGCCTCCGGGATCATCGGCGCGTGGTCGTGGTCGCCGCGCGCCGAGCGGTGCGTCCTCGATGCCGGCGCCGCCGAGGTGCTGGCCGGGGATGCCGGGCTCGCCGGGCGCCCCCTCCCGCTCTCGGTCGCCAAGGCCTGCGTCCATCCCGAGGATCGGCCGGCCGTGGTGCGGCAGTTCAAGGCTCTGCGCGAGCGCGGCGGCCTGTTCGTGGCCGAGTACCGGACGCTGTCGCCCTCGGGGCAGGTCCGCCGGATCCTCGATCGCGGCCGGATCCCGCCGGGCGCGTCGAGCCGGCGCCTCGGGCACGGTGTCATCATCGACGTGACCGACGAGCCGTCGGCGACGCGCGCGATGCCCGAGCCCGCGGACGCGCTCACCCAGGCGGTCGACCGCGCTCTCGAATGCCGCGACGCCCTGGAGGGGGTGGCGGATTCCGAGCTTCAACTCCTGATCGACATGCTGCTGCTGCACCTCGGACGGCGCATCGCCAAGGCCTCCACGACCGGTGCGCGCCGCGGCGGCCACTGAGCGGGGCTGCCGCGTCCTGTCGGGGCTCTGCCGGGCCGTCCGGCCCGGCTCACTGCACCAGGACGGCCTGGTTGCAGAGGGTGCCGTCGACCTCGAGGTCGGCGTAGCCCAGACGCAGGCCGAGGCTGCGCAGGACGGTGTCGAGCACGAGGTCGACACCCGGCGTCACGGTGCCCAGGGCGGTCGTCAGGGTCGACTGGATCAGCGGCGGCACGCCGACATCGCCGACGCTCAGCACGAGATTGCGCAGCAGGCTGCCGGTGAGCGACTGGGTCAGGTTGCCCGAGGCGACCGTGCGCACCGTGTGGTTGGCGATGTCCGCGTCCGAGAACACGAGGGTCTGCGACCCGGTGCCGAGCGTCGCCAGGGCGCGCCCGGAGACGGTGATCCCGAGCACCGTGACCAGGGGCGCGGGCTGCGACAGGTCGGGGCTCGCGCTGCCCCCGTTGATTGCGGTGCGCGGCACCTGCGCGATCGCCAGCGTCGCCAGTCCCGTCTGCGCGTCGAGGGTGACCTTGCGTCCGCCGGACCCGGCGCAGCTGAGCGACCGCAGGGTCGCCTGCGCCGGTGCCACCTCCGCGTAGACCGGCAGGGTGATGGTTCCGAGCCCGAGCGCCGTGACGGTGGTCTCGATCAGCAGCCGGGTCTGCGCCGTCTGCACGGTGGCGTTCCGGCTGCCCGGCCGGACCCAGCCGGAGCTGCGCTTGCGCTCTCCGATCGCCAGGGTCAGGCGGGTCGAGAGCAGGCCGGGCACCGTGGCTCCGAGATCGATCGCCACCTGATTCTGGCCGTTCGCCAGGGAGGCGGCCGCGCCCAGCAGGTTCAGCACGTTGAGCGAGGGGCCGGCGAAGCCCCGCGGCGGCGCCAGCGCGGCGGCGTCGCCGAGCCCGTCCACCTGGCCGATCGCGACGAGGTTTCCGGCATTCGGCAGGGCGTTGAGGATCCCCGACAGGGCCGACACCGCGCTGCCGTTGTCCGCCGCGGCGACCCGGAGCGCCATCAGCATCTGACCGACGCTGGCATTCGCCTGAACGATGTCGGTGTAGTTCGCGGCCTGCATGTTGAGGCTCGCCCCGAGGGCGTCGAGGACGCGCAGCCCGTCGACGCGGGCGCTGGCCAGGGCATCGTAGTCGCTGACGCTGAGCGACAGCTTGGCGCCGAGCAGCGCGCCGAGCAGGGCGTTGGCGATGCCGCCGTCGAGCTTCAGCGTGCCGGACCCGATCGTGAAGGCGGCGAATTGCGCGCTCGCGGCGGTGCCGGTCACCCGCAGCGGCACCGCGGCGGGCAGGCCGATCGCCCGGCCGAAGGTCACCGGGACCGAGGTCGCGAGGCCGACCCGCACCGCGTTCGCCGGGCTGCCGCCGGCGCTGAACCGGCCGCCCGGGGCGACGCCCTTGGTGCTCGCGTCGTAGCTGCCGGGCGCGACCGTGGCGGTCGCCGCGCCGTAGCCGTTGTCGCCGAGGGAGCGGCGGGCGACCGTGTCGGCCTGGCTCGGATCGACGGCCGCCAGCATGGCGGCGATGTCCACCGCCCCCTGCGCCTTGCGCCGCGCCTGGAAGACCAGGCCGAGATCGATCCCGACCGCGCCCGCCCCCATCAGCATCGCGCTGCCGAGCGCCACCAGGATCGCGACGTTGCCGCCGCGCGCGGCCCCGAAGCGGCGCAGGCGCCCGCCCCGGCCGGTCACAGGCCGCCCTTCCGGACGCTGACGGTGCTGCGCAGCACGGTCGGGAGCATCGGCAGCAGGCGCGCGAAGGCGTTGATGCCGAGCGTGTTGGCGTCGAGGGTGACGGTGACCGTGTACACCGTCGCGTCGCTGGGATCCGGCCCGACCTGCACGACGATGCTGCCCGGCCGGAACATCGCGCCGGCGCTCAGGCTCCGGTTCACCATGGACTGGGCGAGGTTCGCGCGCTCGGCATCCGTGACGCCGGCCACGGAGGCGCGGGCCGCCTCGGCGGCGATCTGGCGGAGGTTGTGGGCGGCGCCGAGGCAGATCCCGAACACCGCGATCCCGGCGAAGAGCAGGAACAGCACGGGCGCCACGAGGGCGAACTCCACCGCGGAACTGCCGCGCCGGCAGGTCCACCCGTTCGGCGCACTCCGCCGGCGCAAGCGCCGCATGCCCATCGCATCGCCCTCCGCGACTCGCGCAGCACGACCACTGCACGATCCATCGTGGCGGCGATGTTCTAACTAATGGTTGTTTTAATGCTCAATTTTACAACCAAAGCGAGTGGTCTGCGCCGCGGGTGCGCCTCCCGGGCTCGACCGGCTCGTCGCACCGAGCCGCGTCGCGGTCTCAGATCGCCCGCGGCGGCCGCAGCAGGCCGATCCCCGCCGGATCGAAGGACGCGCTCTTGACGATGGCGTGGACCTCGCGCCCCGGGGCGAGGCCGAGTTCGCGGACGGCCGCGCCGGTCACGCGCGCCACGAGACGGGCGCCGTTGCAGTCGATCTCCACCGCCGTCTCGGCGCCCGCGGCCGTCAGGCCGCAGATCCGGCCGGCCAGCACGTTGCGGGCGCTGAGGCCGCGGGGAGGCTCGGTGGCGACGAGCACGTCGCGGGCGGGGATGCGCACCCGCAGCCGCGTCCCGGCCGGGCGCGACAGGCCCGGCACCAACAGGCTCCCGGCGGCGCCCGTCAGGCGCGTGAGCCCGGTGGCGGCGTCGAGGGCCTCGACGACCATGTCGAGGAGCGCGCCGGCCTCGGCCTCGTGGATCGGCACGAGATCGGCGCGGCGCAGGATCGTCTCCGCGGGGCCGGCGGCGGCCACCCGCCCGGCCTCCAGCACGATCACCGTGTTGGCGAGCCGGGCCACCTCGGAGACGGCGTGGCTGACGTAGAGGATCGGCACGCCGGCCTCGTCGCGCAGGCGCTCGATGTAGGGAAGGATCTCGGCCTTGCGGGCCTCGTCCAGGGCCGCGAGGGGCTCGTCCATCAGCAGGAGGCGCGGCCTCGCCAGCAACGCTCGGCCGATCGCCACCCGCTGGCGCTCGCCGCCCGAGAGACCGGCGGGCCGCCGGTCGAGGAGATGGTCGATGCCGAGCATGTCGGTCACGGCCGCGAAGGCCGCCGGGTCGGCGCGGCGCCGCGCGAAGACCCGGCCGTAGCCGAGATTGGTCCGGACGCTGAGATGCGGGAACAGCCGCGCGTCCTGGAACACCACGCCGACCTGGCGCCGGTGCGACGGCAGCACCAGGCCGGACGCGGTGTCGACCCACGGGGTGCCGCCGACGACGATCCGGCCCCGGTCCGGCCGCGCGAGGCCGGCGATCAGGTCGATCAGCGTGGTCTTCCCCGAGCCCGAGCGCCCGAACAGGGCGGTCAGCCCCGGCCCGGCCTTGAAGGCGGCCGCGAGCGCGAAGGTGCCGCGCCGGAGCTGAACGTCGACCTGGATGCTCACGCGGACAGACTCGCGTAACAGGAGCCCCGGCGCGTCCCGGCGCCGGCCCGGACTTGCCCGCGATGATCACGGTCCACCACCTCGAGAACAGCCGCTCGCAGCGCGTGCTCTGGCTGCTGGAGGAACTGGAGCTGCCCTACCGCGTGATCCGCCACGCCCGCGACCCGCGGACCCTGCGCGCGCCCGCCGAGCTCCTGGCCGTCCACCCGCTGGGCAAGGCGCCGGTGATCACCGACGGCGGGACGGTGGTCGCCGAGACCGGCGCGATCGTCGCCTACCTGACGGATCTGGCCGGCGCGCGGCTGGTGCCCGTACCCGGGACGGAGGAGCGGCGGCGCTACGTCTACTGGTCGCACTACGCCGAGGGCTCGGCGATGCCGCCGCTGCTGCTGAAGCTGGTCTTCGGGCGGCTGGCGCCGGGCAGTCCCTGGCCGCTGCGGCCCCTCGTCCGGCGGATCGCCGACACGGTGCTGCGGGGCTTCGTCGATCCGGACCTGCGCCGGCACGCGGCCTTCTGGGAGACGGAACTCGCCGGCCGCCCGTATTTCTGCGGCGCCGATTTCACCGCGGCCGACATCCTGATGAGCTTCCCGCTGGAGGCCTTCGCGGCGCGCGGCACGGGCGCGGGCCCGCGCGTCGCGGACTGGCTCGCGCGCATCCACGCCCGTCCGGCCTACCAGAGGGCGCTGCAGCAGGGCGGACCCTACGCGTATGCCTGAGCGGGCGTCCCACCCCGGATCGGTCGCCATTCAGCCCGCCCCCAGGCGCCGACCGGCCCGCCGCGCCAGGAATTCCGACACCAGCAGCGCCGCGACCGACATCGCGATCGAGATCAGGGTGAGGCGCAGGGCCGGCCCCTCCCCGCCGGGAACCTGCGTCAGCGTGTAGATCGCCGACGGCAGGGTCTGGGTCTCGCCCGGGATGTTCGAGACGAACGTGATGGTCGCGCCGAACTCCCCCATCGCCTTGGCGAAGGCCAGCACGGCGCCCGCGAGGCACCCGGGCAGGCTGAGGGGCAGCGTGATCGTCAGGAACACCGCGAAGGGGTTCGCGCCCAGCGTCCCGGCCGCCTGCTCCAGACGCCGGTCCACGGCCTCGATCGACAGCCGCATCGCCCGCACCATGAGCGGGAAGCCCATCACCGCGCAGGCCAGCGCCGCCCCGGTCCAGCGGAAGGAGAAGACCACGCCGATCTCGGCGAGGGGCGCGCCGAGCGGGCCGCGCCGGCCGAAGGCCAGCAGCAGCAGGTAGCCGGTCACGACCGGGGGCAGGATCAGCGGCAGGTGGACCAGCCCGTCCAGCAGGGCGCGGCCGGGAAACCGGCGCCGCGCCAGCAGCCACGCCACGGCGAGGCCGGGCACGAGGCTCGCGAGCGTCGCCACCGTCGCCACCCGCAGGCTCAGGCCGACGGCGGTCCACTCGTCCGGCGTGAGCCCGAGCAAGGGGGCGGCGCGCCGCTACTGGCTGGCACCGGGCTGCGCGACCACCGTGAAGCCCTGGCGCTCGAAGGAACCCCGGGCCTCCGGGCCGCGCAGGTAGCCGAGCAGCGTCCCGGCATCCGGGTTGCGCGACTCCCGGGTCACCGCCGCCGGATAGACGATCGGCGGGTGGCTGTCGGCCGGGAAGGTCGCCACCACGTGGACGCTCGGGTCCGCGGCCGCGTCGGTGGCGTAGACGATGCCGAGCGGCGCCTCGCCCCGGGCGACCAGCAGGAGGGCGGCGCGCACGTTCTCGGCCTGGGCGACCTGCCCCTTCACGGCGTCCCAGGCGCCGAGCTTCTCCAGGGCGGCCTTGCCGTACTTGCCGGCGGGAACGGCGTCGATCGTCGCCATCGCCAGCCGCCCGCCGCCGAGCATCCGCGTCAGCGTGGTGCCGAGGTTCGGCGCCAGGGCCACCTGCGGATCCGCGGCGCTGTCCTTCGGCCCCGGGGCGATCAGCACCAGGGCGTTGCGCAGGAGGTCGATCCGCGAGCCGGCCTTCAGCAGCCCGGCCCGGTCGACGTAATCCATCCACGCGAGGTCGGCCGAGATGAACAGGTCCGCCGGCGCCCCCGCCTCGATCTGCTTCGCGAGGGCGTTCGAGCCGGCGTAGGAGATCCGCGCGGTCTTGCCGGTCGCCTTCGTCCAGGCTGCCGCGGCGTCGTCGAGGGCGTTCTTGAGGCTCGCGGCCGCGAACACGACGACCGGCTCGTCCGCCCGCGCGGCCCTGTCGGTCGGCGCGAGGACCAGCGCCGCGAGCGCGCAGGCGACCAGGATCCGTCGAGTCAGGGGCATCACGCAGATCTCTCCGGTCGCGACCCGCTATATACGGCGGGGAACGACGGGGATCATAGGCGCGCGCGGGCGGTCGGCCAAGGCCCGGCCACCCGGGTGACCGCGCGTCAGCCGAGCTTGGCCTCCGGCCGGTCCTTGGGCTCGGCCTCGGCCCGGTGGAGGCGGCTCAGCAGGACGAGGAGATGGCCCGGGAGCGGCCCGTCCGGTGCGGGACCGCCGAAGATCCGCTCGCGTGGTCGGGCAGGCACGGCCGCGCCGTTGACGACCACGGGCCCGCGGGGGCCGGAACGCCGGGACTTGGTCACGCTGTACGCACCCTGCTCAATCGTGATTCACGTAAAAAGCCGGCAAAAACGCCGCGCAAGTCGGCCAGTTCCGCAGCTGCCGTACATCATTTGGTTAACGCGCGAACAACCTGCCTCATTCCTGGGCGCCCGCTCGCGCGAATCGGTGCCGCGCCGTCACCAGGTCCGGATGTCGTGCCGCTCGGTCGGGCGCGCCTCCGGCATGCCGTTCATGCCGTTCGCGACCAGCAAGGCCCAGAGCGTGGCGGCGCCCGCGGTCACGGCCGCGAAGGCGACGCTGATGAGGAGAGGCGCGGTCATGGCAGCACGATCGTCTGTCAAAACAGGCGCGCCGCACCGGGAAGTGCGGCGCGCCCGAGTTGAGGGTCCGGCCTTGGGTAAGCCGAGATTGTTTAAGCACACGCGATGGCTGTGGACACTGATTTGAGTCGCGCAGAAGATAAGTATTGGCGCTTGTGACCGTCCGGCAACAACGGGCGGGGCCGCCGGTCCGCTCCGCCGCCCCGCCCCGCGGCCCCACCCTTGCCGAGCCCGGATTTTTTCGCGCCAGCCCCTGGGCTGCGGCGCGCCCCGGCGTTACAGCCGGGCACCATGCTCGAAGGCCTGCCGCCCCATCGCCCGTCCCACGTCCTGCGTCTGCTGACCGACGAACGCTCGGCCCGCGCGATGACCGACCTCCTCGGCGAGATGTTCGATCCCACGGAGACCGCGGTGGCGGCCTTCGAGGACGAGGACGGGCGCACGTGGCGCCTGGAGGCCTACTTCGCGGACGCGCCCGACGAGGATTACGTCCGCGAACTGATCCGCCCGGTCATCGGCGACGCGGCCGACGCGGCGGAGTTCCGCACGATCGACCAGCAGGACTGGGTGCGCGCGTCGCTGGAGGGCCTGAAGCCGGTCCGGGCCGGCCGGTTCCTCGTCCACGGCTCGCACGACCGCGATTCGGTCCGGGGCAACGATCTGGCCATCGAGATCGAGGCCGCCCTCGCCTTCGGGACCGGGCATCACGGAACGACGCTGGGCTGCCTCCGCGCCCTGGTCTCGGAACTCAAGCGCCGGCGCCCGGTCCACGTCCTCGATGTCGGCACGGGAACCGGGATCCTCGCCTTCGCGGCCGCCAAGGCCCTGCGGCAGCCCGTGGTGGCCGGCGACCTGGACGCGGAGGCCGTGCGCACGGCCCGCGAGAACGCCCGCGCCAACGGGCTCGGCCCCTATCTCAAGCTCTACGAGGGGCCCGGGGTCCGCCACCGCCTCGCCGACCGGCCGCGCCATTTCGATCTCGTCTTCGCCAACATCCTGGCCCGGCCACTCAGGCTCCTGGCGCCGACCCTGGCGCGGGTCGTCGCCACCGAGGGCGTGCTGGTCCTGTGCGGCCTGATCGAGCGCGACGTGCCGGGCGTGCTCTCCGCCTACCGCCCCCAGGGTTTCTCCCTCGTGCGCCGCGGCGTGATCGAGGGATGGGTCGCCCTGGTCCTGATGCGCGGCGGCGCGGCGCCGCGTCCGCGGCGCTGACCGGCGCGGGATCGCCCCGAACTCCCCGTCCGCCGGCGTGTTGTCCGGCCATGAGCCAGACGCCGCTCCACGATCCGCCCGCGGACCCCATCGCCGAGGGCGCCCGCGCTCGGGCGCAGGGGCGGCCCAAGGATGCCTGCCCCTATCCGGCCGACTCGCCCGCGCGCCGGGCCTGGCTCGAGGGCTACGATGGGGCACCCGCGGACCGGGCGCCGGACCTGCCGATCACGAACGGCTGATCAGCGCGCGGTGCGCAGCCGGCCCGGCCGGTCCGGCGCGCCCGCGGTCTCGGCCGGCGACCCCGGTGCGTCCGCCTGCGACACCGGCGCGCCGAGCGCCGCCATCAGCGCGCGCAGGCCGTCGATCCACTCTTCGAGTTCGGCGAGCGAATCGAAGCCGTCGCGGCGGACGACCGTGTCGGGCTCGATCGTCACGACGGCGTCGAAGCGGCCGTCGGGTCTGTCGCTGATCCGGTAGTAAACGCGGCGTGGCATGTCTGAGTAATAAGCGAGAATCCGCGGCGTGATAAGATTGCTAACGATCTTTAAGCACCGCAACCGACCTCCGACCAACCTCTTTCTCATGACAACAGGGTGTTGCGACGCGGGAGCGGCGGGCGCTAGGCTCGCCGCATGACCGAGACCCGTCCGTCCCGACAGCGCCAGCGCTTCCAGAGCTTCGACGACCCGAGCCACCGGAAGGGCGCCGAGCGGATCGAGGCCCTCCGGGCGGCGCTGTGCGAGACCGGACTCGACGGCTTCGTCGTGCCGCGGGCCGACGAGCACCAGTCGGAATACGTTCCCGCCGACGCCGAGCGGCTGGCCTGGCTCACCGGCTTCACCGGCTCGGCCGGCACGGCCGTGATCCTGATGGATTCCGCGGCGCTGGTCGTCGACGGGCGCTACACCCTGCAGGCGCCCGAGCAGGTCGATACCGGCCTCGTCACGGTGGTGCCGCTTGCCGAATCGACGCCGGAGGTCTGGGTCGGAGCCAACCTGCGGCGGGATCAGGTGCTCGGCTACGATCCCTGGCTGCACACCCCGGACGGTCTAGCGCGCCTGGAGCGGGCCGTGACCCGCGCCGGCGGGACCATGCGGGCGGTGCCGAACCTCGTCGACGCGGTCTGGGCCGGTCGGCCGCGGCCGCCGGCCGGTCCGGTGGTGGTCCATCCCGACGCGCTGTGCGGCGAGGGGGCCGCCGACAAGCTCGGCCGGATCCGGGCGGCGCTCGCCGAGGGTGGCTGCGATGCCCTGGTGATCTCCGACCCGCACAACCTGGCCTGGGCCTTCAACCTGCGCGGGTCCGACGTCGCCCACACGCCCCTGGCGCTGGGTTACGCCATCCTGCCGCGCGAGGGACGGGCCCGGCTGTACCTCGTCTCTCCGAACGTCGATCCGGCCCTGCGGGCGGAACTCGCGCCGATCGCCGAGATCCTGCCGCGGGCGGACCTGGACGACGGGTTGGCATCCCTGGCGGGCGTGCGCGTCCGCCTCGACGCCGCGACCGGCGCCGTCGCCCTGAAGGAGAAGATCGAGGCCGCCGGCGGCACGGCCGATGTCGGCAAGGACCCGATCACCGGCATGAAGGCGGTCAAGAACGCCGCCGAGATCGCGGGCGCCCGCGCGGCCCATGTCCGGGACGGGGCGAGCGTCGCGCGCTTCCTCGCCTGGCTCGACGGTGCGGCCGTGGCCGGCGGCCTCACCGAGATCGCCGCCGTCGAGGCCCTGGAAGATTTCCGGGCCGCCGGCGGCGACCTGCGCGAGGTCTCGTTCCCCACGATCTCGGGTTCCGGACCGAACGGCGCGATCGTCCACTACCGGGTGAGCCGCGCCACGGACCGGGCGGTCCAGTCGGGCGAGCTGTTCCTGATCGATTCGGGAGCGCAGTACCCGGACGGCACCACCGATATCACCCGGACGGTCGCGGTCGGCGCGCCGAGCCCGGAGATGCGCGACCGGTTCACGCGGGTGCTGAAGGGGCACGTCGCCATCGCCCGGGCGGTGTTCCCGGTCGGCACGACCGGCGCCCAGATCGACGCCTTCGCGCGGGCACCGCTCTGGCAGGCGGGCCTCGACTTCGACCACGGCACCGGTCACGGCGTCGGCGCCTTCCTGTCGGTTCACGAGGGGCCGCAGCGGATCGCCAAGACCGGCACGGTGGCGCTCGAGCCCGGCATGATCCTGTCGAACGAGCCGGGCTACTACGCCCGCGGCGCCTACGGCATCCGGATCGAGAACCTCGTCCTGGTCGAGGCCCGCGCGATCGCGGGCGGGGAGCGCCCGATGCTCGGCTTCGAGACGCTGACGCTCGCTCCCTACGACCGCCGGCTGATCCGGCCGGACCTGCTCGAGCCCGGGGAGCGGGCCTGGATCGACGCCTATCATGCGAGGGTCCGCGAGACCCTGGCGCCCTGGCTCGACACCGCGACGCGCGACTGGCTCGAGCGGGCGACGGCGCCGCTCGAGGGGTGAGCCGGCCGCAGGGGATCCCGGACGCGGTCCATGGTAAGACCCGACGCCATGGTAAGACCGGACGCCATGGAAACGCCCGCGCCGAGCCCGACACGCCGCGCGTGAAACCGCGACCGCCCCGCGCGCGAAGGGACAGCATGATCCGCCGCCTCGCCCTCCTGATCCTGGCCCTCGCCGCGGGCCTCTCGGCCGCCGCGGCACAGGGGGTCCCGCAGGGCTTCCGCACGCCCGCGGACCTCGTGCGCGCGAGCCTCGTGGCCGAGCCCGCCGCCGTCGCCGGCGCGCAGCCCTTCACGCTGGCGGTGCGGATGCAGGTCAAGCCCGGCTGGCACGTCTACTGGCGCAACCCGGGCGATTCCGGCCTGCCCCCGGAGGTGACCTGGACCCTGCCGGCCGGCTTCAGCGCCGGCGCGATCCGGTGGCCGGCGCCGGAGCGCATCCCGATCGCGACCCTCATGAACTACGGCTACGAGGGCGAGGTCACGCTCCTCGTCCCGGTGACGCCGCCGCCGAGCCTCGACCCGGCCGACCCGGTGCGGATCCAGGCCAAGCTGACTTACCTCGTCTGCGAGACCGAGTGCGTGCCCGGCTCGGCCGATCTCGCCCTGACCCTGCCGGTCGGCAAGGCCGAGCCGGACCCGGCCAACGCCGCGCTGTTCGCGCGCGCCCGCGCCGCGCTCCCCGTGCCGGCGCTCTGGCCCCTGAGCCTGTCGAGCCAGGGCGACACCCTGCGCCTCGATTTCGCCGCGGCCGGCCTCAAGCCCGAGGCGGTCCGGAACGCCGCGTACTTCCCCTACGCCGAGACGGCGATCGACAACGCCGCCGCGCAGGTGATGAGCGTCGACGGGACCGGCCTGCACCTGACCCTCGCCCGGAGCAGCCCGACCGACCCAGTGCCCGCCGCGCTGCCCGGCGTCCTGACGGTCGAGGAGGTCGACGCCGCCGGGACCCGCCGGCTCGCCTTCGCGTACGGCGACGAGCCGGTGCTCCCGGCCGCCGCGGCGGCGGCCGCGACCGCGCCGCCCGCGACCGCGCCGGCCACCGCCGACTTCGACGCGCTGACGCTGGCGACCGCCGCGGCCTTCGCCTTCCTCGGCGGCCTGATCCTCAACCTGATGCCCTGCGTCTTCCCGGTCCTGTCGATCAAGGTGCTCGGCCTCGTGCGGCACGCGGGCGAGGGGCCGGCCCGGCTGCGGCTCCACGGCCTCGCCTACACGGCCGGCGTCCTGGCGAGCTTCCTGGCGCTCGCCGCCGCGCTGATCGGCCTGAAGAGCGGCGGGGCCGCGATCGGCTGGGGGTTCCAGCTCCAGTCGCCCGCCATCGTGGCGGGGCTCGCCTACCTGCTGTTCGCGATGGGCCTGAGCCTCTCGGGCGCGGTCCATGTCGGCGGCCGGCTCGCCGGCCTCGGCGACGGCCTCACCCGGCGCGGCGGCCTGAGCGGCTCGTTCTTCACCGGCGTGCTCGCGACCCTGGTGGCGACGCCCTGCACGGCGCCGTTCATGGGCTCGGCGGTGGGCTTCGCGCTGACCCAGAGCGCCGGCGTGGCGCTCGCCGTCTTCGCGAGCCTCGGCCTCGGCCTCGCCCTGCCCTTCCTGCTCCTGACCCTCTGGCCGCCGGCCCTGCGGGCGCTGCCGCGGCCGGGCGCCTGGATGGAGACCCTCAAGCAGGTGCTGGCCTTCCCGGTCTACGCCACCGTGGCGTGGCTGATCTGGGTGCTGGCGCAGCAGGTCGACCCGCGCGGGCTGCTGGCGGCGCTGATCGGCCTCGTCCTCGTGGGCTTCGCCGCCTGGGCCTGGGAGCACGGCCGCGCCGCCCCGCCGCGGGCCGGCCGGGTCGCGCAGGCCGCCGCCGCGCTGGCGCTGATCGCCGTTGGGGCCCTCGCCGTCACCCTGCCCCGGGATCGCGCCGCGCCGGCCGCGCAGGCCGCCGCCGACGGGATCGAGCCGTTCACGCAGGCGCGCCTCGACGCCCTGCTCGACGCGCACCGCCCCGTCTTCGTGGACATGACCGCCGCGTGGTGCATCACCTGCGCGGTCAACGAGGCGACCTCGCTCAACACGAAGGCCGTGCGGGCCGCGATGGCCGAGCGCGGCGTGACCTACATGAAGGGCGACTGGACCAACCAGAACCCCGAGATCACCCGCCTCCTGGAGAAGCACGGGCGCAGCGGCGTCCCGCTCTACCTGCTCTATACCGGGACGGGAGAGCCCCAGGTGCTGCCGCAGATCCTCACCGAGGGGACGGTCCTGGCGGCGCTGGAGGCGGTGCCGGCCGCCTCGGGCCGGAGCGCGGCGCTGGCGCGCTGAGTCCCTGGAGGCCGGGACGCGCGAATCTTCGCGGGCCCGTCCCACCGTCTTTGCGAGCGGAGCGAAGCAACCCAGCAGCGCCGCGCGCGCCGGCGTCCCGCCGCTCTGGGTCGCTTCGCTCCGCTCGCGATGACGGCGCGCCGGAGCGGTGAGGCGCTCCGACAGCCCTTCGGGCCGCCTCAAGCCTCCAGCGAGAAGGTCTCGTCGAAGGCGTAGCCCGAGCCCCGGACCGTGCGGATCGGGTCGGTCTGGCGCGGGCCGTTCAGCGCCTTGCGCAACCGCCCGACATGGACGTCGACGGTGCGCTCGTCGATGTAGACGTCGTGGCCCCACACCCCGTCGAGGAGCTGCTCGCGGGAGAAGACCCGGCCCGGCGCCAGCATCAGGAATTCCAGGAGCCGGAACTCCGTGGGGCCCAGATGCAGCTCCTCGCCGCCGCGGCGGACGCGGTGGCCGGTGCGGTCGAGTTCCAGGTCGCCGGCCGCCAGCCGGTCCGAGACGTGGGCGGGCTTGGCCCGGCGCAGGAGCGCGCGGATCCGGGCGAGCAGCTCCGGGACCGAGAACGGCTTGACGATGTAGTCGTCGGCGCCCGTGCCGAGCCCGCGGACACGGTCGCCCTCTTCGCCCCGGGCGGTGAGCATGATCACCGGCAGGCGCTCGGTCTCCCGGCGCGCCCGGATCCGGCGGCACAGCTCGATCCCCGAGAGGCCGGGCAGCATCCAGTCGAGCAGGACGAGGTCCGGGATCCGCTCCGCGAGGAGCAGTTCGGCGTCGTCGCCGCGCGCCGCCGAATCCACCAGGAAGCCCTCGGCCTCCAGGTTGTAGCGCAGCAGCGTGCTCAGGGCCTCCTCGTCCTCGACGATCAGGACTTGCATGCTCACGTTCGAAGACTCGTTCTGCGGGCGGTCCCCGGATGGTGCAGGAGGCGCCGCCCCGCCTCAACCCGCACGGAGAGTGACCCCGGCCGCGCCCACAGGAAGGCGCCGGGGTCGGCGCCTCACGGCGCCTGCACGCCGTCCACGGTCGCGTAGTTCGACGCGTCGTTCTTCGGCCGGTCACCCGCCAGCGTCTCGCCCGTGGCGAGGTAGTGGATCGTCTCGGCGATGTTGGTGGTGTGGTCGCCGATGCGCTCGACGTTCTTCGCGCAGAACAGGAGGTGCGTGCAGAACGAGATGTTGCGCGGATCCTCCATCATGTAGGTCAGGAGCTCGCGGAACAGGGAATTGTACAGGGCGTCGATCTCGCCGTCGCGCTCCCAGACGTCGTGGGCCGCCTGGACGTCGCGGCTCCCGTAGGCGTCGAGCACGTCCTTCAGCTGACCCTCGGCGAGGTCGCTCATGTGGCGCACGCCGAGCACGATCTTCTGGGCCGGCGCCTGATCGGAGATCGCCACCACGCGCTTGGCGACGTTCTTGGCGAGGTCGCCGATCCGCTCCAGATCGCCGGAGACGCGGATCGCCGAGATGGTCTCGCGCAGGTCGATGGCCAGGGGCTGGCGCCGGGCGATCAGCAGCACGGCGCGCTCCTCGATGTCCCGCTGCAGCGCGTCGAGGCGCTTGTCGGCGAGGATCACAGCCTGGGCGAGCGTGTCGTCCCGGCGCACGAGGGCGTCGGTCGCCTCCGCGGTCATCTTCTCGGCGACGCCGCCCATCTCCGAGATCGAGCGACGCAGGTTCTCCAGGTCGGTGTCGTAGGAGGTGACGATATGGCCGGGCATGGCGGATCCTTCGATGGGGTCCCGGGGACGGCCCTCCGGGAGGCTTGCGGGACCCGCCGGCGCGCCGGAGACGCGAGCGGCGGTCCCGGGACCGGAGCGGCCCGGCAGACTAGCCGAAGCGGCCGGTGATGTAGTCCTGCGTGCGGCGTTCCGTCGGGTTCATGAACATCCGGTTGGTCGGACCGAACTCGACGAGCTGCCCCAGATACATGAAGGCGGTGAACTGCGAGATGCGCGCCGCCTGCTGCATGTTGTGGGTGACGATCACGATGGTGAACTCGTCGCGCAGCTGCTCGATCAGCTCCTCGATGCGGCCGGTCGAGATCGGGTCGAGGGCCGAGGTCGGCTCGTCGAACAGGATCACCTCCGGCTTCTGCGCCACCGTCCGGGCGATGCACAGGCGCTGCTGCTGGCCGCCCGACAGGCCGGTCCCCGGCTGCCGGAGCTTGTCCTTCACCTCGTCCCAGAGGGCGGCCTTGCGCAGGGATTCCTCGATCCGGCCGTCGAGCTCGGATTTCGGCAGCTTCTCGTAGAGGCGCAGGCCGAAGGCCACGTTGTCGTAGATCGACATCGGGAACGGCGTCGGCTTCTGGAACACCATGCCGATGCGCGAGCGCAGCTCGTTCAGGTCGACGGAGGGGCTGAGGATGTTCTCGCCGTCGAGCAGGATCTCGCCCTCCGCGCGCTGCTCCGGGTAGAGGCTGTAGATCCGGTTGAAGCAGCGCAGCAGGGTGGACTTGCCGCAGCCGGAAGGGCCGATCAGCGCCGTCACCTGCCGGTCGTGGAAGTTGAGGTTGACGTCCTTAAGCCCGTGGAAGCTGCCGTAATAGAAGTTCAGGTCCTTGACGGCGATCCGCACGGGGCCGCCCTCTTCGGCGCGGTTGCGGTTCAGCTCGACCGTGGGGATCGCGGAGGCGGCGTTCATCGTCGTGTCCTCGAAAGGGGGCTCAGCGCGAGGCCTGCGGCTTGATCACGAGGCGCGCGATGATCGACAGCGCCAGGATGGTGGTGGTGATCAGAAGCGCGCCCGCCCAGGCCAGGCCCTGCCAGTTCGGGTAGGGCGAGAGGGCGAACTGGTAGATCATCACCGGCAGGTTCGCGACGCCGCCCATCAGGTTGGCCGAGAACCAGGAATTGTTGTTGAGCGCGGTGAACAGCAGCGGCGCGGTCTCGCCGGCGATGCGGGCGAGGGCCAGGATGATGCCGGTGACGATGCCGGCCGAGGCCGCCCGCCAGGTCACGCTCATGATCACCGTCGAGGGCGGCGCGCCGAGCGCCGCGCCGGCCTCCCGCAGGGTGCCGGGCACGAGGCGCAGCATGTCCTCGGTGGTGCGCACGATCACCGGCACGGCGATGATCGCCAGCGCCACGCCGCCGGCCCAGCCCGAGTAGGTGCCCATCGGCCGCACCATCAGCGTGTAGACGAACAGGCCGATCAGGATCGACGGCGCCGAGAGCAGGACGTCGTTGAGGAAGCGGATCAGGGCGGCCAGCTTCGAGCCGCGCCCGTACTCGGCCAGGAAGGTCCCGGCCATGACGCCGACCGGCGTGGCGATCAGGATGCCGATCCCGGTCAGAACGAGGCTGCCCAGGATAGCGTTGGCGATGCCGCCGCCCTCGGAGCCCGGGCCCGGGGTCGGGTTGGTGAACAGGGTCGGCGTGAAGCCGCGCACGCCCTGGACGATCAGCATCACCAGGATCGAGCCGAGAACCAGGGCGCCGACCACCGTCGCGGCGGTGCAGGCGACGCGCAGGGTCCGGTCGGCGACGCGGCGTCCCTGACGGACGCGGCCGGGGCGGCGCTGGGCAGCCGGGGCGATCGTGCTGGAGGAAACCATCGCGCGTGCTCCTCAGGCGGACTGGACGCGGCGCGTCAGCAGCCGGGCGATGATGAGCACCACGAAGGTGATCACGAACAGGATGCAGCCCAGCGCCATCAGCGCGTTCAGCTGGAGGCCGTCCGCCTCGTTGAACTCGTTGGCGATGCGCGACGCGATGGTCGAGCTCGGGTCGAAGATCGAGGCCGAGAGCCGGTTGGCGTTGCCGACCACGAAGGTCACCGCCATCGTCTCGCCGAGCGCCCGTCCGAGGCCCAGCATGATCGCGCCGATGATCGAGACGGCCGCCTGCGGCACCAGCACGTGGCGCACGACCTCCCAGGTGGTGCAGCCGATGCCGTAGGCGCTCTCGCGCAGCACGGTCGGGATCTGGTCGAGCATGTCCCGGGCGATCGAGGCGATGAACGGCACGATCATGATCGCCAGGATGATCCCGGCGGTGAAGACGCCGACGCCCGACGGCACCCGGGCGTAGAACAGCGTGCCGACGATCGGCATGCCCTCCACGAGGTTCGAGACCGGGATCTGGATGTAGCGCGCGAAGAGCGGCGCGAACACGAACAGGCCCCACATGCCGTATATGATGCTCGGCACGGCCGCGAGCAGCTCGATCGTCATGGCGACCGGCTTGCGGGCCCAGCCCGGGCAGAGCTGGGTGAGGTAGACCGCGATGCCCAGCGAGACGGGCACGCCGATCAGCAGGGCCAGGAAGGCGGAGGCGACGGTCCCGATCACCGCGACCAGGGCGCCGTACTGCTCGGTCCCGACGTTCCAGGCGCTGGAGGTCAGGAAGCCGAAGCCGAACTCGCGGAAGGCGGGCCAGCCGCCGTACAGGATCGAGCCGAGGATGCCGGCGAGCACGAGCAGCACCAGCAGGGCCGCGCCGTACGAGCAGGTCCGGAACAGCGTGTCGAGGCTCCGGCTCGGCGCCTTCCGCGCGGTCGCGGAACGGGTTCGGCCGAGGGCGATCGATTCGGTCAAAGCGGGCATCCGCGGTTCTCTGCGAAGGGGGGCGTGGTAGCGCGGTGCGTTCCCGGAAGCGAGGGAGGAGGTTCTCACCCCCTCCCCGCCACGCTCACATGTTGAGGACAGGCTTGCCGTCCTTGCCCTTCACGTCCTTCCACTCCTGGTGGATCAGTTCGACGACGTTGTCCGGCAGCGGGACGTAGTCGAGGTCGGTGGCGAGCGTGTCGCCGTTCTTGTAGGCCCAGTCGAAGAACTTGAGCACGGCGGCGGACTTGGCCGGGTCGACGGCGTCCTTGTGGACCAGGATGAAGGTCGCCGCCGTGATCGGCCACGCCGCCTCGCCCGGCTGGTTGGTCAGCGAGATGCCGAAGCCCGGGGTCGCCTTCCAGTCGGCGCTCGCCGCCGCGGCCTGGAACGCCTTGTCGTCGGGCTGCGGGTACTGGCCGGCCTTATTCTGCAGCAGGGCGTAGGAGAGCTTGTTCTGCTTGGCGTAGGCCGACTCGACATAGCCGATCGCGTTCGGAACCTGCTTGACGGTGGCGGTCACGCCCTCGTTGCCCTTGCCGCCCTGACCGACTGGCCAGGAGATCGTCGTGGCCGCGCCGTACTCCTTCTTCCAGGGCTCGGAGACCTGGGACAGGTAGGTGGTGAAGATGTTGGTCGTGCCCGACGCGTCGGAGCGGTAGACCGGGGTGATGTTGGCGTCGGGCAGCTTCAGCCCGTCATTGAGCTTGGCGATGCGCGGATCGCTCCACTTCGCGATCTTGCCGGCGTAGATGTCGGCCAGAACGTCGCCGGTGAGCTTCAGCTTGCCGGGCTCGATCCCGGGGATGTTCACCACCGGCACGACGCCGCCCATCACGGTCGGGAACTGGACGAGGCCGTCCTTGGCCAGCTGCTCGGGCTTCAGGGGCGCGTCTGTGGCGCCGAAATCGACCGTCTTGGCCTGGATCTGCTTGATGCCGCCGCCGGAGCCGATCGACTGGTAGTTGAGGCCCGAGCCGGTCTCCTTGCGATAGGCCTCGGCCCACTTCGAGTAGACCGGGAACGGGAAGGTGGCGCCGGCGCCGGTGATATCGGCGGCGAGCGCCGCGGACGCCAGCTGAACCGTCGCGAGGCCGACGGCGAGCGCGTAAGCGAAGGGTCTCAAAGGAATCTCCGTTGCCGTCGGGCTAGAGCCTGCGCTGCCCCGCCGGCGGGCCCGTGCCCGCGGCAGAGCCCTGCGGCCGATCTTCCGAAGAGACCCAGCGCCGGCCGCCCGATGGCCGGGCGGTTACGACAAGTAGATGACACCGGGATGACACGGGGGATGACGGGGGGACGACACGGGGGACGACACCGCGCGTCGGCCGGGCGCGGCACGGTTCCGGCCTCTCGCGCGTTCCTCTCCGCCAGGAGCGGCAGCCGGCAGCAGAAGGACGCGCGGATCGTGGGCGGCGACGAGGTGGATGCGGCGACGGAATCCGATCCGGCCTGGCTGGCCCTGCACGCCGAGCGGGAGGCCGTGGAGCGGGCGCTCGCGCTGGCGCAGGCCCGGCAGAAATTCAGCCCCGACCCGGACGCGGCCTCCGCGGCGCGCGTCGAGGAGGCGGAGCTGCTGGTGAGTCTCGACCGCGTGCTGACGTTGATTCGTGCGGCCGAGTACCGTCGCCGGCCGGGGGCGCGCCGCTGGTGAGGCCGCCGCCCCGGGTCAGACCGCCCGGCGCAGCTCCCGCTCCTTCTGGCGCAGGCGCAGGAGTAGCTCGACATGCGTGTCGGTGATCGGCTGCGTGTCGACGCTGCCCTCGTAGACCGTGCGGAGCGTGAGGCCGAGCTGGCGGGTGTCGACCGCCCGCTTCAGGGGCTGTCCCGCGGGCAGAGACCCATCGGAGTCGACGACTGACGGCTTCATGGCTCCTCCCGCCCTTCGACCGCCCAACCCTGCCGCGGTACCGGGATGGCAGCATTCTCGCGATGAATGGTTAACGAATTGTTACCTTCAACCAACGGTTAAGGTTGACGCCGGTTCACGCGTCGGCGCCCTGGAGGAGTCGCGCGGCCGCCGCCCGGGCCTCGTCGGTGACGGTGGCGCCCGCCAGCATCCGGGCGATCTCCTCGCGGCGCTCGGCGACCGGCAGGCTCGCCACCCGCGTGGCGACGCGGCCGGCCCCTTTCACGGGGGCCTTGGCGATCAGGAAATGCGTCTCCGCCCGCGCGGCGACCTGGGGCGCGTGGGTGACCGCGACCACCTGCACGGTCGCCGCCAGCCGGGCGAGCCGCATCCCGATGGCGTCCGCCACCGCGCCGCCCACGCCGGTATCGATCTCGTCGAAGATGAGCGTCGGGGCCGAGCCCTTGTCGGCCAGCACGACCTTCAGCGCCAGCATGAAGCGCGACAGCTCGCCGCCCGAGGCGACCTTCATCATCGGGCCGGGCTTGGTCCCGGGATTGGTCTGGGCCCAGAACTCGACCCGGTCGGTGCCGGCCGGGTCGCGGGAATCCGGGTCCGTGGCGATCTCGGTGATGAAGCGGGCGCGCTCCAGCTTGAGCGGCGGCAGCTCGGCCTTCACGGCCGCGTCGAGCTGCTTGGCCGCCCGGCGCCGCCCGGCGCTGAGCTTCTCGGCCGCCTCGGCGTAGGCGGCCTCCGCCGTCGCGAGCGCCTGCTCCAGCCCGGCCAGCGCCGCCTCGCCGGCATCGATCGCCGCCACGTCGCCGGCGTAGCGCTCCGCCAGGGCCGCGAGGTCGTCGGCCGGGACATCGTACTTACGGGACGCGGCGCGCAGGGCGAAGAGCCGCTCCTCGACGCGCTCCAGGTCGCGGGGATCGAACTCCGTCTCGGCCACCGCCGCCTCGAGGACCGCGCGGGCTTCGTCGAGGGCGACCATCGCGGCGTCGAGGATGTTCACGCACGGGTCCACCAGGGCCGGAAGCTGCGCGGCGCGCCGTTCCAGCTTGCGCAGGGCGGCCGAGAGGTGCGGCACGCCCGAATGGGGGCCGCCGACGGCCTCGAGCGCCTCGTTGAGCTCGCGCGCGACCTTCTCGGATTGCTGCATGATCGTGCGGCGCTCGGCGAGCTGGGCCTCCTCACCGGCGAGCGGCGCCAGTGCGGCGAGCTCCTCCACGGCGTGGCGCAGGAAGTCGGATTCCTTGCGGGCCGCCTCCACGCGGGCGCGGTGCTCGGCGAGTTCGGTGCGGGCATGCCGCACGGTCCGCGACGCGGCGGCGACCTTCGCGAGCTGGGTCTGGAGGCCGCCGAAGGCATCGAGGATCGCCCTGTGCGAGGCGGGGTCGGCCAGCGCCCGGTCATCGTGCTGACCGTGGATCTCCACGAGAGCCGCGCCGATCGCCCGCAGGACCTGAACGCCCACCGGCTGGTCGTTGACGAAGGCTCGGGTCCGGCCGTCCGCCATCTGGGTCCGGCGCAGGATCAGGTCGCCCTCGGTGTCGATCTCGGCCTCGGCCGCGATCCGGCGCGCCGGATGATCGAGGGGCAGGTCGAACACGGCCGTGACCGCGCCCTGCGCCTCGCCGTGGCGGACGAGGCGGCCGTCGCCGCGGCCGCCGAGCGCCAGGGCGAAGGCGTCGAGCAGGATCGATTTGCCCGCGCCCGTCTCCCCGGTCAGGACGCTGAGTCCCGATCGGAAATTCAGTTCGAGCCTGTCGATCAGGACGATGTCGCGGATCGCGAGCTGCGCCAGCATGCGGCGACGGGGATTCCTCAGGATGGGACCGCAGACATAAGGCCGCCGCGGCGCGGATTCACCCCAAAAATGCGTCGCACCGCGCGGTTGGTGCAACGCGCCGGGCGCCGCAATGGGAAAGGCCCGGAGCGGCGGCTCCGGGCCTCGATGGTTCGTGGGCGGTCCCCGCGCGGGCGCGGCGGCTTACTGGGCCGAGGCGGTCTTGCCCGTGACGGTCCGGTAGATCTTCGAGAGGAACGAGCTCTTCTCCTCGCGGGGCTCGAGACCGCCCTGCGCCAGCAGCGCGTGGGCGTCCTTGTACCAGGGGCTCTCCGGGAAGTTGTGGCCGAGCACCGCGGCGGCGTTCTGCGCCTCCTGGGTGATGCCGAGCGCCCAGTAGGCCTCGGTCAGGCGCTCGAGCGCCTCCTCGGCGTGCCGGGTGGTCTGATACTTGGCGACCACGTCGCGGAAGCGGTTGATCGCCGCCGGGAAATTGCGCTTCTCGAGGTAGAAGCGGCCGATCTCCATCTCCTTGCCGGCGAGCTGATCGCGGGTGATCTGGATCTTCGCCTTCGCGTCCGCGGCGTATTCGGAGGTCGGGTACTTCTGCACCAGCTCCTGCAGCGCGACGAGGGCCTTCTCGGAGCGCTCCTGATCGCGGGTGACGTCCGGGATCTGCTTATAGTTCGACATCGCCATCAGGTACTGCGCGTAGGCCGCATCCTTGCTGGCCGGATGGCGCTGAAGGTAGCGCTTCGAGGCGCTGATCGCGTCGTCGTACTTCTGGCCCTCGTAATTGGCGTAGGCCGTCATCAGCAGCGCCTTCCGGGACCAATCGGAGTACTGGTACTGCTTGTCCAGGCTGTCGAACTTCTTGACCGCGCCCTCGTAGTCGCTGTCCTCGAGCTTGGCGAGGCCGTCGCTGTACAGCTTGTCGGCCGGAACGTCCGGCACGACCTCGGGCTTGTACTTCTCGGCGAAGATGCTCGTCGGGTCGAAGTCGCAGCCGCCGAGGCCCAGGCCGAGGACGGCCACGAGGGGCGCCGCGAAGGCCGCTGCCCGGCGATGACGAATGGTGACAGGCATCTGGCGCTCTTTCCCGGAACCGGCGCCGTTGCGCGCCGTCATGCCATCGCGTGGGTGGATCCGGCCCGCCCCGGGCCGTGCCCGCCGTTCACGGACCGTTAAACCGTGCCGTTCGATTCGGGCACGAAAGCGGCAAGGCTGCGGCAGTCAGGATCGGTTGGGGGCTGTGGCCCGTCGGTCACAGGGGCTACAGGTCGCCCGCGAAGGCGGCGAGGCCCAGGCCGGCGCCGAGTTCGGACAGCACGGTCTCGCGGCGCGAGCCCTGCGCCTCGACGATGGCGTAGTTCGCACGGTCGGCGAACAGGGCCGACAGCACCCCGACATTCATCCGGTGGCCGCCGCAATAGGAGCGGTAGGCCCCCTGGATCGGCAGGCCGGCCAGGGCGAGGTCGCCGATGGCGTCGAGGATCTTGTGGCGGACGAACTCGTCCTGGAAGCGCAGGCCCTCGGGATTGACCACCGCGGTCTCGCCGACCGCCACGGTGTTCTCCAGGGAGGCGCCGAGGGCGAAGCCCGCCTTCCAGTAGCGCTCCACGTCCCGCATCATCCCGAAGGTGCGGGCGCCGGCGATCTCGCGGCGGTAGGTCGCGGGCGACAGGTCCATCGCCTTGCGGGAACGGCCGATCACCGGGCTCTCGAAGTCGATCTCGACGTCGAGGCGGAAGCCGCGGTCGATCGGGCGCAGTTCCGCGAAGGATGTCCCGGTCTCGATGCGGACGTGGCGGAGGATCTTGAGCCAGCGCCGCGGCGTGTCGCAGGTGGCGATGCCGGTCTGGTCGATCGCCTGGACGAAGGGGAGCGCGGACCCGTCGAGGATCGGCATCTCGGGGCCGTCGATCTCGACCAGAGCGTTGTCGACGCCCAGCCCGTACAGGGCGGACATCAGGTGCTCGACGGTGGCGACCGCGCCGGTCTCGACGTCACCCAGGACGGTGCAGAGTTCGGTGGCGGAGACGAGGGCGTGATGCGCCTTGATCAGGCGGTCGTTGCCGTGGGTGGTGCCGGTGCGGAGGAAGGCGATGCCGTGATTGGCTGGAGCGGGTCGGATGGTGATCTCGGCGGGGTTGCCGGAGTGAACTCCGATCCCCGAGAGAGTCGCCGGCCCTTTGAGGGTCGTCTGTTTATGCGTTCGCATTCCTTAGCCCCCGGGCGCGATCATTTCCGCCACCCCGACTGGGGGTGAGGAGAAACTGACTGATCCGTCCGCTGCTTGATGCCCTAGCCCACGCGATCAGGTTGTGTCCTGCTGCGTGTCGTCTCGATCACATGGTTTCTATAGCTGCGCCGCACAGGGCAGCCAAATCACGGATTCTTACGGTCTGTTACAGACACGCTTAGCGGTTCGTCACCACAAAGCGCTGCTCCACCAAAGGCTTAAAGGTTGGTTAATGCGTGACTAACCCGCGGCCGTTCTGTGGCGCGGATGCACCATGCGCCGCGGCTCGAGAGGCGCGGCGCACAGCCTCGTCGAGCTCTATTTCTCACCGCAACAACCATGAGTTGCTTTGCTGCAGCGCGAAGGGGCCAGCGGTTTCCCGCCAGCCCCGGGCCGTGCCGGAGACCCGGCCCGGTCAGTTCGCCTGACGGCGGAGGAAGGCCGGGATCTCGAGCTGATCGTCGTCCATCATCCGCGGCTGGGGCGCGGCCCGTCCCTGACCGTCGAGGTTGCCCTGGGCCGGGCGGTACTGCGGGACCGCGGGGGCGGCCGGAGCGCGCGGGGCCGGCGGCACGTGAGGCTGCGCCATGTGGGGCTGGGCCATGTGCGACTGGGCCATGTGCGGCTGCGGGGCGGCGGGCGAGGCCGGCCGGGCCGCCGGGGCGCCGTCCATGTCCTCGCGGCGGCCGCCGAAGCCCACCGTCGCGAGCCGGCGCAGCAGCGAGGTCCGCTTGGATTCCGGGGCGGCCTCCTCGGCAGCGCGGTTCGCCATGATCTGCGTCTGGGCGATCGGCGGCAGCTCGTGGATCTGCGGCATGCGCGGGGCGCGGGCGAGCGGCGTGCCCGTCGGGGCGGCCGGACGCGGCGGCACGAACGGACCGGCCTCGACGGCGGGCGCCGCCTCGACGCGCTGCGGCGCGGGGGCCGGGACGAACGGCGCCGCGGCGCGCGCCTGGACCGGAGCGAGCACGACGTCGTCGCGGGTCATCGGCGCGGCGGCCTCGATGCGGCTGTCGATCCGCGACTCGGGGCGCATCTCGGGGGCCGCGAGCGGCGCGGGGGCCGGGGCGGGCATCGGCGCCGGGGCGACCGACTCGGTGCGGATGCTCGGCACCGGCGAGGCGGCGCGCGAGCGGGCCTCGGCGCGCAGGCGCTCGGCGACCTCGGCGATGCGCTGCTCGGTCTCGGCGATGGCCGGGTTGTTGGGCGAGTTCGCCGAGATCAGCGCCGGCTCGATGCCGGTCGCGACCACCGACACGCGGATGATGCCGTCGAGGCTCTCGTCGAAGGTGGCGCCCAGGATGATGTTGGCGTCCTGGTCGACCTCCTCGCGGATGCGGGTGGCGGCCTCGTCGAGCTCGTAGAGGGTCAGGTCGGAGCCGCCGGTGATCGAGATCAGCAGGCCGCGCGCGCCCTTCATCGAGACGTCGTCGAGGAGCGGGTTGGCGATGGCGGCCTCTGCGGCGCGGTTGGCGCGCTTCTCGCCGGACGCCTCGCCGGTGCCCATCATGGCCTTGCCCATGCCGCGCATGATCGCCCGGACGTCGGCGAAGTCGAGGTTGATGAGGCCCTCCTTCACCATCAGGTCGGTGATGCAGGCGACGCCCGAGTAGAGCACCTGGTCGGCCATCGCGAAGGCGTCCGCGAAGGTGGTCTTCTCGTTGGCGACCCGGAACAGGTTCTGGTTCGGGATCACGATCAGGGTGTCGACCGCGGCCTGCAGCTCCTGGATGCCGGACTCGGCGGTCCGCATGCGGCGCATGCCCTCGAACTGGAACGGCTTGGTCACGACCCCGACCGTCAGGATGCCCATGTCGCGGGCCGCGCGGGCGATGACCGGGGCGGCGCCGGTGCCGGTGCCGCCGCCCATGCCGGCGGTGATGAAGCACATGTGGGCGCCGGAGAGCTGGTCGCGGATCTCGTCGATCACCTCGTCGGCGGCGGCCGAGCCGACCTCCGGGTGCGATCCGGCGCCGAGGCCCTGGGTGACGCCCAGGCCCATCTGGATCACCCGCTCGGCCTTCGAGGAGGTGAGCGCCTGCGCGTCGGTGTTGGCCACGACGAACTCGCAGCCGAGGAGGCCCGACTCGATCATGTTGTTGACGGCGTTGCCGCCGGCGCCGCCGACGCCGAAGACGGTGATGCGGGGCTTCAGTTCCCGGATGTCCGGCGCCTGGAGGGTGATGGCCATGGTGTCGAGCCTCTCGCTAACTGTGCTGTCCGTGCGACGCCTGGGCGCCGGATCCCTTCGATCCCCCCGCGCGAGCGGGCGGGCGTGAAACCTAGAAGCTGTCCCGGAGCCAGCGGCCGACCCGGTTCAGGTAGTTGTCGGTCCCGGTCGCCGCGAAGGCGCCGTGCCCCCGCGGCTCGAAATGCTCGGCATGGGCGACCTGCGGGTAGACGAGCAGGCCGACCGCCGCCGAGAAGGCCGGACCCTTGGCGGCTTCCGGCAGGCCCCGGATGCCGAGGGGCCGTCCGATCCGCACCTGACCCTGGAGGACGCGGCGGGCGACCTCGGGCAGACCGACGAGCTGGCTGGCGCCGCCGGTGAGGACGACGCGCCGCCCGGCCTGGGCGGCGAAGCCCGCGTCGCGCAGGCGGTCCCGCACCAGCTCGACCACCTCCTCGACGCGCGGCTTGATGATCCGCACGAGCTGCGAGCGCGGGATGTGGGCCGGCGCCTCGCCCTCGTCCTCGCCGACGCCGTGCACGGCGATCATGTCGCGGTCGTCGGAGGGGGTGGAGAGGGCCGAGCCGTAGAGGGTCTTCAGCCGCTCGGCCGCCGCCATGCGGGTGGAGAGGCCGCGGGCGATGTCCATGGTGACGTGGTGGCCGCCGACCGCGAGGGCGTCCACGTGAACGAGGTGGCCGCCGGAGAACACGCCGACGCTGGTGGTGCCGCCGCCCATGTCGACGACGCAGACGCCCATCTCGGCCTCGTCGTCGACCAGCGCCGAGAGGCCGGCCGCGTAGGGCGTGGCGATCACCGCCTCGACGCCGAGGTGGCAGTGCTCCACCGCCAGCATGACGTTGCGGGCGGCCGCGAGCTCGCTGGTGACGACGTGCAGGTCGACGCTGAGCGCCTCGCCGATCATGCCCGACGGGTCGATGACGGCGCCCTGCCCGTCGAGGGCGTAGCCGGTGGGCAGCGCGTGCAGCACGGCCCGGCCGGGGCTGACGCCGTGGGCGCTGGCGGTCTCGAGCACCCGCTCGACGTCGCTGCCCGTGACGGTGCCCGAGCGGACGTTCACCCGCGCCTGGAAATGCTGCGAGGCGAGCCGGCCGCCCGACATGTTGACGATGACCGACTGGACCTCGACCTTGGCCATGCGCTCGGCGGCGTGGACCGCCTGACGGATCGCGCTCTCGGCCGCGGCGAGATCGACGATGGCGCCCCCCTTCAGGCCCAGGGAGCGCTGGTGGCCGATGCCGATGATGCGCGCGAGGTGCGTGCGGCCGCGGAGCGTCGTGAGCGCTTCGGCGGGCTGCAATTCGGCGATGAGGCAGACCACCTTGCTCGTGCCGATGTCGAGCACCGAGAGGGTGGTCGAGCGCCGGGCGGAGAGCGGCTTCAAGCGCGGCGTGAGGCCGTGTTGGCTGTGCATTGACGCTACCGGGCGCGGGATGCGGGACGGGCGGAGATCGACAGGAAGGGCATCAGCTGGCCGCGCCCTTCTTCTTCGCCTTCTGGGCTTCCGCGCGGGCGGCGGCGGCCTCCTCGGTCAGGCGCACCACCAGGCGGTCCGGCATGCGCAGGTCCACCGCGATGACGTCCTTCTCGAGCAGGTGGGCCTCGCGCTCGAACCGGACGAGGCGGGCGAGTGCCGCGGCCGGATCGACCTCGGGCAGGCGCACGTCGATGCCGTCGAACTTGAGGGTCCAGCGCCGGCCGGACACGTAGGTGCCGGCCTTGATCCGCTCGGCGAGCGGCCCCGCGGCGGCGATGAGGGCGAGGTATTCCGGAAGCTTGGTGTTGGCGTCCTCGCCGACCACCAGGGGCAGGCTGGCGTAGCGGTCGTCGCGCATGGCGTCGATGACGGTGCCGTCGGCGGCGATCACGCTGATCTCGCCGTTCTTCTGCCAGAGGGCCGCGGGCTCGCGCTCCACCTGGGTGATGGCGATCTCGTTGGGGTAGATCTTCCGGACCGAGGCCTGCGCGATCAGCGGTACGCGGAGCAGCCGCTCGCGCACGTCGTTGACGTCGAGGAAGGGAACCGAGGAGCGCCAGTCGATCCCGGCGGCCGCCAGGACCTCGCGCTCGTACATGCGGGAGATGCCCGAGATGGTGACGCGCTCGACGCCGAAGCCGGCGACGCGCGCGGCGATGTCGAGGGGGCGGCCCTGCTCGGCCACGAACGCGTCGTAGCGGCCGCTCGCCACGAAACCGGCGAGCGCCACGGCGGCGGCGGAGACGGAGACCGCCACGATCCCGGCGCCGCGGGGCAGGCGCTCGCTCAGGCGCTGACTCGGGCGGGCCCGACGAACCGAGAGCGACCGGGACGTGCCGCGGCCGGTGAGCCGGCCCAGGATCGCGCCGGCGAGGCGCGCGGGACCGCTCCGGCCGGCGGCGTCGCCGCTCAGCGATTCAGGGAAGCGTCCTCCACCATCCATCGGACGAGCTCACCGAAACTCAGGCCCGCATGGGCCGCCATCTCCGGCACAAGGCTCGTCTGGGTCATGCCGGGTTGCGTGTTGACCTCCAGCACCACGAGCAGACCGGTTCCACCCGGTGTGTCGTCGTAGCGAAGGTCGGCACGGCTGACGCCCCGACAGCCCAGTGCTTGATGCGCCGTTAACGACAGTTCTTGGACACGCTGGTAAACATTTGGTTTAAGTTCGGCCGGGAGCACGTGCACCGAGCCCCCCGGGGCGTACTTGGCGTCGTAATCGTACCAATCGCCCGTGGCGGCCTTCACCTCGATCACCCCGAGGGCCTTGTCGCCCATCACGCCGCAGGTGAGTTCGCGGCCAGCAATGTAAGGTTCTGCAAGGACTTGCTCGCCGAACGTCCACTCCTCGGAGGCGAGGATCTGGGGCGGGTGCGAGCGGCCGTCGCGCACGATGATCACACCCACCGATGAGCCTTCCGCGATCGGTTTCACGACGTAGGGTGGCGGCAGGGGGTGTGTCCTGGCGGCCTCACGACGGTTAACGATCCGGCCCTCGGGCACGTCGACGCCGGCGGCGCGCATGACGGTCTTGGCCCGCTCCTTGTTCATGGCGAGCGCCGACGCGAGGACGCCGGAATGGGTGTAGGGGATCTTGAGGATCTCCAGCAGGCCCTGGATGGTGCCGTCCTCGCCGTCCGGCCCGTGGAGCGCGTTGAAGGCCACGTCCGGCCGGAGCGCCGTCAGCACCGCGGCGATGTCGGGGCCGACATCGACCCGGGTGACCCGGTAGCCCTCCCCTTCGAGCGCGTCGGCGCAGGCCTTGCCGGAACTGAGGGAGACCTCGCGCTCGGCGGAGGTGCCGCCCAGCAGGACGGCGACGTGCTTGGACATCAGGGCACCTCGAATAGGTCGGCTTCAATCAGGATCTGAGCGCACCGGTCCGTCCGGAACACCGCTCTCACGTCGTGCCGGCGGGGCGGCCGATGCGCCGGATCTCCCAGCGCAATGCGACCCCGCTGGTCTCCCGGACGCGGCGGCGGACCTCCTCGCCGAGACCCTCGATATCGGCCGCGCTCGCAGTACCGGTATTGATCAGGAAGTTGCAGTGCATCTCGCTGACCTGGGCGCCGCCCCGCCTCAATCCGCGGCAGCCGGCGGCGTCGACGAGCTGCCACGCCTTGCCGCCGTCCGGGTTGGCGAAGGTCGAGCCGCCGGTCCGCTCGCGGATCGGCTGCGCGGCCTCGCGGGCGGCGGTGACCCGCTCCATCTCGGCCTCGATGGCGACCCGGTCGCCGGGCCGCCCGCGGAAGACGGCGCGCGTGAAGATCACGTCCTCCGGGGCGTCCGAGTGCCGGTAGGAGAAGCCCATGTCGGCGTGGCTGAAGGTGCGCAGCGCGCCCCCGCGGTCGATGCCGCGGGCCTCGACCAGCACGTCGGTGGTCTCGCCACCATGCGCGCCCGCGTTCATGCGCAGCGCCCCGCCGATCGAACCCGGGATGCCGCGGTAGAAGGCGAGCCCGTCGAGCCCGGCCTCGGCGGCCGCCTTGGCGAGGCGCATGTCCGGGACCGCGGTGCCGACGGTCAGCGCGTTGCCGTCGACCGCGATGCTGCCGAAGGCCTTGCCGCCGAGGCGCACGACCACGCCCGGCACGCCGCCGTCCCGCACGATCAGGTTCGAGCCGAGCCCGATCACCGTGACCGGCACGTCCGGATCGAGAGCGGCGAGGAGGCGGGCGAGATCCTCCTCGTCGGCCGGGGTGAACAGCACCTCGGCCGGTCCGCCGACCCGGAACCAGGTGAGGTCGGCGAGCGGCTGGTCGGCGAGCAGGCGCCCGCGGAGGTCGGGCGCGGCGGCCCGGATGCGATCGTGCAGAGAGGCGGTCATCTGTGAGTCTCCCCTCGCCCCGCCCGCGGGGAGAGGGATGCGGCGATCCTGGTGTCGTCGCATCGGGGTGGCAGCGGACGCTGCGAGGCCGGGGTCCGGAGAGTCACCGCCGGGTTCATCCTCGGAGCGCAGCCCAGTGTGGACGGTCGAGGGTGCCGCCGACCCGAGAGGCTTCCCGGGGCGGGCGCGCGCACCGCGCCTACCGTCCCCGCGCGGCGAGTTCGTCCGGCAGGGCGTAGGCCCACTGGGTGATCGTGCCGGCGCCGAGGCAGACCACGTAGTCGCCGGGCTTGGCGAGCTCCGCGATGATGCCCGCGAGTTCCTCCGGCCGCTCCAGGGCCCGGGCGTCGCGGTGACCGCGGGAGCGCAGGCCGGCCACGAGGCTGTCGCGGTCGAAGCCCTCGATCGGCTGCTCGCCGGCCGCGTAGACCGGCGCGACGATGACCGTGTCGGCATCGTTGAAGCAGGTGCAGAAATCGTCGAACAGCGACTGCAGCCGGGTGTAGCGGTGCGGCTGCACGACCGCGACGACGCCGTGCTCGGTCGAGGCGCGGGCGGCCTTGAGCACCGCCTTGATCTCCACCGGATGGTGCCCGTAATCGTCGAAGATGGTCGCGCCGTTCCACTCGCCGGTGCGGGTGAAGCGCCGCTTCACGCCGCCGAAGCCCGCGAGCGCCTGGCGGATCGCGTCCGGCTTCACGCCGAGCTCGTGCGCGACGGCGAGCGCCGCGGTGGCGTTGAGGGCGTTGTGCTTGCCGGGCATCGGGAGGACGAGATCCTCCATCTCCATCCGGTAGCCGGGCCGACGATCGCGGATCATCACCCGGAAGCGGCTCTGGCCGCCGCGCAGGTCCACGTCGATCAGGCGCACGTCGGCCTGCGGGTTCTCGCCGTAGGTGATGATCCGCCGGTCCTCGATATGGCCGACGAGGTCCTGGACCACCGGGTGGTCGATGCACATCACCGCGAAGCCGTAGAACGGGATGTTGTCGATGAAGCGCCGGAACGCGTCCTTGATCGCGTCGAACGAGCCGAAATGGTCGAGGTGCTCGGGATCGATGTTGGTGACGATCGCGACGTCCGCCGGCAGCTTCAGGAAGGTGCCGTCGGACTCGTCGGCCTCCACCACCATCCACTCGCCCGCCCCCATGCGGGCGTTGGTGCCGTAGGCGTTGATGATGCCGCCGTTGATCACGGTCGGGTCGAGGTTGCCGGCGTCGAGCAGGGTGGCGACGAGCGACGTGGTCGTGGTCTTGCCGTGCGTGCCGGCGATCGCCACGCAGGACTTGAACCGCATCAGCTCGGCCAGCATCTCGGCCCGTCGCACCACGGGCAGGCGTCGCTCGCGGGCGGCCTGCAACTCGGGGTTGTCGCGCCGGATCGCGGTCGAGACGACGACGAGGGCGGCCTCCTCGACGTTCTTGGCGTCGTGGCCCACGAAGGTGCGCATGCCCTTCTCGGCGAGACGGCGGACATTGGCGTTGTCGGAGGCGTCCGAGCCCTGCACTGTGTAGCCGAGGTTGTGCATCACCTCGGCGATGCCGGACATGCCGATGCCGCCGATGCCGATGAAGTGGATGGGGCCGAGCTTGTCGGGCAGCTTCATGGGTCGAACCGTCTGGTGGCGGGACCGCCGGTGCGGAATCCCTCAAGAAATCAGATGCGGGCGGCCGTCTCGACGACGACCTCGGCCAGCCGCTCGGCGGCGTCGTGGATGCCCGCGCTTCTGGCCGCATCGGCCGCCGCGGTCAATTTTGCCGGCGTCTCGAAGCAGGCGGTCAGCTCCGCGGCGAGCCGTTCGGGCGTGAAATCCGGCTGCTTCACCGCCAGCGCCGCGCCGATGGCGTCGAGGGTCGCGGCGTTGGCGGCTTGGTCCTGGTCGAGGGAGCCCGGCAGCGGCACGAGGATCGACGGGCGGCCGATCGCCGCGAGCTCGGAGACCGTCGAGGCGCCCGAGCGCGAGACCACGAGGTGGCTCGCGGCCATGCGGGCGGGCAGGTCCTTGAAGAACGGTGCCGCCTCGATCCCGGCGAGCCCCATGGCGAGGTAGCGGTTCTGAACGGCCGTCAGGTCCTCGGGGCGGACCTGCTGGACGAGATGCAGGCGGGCGCGCAGCGCGTCGGGCAGGCGGGCGATCGCCTCCGGCACGACCTCGCCCATGACCCGGGCGCCCTGGCTGCCGCCGAAGACCAGGAGCCGCAGGGCGTCGCCCTCGCCGAAAGCGGGATACGGGACCTTGGCCGCCTCGATCACCGCCGGGCGGAGCGGATTTCCGGTGTGGATCCGCGGGGCCTTGGCCTTGTCGGGCACGCCGCGCACGACCTTGAAGCCGGTGGCGATGGTGCGGGCGCCCCGCGCCAGGAAGGCGTTGGCCCGGCCCATCACGGCGTTCTGCTCGTGCAGGATCGTCGGCACGCGCAGGATCTGGCCGGCGAGCACCGGTGGGACGGTCGGGTAGCCGCCGAAGCCCACGATGGCGGCCGGGTTGATCCGGCGGATCTCCTTCGCGGCGACGCCGAAGCCCCGGCCGAGGGTCAGCACGGCGCCGGCCCGCTTCAGCGGCGAGCGGCCGGACGGCGTCGCCGACGCGATGGTGACGACCTCCGAGGCCGGGAACTCGGACGCGATGGAATCGACCCGGGCGTCGGTGGCGAGCGCCACGCGGATGCCGCGGGCCCGCAGGGCGTGGGCGAGGCTCTCGGCCGGGAACAGGTGGCCGCCGGTGCCGCCCGCGCAGAGCAGGATCGTGGGGGTGAAGACGGTCACCGCATCACCCCGGCGACGGTGGCGGGCGCGGTGCCGGGGGGCTTCTGGCTGAGCATGACGGTGCGGGGGCGCTTGCGGGTCAGGGCGACGAGGAAGCCGGTGCCGAGCGCCAGCGAGATCAGCGAGGAGCCGCCGTAGGAGACGAACGGCAGCGTCATGCCTTTGGCGGGCATCAGCTGGGTGTTCACCGCCATGTTGATGCAGGCCTGCAGGCCGAACAGCGTGGTCAGGCCGGTGATCGCCAGCCGCGAGAAGGTGTCGTCGGTGCGCCGCGCGAGCTTGAGGCCGCGCAGGACGATGAAGGCGAACAGCACCACGAGGCAGAGGCAGACGATCACGCCGAACTCCTCGCCGGTGACCGAGAAGATGAAGTCGGTATGCGCGTCCGGCAGGTGGCGCTTGGCCACGCCCTCCCCCGGCCCGGTGCCGAACCAGCCGCCCGAGCGGAACGATTCGCGCGACCAGAAATCCTGGAAGCCGCCGCCCGAATCCCGGTCGAGGAACTTGTTGAAGCGCTCGCGCACGTGGTGGAAGAACAGGTAGGCAGCGAACACACCTCCGAGGCCCAGCACGCCGAGGACGGCCACCCAGATCAGGTGGAGGCCGGCCACGAAGAACAGCGCGCACCACACCATGGTAATCAGCATGGTCTGGCCGAAATCGGGCTGGAGCAGCAGCGGCACGATGGTGATCGGCAGGAGCAGCAGCGCCAGGATGCCGCCCGGCATGTCGCGGCGCTGGGCGCCCTCCGAGAAGGCCCAGGCGGCGACGACCACGAAGGCCGGCTTCACGAACTCCGAGGGCTGCAGGCCGAAGGAGCCGAACTGGATCCAGCGATGCGCGCCCTTGATTTCGGGCCCGAACTTGCCGGCGAGCAGGCACAGGATGACGCCCAGGATCCACGTGACGAGCGCGAGCCGCCGGATGCCGCGCAGCGACAGGAACGAGACCGCGCAGATCAGCAGGATGGTCGGCGCGAGGTACATCGCCTGCCGGTTGAGGAAGTAGAAGGTCGGCAGGCCGATCCGCTCGGCCACGGGCGGGCCGCCGCCCATCAGGAAGACGAGGCCCGCGACCATCAGCGCGAACAGCGCCGCGAGCAGGCCGCGGTCCACCGTCCACCACCAGTCCGTCAGGGGGGTGCGTTCCGCGCGTGACATCATGCCGGGCAACGACTCCAGGCCGCGCGGATGCCGATCCGCGCGGGTCGGCCGGGATCCTCGGCAGGAATGGTAAACGGAGCCTTATGACCGACAGGTCGGGGCGCGTCGGGGCGCATCGGGGCACGTCAGGACGCGTCGGGACGCGACGGCCACGCAGCCGGCGGCCCTGGGATGCTGTATTAGGACGGCGCAATACTAGTAAAAAGACACTCTATGTTAATCTTCCCATTGCAACTTTCGGATGTATCGACCCGGCGGGTCGCGGTGCGCCGCGCCCGATCCGCCCAGCGGAAGCCGACGCGCCATGTTCTCTGCCCTGAACGTCCGTGAAGCGCATGCCAAGCTCGCGGCCCTCGACCGGGTTCAGGGCGTGATCGAGTTCGACTTGGCGGGGCGGATCCTGTCGGCGAACCGGAATTTCCTCGACGTCGTCGGGTACACGCTGCCGGAGATCGTCGGTCAGCACCACAGCATGTTCATGGAGCCCGCCCAGCGGGACGCGCCGGACTACCGGGCCTTCTGGGAACGCCTGCGCTCCGGCACCTTCGAGTCGGGCCAGTTCCAGCGGGTCGGCCGGGGCGGCCGGTCGATCTGGATCCAGGCCTCCTACAACCCGATGCTCGACGTCCGCGGCCGGCCCTACAAGGTGGTGAAGTTCGCCACCGACATCACGCAGCAGCGCACCGAGGAGGCCGACCGCGCCGGGCAGATCGCCGCGATCGACAAGGTGCAGGCGGTCATCGCCTTCGACCTCGACGGCACGGTGATCGCGGTGAACGACAATTTCCTCGCCGCGATGGGCTACAGCCGCGCCGAGGTGCTCGGGCAGCATCACAGCCTGTTCGTGGAGCCCGCCTACCGGGAGAGCGAGGCCTACCGGGCCTTCTGGGCGGCCCTGCGGAACGGCACCTATCAGGCGGCCCAGTTCCGGCGGATCGGCAAGGACGGGCGCGAAGTCTGGATCCAGGCCTCCTACAACCCGATCCTCGACGCCGCCGGCCGGCCCTACAAGGTGGTGAAATTCGCCACCGACATCAGCGATCAGGTCCGGCTGTTCGCCAACCTGCGGACCCTGATCGATCAGAACTTCGGCGAGATCGAGCAGGCGGTGACGCACTCGACCACGGCGGCCTCGCTGGCCTCGTCGGCGGCGGACTCGACCTCCGGGAACGTCCAGACCGTGGCGGCCGCCGCCGAGGAGCTGGCGGCCTCGGTGGCGGAGATGTCCCAGAGCATCGTGCGCTCCCAGAGCGCCACCGACACCGCCTATGCCTGCGTTCAGGACGCGGACGGCCACACCAAGCGGCTGGCCGAGACCGCCACCGCCATGACCGGCATCGTCGGCCTGATCCAGGACATCGCCGGCCAGATCAACCTGCTGGCGCTGAACGCCACCATCGAGGCCGCCCGCGCGGGCGCGGCGGGCCGCGGCTTCGCGGTCGTCGCCTCCGAGGTTAAGGCGCTGGCCGACCAGGCGGCGCGCGCCACCGGTCAGATCAACGGCGAGATCGCCAGCGTGCAGCGCGTCTCGCAGGAGGTCGTGCAGGCTCTCAGCTCGATCGGGTCCTCGGTCTCGGTGATGCGCGAGACCGTGGTGGCCACCGCGGCCGCCATCGAGGAGCAGAGTGCCGTGACCCGGGATCTGGCCGAGAGCATGCAGAGCGCCGCGGGGGCCGTCACGGAGATCACCGGCAACATCGGGGCGATCGTCCAGTCGGTGGCCAACGTCTCGCATGCGGTCGACACCACCCGCGACGCCGCCAAGGTTCTGGCGCGCTGAAGTGGCGCTGCCTCAGGGCAGCGCCTGCACCAGCTCGCGGAAGCGGTTGCCGCGGATCTCGAAGTTCCGGAACTGGTCGTAGGACGCGCAGGCCGGCGACAGGAGCACCACCGGCTCCGGTGCGCCCGAGGCGGCGGCGTTCTCGGCGGCCTTCGGGACGGCGTTCTCGAGGGTCTCGCAGCGCGTGTAGGGCACGGCGCCCTCTAGGGTCGCCGCGAAGGCGTCCGACGCCGCGCCGATCAGGTAGGCGTGCGCGACCCGCTCGAAATACGGCACCAGCGGGAAGATCCCGCCCTCCTTGGCCTTGCCGCCGAGAATCCAGTGGATGTCCCGGAAGGCGGTGAGGGCCTTCTCGGTGGAATCCGCGTTCGTCGCCTTGGAATCGTTGACGAACAGCACGTGGCCGCGCCGCCCGACCTCCTCCATCCGGTGCGGCAGGCCCGGGAACGAGGTGAGGCCGGCCTGGATCTGCTCCGGCGACAGGTCGAGGGCCCGCGCGACGGCCACCGCCACCGCGGCGTTCTGCCAGTTGTGCGCCCCCCGGAGCGAGCCGATCCCGTTGACGTCGGCGAGGGCCGTCCCGTTCGGCTCGCGGACGATCCCGTCGCGCACCGTCAGCGCGTCGGTGCACAGCACGTCGCCGTGGGGCACGTGGACGCGCACGAGGTCGGCGCCGCGGCGGTCCGCGATGGCGCGGCTCGGGGCGTCGTCGACGCCGACCACCGCGAGGTCGGCGCCCTGGATCAGGCGCTCCTTGATGGCCGCGTACTGCTCCATCGTGCCGTGCCGGTCGAGATGGTCCGGCGTGATGTTCATCAGCACGCCGACGCTCGGGTCGAGGCTCGGCGTCAGGTCGATCTGGAACGACGACATCTCGATCACGTGGACGCGGTCGGCGGCCGGCGGCTCCAGCGACAGAATCGCGGTGCCTATGTTGCCGCCCATCTGCACGTCCCGGCCCCCCTGCGCGAGCACGTGGGCGATCAGCGCCGTGGTGGTCGACTTGCCGTTGGTCCCGGTGATCGCCACGAACGGCGCCCCCGGCGCCTGCGCCCGCCGCTCCCGGCAGAACAGCTCGATGTCGCCGATGATCTCGACGCCGGCATCCCGGGCGAGCCGGACGCTCCAGTGCGGCTCGGGATGGGTCAGCGGCACGCCCGGGCTCAGCACGAAGGCGGCGAACGCGGACCAGTCGGCCGCGCGCAGGTCCCGCGTCTCGATGCCGGCCTCCCGCGCGCGGGCGAGGCTGTCGGCATTGTCGTCCCAGGCCTGCACGCCCGCGCCACCGGCCTTCAGCGCCAGCGCCGTGGCGAGCCCCGAGCCGCCGAGCCCGAACAGGGCGACGGTCTTGTCCTGGAAGACGGTGACGGGTGTCATGCGGAACTCTGGATGCGGCGGCCGGATCCGGCCGACCCGAACCGGACCCTCGTCCCGGGCGCCCCGCCTCGGCGACCCCGAAGGCGGGCTCCCGGGATCGCGCGGCCGACCGGGAGCCTCCTTCGAGGCTCCCTTCCGCGGCCGCGCCTCAGGACGAGGGCGAGGATCGGATCGACCTCTCAGGCCGCCCCTCTAGCACGATTTCTCAGCGCAGCTTCAGCGTCGCCAGGCCGGCCATCGCCAGGATCACCGCGATGATCCAGAAGCGGATCACGACCTGCGGCTCCTTCCAGCCCTTCTGCTCGAAATGGTGGTGGATCGGCGCCATGCGGAAGACGCGCTTGCCCGTCAGCTTGAACGACGCGACCTGGATGATCACCGACATCATCTCCAGCACGAACAGGCCGCCGACGATCGCCAGGACGATCTCGTGCTTCGTCGCCACCGCGATGGAGCCCAGCAGGCCGCCCAGCGCCAGGGAGCCGGTGTCGCCCATGAAGATCTGGGCCGGCGGCGCGTTGAACCAGAGGAAGCCGAGCCCGGCCCCGATCACCGCGCCGCAGACGACGGCGAGCTCGCCCGTGTCGCGGACGTAGTTCACCTGCAGGTAGCTGGCGGTGAACGAGTTGCCGACGAGGTAGGCGATGAAGCCGAACGTGCCGCAGGCGATCATCACCGGCACGATCGCGAGGCCGTCGAGGCCGTCGGTCATGTTCACGGAATTGCCCGCCCCGACGATCACGAAGGCGCCGAACAGCGGGTAGAACCAGCCGAGGTTCAGGAGCGCGTCCTTGAACACCGGGAAGGCGAGCTGATTCTGCAGCGCGGCGGGCGAGTAGACCGCGATGGTCACGCAGGCCGCCATGGCGATCAACGCCTCGAGGGCGAGGCGGAACTTGCCCGAGAACCCCTTGTGCGACTGCTTCGTGACCTTGAGGTAATCGTCGTAGAAGCCGATCGCGCCGAAGCCGAGGGTGACGGTCAGCGTCACCCAGACGTAGTGGTTGCGCGGGTTGGCCCAGAGCAGGATCGCCACGACGGCGCCGGCCAGGATCATCAGGCCGCCCATGGTCGGCGTGCCGCGCTTGGTCAGCAGGTGGGTCTGCGGCCCGTCCTCGCGGATCGGCTGGCCCTTGCCCTGGCGGATCCGCAGCAGCGAGATGATCCAGGGCCCGAACCAGAACACGAACAGGCCCGCCGTGAACAGCGCGCCGCCGGTGCGGAAGGTGATGTAGCGGAACACGTTGAGCGGCGTGAAGCTGCTGCTCAGGTCCGAGAGAAGGTAAAGCATCCGGGCGCTCGGCCCCCTTGTTCAGGCTCAGGTTTCGGGGGACGGCGCCAGTCGCGCCGTGAGCGCGGGCGTGCCGGTCACGGGACGGCCTGGGTCCGCCGGGCCGGATCGACCGCGTAGCGGGCTTTCAGCGCCTCGACAATCCGGCCCATGCGGCTGCCGTTCGATCCCTTCACCATGACGGCGTCGCCGGACCGCAGGGTCCGGGCGAGCGGTTCGAGCAGGTCGGCGGCGGTGTCGGCCACCGCGCCGCGGCGGCTCACCGGCAGGGCCTCGAACAGGTGGCGCATCAGCGGGCCGGCCGTGAAGACGAGGTCGATCCGGGCCGCCTCGATCGCCTCCGCCAGGCCGCGATGCAGGTCGGGCGCGGCGGCGCCGAGCTCCAGCATGTCGCCCAGCACGGCGATCCGGCGGCCGCGGGGCCCGGTCTCGATGCCCGCCAGGGTCGCCAGCGCCGCGCGGACGGCGACGGGATTGGCGTTGTAGCTCTCGTCCACGAGGTAGGCGGTGCCGCCGCCGATCTCGAGGGCGGTGCGCTCGCCGCGTCCCGCCGGCGGCGTCAGGCCGCCCAGCGACAGGGCCGCGCGGGCGAGGTCGGCCCCGAGGCTGTGGACCACCGCTATGACGCCCAGCGAGTTCAGCGCCGCGTGCCGGCCGGCGGTGCCGAGCTTGTAAGTGACGGGCTGGCCCATCACCACCGCGTCGATCACCGACAGGTCGGGCCGCAGCACGATCCTCAGGGCGCGGACGTCGGCATCCGCGTGCTCGCCGAAGGTCACCACCCGGCCCGCCCGGGAGGCCTGAGCGTGGGCGGCCAGGCGGTCGAAATGCGGGGCGTCGCGGTTCAGGATGGCGACGCCGCCGGGCTGGAGCCCGGAGAAGATCTCGCCCTTCGCGTCCGCGATCGCGGCCAGCGAGGCGAAATGCTCGATATGGGCGGGCGCGATCGTGGTGATCAGCGCGATGTCCGGCCGGACCTGCGCGGTCAGCGGCACGATCTCGGCGCCGTGGTTCATGCCGATCTCGAACACGCCGTAGCGCGCGGAGCGCGGCATCCGCGTCAGGGTCAGGGGCACGCCCCAGTGGTTGTTGTAGGAGGCCGCCGAGGCGTGGGTCTCGCCCTGCTCGGACAGGACGTGGCGCAGGGCCTCCTTGGTCCCGGTCTTGCCGACCGAGCCCGTGACCGCCACGACCTGCGCGCGCGTCCGGGCCCGGGCGGCGGCACCGAGGCGCACCATCGCGGTGAGAACCGGGTCGGCGCCCCCGTCGGGCACCGCCAGGACGGGGCCGTGGACCGCGAGCGCCTCGGCGCGCGCGGCGCTCACCACGGCGGCGCCGGCGCCGCGCTCCAGGGCGTCGGGGACGAAGTCGTGGCCGTCGCGGGTGTCGCCGCGGATCGCGAAGAACAGGTCGCCGGGCTGGAGCGTGCGGGTGTCGATCGAGGCGCCGCCGATCGCGCGCCCGGCGCCGGTCAACCGGCCGCCCGTCGCGGATTCCAGCTCCTCCCGCGTCCAGAGTGCGGTCATCGTCGGTCCCCCGTCGTCCTCAGGCCGCCGCGGCGATCGCGGCGCGCAGGACCGCGTGGTCCGAGAACGGCAGCGTCCGATCCCCCACGATCTGGCCGGTTTCATGACCCTTGCCGGCCACGACCAGCACGTCGCCCGGTCCGAGACGGCCGACGGCGCTGTGGATCGCCTCCGACCGGTCGCCGATCTCCTCGGCGCCCGGCGCCGCGTCCAGGATGGCCCGGCGGATGGCGGCCGCGTCCTCGGTGCGCGGGTTGTCGTCCGTGACGATGACGACGTCGGCGAGCCGCTGCGCGATGGCGCCCATCAGCGGCCGCTTGCCCCGGTCGCGGTCGCCGCCGCAGCCGAACACCACGATCAGCCGGCCCGAAGCGAAGGGGCGGAGCGCGGCGAGCACGCTCTCCAGGGCCTCGGGCTTGTGGGCGTAGTCGACGAGGCAGAGGCCGCCCCGCGCCTCGCCGATCCGCTCCATGCGGCCCGGGACGCCGGTGAGATGGTCGAGGGCCGCGAGGACGCCGTCGGGATCGGCCGCGCCCGCCGGGGTAGCCAGCGCGAGGCCGGCCGCCACCAGGGCGTTCTCGACCTGGAACTCGCCGACGAGCGGCAGGCGCAGTTCCCGGGCCCGGCCCGCGAACAGGATCCGGGCGACCTGCGCGAACCCCTCCGTGCGGACCGCCTCGACCCGCAGGTCCCGGCCGCCCCGCCCGACCGTGCGGACCGGCCGGCCGGCGGCCTCGGCGGCGGCGATGACGCGCTCGGCGTAAGCGCCGTCGGCGTTGACGATGGCCGGGCGGCCCGGCGGCAGCAGCTCGGTGAACAACCGCAGCTTGGCCGCGAGGTACTCCTCGATGCTCGCGTGGTAGTCGAGATGGTCCCGGCCGAGATTGGTGAAGCCGGCCGCGTCGAGGCGCACGCCGTCGAGCCGGCGCTGCTCGATCCCGTGGGAGGACGCCTCCATGGCGAGATCGGTGACGCCGTCCGCGGCGAGTTGCGCCAGCGTCCGGTGCAGCGTCACGGGGTCCGGGGTCGTGAGGGAGCCGTACTGCGCGCCGCGGTTGGTGACGATGCCGACGGTGCCGAGGCTCGCGGAGTCGCGGCCGAGACGCGCCAGGATCTGGCGGACGAAGTCGGCCACCGAGCTCTTCCCGGCGGTGCCGGTGACCGCCACCACGGTCTCGGGCTGCGGGCCCGCGAGGCGGGCCGCCGCGAGGGCGAGCGACCGGCGCGCGTCGGCGACCGGGATCCAGGCGACCGCGTCGGGCAGGTCGGCGGGACGGGCCCCCTCCCCGGCGACCGCGGCGGCGCCGCGCTGCGCGGCCTGCGCGGCGAAACGTCGGCCGTCGGCCTTCGTGCCGGGAACGGCGACGAACACAGTGCCGGTCGCGACCTGCCGGCTGTCGGCCGTGAGGTCCGAGACGGTCAGGTCCGCGGCGGGGCCAGCAGCCTCGGGGAAGAGGTCGGCGAGCCGCGCGCTCATCGCTGCACCCTCATCGATCCGATCTCACGGGCCGCCCAGCTGGTTGACGTGGTAGGCGTTGAGCTTGACCATCTGCGGGAACGGCCTCACCGGCGGCTCGAATTGCGGCGGCAGGCCGAGGATCGGCGCGACGCGCTCGATCACCTTGCCGGTGACCACGCCGGAATTCCAGGCCGCCGTGGCGTAGCCGCCCGATTCCGGCAGGCCCTGCGGCTCGTCCATGATCGTGACGAACAGGTACTTCGGATCGTTCATCGGCGCCGCCGCCATGAAGGTCGTGAACAGGCGGTTGTGGATGTAGCGGCCGCCGATGACCTTCTCGGCGGTGCCGGTCTTGCCGCCGACGAAGTAGTACGGGACCGCCGCCTTCTTGGCCGAGCCCTCGGCGGCGTTGAGCCGCATGATGTAGCGCATCGCCTCGGAGGTCTGGCCCGAGAGGACGTGCGTGGCCCGCGCCCGCGCCGCCTCGGGCGTCGTCTTGAGGAAGGTCGGCGTCATCAGGTCGCCGCCGTTGGCGATGGCCGCCACCGCGGCCGCGGCCTGGATCGGTGCCACCGCGATGCCGTGGCCGAACGCGATGGTGATGGTGTTGATCTCGGTCCAGCGGGACGGGACGATCGGCGCCGCGCTCTCCGGCAACTCGGTGCGCAGCCGGTCGAGCAGGCCCATCTTCTTCAGGAAGGCCTTGTGGCCGGGCACGCCGACGCCGAGCGCCATCTTGGCGGAGCCGATGTTGGAGGAGTGCGTGAACACCTCCGGCATGGTGATGACGCGGTTCGTGCCGTGGTACTCGTGGATCTTCTGCCGGCCCCAGTTCAGCACGCCGCCCCGGGTGTCGAAGGTCGAGTTGACGTTGTACTTGCCGGAATCGAGCGCCATGGCGAGCGTCATCGCCTTGAAGGTCGAGCCCATCTCGTAGACGCCGACATTCATCCGGTTGATGCGGTCGGGCGAGAGCGCGTCCTTGGGATCGTTCGGGTCGAAATCCGGCATGGAGACGAGCGCGATGACCTCGCCGGTCTTCACGTCGAGGATCATCGAGGCGCCGGCCTTGGCCTTGAAGTGGTCGATGCCCCAGGCCAGCTCGTCGCGCACGGCGAACTGCGCGCGCAGGTCGAGCGAGAGCTGCACCGGCTTCAGGTCGGCCTGCTTGTTGATCAGCCCGAAGCTGTTGAGGGCCTGCAGCCCGGTGGAGTCGATGTACTTCTCCATACCGGCGATGCCGATGCCGTCGAGGTTCGTCGCGCCCAGGATGTGGGCGGCCGCGACGCCGTTCGGGTAGACCCGCTTGTGGTCGGGTAGGAAGCCGATGCCGGGGATGCCGAGCCGGTGGACCTCGGCCTGCTGTTTCGGGGTCAGCTCGCGCTTCACCCAGACGAAGCCCGCGCCCTTCTTGTCCTTGCGTTGCGTCAGCTTGGCGCGCAGCTCGGAGGCGTTGAGTTCCGGCAGGACGGCGGTGAGCAGCTCGACCGCCTCGTCCTTGTCGTAGATGTTGCCCGGCTCGGCGAAGACCGAGACCGTGCGGATGTCGGTGGCCAGGATCTCGCCGTTGCGGTCGATGATGTCGGGCCGGAAGGCGGTTGAGGACGCGGCCGCGACCCGGTGCTCCTGGCTGGGCGGCTCCCCGAAGATCGCCATCATCAGGAGCTTGGCCGAGATCGTCCCGAACACGCCGACGAAGACCAGCCCGACCATCGCGACCCGCAGGTGCGAGCGCTCGATCGCCAGCCGGAACATGCTGCGCAGGAGCGCCTTGGCGCGGTCGGCGCGCGGCTCGGGCTCGCGCGCCTCCTCCTCCAGGGGGCGCGGCGCGCCGGCGGCATGCGCCAGCGCGGCGGCTTCGAGCAGCGCCGCCTCGTGGTCCGACACGGCGGGCTCGACCGCCGGGTCTAGGGTCTCGTCGGCGTGATCGGACACGGGGGTTTACCTCGAAGCCGTCGTCGGGGTGCGGGTCGTGGTGACGGTGCGGGTGATCGAGCCGGTCGTGCGCGGCTCGATCGCGCCCTTGTCCTTGGGCGTCGCCGTGGCGGCGAGCAGACGGCCGATCTCGTCGCCGCGCTCCGGCCGGGCAGGCAGATCCGAGAGGCGCGCCAAGTGGCTGGTGCCGATCGGCTCCAGGGCGAGATGCTTGTCGACGGCCGCCTGGAGCCGGTCGGGCCGCGTCAGGAGCTGCCACTCGGCGCGCAGCACGGCGATCGCCTGCCGCTCCTTGTGCAGGGCGGTCTGGAGCTTCGAGACCTGACCGCCCTGGTAGAGCGTGTCGTACTTGATCGAGTAGGCGTAGATCGCCGAGGCGACGAGGCCGGCCACCGCCAGCAGGTTCAGGAGGCGGATCATCGGCGATGGCCTCCGCGGGCCGCGTCGGGCAGGCTCGCCAGCGCGGTCAGCGCGGCCAGCGGCTCGGGAACGTCGGATTCGGTGCGCTCCGCGGCCCGGAGCTTGGCCGAGCGCGCGCGCGGGTTGCGGGCGGTCTCGGCCTCGCCCGGCAGGACCGGGCCCTTCGTGACGGGACGGAAGCTGCGGACGGTCTCGACCGGGCCCCCGGGCAGGTGCCGGGAGCCCTGCGCGGAGCGGCCGCTGCGCGCCGCGAAGAACTGCTTGACGATGCGGTCCTCGAGCGAGTGGAACGTCACGACGGCGAGCCGGCCGCCGGGTCTGAGCACGCGCTCGGCCGCGTGCAGGGCACGGACCAGCTCGCCGAGCTCGTCGTTCACGGCGATCCGCAGGCCCTGGAAGGTCCGCGTCGCCGGGTGGATGTGGCTGCCGGGCTCGGTCCGGACCACGCCGGCGACGAGTTCGGCCAGCTGCGCGGTGGTCTCGATCCGCCCGCGGCGCCGCGCCTCGAGGATGGTCCGGGCGACCGCGCGCGAGCGCCGCTCCTCGCCGAAATGGTAGATGATGTCGGCCAGAACGGTCTCGTCGGCCTCGTTCACGAGGTCGGCGGCGCTCGGCCCGTCGCAGGCCATGCGCATGTCGAGGGGGCCGTCGCTGCGGAACGAGAAGCCCCGCTCCGGCGCGTCGAGCTGCATCGACGAGACGCCGATATCGAGGACGACCCGGTCGACCTGCGCGATGCCGGCCTCCGCGAGGAGGCTGTCGAGGTCGCCGAAGCGGCCGGAGAGGAGGCGCAGGCGCCCGCCGGACTCCGCGACGAGCGCCTGTCCGCCCGCGATGGCCGTGGGGTCACGATCGATCGCGACGACCTGCAGGGCCGGATCCGCCGCGAGGAGCGCGCGGGTGTAGCCGCCGGCACCGAACGTGCCGTCGACCGCGATCCCGCCCGCGGTGCCGAGCGTGTCGACGACTTCCGCGAGGAGGACGGGGACGTGCGGCTCAGCCGCCGCATCGCCGCCGCCGTGGCGGGGCGAACTCTCGGGGGAGGAGCGGCGCCGAGTCATGACCGCCTCGACGCGCCGGCGCGCCGTGGCGCGCGCGGATGGGCGGATTGTCGGCGCGTCCCGGAAACCCGGGCGCGGATGCGGCTCGTGCGTCTCATGGTGCCCTGTGCCGGGCCGCGCGAGCGCGGCGCGCGTGACGGGAACGGCACCGGATGCGGAGCGCGCAAGACGCCGCGCACGGACGGGACCTGCGCGATGGCAGGGTGCGCCCGGCGATCCGATACACGCCGTTGACGGGAGGATGCCGGGTATCATGGGCCTCGGAGGATCGTCAACGCACAAGCTTGGCACTGCCGCGCGGACCGATCTGAACCCGGCAAGGTTAACCGAAGGTTTTTGCCGCCGCGGAATCTTCGGCGCGCCGGCCGCCCGCGCGGGAACTCCGGCGGGGCGATAAAGCCTTGCAGGTGCAAGTCTTATCGGGAAGTGGATCAGCCGGCCTGTAAGCCGGGTTCTGTAGGGCCGGAGCGCTCGCGCGCGCCGGCGTGGCAGCCATTCCTCTGGGACGATCGTCGCCGATCGCCTCGAGCAACCAACCCGGGCGACTGGCCTGGAGAGCCGGCCTGCCCTTCTCGCGAAGGGCGCGCCGCCCCTATTCGGTCTTGCTCCCGGTGGGGTTTGCCGTGCCGTCCGCGTTGCCGCGTCCGCGGTGCGCTCTTACCGCACCCTTTCACCCTGACCCCGGACGGATCCGGGGCGGTCTGCTCTCTGTGGCACTGTCCCTGGGGTCGCCCCCGCCGGAGGTTATCCGGCACCGTCTCTCCATGGAGCCCGGACTTTCCTCCCCGAACGCTCGCGCGTCCGGAGCGGCCGCCCGGCCGGCTGATCCGCGGGCAGATGCGCCCGCGGGGCCGTCCGGGTCAAGGGCGCGGGCCCGTTACCAGGTGCCGGTGTTCTCCATGGACTTCCACGGCTCCTGCGGCTCCTTGGCGCCGCCCTTCTGGAGGATCTCGATGGAGATGCCGTCCGGCGACTTCACGAAGGCCATGTAGCCGTCGCGCGGCGGCCGGTTGATGGTGACGCCCTTCTCCTGCAGCTTGGTGCAGAAGCCGTAGATGTCGTCGACCTGATAGGCGAGATGGCCGAAATTGCGCCCGCCCGAGTAGGTTTCCGGATCCCAGTTGTAGGTGAGCTCGATCAGGGGCGACTTGGTCGCCGAGGCCCGCTCGACATCGCCGGGCGCGGCGAGGAAGACGAGGGTGAAGCGGCCCTTCTCGTTCTCGACGCGGCGCACCTCCTTCAGGCCGAACGTGTCGACGTAGAAGGCGAGTGCCCGGTCGAGGTCGGCGACCCGGACCATGGTGTGCAGAAATTCCATAATGGCGTTATCCCATTGATATGAAAGAACTTTTTGTCAGTTATGGCAAGAAACTGACACGAAGCTGCTTGCAGGGCGTCCACCTGCGGCATCTGATTGGGCGACGCGATAGCTAGCGTTCGATCGGGCGTCGAGTAGGCCGCACCCGATCTCCGGCATCTTCCCACCCCCCGAATTGGACAGCAGAGTCGGCACGCTGGCGATCGCTGCCACGACGGAGCTCTATAAGTCGTTGATCTAGAACGAATCTACGGGATGGCGCCCGATGGCGTCAGATCAGGAGGAGCTGAGCAGTATCGGTATTATGCCCCTAGCGCACACAGGACTGACGTACGAGCTCACTCTCCCGGTCGAACTTCAACACCCTTCTGATCGCCCGACCGATGTGTTCCGAAGGGGGCATCGGTCCCGCCGGTTGATCGGCTCGAATCAGCCGGCTTAGGAGGTTTGGCTGTGTCCCTAGGATTGGACGCCCCCTCCCCGCTCCTCGCCCCCCTTCTGGCTTGCCTCAAGCGGCCCCGGGTCTCAGCTATGACCTGACACCGCGTGTGGGATGTAAGACGCTTCGAGCGCCGCGCATTCATCGGCACTCAGCTCAAGCGTGAGCGCTGAAACCGCATCCGTGAGGTGATTCGGCTTGGACGCACCGATGATTGGCGTGATGTGTCTGCCCTTCCGCAGAAGCCATGCGAGCGCGATCTGAGCGCGTGGTACGCCTCTCCGCTCAGCGACCTCGCCAAGCGCATCTACTACCTTGCGATCCGCCTCCTCGGTCTTGCCATAGAACCGGTGGAGCGCATCGTCCGTCCGTAGGCGCTCGGTCGCCTCGTCCCATGGACGCGTAAGCCTCCCTCGCGCGAGAGGGCTCCACGGCATCACCGCCACCCCCTCCTCCGCGCACAGGGGCAGCATCTCCCGCTCCTCCTCGCGGTAGAGGAGGTTTACGTGGTTCTGCATACTGACGAACTCCGTCCAGCCGTGCAGCCGCGAGACGTACAACGCCTTAGCAAAGCGCCAGGCCGGCATCGAGGAAGCCCCGATATAGCGCGCCTTGCCTGCCTTCACGACATCATGGAGCGCCTCGAGAGTCTCCTCAATCGGCGTGTCGTAGTCGAAGCGGTGGATCTGGTAGAGGTCGACGTAGTCTGTTCCGAGGCGCGTCAGACTGGCGTCGATCTCCTGCATGATCGCCTTGCGCGACAAGCCCATGCCGTTCGGGCCGGGGCGCATGCGGTTGTAGACCTTGGTGGCGAGAACGATGTCGTCGCGGTTGGCGAACTCCTTCAGCAGCCTGCCAGTGATCTCCTCGGACGAACCGTCGGAGTAGACGTTCGCCGTGTCGAAGAAGTTGATCCCCTGTTCGATGGCCTGGCGCACGATAGGCCGGCTCTTCTCCTCATCGAGCGTCCAGGGGTGATTGCCCCTGCCGGGATCGCCGAAGGTCATACAGCCGAGGCAGAGCCGAGAGACCTTGATCCCTGTGGAACCGAACTTCACGAACTCCATGCAGGCCTCCGGGTGGTGTGTTCGAGCGGCAATCGGTACCGCCTAGCTGGGTTGAAACTCGATGTCGGAATCAGGCGTGTCTAGGCATGGCCTAATGAGCGGCGCGCAGCCTTGAACTCGGTCGACTCTTGCTCAGTCCACGATAAGCAGACCTGAGAATCCGCTCGGCCCGAAGTAGGGTTGCAGCGTTTTCGGCTGGTAGGGGGCAGTTGAGCACATGCCACTCTCGTCATTCGTGCACAGCTGCGCGGGCTTGCCGTAGCGCTCGATCACGCTCCGATGCACAGCTTCGTTAATCGCCTGAACCGGCCGTCCGTTCTCGTCTTGGGCGACGTATAGGCTCTCATTGAACGCCGTCTCACAGGGCCGCTCTCCGATCCTCCGTAGCGTTGGCCTGAAGTGATCGAGAGCGAAGAGGCCTGAGGAGGAGTCGTGAGCGGGCGCTGCCGCGTTTAGCTGTCCCTTCGGCAGGCAATCCCAATCGATCGCGAGACCGGCCGCCTCGGCTTTCCTCGCCACCCAGACAAGCGGAATGTCGGCGAGCGTTCGGGTCTTGTAGCCGCCTCCGACATCGGCATGCGCGCCTGCGAACCACACCTGCTGGATGGAAGAGCCAGCGGAGGCGGTGCCCGTCCAATAGGTCGGGATGAAGTTGTGGCGATGTTCGTCAATCGCCAGGGCTTGGACGGCCGTCTTCACGATGGAGCAAGGGCTCGTGTCGTGAAAGGCGAACTTCTTCTTGTTGGCATCCGAGAGAAGGGCACCTGGAATGCCGAGGCTGCCGACCGTGTCCCAGACGCCTACGAATTTGATCGTCACGCCGTCGTGCACTTGGGTCTTGTATCTGTCCGCGAAATCCTTCGGCGAATGCGGCTTGGAGGAGCGGTAGTACGCCCAGGCATCGGGTAGCGATGCCAGGGATTGCCGCTTCAGGATTCCGCAGGCGGATATCAAACCGACTAAGCTGCGGGCGGTGAAGGCGCCGCGTGAGAAGCCGAAGAGAAAAATCTCGTCGCCGGGAACGTAGTTCTGAGCAATGAACTGGTATCCTGACCTTATGTTGTCGTCGATGCCGAGGCCGGTTGCGCCCTCGACGAAGGTTTCCAGCTTCAGGCCGGATGTACCGACGCCACGAAGGTAGAGCACGATCTGGAACGTGGCTCCGCCTGTGTTGACCGAGCCGTGGATCGAGCGCGCGATCTGCGCAACGTTCGTGTCCTCAGTTTGTAGGTCGTCGTTGTTCCAGGTGCCGTCGCAGCAAACCACGATGCGTTTCATGGAAACTGCCTCCGAGATCGCCGGTTAGACGGGCGCTGGTATCTAATTTAGGGCGTTTGAAATCGGGCCGGTATACCGCTGGGACAGGCCTCGTGACCACGCCGCGGAACGGCCGGACGCGGACTGCGTGCGACCCTATCGTTGGTCCTCGGCAACTCGCGCCAGGACATCGCTTGATCGCTGCTGCTATCTAGGTCGAATTCGTCATTTAGCTGATCGCGCCGTTGACTCCGCACCTGGATCTCGTCAGCTAACCCCTTGATTTATCGGCTGCTCGGCGCTCGTCAAAGGCCATGGCGCCATTGCGGCAAGATCGAGCAGTCTAGTTTATATGCTCATTTCTAGCACGAAGCCTCGAAGTCCGACGTGTTCCAATCCGGCGGACAGGAGTGTCTGGAGTTGGCCGAAAGCCGCCAGTCTTGTGTGGATGGCTCCCGCATTGCAAGTGGCGAATTGAGCTTCTGACGCGTTGGTCGGGTGCAGTCTTGTGTCCGGCCTTTCGATGCAGTCGTTCATGTTGACCGCTGGCCCTGATGGTATCCGCGAG
>NZ_JBKFAP010000140.1:0-311 GCF_053345715.1 Methylobacterium sp. D48H
GCCGCGACGGCGAGGCCGACGTGCTCGCCACCGCCGCTGAAGCCCTGAGGACGAGGTTCTGAGACATGGGTGACGAAATTCGCTTCCAGATCCGCTCGAAGCCGGCTCGCATGGAGGGGCAGACGCGCGTCGCGCTGGCGCTCCTGCGGAGCAGGGGTGGGTGGCCCCAGGATTGGGCTCCATTCAATCCGGCGCTGCGTCGTGCCCTGGCGCGTGGCGATTGGGCGCCGTTGGGCGCTGGTGTGGCCAATGACGCGACGGCGCTTGAGCCGAAGTTGGTCAAAGGCCTGGACGGCAAGGAAGGCCTCGAT
>NZ_JBKFAP010000141.1:0-311 GCF_053345715.1 Methylobacterium sp. D48H
TCCCGGTCAAGCCCGCCCCGGCTCCCGAGACGCGTCCCCGGGACGCGCTCAAGGTGAAGACCCGCTCGCCCTTCCTCGGCGCGACCCTCGACAACACCTCGCCGGCGGTGGCCGAGGAGATGCAGGTGGACTTCCCGGCCGAGGGCGTGGCCGTGCAGGCGGTGGACGAGAACTCCATCGCGGCCCGGGTCGGGTTGCAGAAGGGCGACGTGATCGTGGCGGACAACGGCGTGCCGATGGCGACCACCAAGGACCTCGACCGGGTCACCCGCAACAGCCTCAATTCCTGGGAGGTCGCGATCAACCGCAAC
>NZ_JBKFAP010000142.1:0-310 GCF_053345715.1 Methylobacterium sp. D48H
CGACGCCGCCGGCAACGGGTCGCTGACCGCGCTGCCGGTCATCGAGACCCAGGCCAACGACGTCTCGGCCTACATCCCGACCAACGTGATCTCGTTCACCGACGGCCAGATCTTCCTCGAGACCGACCTGTTCTACCAGGGCATCCGCCCGGCGGTGAACGTCGGACTCTCGGTGTCGCGGGTGGGCCCCTCGGCGCAGACCAAGGCGATGAAGAAGGTCGCCGGCAAGATCAAGGGCGAGCCCGCGCAGTACCGCGAGATGGCCGCCTTCGCGCAGTTCGGCTCGGACCTCGACGCCTCCACCCAGGCC
>NZ_JBKFAP010000143.1:0-310 GCF_053345715.1 Methylobacterium sp. D48H
CGCTCGCCAAGTGATTGTCGAGCGTGACGATGACGACGCGGATCGGTGGCCTATCGGCCGAAATGCGCTTTGGCATCGTAGAGGGTCTCGACGGTGATGGGCGGCAGGTGCCGCTCCCGGGCGAAGGTCTCGGTGTTGGTGCGCGCCTTGCCCCGCACGAAGAACGGGATCTTCTTGAGTTCCTTCTCGGCCTCGGGCGACCACGCTGCGGCCCGGTCCAGCAGAACCGGAACGGGCGCCGGCGTCGGAGGGGTGCCGGCCGGCGCCCGTCCCGCGGCCTCGAACGCCCCGTCCGCCGGAGTCCCGTAGG
>NZ_JBKFAP010000144.1:0-310 GCF_053345715.1 Methylobacterium sp. D48H
CGTCGCGCGGGATCAGCGTGACGGTCCGGAACAGGGACGGCGACAGGGCATAAGGACCGGTGAGGACGCCGGTGACGCAGCAGGTCATCGTCCCGCAGCAGCGGGTCTTGCAGCCCGGCCGGCAGCAACCGTCCTCGGCGGGCTCGATGCGGGCCACCTCGACGGGGGCGAGCGAGACCTTGGACCAAGCAGCTGCTTCGGCGCGGACCACCGGTCCCGCCGGCACCGCCGCGGCCTCGGTCTTCGCGAGGACGACCTTCGGCTGCGTCGCGGCCATGTGGTGGCCGTGGTGCCGGCGAGACCGGTGGTC
>NZ_JBKFAP010000145.1:0-310 GCF_053345715.1 Methylobacterium sp. D48H
CGCGAGACCTGCAACCATCTTGGGCGTGACCAGGGCGCGCAGGGTCAGGGCCTGGTCGCAGCCGCCCGACCCCGTCGCGAGGCAGGCGGCCCTGGCGGCCTCGTGGGCGGCGACCACGTCCTCGATGCCCGCGCCCGTGGTGGCGTACACGACCGCGCCCGGCAGCAGCCCCAGGAACGTCGCGAGCACGAAGACCCCCATCTTCACCCCGAAGGCGGCGGGCGCGAGGTTGGTCACCCAGAACGGGAACAGCGGCAGGAGGCGGAGCACCGCGATGTAGCCGAAGGCGTCGCGGCGGAAGCCCTCGGCC
>NZ_JBKFAP010000146.1:0-310 GCF_053345715.1 Methylobacterium sp. D48H
AGCGGGCGGCCGCCGAGGCCCTGTTCGCGGCCAACGGCGCCGTGGCGTGGCTCGCCGACGAGGCGCAGATCGGCGCCGTGACGGCGGTCTCGGGCTCCGGGCCGGCCTACGTCTTCCTCCTGGCCGAGACGCTGGCGGAGGCCGGCATCGCGGCCGGCCTGGAGCCCGACGTCGCCCGCCGCCTCGCCCGGGCGCCCGTGGCGGGAGCCGGCGCGCTCCTCGATGCCAGCCCGGCCGAGGCGGCGGAGTTGCGCCGCAACGTCACGTCGCCCGGCGGCACCACCGCGGCGGCCCTCGACGTGCTGATGCG
>NZ_JBKFAP010000147.1:0-309 GCF_053345715.1 Methylobacterium sp. D48H
TGGTCGCGCCCCCCGCGAGCGGCGGCAGCGACACCCCGGCCGAGACCGCCCTGGAGCACGTCTACGCCTACGCCATCGGCCTCGACATGACCCGGCGCGACGTCCAGGACGAGGCCAAGAAGATGTCGCGGCCCTGGGACACCGCCAAGGCGCCCGACGGGTCGGGGCCGATCGGCGCGCTCCACCCGGTCCCCGCCATCGGCCCCCCGGCGAAGGGCGCCATCACCCTGTCGGTCGACGGCGAGGTCCGCCAGAAGGGCGACCCCGCCGACATGATCTGGTCCGTCGCCGAGCAGATCGCCTACCTGT
>NZ_JBKFAP010000148.1:0-308 GCF_053345715.1 Methylobacterium sp. D48H
CCATCGAGACCACGTCGGAGGCGGTGGTGCACGCTCTCGCGGAGCTCCTCGGCCGGCCGCAGGTCCTCGCGGCGGCCCGCGCGGCCGCCCGGACCGGACCCGCCGCCTTCGACCGCTACGTGTGGGAGGCGCTGCGCTTCGCGCCGATCGTCGCCTTCATGTTCCGCCAGGCGGAGACCGACCACGTGCTCGGCCGGGGCAGCCCGGCCGGGAGCCGGATCGCCAAGGGCCGGGTCGTCCTGCCCCTCAGCCTGTCGGCGATGTTCGACGCGACCGGCGTGCCCGACCCGGGCCGCTTCGACCCGGCC
>NZ_JBKFAP010000149.1:0-307 GCF_053345715.1 Methylobacterium sp. D48H
CCCGACGCGGCGCCGCCGCGCCGCAGCGTCGTGAAATCGGGCCCGTAGGCCGTGGCGGCCTTTCCGGCGATCACCACCTGGAGAACCTCGTTCACCTCGGTCGTCAGCGGCCTGAGCGGGTTCGTCGTGCGGACCTGCCCGGCCCGCGTGATCACCATCTTGAACCCCTTGGCGCTCTCGAAGCGGGCCGCCTGCGTCCCGCAGGGCTGCTCGAGGGTCGGGCCGGGGGCGGGCGGGGGGGTCGCCGCCTGAGGGGCGGCTTGGCCCGGCGGCGGCGGCGCGGCGGGCGCGGCCGGCGCAGGCGCGG
>NZ_JBKFAP010000015.1:0-131525 GCF_053345715.1 Methylobacterium sp. D48H
CGAGGCGTACCCAGCGTTTACCAACGATGGGATCGACGAGCTGAAGGAGCGGATCGCCGCCCATACGGCAGAAAGTGATCTGCTCCCGAGGAAACCGTAGCTCCCGCGTCCTTCGCCGGATGGATACGGCAAGAATGGCCACTGAGCCCCTATACTACTTTTGGTCATTGCGTACTTCGGAGATCGCTGTAGCCAGTTTATAGGGGTTGGACTCACCCCGCCCAACACTGGTATGTCATGTGCAAGCTTGGCTAGAATGGCCCGGCGCAGCGCGAGGGCGACCATGGCTTTCAGACGAATCGGAACGCTCGTGGCGGTGCTCACTCTAGGCGCGTGCTCCCACGCGCCGCTGATGCCGACTGCCTACAGCGCCTTGCCGCCCCCGACCGCGATGCCTGCGGCAACCGCGTCGACGGGCCCGCTCGTGGGCGCCGCGGCACCGCGTGCTGAGCGCGATATCGATCCGCTCCCCGTCGTCATTCCCGGCACTCTGAAGCTCACGGACGCGCAGATCGGCCAGAACGGTGTGAACCCTCTGGCGGTTCTCGATTCCTCGATGCGCAACCGCATGAGCTGGAAGAGTCTCCGTCCGGAGAATCTGACGAAGCCGCCGATCTATTCCGGCCTGTCCCGCATGTCGAACGGTGCCGGCGTCGGAGAAGCCTCGGCCACACAGAAAGACAACATTCCCGGCTTCGATAAGGATCTCGCCACCAAGAGGATCATGTCGGAGTACAATCGCGAAGCGGCGATGGCGGCGCTCCTGAAGGGCGGACACGCCGCCGCGAAGAGCGTATGCTCAGGATGCTGACGTCGCTCTTCGACGCGGCTCGAGAGTGAACGGCGAGTTCTCCGTATCGACCGGCACGCCTCGGTGCGTTCTCACCCGCCACGCCGGTCCCGACTACGGCCCCCAAGCCGGCGAAGCGGCCATCGCTTTCGCCGTGCGCTCCGTCAGCCGACGCCGCGCAGAAGTCCGTTCGCGGACTCCTTCCGGGAGGATCCCGACGATGCGCCGCACCCATCCTCTCCGCCTGCTTCACACCTGCGGCCAAGCGTCAGTAGCGCGGCGAGAAATTCATCCCCGTCACGACGGTGAAGACCGGCGGCGTGCGGTCAGCAAGCTCGATGCGTGCCGGATCCTGCGAGCGCTCTGTCTGAACTGAGGGGCAGAAAACGGTGGAGGGCACCTCGACCGTCGGTGAGAGCACCCGCTCCAGAGGCGTCGGCCTCGTCATCGCGGGCTTCGGGTCCAGCCAAGTTCCGGGCACCACCTGCTGCCCACAATTGCTGACAACCGCTTCATGTATCGTCCCATCGATTGCGGCAGAAACCACACAATTGGCGGGATGGTACACCAACTCGTACTGAAACTTCCTGTTCTCATCGGATTCGGTTTTGAACCGTTTGTCCAAAATCACGGCCGTGTGCGGGCGATCGGTCGTCCCGACAACATAGAGCCGACCGGTGGCGATGGCAGCGACCGTGATATCGGAGGCCGCCGATGCGGGCATGCTGAAGACAAGCGCCAGCACTCCGGAGAGCGTCGCAGTCGAAACCAAGCCGCGCATCCTGCCCTCACCCTCACCCGCAACCTGTTCAGACCCGGCTCGATTGTATCGTCAGCCGTGATCGCGCCCTGAACAGCGGGTCCCACAGCCATTCTACCGAGCAATGGCCAGCGTCCATCACCCGATAGAGGTACTCAGATCTCTCATCCACCGGGATATCGCGCTGGACGGACCGCATACCAACGCTCGAGCGCCGGCCCACCCGTGATCGCCGAGCCAGGGCCCTGGGTCCGGGACAGGAGCGTGCACGAACCTGACAGCCGGCGCATCGACGTGATCGCCATCCGATACCGGGAACGTGCCACCTTTCCTGACCAGGGACCTATACGTCCCAGACTTGGAATCGATGGCGCGGCATCGCGCACCGAATCCTGGGAATGCCGCTTGCGCCGTTCCGCTCCGATCGGTGAGCCTTCCGACCGCTCCACAATCCGACGTCGGCGATGACGCGAAAGCCGAGCGACGAAGGACCGTCAACATCTCTATGATACAACACCGAAGAGTCTCAACATAAAATAGATTGCGCCGAACAGCGTCACACCTGCAGCAACCCAGATAAAGACCAGCAACCATCGATCAAAATATGCGACATCGCAGTCGGCGTATTCTGTGGCGCAGGGAACGCAGTATGCGTTGGAGATCTCCACCTTCGCCCCGCACGTTTGGCAGGCACCGACCGAGAGGGAGCGCTCGCTGGCAGTCATCCTGCGCGTGCGCGGCGGCCAGCCAAAGTGCCAGCGCCGAATGGCAGCCCCTGCCTCCGAGAACCTCATACAAGCACTCGCCACTCGATATGGGCAAATGACATCTGATCCCGTTCGGGATCCATCACGTCTATCAATTTTCAGAATGGTCAATAGCGCTACTTCATAGCGTTAATATTGTCAATCTCGACCTGATGAAGCTCCCACAACCGGCGCCGCGGCTCCGAGTTCGGTATGCTCCGGACATAACCGGGCTGCGTGCCCGAGAGGTGGGCGGTGAACGGACGCTCAGATGCGCGTTCAGTGTGGCATCACGCTCACCGGAGCTCGGACGGCTGGAGGCCGCGTCGCGGGTCCGTCGGCGGATGACGTATCACGACAGGCCGCTCGAGCCCGGCGGATGCTTCACTGTGACGATGCTGCGCTCGGCTCAGAGCCGCTTCGCAGCGGTGGTCCGATCGCGCAGGATCGAGCGCGCGGCCCGGCACCACAGTCGAGTCGGTAGCCAGTACAGCGCTCGCACCGCACCGAGAGTCGCCATGATCGGCACGAACGCGTGCGCCAGCAGATCGAGGATCACGCCAGGCGGCTCATCCGCCTCGATCCGATCGTACCAGATCGGATCCTCGTGGCGGTACGGGTCTCGTTCGGTCATCGCTGGCACCCGCCACAATCCGATCCGGCCCTCATCTGTAGGACCAGCAAAGTGCTGCCCCGAACCGGATCTGGGAGCGCGGTTCGTGCTGCGCCGTCGCGCAGGGCCAGAGCACGCCGTGCCCCGGCGCGGGGCGGCTCGGGGACCACCCGCGCCTCATCGGCTCCCGCGCTGCGCCAGAACCGCGGGAACCGTGCGCAGCATGATGGCGAGATCCCGGTGCAAGGTCCACCGGGTGGCATAGTCCAGATCCAGCGCGACGCGCTCGGCATAGGTCGTGTCGGAGCGGCCCGAGACCTGCCACAGCCCCGTCACGCCCGGCGGCACGGCGAAACAGGTGGGGAATGCCCGCCCGTAGCGGGCGACTTCGGCCGGCACGATCGGGCGCGGACCGACCAAGCTCATCTCGCCGCGCAGCACATTCCAGAGCTGCGGCAGCTCGTCGAGCGAGGTCTTGCGCAGTACGTAGCCGACGGCGGTGACGCGCGGGTCGTCGCTGAGCTTGTGCGTCGCCGCCCACTCGGCCCGGGCCAGAGGATTGGCGGCCAGATGCGCCGCCAGAACAGCGTCGCCATTCGTCACCATGGAGCGGAACTTCAGGCACCCGAAGCGGCGACCGTCCCGGCCCACCCGCATGTGGCGGAAGATCGGCGCCTTACGATCACCGGCATACACGAGAGCGGCGATCAGGATCAGCAACGGCAGCAAGAGGAAGAGGGCCGTGGCCGCCACCGTGATGTCGAGCCCGCGCTTGGCCGCCCAGCCCAACCGCAGACCGCGCGCCACGAACGGCGCCGTTGGCAGAACGGCCTCCGCGACAGCCTCCGCGGCATCGCCCACTTGGTCCGCCAGTTCGACACCGTACTGCGGCGCACGCAAGGCAGGCTGAAGCGGTGGGCCGACGTCGCGCAGCATGTTCTGGCTCCTCGTGACGGCAGGTGGCCGCCAGGCGCAACAACGGTTAATCAATTGTTACCGATCGGATATCAAATCATCGCGCCTGTTTCAAGCTTAACCGTACCCAAAATGCCAGTATATTTTCCGCCCAAAAATGCAAGAATAGATTTCGATCCCGCAGGATGAAGCACAGTGGCACCGGGCCTCTGCCTCTCGACCCGGCCACGAATCCGCCTCGATGCCGCAATCCAAGCAATGTCACGAGACACCGACCTTGGCCGGATGCTCACCCATCATTGTGCACTGCGTTCGTCCGGCCCGAGGAATGCCGCGCGTTCCCACGGTTGATGGTCGAGAGCTGAGCCACTTGCAGCTCTGTGCTTCTCCCGCGCGCGCGGGCCACCCGTCCGGACCGGGACGCTCGCGCATGGGATCGCGGCGCAATGTCCAGACGTCCCGCCGCAGGCATTCCGGGAGGTCGCTGCGGCGGCGATCACCGGGATGTTGCTGAATGGCGCGACGAAATCAATTTCGCGCCGAGGGCGATCATGACAACGTGCGGGGCGCGCTCTATGGATGGACTTCCGATACAGTACCTCAGGCGCGGTCAGCGGGATGAGACGCGTGCCGGATCGGTGGCATCGGCCGCCGCGCCGCGACGGACCGTGCGTGCGTGGCCCTATTGCGATGCCGCGGGACTAATCCCTATGGCGGCGGGTTCCGCAGCGTGACCCGGATGGGCGAACTCAGTATCCTGCGGATGGCTAAGCGGCATCCAACGTGCAGGAGCGGCCACAATGCCGGAGCCAGTACGGATTGGGGCCACTCATGATGCATGCGCCGAGAGAGAACAGAGTGCCGGGTGGCGCGGCACGCCGGGTGGTCTGCGCCTGTTCGGCCGACGGGTGGGAGCGCGGAGCCTGATGCGGCCCCGGAGCATACCCGCCAAGTCGGCCAGGCCTGCCTGCAACGTCCATCCGCAGCGGATGGCGTGAGACCCGTCGATCCCGTCTGAAAGTCATCAATCCCCGCGGCTCCCGAGGCTCGAACCACACAGGTCCAGCCGAAGGCGCACGTTTCCGATCAAGACTGAGAATAGCGCAATCATGGTCCCTTGCCTGTGGAGCAGCTGCCTGCCAGCGACCGATCGGACATCCACCGGGCGACTCGGTGAGAGCTGCGCGGCGATCGGGGAAGCAGGTTCCGAGCGATGAGAGTCGCGATCGTCCATTACTGGCTCATCGGGATGCGCGGCGGCGAGAAGGTCGTCGAGGCGCTCTGCGACCTCTATCCGGAAGCCGACATCTTCACGCACGCCTACGCCCCGCAATCCATGTCGCCGACCATCAGGGCGCACCGGGTCAGGACCTCGTTCATCGGCCGATTGCCGTTCGCGACCAGCCGATACAAATCCTATCTACCCCTGATGCCGATGGCCCTCGAGCAGCTCGATCTGCGGGGATACGATCTGATCATCAGCAGCGAATCGGGTCCGGCGAAGGGGATCATCCCGCCATCCGACGCGCTTCATATCTGTTACTGTCACTCACCGATGCGGTACGTCTGGAACATGTACCACGATTATCGCGAGCGGACGGGGCTGCTCACGCGCCTGCTGATGCCGCCGGTGGCCCATTACGTGCGCAACTGGGACGCGGTCTCGGCGGGCCGGGTCCACGAGTTCATCGCCAACTCGGACACGGTCGCGCGACGCATCGAGACCTACTATCGACGCCAAGCCAAGGTCATCCATCCGCCTGTGGACACGGCGGCCTTCGAGATCGCTCCGGATGGCCAGCGCGGTGACTACCATCTGATGGTCGGCGAAATGGTCCGCTACAAGCGGCCGGAACTGGCGATCCAGGCCTTCAACCGGTTGGGGCAGCCCCTCGTGGTGATCGGCGGCGGCGAGATGCTGCGTGAACTGCGCAGCATGGCCGGTCCGCACATCAAGATCCTCGGTCCGCAGCCCTTCGAGGTCCTGAAACACCACTACGCACGGTGCCAAGCCCTGATCTTCCCCGGAGAAGAGGATTTCGGCATCGTCCCGGTCGAGGCCATGGCGAGCGGCCGGCCGGTCGTCGCGTTCGGCAAGGGTGGTGTCACCGAGACGGTCATCGACGGCGTGACCGGCACCTTCTTCCACGAGCAGTCCGTCGACGCGCTGATCGATGCCGTCCAGCGCTGTCGGGCGATCGGGGTGGAGCCAGAGCGCCTCGTCCGCCGCGCTGCCGACTTCGGTGTCGGCCGCTTCGCGGACGAGATCAGCCGTTTCGTCGACGGGGTCCTCGCGCGCGAGCGCTTGGCGGCCCCTCGTCCTCCGCGTGAGCCGAGCCGCGCCTATCTGGTCCAGTGAGACGGCCCCGCGCCGGCGGCCCCGGCCTCCTCGCCGAACCGCCGAGGTCACGACCGACGCGGGGGAGGCCCCGGTCTCAGAGGGCGGCGCGCGGCGCCCGCCCGCCGAATCGACTCGACTAAGCGTCCGATGTCCTTGTCGGCATCAGGTGAGCCGCCGCGTTGAGCGTCGAAACACGGGCGGTCGGCTGGTAGTCGAAACCGCCCTGTCGTCCGAACGACTCGATCCCGAGGTCGGCGAGTTGGGCGAGCGCGCGCGACACCCGCTGATGGGCCTGCCCGGTGTAGATGGGATAGGCACAGGGCACCACTTGGCTGCCCTCACAAACCAGATCACCGGCGAAGAGCCCGTTCTTGGCGACATGTGCCCGAAAATCCTGCTCGGCGATCGTCACGGAATCGTTCGCGTGGCCAGCGATGACCTCGACTCCAAAATACTCGCGCCCCTCCACCCGACCGTAGAAATCGGAATACATCGTGAGCCGCTTCCAAGCGCCGTCATGCGCGAAGTTGTAGAGGATCGAACAGTCGAAGCCGCGATTCCCGTCGAAGCTGAAATACAGGCTGATCAGCGTTACCGACGCGAGACCGGGATCTTCTCGGACTCCGCAGAGGGCCAACGCCCGCGCAATGGGGATCGTCGAGATGAGTCGCTGGGCGGTCAAACGGCGGCCACCGGTGCGGACATCGAATTGCGTCCCGCGCCGTGTGATCGATTCGATCCGCTCGCCCAGATGAAAGACCGAACCGCGCTGCCGCAGGGTCCGGGCGGCCACTTCGTAGAGGGCATTGAAGCCTTCGCGGGGTCGCGCCAACTGCCTGTTGGTCGGACCCGGCGCGCGATGCCGGCGGACATAGCGCAACAAGACGCGCGGGCTGGCGTGCTCCTTGATCCAGAGCATCCGCTTCTCGGCAAATTCCAGATCGACCCAGTCGGCCGGAACGCCGAAGAACCGCTTCATGTAGCTCTCGAGGCCGGACCTTCTGAGCAGATAATCACCGATCCAGTAACGAGCAAACTCCCGCGCATTCCCGATTCTGCGCCGCGCCACGCGCGAGAAAGCGGCCGATAGCACGATCCTGAAGATGCCCCATGGACCGGCCCGGACGATGTCGTCCCGGATCGACAGCGGGTACGAAGTGACGAAAGCCTGGGGTGTCAGCTTTCCCCACGTCGGCTTGATCGGAACGTAATGTTCCAGCAACTCCGGAAAATACTTCAGCAGCGGCGAATCGTCCTGAAATATTAGACTTCCGATGTCGAATGTATATCCATTGATGGATCGGTCGATATGATTGCCGCCGATATTTTCAAATTCGTCGATGACGGCAATATTTCGACAGCCGAGATCGTGAAGAATTGAAGCCGATACGAGGCCTGTAATACCGGCCCCTAATACGATCGCATCGAAAATCTCGTCTCCCGAGTGCCCATGACGATCGAAGGCTGAAGAAACGGTCATGATTCGCTTTGCATCGGCCACGGCGTCAGGCGATGGAGGATGATGCCGGAGCATGATGGTCGGCCGCGCGGAGCACGGTGAACATCGCCGACACCTCGAATCTCATCGAGATTTACGGATCGATACCATAGGCTCCTTGCGAAACCCAGTCACTACTATCGTTAACTGAGCAGAATTTGCAAACACACTATGGCGCGCGGACCGAAACACCGCCTGACGGTCGAACTACGCATCTGCAACACGCCTTGGACCGGCAGACGGGAGCTTCCAGCCATTCGGCTGACAGAGGCAGCAATGGCAGCCCTTCAGCAGGGTAAAGTCAACAACGAAAACGGCAGATGCCTATGAACCATTTGATCAATGCATTCGATGCAACGGATGCACCCAGCATATCTCGAGCGCTCCCCACGGACCCCGGGGCCATTTCCGTACCGCTCGCACGGTTGTCGCGGCGCGATGGCGCGGACCGCGGTTTTCTCCCAGAGCGGGCGCGGAACAGCAGCTTCCGGTGCCGGACGGCAGCAACGCCCCGCCGCCGGGCCGGGCCGGCGGTATCCAGGGCCGCCCTCACGTGCCGAGTGATGCGTTCTGGGCCGACTGGCAAGCTGGTTCAGCGAACCGCGACCGTATCGCGGCTGCGGCCGGATCGACCGGGGCCGCGGAAACACCGATACGGCTGACCGGCTGACTCGCAGGATAGGCGCACGCGGTGGCAGCGAAGATATAGAACATCAAGCCCTGATCGACCGTCGGACCTGCGATGATGCTGCCGGAGAGCAGGCAGAGGCAGGCGACGCGGCCGGCAGCACGGATATCGCTCGCGTAGGTGCGCGGCGCCCCGCGCCGGAAGCCGAACACCGAAGCCAGGAACAGCGCGTAGAAGACGGCGCCGGGGATCCCGACATTCGACAGCACCGCGAGGGGAAAGCTCGACGTGCGATTGGTCCCGAGGCCGACGCCCAAGCCGCTGGAGTCGACGAAGTTCCTCCAAGCGTAGGCGTTCCAGGCCGAGCGCTGAACACCCGAACTTGTCTCGGCTTTGCTCAGGACGAGCGTATCGACGTAATCGTAGACGTGCTCTGCCACACCGCTGACGGAGAGGGCCAGGAGCACGAGGACGCAGAACACCAGTGGCCCTGCGACCACCAGACCGGCACTGAAACGGTCCTGCCGATGCGTGCTGCACCGCAGCATCGCGATCGTGTAGAGGAGGGCGATTACCACCCCGGCGCCGACCAGACCGGTCGAGGACGTCGACAGGATCACGAACAGCAGCGAGATCAGCGCCAGGGGTCCCGTGACCGAGGGCTTGCGGCCGCAGAGCCAGAGCATGCCGGTGAACCCGCAACTTCCCAGTGTCATTCCCGCGAAGGCGGACGCTTCCGGCCAAGCTCCGATGATTCGCCGCATACTGCCGACACTCTCCTCATCGTGGAACGTGTACTGAGCGTTGCGAATGAATTGCAGGGCGTCCTGAGTGCCCGTGGCCGCGGTCACCACGTCGATGATGCCGAAGCATATGTTGGCGGCCGCGTAGAGGATGAGCGCCTTCGCGAGCGTTTCGAGCCCGTTCCTCGTGAAACCGAACGCGGTGATGATACTGAAACAAGCCAGATCACCGATGAGATAGATCGGCTGCGTGAAATTGCTGGATACTGGTCCCAGGGGAACGACACCGTCGCTCGTGATCAGGTGTGACGACGTTCCCAGCGGCACGATATAGGTCTCACCCGCGAAGAGCCGCGGCAGGATATAGCTGCTGGCCACCCCGTAGAGAGTGAGACAGAGAAGCCAGAAACCCGGTTCAGGCAGGCGGAACGAACTCAGGACCCGTGTCGAGATGTTGCGATGAAACAGTGTCGCGATCATCAGGAACAGGAGGAAGAGATGGGCCGGCTGTACATTGGCGCCGCCCAGCAGAATTGCCGCGGCCGATCCCAGATTGCAGATGACCACGAACGCGATCACGACCAATTCCCGGCCGAACAGCAGACAGAACAGGCCCACGACGACCGTGATGGCACCAATCGGTTCGAAGCTCATGTCAGGCTGGTCCAGGCATGATCGGCGGCGGATCGGTATCGGCGCTCAGGCCACGCATCGCCAGCCAGACGATCATGCCGGGCCTGTGTCAGGCGACAGCGTGCCCGACCGCCGCCCGGATCGATGCGACGCGCCCGCACGGGCGATCTCAGCGTTTGGCGCTGTCGGTCGGCCGGTGCGGGCCATCCGACGCGGCCGGACCGCGGCTCACCGGAGTGTCCGCCGATCCGGGGCGCTGAGTCGGGGACTGCCGCGTCTCACCGGATCTGTCGGCCGGCTGACGCACGAGCGTCACGCGCACGACGTCGCCGGGCTCGACGACGGCCTCCTCCGAGGCGAGCCATGTGGCCGCCTTCACCCCCTGCTTCCGGGTAATCTCGTAGCGCGCACTCAGGGTTTCAGACGCGTCATCGGTGTTGCCGACCATCTGGGATTCGGCATCGGCCGAGAGACGCTCGGCCGTGCGCGCCTTCTCGTCGATCGAGGCGAGCCTCTGACGGACATCTGCGGCCTCCGACAGCGCTTCGCGGCGAAAACGGGCCTTGAGGTCGATCATGTCGCGCTCGGCGCGTGTGAGGCTTTGCTGAGCGCGCAGCATGGCAACCTGCACGTCGAGCCGGCTGCTCTCGAACGAGGCCTGACTCTGCTCGGCAGCGAGCTTCCGCGGCGCGATCGTGAGTCCTTTCGAGACCAGATCGTTGATGAGGCCGAGTTCGCCGCGGCTGAGCTCGATCTGGCGGTCCAGCGTCTTGGACTTATTATCCAGTGTACTCATCTCATTCTGGAAAATGATTATCGACTGTTCAATCGCCTTGATCTCGGCCTTCAGCGCGTTCCGGCGTGTATCGAACAGGAGCTGCTCACCGCGAACGGCCTGCTCCGCATACGTCTTGTCCACTGTGCCTTTGACATCACCCCCGAACGCGATCGTCTCCGCGCCCCCGATCTCTGCCTCCAGACGGGCCAACTTGGCGGCCAGAGCGACCCGCTCCGCGGCCAGATTTCGCAACTCGCCGCGCGACGTGACCGCATCGCGCTGAATGCCGCGTGGGTCAGTGCCGCGCATCAGGCCCTGAGCCGTGCTGACGGCCTGCAGTACGGTCAGGCCAGGTTGATACTCGTACTTGCCAGGCTGCTGGACCGCACCGATGATGTAGAATGGACGGTAGGTTGCGACTTCGACCGATGCCGCTGGCTTCTCAGCGAGATCGGCGACCTGCTTCAGCGCGACACCGATGGCGTTCGCGAGGTCGATCGGCGTGCCGCCCGCGGCCTTGATCTGGCCGATCAGCGGCATGGATACAGTTCCGTCCGCCGCCACGACGAACTGACCGTTCAGTGCCGTCCACGAGTACGCTTCGCCGGTGTTGCGACGCAGATCGTAGACGCGGATCGTCAGATGATCCTGTGGGCCGAGCACGTATCGACCGGCTTCGTCGGCAACCGCATGCGCGAGCGGGCTGCCGAACAGCAAAACACAGGCCGCCGCAATGAGACGCAGACGCATCAAATTCTCCTCGACCAGATCCAAATCTTGAGTACAAATTTGCGCGCCGCGATCTGCCCACGGTACCTGCACCACAGAGTCCCGAGAGCCGCATTTAATCGTAGCAGACGCAGCCAGCCTGGCCAAGATTTATAGATCTCAGATCTGCCGCGCGGCCGCCCCCCCTGCCGAGACATCGGAGCGCGGGCCGATTCAAGTTCAGCGCGGGCGGTCTCATGTATCAGACCAATGACACTGATGCGCTCATCGTTATTCGCCGGCCAGCACTTCGAGATCGGCCTCAAGGACGCAGGGTCTGCAGGCGAAACCCGAGCAGGAGCATGCTCGCGCTGTAGGCCGCCGCGCCGCTGAAGACCGTGGCGATCAATAGGCCGACCAACCCGATATCGGCGCGGCTCAAGACGGTCTGCAGCGCGAGGACGGCGGCCGCCATCACCGCGCAGGAGAGGGCAATCTGCCAGAGATTACGGATCTGCCCCGCCACACCGGCATCGACGAGACGCCGCGCGTAGATCGCGCTGATCAGGAAGTGAAACAGGGCCGTGGCAAGGCGCGCGTAGATCATCATCATCACGCCGCCGATATAAAATCCTATTGCCATGCTCGAGACCTTCACCACCGACTCGAGGAGCGTGATCTTGAGCATCACGTTCGGCTCGTCCATCGCGAGGCAGAGCGTCGAGACAGGTTGGTAATAGGCGGTGAACATGATGGCCAGCGACAGCCATCGCAGATAGGGCGCCGCGGAAATCCATTGCGCACCGAGGATGACGCTCACGATCTGGTCGGCGGTCAGTGCGATGCCCACGCCGGCCGGGAGCGCGATGATCATCGTGAGTCGAGCCGCCTTCAGGAAGGCGGCTCGTAAGCGGAGGCGGTCATCGGCCATCGTCGCGAACGCGGCCATGACCGGCCGCATAGCCGGACCGATGACGCTCTGAGTCGGGAGGACGGAGAAATCGCTCGCCACCCCGTAGCGGCCGAGTACGGCCTTGTCGACGTGGTAACCGAGGAACATGCGATCGAACTGCCAACTGAAGGCAGCGAGGATCTGTGAGGATGTGAACCAGCCTGTGAACGCCGAAAAGGCACTCAGCCGCGCCAGGGAGAGCCTCGGTCGGTAAGGTGCGAGCACGTAGGACAGGATGGTCGGCAGGATCGCGGATGCAGCCGGATTGATCACCAGGGCCCAGTAGCCGGCTCCCAAGTAGAGAGACCCGATCGAGATCAGGGCCGCGGCCACTTTGCCGGAAAAATCCGCGAGAAACGACGCACGGAAGTCGATCTTGCGGAACAGGTGTACCATGGCCGGGCTGTAGAGGCTTCGCGCGATCGGGGCCGACGCGAGCGCGAGCGTGATGGGGATCAGTCGGACGTCGTCGTAGATGTGGGCGACCGGCCAAGCGGCGGCCATCATCAGAACGGCGATGACTCCGCCCCGAAGAAGGCCCAGCGTGAATGCAGTATCCAGATGCGACTTCTCGATCTTCTGCAGACGCAACAGGGCCTGAACCAGCGGGATCTCGAGGATCATCTCGACGATCGAGATCAGGGACGCGGCGATGGCCGTCAGGCCGAAATCGGCGGGCGACAGGATCCGTGCGAGGACGAGCAGCGTGCCGAGATCGATCGCGCGCGCGGAGATCCGCGCGGCGACACTCCATCCGGCGCCGCGCAGCGTCTTAGAGGCGAGCATGAACGTGTCCCACGGAGGACTGACCGGCGCCACACCGGCCCGGAACGACGTCGTGCCTCGTGGTCACGACATGGATCCGGATCTGAGCAACATGGCGATTCCGATCCTGACACGCTCTGCAAGGCAGTCCTGAACCAGCATCCGGCGGCGGCATCAATCTAGCTAATTTGGTTAGCTTGCGATCGAGCCGCGCCCGCGGTGCGTTGTGGGAGCCGTGTCCGGCTTCCGCGCACCGGGACGCGCATCACCCCGCGAGGCCGGCAGCGCGCCGATAGACGGTCAAGGTCTCGTCGGCCACCCGTGCGATCCGCAGGTGATCCAGGTTGATCTGGCTCTTCGCTCTCAAAGCGCCCAGGGCGCTCGGATCGGTCGTGAGCGTGATCAGCGCCTGCGCAAGCTTGTCCGGATCGTTTGCCGGGACCAGAATGCCCGCCCTTCCCCCGTCGAGCAGCTCGGGAATCCCGTCGACGTCGGTGCCCACGATCGCGCAGCCCGCCTCCCGGGCCTCGGAGAGCACGAGCGGTGCCGGATCGGCGTGGGACGGGAGCACGAAGATGTCGGCGCCCAGCATCCAGCGGTACGGATCGTCCCGCGGCCCGGCGAAGGTAATGGCATCCGCGCAGGCCAGCGCGCGCGCGGTCTGCTCATAGGCGTCCCGGTGAGGACCGCCGCCGACGACGTAGAGCCGCATGGCGCGATTGTGGGGGAACGCCTTGTCGAAGGCCTGCAGCAGATCGGGCAATCCCTTCCGGGGATGCAGGCCTCCGACGAAGACGATGGCGGGATGATCCAGAGTCTGCGGTTCCTCGGACCGACCGCGCATGCGGGCTGAGCCGATGGTCCCGTTGAGCACGACGTCGATGCGGGAAGCCGCGATGCCGCGCTTCCGCATTGCCGCAGCGACCGCGCCGCTCACAGCGATGACCCTGGTCCCAAGGCCCATGAGGACGGCACCCTTCTCGAACTCATTGTGGACGGTCGTCACGAGGGGAACGCGCAGCAGCTTGCAGGTCGGCCAAGCCAGCACGGCGCTGGTCATCATATGGGCGTGGACGACATCGGGACGCCAACGCCGGAGCACACCGCCACATCCGAGGAACGACGTCAGGATCCGGGCCGGCGTGCGCGCGTGGCTCGCGAAGATCGACTCGACGCCGTTGGACCGGAGCAGCGCATCGAAATCCCCACCCTGACTGGCTATCGCGACCCGGTGTCCGGCCTGCGCCTGTTGGCACGCGAGATCGACGGCCGCGTGGACATGGCCGTTCAGTCGGCGCGTGTGATTCAGCAGATGGAGAATACGCATGACTTACGAGCGCTCGTGTCGGATCCGAGCCCCGGCCTGCGCTGGACTCCATGCAAGCCGCGGCGCCGATTAGGCGGGAGATACGACCCTGGCCGAACAGGAGAGCCGCCACATATTCCGGAGCCATCTAGGTGTAAAAGCGCGACCGGGCGCAACAGAAAAATCCGGCGCACTACTGATTTTCAACAATGCCCCGCACCGATCGTGGCGCGCAGGATCTGTCGGACCGGCCGGCGCTTGGGCGAGAAGCGGAAGGCGAGCAACGCCTGCGCACACCGAACGGGCGCGAGAAACGTCGCGACTACGAAGAGCGCATTCGCCATTTTCCACTTCAGGGAACGCGGCTCGATCAGGACGGATCTGATCAGGCCCAGGAACGGCCTGCCACCGTACCGGACACCCCGGAGGATCGCCAGGCAGAACTCGAGGAACTGAAAATAGTATGTCTGCTCTGGCTCGACGAGGGAGACTCCGGGACGCCAGTCGTGAAGAAGACCGCGCAGATGCCTCAGACGTGACTGGAAACGCTGGAGGTCCCGCTCGACGGTGGCCGCCTGCGGGACGCGGCCCAGACCCGAGTCATTGCGGCCATGGACACGGTAGAGCCCAAGACTTTCAGAAAGACTGACGATCTCGCCCATGAACGGGGCAGCCAACAGAATCACGCCATCGACAGCTTGGTCGTACGCGCATTGATGGAGCAGATCGCAGACATCGCGGCGGAAGACATTCCCGGACGTGGGCGGCGTCTGATAGACGCCTGAGCGCAGGATGTCGTTGACAGTCCTGTCCTGCCCGCGGAACGCGCCGAGAGCGGGGTATGGGTCCGCCAGGATCGTCCCAGTCGAGTCGACGCACCTCAGACAGAACTGAAGTTTGGCGACAGTCGGATCTAGTTCCGCGAGAATACGGTCGAGAGCACCCGGCAGAAGCTCGTCGTCCGCGTCGAGAAAGAGCAGAAACGGGGCCCGGGCCTTGGCCAATCCGTACAGGCAAGCCGCCCTCTGACCGCCGTTCGGGATCCGGAACGCCGCGACACCGGACCGCTGGATAATCGACCACGAGTCATCCGTCGATCCATCGTCTATCACGACGATCTCACAAGAGTCATTGCCTTGCCCAACAACGCTTTGAATTGCTCGACCGACAAAATTTTCGTAGTTGTAACAGGTAATGATGACTGCGAGCTTGGGATCCGTGACCACGACAAATGTCTTTCACGCTCGTCGTTCAGCGCGCCCGTATCTCACGGTCTGCAGCGCCCGACAGGATGTGGCTAGCACGGTATCCCGCCGAAATCCACAATCGACATCTGAAGCCGCAGCAAAAATCCAAGTCCAATTGGTAGTTTAATCGCTGACGCTCTGCGCACTTCACGTTGGCTCGGAGACAAAAATCAACACTCCGTGATCGGGAATTGATCGATGATCGTCACCTTCCGGCCCGACTCGGAGCTCTGGGGACGTGTTGAGCCTCGCATGAGGCGCGAGATCAAGGTGACATCCAGGCACGTTGAGCCTGTCGGTCGATCCGTCGCGGCCTACGGCGCCGGCCCGCCCTCCCAGCGCGGGCGGTCGTACCTTTGATCCCCCGGACCTACTCCGAACGGCGGTCTTGTTGGGCGCCGCCAAGCTCCACTAAGGCCCCCTTTCCTGGAGATTCCCCCTCGGTCGGGCCGATCAACCCGCCTTTTCGGGGGTGCGCGGTCGCCTCGTCAATGCTTATGGCCGTAGCAGCACGCCTTCATTGATGTCGGACGGGACAGATTGTTGCTATACTCGTTGGAGGATGGACATCGCGCGCAGCGTGGTGCCGATACGGCACCGTCATTGCAGAAGGGATCCGCCGGGCGCGGCCCGGCGGGCAGACATCAGGTTCGATCGCCATCGATCGGGAGAGATCTAGCCATCATGCACCTACCCGAGACGGCAGCCCGTATCGTATCCTGCGACGTCTTCGACACGCTGCTCCTGCGCGATCACCGGTCCGAGCGCTGCCGCTTCCACGAGATCGCGGCCGTCGCGTCGCAGCTGCTCGCGGCGGAGGATGGCGTGGTGCGCCGACCGGGCGCGATCTACGCCGCGCGCCTGGAGGTGCAGCGAGCGGCCTACCGGGCGCTCGACTTGGCCAATCCCTCGGGCGACGTGCGCTTCGCCGACATGCTCGCGGCCATGACGCGCGTCCTCGGTCTCGATGATCGGGCCGCGGATATCCTGTATCGGGCCGAGATCACGGTCGAACGCGCGCAGTTGCGCGCGAACACCCGGCTGATGACGTGGCTCAGGGGCCGGGCGCGGGCCGGGGGCAGGATCATCGCGGTGAGCGATACGTACCACCGCGGCGAGACCATCGCGCAGCTGCTGAATGCGCTGGCTCCCGACCATCCCATCGCGCGCATCTACACCAGTGCCGACCACGACGCGACCAAGCGGACACGGGCGCTCTTCGATGTCGTTCTCCGGAGCGAGAAAGTGCCCCCCGCCGAGATCCTCCACCTCGGCGATGACACGCTGGCGGACGTGACGATGGCCGCCGCCGCGGGCCTGAGGACGGCACAACTGCTCCGGCCGCGCCACGTGGTGCTGCGTCGCCGCCTCGATGCCGTCCGCGCTCGCGTGATGCACCGGCACTGGATCGGTGCCGCCCGGAGCGGGGCCAGGAGGATCGGGCCGTGAGCGCGACCGACGCCGCACGCGGCCCCGCGGGCGACGACGCGGTCGCGTTCGGCCAGCGCGTGCTGGGCCCGATCCTCGCCGAGTTCTGCCTACGCCTCTGGCTCGCGGAACGCTTCCTCGCGCCGGACAGGACCGTCCTCCTGTTCTGCGCCCGGGGCGGCCTGCGCCTGCAACTCGTCTACGAGCGCTTCCTCCAGCGAACCAGCCTGCCGCAGAACCTCCCGCGCGCGGCCCTGATGGTCTCGCGCCTCGTGGCCGCCCGCACCGCCTTCGATCCGCCGAGCCCCGGCATGCTCTCCGAACTCGGTCGGGAATTCAGCGGCCGGTCGATGGCGGAGATCGCGGCGGCGCTGGCGCAACGCGACGATCTGGCCCTTCCGGCGTCCTGGGATGAGCCCTTCGAGGAGGGGGCATTCACCGCGCTGCTGTCCGGCAACCAGCCCAGCGTGGCCCGCCTTCACGCCGCGGTCGCCCAACAGGATGCCCGTTTCCGCGCGCATCTCGAGGCCTGCGCGGGCCCGGCGCGCCACTGCGTGCTGGTCGATACCGGGCTCTACGGCAGCACGGTCCGCATGCTTCAGGAGGGCCTGCCGGAGCGGACGTGGTCAGGGCTCCAGCTCGCCCGCTGCAACTACAAGCGCCTCGCCACACCGCATTTCCGCCGCACGTTCGGCCTGAGTGTCGAGAGCGACTGGTACAAGCCCTGGGACGCGCGCACGTCGGTGCTGCGCTTCTGGCACCTGATCGAGGCCTGCCTGGAACCGGACCTGCCGAGCGTCCGCACCTTCGCCCAGGCCGTCCCGGGATCGCCGCCGCGGGCCAATCTTCAGGACGACGGCTGGGAGGCGCGGATCGCATCGACGCGGCCGGACCTCTTCACCGGCGTCCTGGCCCACATCGACGATCTTCGCTCCGAGAGCGTCGCGGCGATCCCCGACGACGCGGCGCGGGCGTGGGCGGCCCTGAAGAAGGCAATCATCTGGCCGGATGACCGGACCGTCTCGACCTTGAGTCTCGGCGGCAGATCCCGCGATTTCGGACGCGTCGAGCTGAGCGCGCAGTACGCCACACCGCGGCCGGCCCGACCCGCGCAGCAGATCCGCGACAGTCTCTGGCGCGAGGGCGCGCTTCTCCGCTTCTTCCCGCGGGCCGGCCGGTTCCTGCTTCCCGTGATCGAGGCCGTCTACGCGGGTCGCGCCCTTCGAAGGGAGGCCACGTCCCGTCTCGTCCGCCGCCGCGAGCCCGCGCCCGAGGCATGCGCGGAGCCGCCCCTGTGGCGCCGGCAGGCCTCTGGCGCGAACTGAGGTCTCTCCGTGTCGTCGAATGCAGCGTTCGGGCCTCGGCTACTGAACTTGGATTTTCCTGTCGAGAATCAGAATGCTGCCTATAAAATAATTAGCGTCCCGGATTTTTGCCTCTATTACGTACGCGAATTCTGCGCACGCGCGGGGTCATGCGCGATCCCGGTTCCTGGGATCGCGGGTCCGACCGCGCCGCTCACGCGAAAGGTGGAACACTCTTGTTCTCGTATTCGATCCGCGAATCGGGGCTCCGACAGGAGTAGAGCGACAGCATGACGGCAGTCGGATCGTTCGGAATCAACGGTCGGTTCCTCACCCAGCCGATGACCGGGGTTCAGCGCTACGCGATGAACGTCACCCGGGCGCTGAGCGCGGCCCTGGCCGCTCGGGGCGAGAGCGCCCCCTTGCTGTCCGTGCCGGACGCGCAGGATCCCCGTCTCGCAGGCACGCCGCTCCGCACCGTCGGACCGGCGGGTGGGCATGCCTGGGAGCAATTCGTCCTGCCGCGCGCCTGGCCCGGCCGATTGCTCAACCTCTGCAACACCGCCCCCGCGCTGAAGGCCGATCAAGTCGTCTGCATCCACGACGCGAACGTGTTCAACGCGCCGGAGAGCTACAGCGCGTCGTTCCGGACCTTCTACAGGACGCTCCAGCCGCTTCTGGCGCGCCGTGCCGCGCGGATCGCCACCGTCTCCAGCTTCTCGGCCGGACAGATCGCCAACCATCTCTCGGTGAGAGCCTCCGACATCGTCGTGCTCCCGAACGGGCACGAGCACGTGCACGCCTGGGATCCGCGACAGGCCGTCCGGGCGCCGGCGGCCCTGGACCGGGACGCCGACGGCCTGGAGCGCCCCTTCGTGCTGGCCCTCGGGTCCCGCGCCCGCCACAAGAACCTCGATCTGCTGCTCAAACTGGCGCCCGCCTTGGGCGAACTCGGGCTCGACCTCGTGGTGGCAGGCGGCCAAGCGACCATCTACGCCGCCGAGGACCTGCGGCGCGGCGAGAATGTCCGCCACCTCGGCTTCGTCACCGACCACGACCTCGCCTACCTGATGGAGCGCGCCCTGTGCCTGGCCTTCCCCTCCCTCACGGAGGGGTTCGGGCTTCCGGCGCTGGAGGCGATGGCACGCGGCTGCCCCGTCGTCTCGACCGACCGCGCGAGTTTGCCGGAGATCTGCGGGTCGGCGGCCCTGCTCGCTCCGCCGGACCGGCCGGAACGCTGGCTCGACCAGATCCGCGCCCTGGCCGCGAGCCCGGACCTGCGATCGGACCTGATCGGCCGCGGTCGCGATCAGGCCGCCCTCTTCTCGTGGGAGGCTTCGGCGCAGGGCTACCTCGATCTCATGCGGGCGCCGAAGGTGCGGCAGGCCGCGCGCCCTGCCGCGCGCCCTGCCGCGCGATCCGCGGCACAGCCAACCCCGCCCAGCATCGCCGTCGCCATCGCGACGCTGGGCCGTCCCGAGGTGGTGACCGGCACGCTGCGGCGGATCCTGGATCGGCAGACCCTGAAGCCCGCCGCCATCCTGATCTCCTGCGTCACCCCGGACGATGCCGGCGAGGCGGCCGCGTGGCCCGGCGTGACGGTGGTCACGGGGCGTCCCGGCCTCGCCACTCAGAGAAATGCCGCCCTCGCCGCGCTGCCCGAGGCGATCGATATCGTGGTCTTCTTCGACGATGACTTCGTCCCCGAGGCCGGCTGGCTCGCGGCAGCCGCGCAGCGCTTCGAAGACGAGCCGGACATCGTCGGCCTGACGGGCGACGTCGTCGCGGACGGCATCAAGGGGCCCGGACTGCGCTTCACCGAGGTCGACCGGATGCTCGCCGCGCTGGCTCCGGTCGAGCCGGCGGCGCCCATCGAGGCCTTCAGCCCGTACGGCTGCAACATGGCGTTCCGCCGCTCGGCCATCGGCACGCTGCGCTTCGACGAGCGGCTCGTCCTGTACGGCTGGCTCGAGGACCGCGATTTCGGCGCGGCCCTGGCGGCCCGAGGCGGCCGGCTCGTCAAATGCATGGAGGCCCGCGGCGTCCATATGGGTGTGAAAGGCGGCCGCATCTCCGGCGATCGGCTCGGCTATTCGCAGATTGTCAACCCGCTATACATGCTGCGCAAGGGCACGATGACCCTGTCTCAAGTCTTCGGCCAGATTACCCGCAACGTTCTCAGCAACGTGACGCGCTTCGCGGCCCCCGAGCCGTTCATCGACCGGCGCGGCCGGCTGCGCGGCAATCTGCGCGGCGCCGCGGACGTGCTCCTGGGACGGCTGGAGCCCGAGCGGGCCCTGAAGATCCGACGGAAAGTGTGAGATGAACATCCACAACACCAACCGGATCCCGCCGGACCAGTCCCAATCGGTCTCCCATTTTCCGGAGACGACCTCCATCGGCGTGCAGGACGGCCCGCTGGCCGTCATCTCGGCGGCCCTCAAGGCGGCCCGCCGGCACAAACTGGCGGTGGCCGTCTGGGTGGTCTTCTGCATCGGCTGCGCGGCGCTCTACACGGTGACCGCGACCCCCTTCTACACGGCGACCGCTGTGCTGCTGCTCGAGCCGCGGCGCCCGGTGGGCTCGGGCTCCTCCGATGGCGCCCTGATGCCGAGCCTCGATGTGGGCCGGGCCGAGAGTGAGCTCCAGGTCCTCCGCTCGGAACGGCTGCTGGCGAACGTGTTCAACAGTCTCCAGCTGGCGAACAATCCGGAATTCGGTCCTCCGGAAGCCGAGAGCCCGAAGGAGCCGGGCCCGGGCGCGTCCGAATTGTCGGGGCTGCGGACCGCCCCGCCGTCGACGGCAGCCATCCTGCAGCAGAGGAAGTTCGAGAATTTCGCCGAGCGATTTACCGTCAGGCGGGTCGGACAGTCGTACGTTGTCGAGGTCTCGTACACGTCCAGAGACCCGAACCTGGCGCGGCGCGTCGCGAACGCGGCCGTCTCGGCCTATCTCCTGCAATCCATCGCTGCCAAGGCCGATGCGGCCAAGAACGGCGCCGAGTTCCTCCAGGGTCGCGTCAATGCCCTCGCCTCCCAGGCGCGGTCCGCCGCGGCGGCCGTCACCGAGGGCACGCTGCCGGACGCGCCGACGCCCGATGCCGACGCGCGGGTGATCGGCGCGGCGCTGCAGCCCCTCAAACCCTCGGCCCCGCGGAAGACCCTGATCCTCGGCCTCGGCGCGATGATCGGCCTCGTCGGCGGCTTCCTGGCCGTGGCGCTGCTGCAGGCCTTCGACCGCCGGATCCGGACGCCGCAGGATCTCGTCCAGAGGGCCGGCATCCCCTGCCTCGCCGTGATGCCCGAGGTCCTGCGCAAGACGGCCGAGGGGCGCCGCGAGACCGTGGATCTGCGCAACGTCAACGCGCCGTGGTTCCTCAACGTCAAATTCTCCACGGGCGTCCGCGACCTTCGGACGTCGATCCAGCTGGCCCTCTCCGCGCGCGGCCACGAGTCCGACTGTGTCATCGCCCTGGTCGGCTGCACCCCGCGCACCGGCACGACCCTGATCGGCCTGAGCTTGGCGCGCCTGCTGCAGGAAGGTGGCCGGACCGCCCGGCTGATCGACACGAATATCCACGGCGCCGGAACCTTCTTCCTGACCCCGGACTCCAAGGCCGGGGTCGGCGCGAGTCTCGCCGACCTGATCATCAATCCGAGCCATCTGGCCCTCGCCAAGTTCGTGGATTTCGGGGGCGTCTCGGTCCTGCCGTCGCGGTCGCCGTACACGGCGGTCGGCACCGGCATCTCCCTCAGCTCCTCGGTCTTCCAGAGCGTCATCGACCAGATGCGCCGGGGGGGCTACGTCATCCTCGACCTGCCGCCGCTCTCCGTCTCGGCCGAGTCCCGGGTCGCGGCCCGTCGAGCGGATGTCGTGGTGATCGTCGCCGAGGCCGGGCGGACGACCGTCGACGAGCTGTCGGACGCGGTGAACGGCCTGATCGGTGCCGGCGCGAACGTGATCGGCGCCGTTCTCAATCGCGCGTGAGCCGTGCCCTCGCATCGTCGGCAAATCCGCGCTCGACGCTCAGAATCAATCGTGAAATGGGACCTGCGTCGATGCGATCTGAGGACAGGGGCAAATTTCAGGTCCTGTATATCCAGCCGAGGACACCCGTCTTCGCAGGGATCGAGCGTGTCGTCGATACGATCTGCACTGAGCTTGCCACACGGTTCAGGGCAGAGTTTGACGTCGATGTCCTGAGGCTTTCGCAGCATGAGAACCATCCGCCAGAGCCACGGGTTTACCGGAGCGTCTTTCGGCCGGTGAACTCGCGGCTCAATCTCCTTCGAACCTTCAGGTCTGTTATCCAGGAGAAGCGCTACGATCTGGTGATCGTTCCGCAGATCGAGCCGACCGTCATTTTCTGGTTCGCGCGCCTGGGAATCCAGCAGCGCGTTGCCATGCACCTCCATGGCAATCCTAGACGGGAAGCCGCGAATTTTAAATCAGCAATGTACTTCTTCCTTCTCAATCATCTGGTCCTTCGCCGCATCAGATCGGTCTTCGGGACTTCTCCAAGACAACTTGAAGCGTTCAAACAGGATTTCAATTGCACCCGCCCGATGTACTGGGTGCCGAACCCGGTTCGACGCTTTGAACCGTCAAGCACCGATATGCGGCGAAATTCGACTCTCGTAACCTTCGTGAATGTCGGGCGTTACGACTTTCAGAAGGGCCAGGATATCCTGATTAGGGCGTTTGCGAAGCTGTACGCTCGCCGAAAAGATGTCAGCCTCAATCTGGTCGGTCATGGCTCCGATAAGGCGGCCCTCACCGCGCAGATCCAGGCACTCAACATGTCGAACGTTATCAAACTCGCGCACCATCCCGAGAACCCCCAGCAAGCACTGGATACCAGTGATGTGTTTGTTGCCACGTCGCGCTGGGAGGGCTGGTCGCTCGCCATATGCGAAGCGCTCCGGTGCGGGCTGCCCGTCATATCTACCGATTGCGAATTCGGTCCGAGCGACATCTTGGTCGATCAACGCCTCGGGCGTCTCGTGCCTCCAGATGACGAGGACGCATTGGTCAGAGCGATGATTCACTACTGCGAGAATTTAGATTTTGAAAAATCCTTCTCCTCCTTCAGAAAAAAACATATTGATCGCTTCAGTCCCGAGAACGTGGTCCACGTTCACGCCGACGCAATCCGAGAATCCGTTCTCTGATTGATCAAGACACACCAGGATTCCGCATCGCGCTTTGCGCCATTTTCCGAGACCTTCATGTCCCTTTTACGCCGAACCCCGCTTCTCGATGGTGATAAGGTGCGATCCCTTTCGTAGCATGCTCGCATCATTTTCGATTCTACGATCGCGAATATTCAGCGGATCGGCGAGTTATCCCGACTGAGGGCGTCCGAGGAAAGTTACGATACGCCTGCCATGGCCTAGTGGAGTAACCGCCGTGCTTGAGATCTATAAAAACTCGATTTACGCTGAAAATAATCCCGACTGGCACGAAGCGGACGCACCGTGGAAGGCGGCGCAGATTGGGAACATAATCAGAAAAAACGGAATCCGCTTTGAGAATATCTGCGAAGTCGGGTGCGGGACCGGCGACGTCATCTTAAATCTTGAGCATATGTTCGATCACTCGCGAGGGTACGGATACGAGATTTCGCCGCACGCGTACTGGCGCGCCAAGGATAAGGAAACGGCGCGCACGAAATTTTACCTGGACGACGTCTTCGACGCACCTGGCGCGCCCTTCGATGTACTGCTTGCTATCGACGTCATCGAGCATGTCGAGGATTACATCAGCTTCGCGAAGCAGCTCCGACCGCTCGCAAAGGTCAAGATTTTCCATATTCCCCTCGATCTTTCGGTCCAATCACTGCTCCGCAGCAACCCGATCTTGCACCTCCGGTCCAGCGTCGGTCACCTCCATTATTTCTTCAAGGACACCGCACTCGCCACTCTGCGTGACTGCGGATACAATGTGATTGATTATTGTTATACGGCAAGTCGCATCGAACTTCCGAATCAAGCTTTGTCTAGCCGTCTGATGAGTGTTCCGCGTCGGGCGCTGTTCGCATTGAGCAAGGATCTGACCGTCAGAGTGCTCGGAGGTTACTCACTCCTGGTGCTTGCCGAATAATCTCGAGCACGTTCCGAGAAGCCGTGCACGCGGTCGCTTAGTCCCACGCTGTCCACGATCCACTGTTGCTCGAATCGGCTCTCGCGGCGAAGCGTTGGAGAGGCGTTGTCTCCCCTTCTCCGCCGAACCCGGATGGACAGGCGAGGCAGCAGCCAGGCCGACTGCTCTGCTCTTCCCGGCCTGCGGGCCAGGAGACGGGACAGGCCTATCACGTCGCAACGCGGCACGATCGCCTCGATGCCCGCACGCGTCCTCGCCTGCATCACCAGCGTGACGTGCGCCTCTAGAATCTGAACTCGATCAGCACCGGAACGCGACGACGGCGGCCAAAGCCAGGGTTGAAGCGTAGACGCGGGCGAGCTTGTCGTTGCGGGTGGCGATGCGACGAAAGTCATTGAGTCAGTTGAAAGCTGCCTCGATGCGCCAGCGGTCTTGATAGCGGGGCTTGTCATGACGGATCCGGCGCATGCGACCGCGTTTAGCCGGAATGACGGGCGTGATGCCGTTCCCGCGCAGGTCGGTGCGCAGCCAATCAGCATCGTGGCCCTTGTCGGCACTCAGGCGGCGGATCCGGCCGGGCGCCTCGGCCAACACCGCTAGGGCGGCTGTTACGTCACTAGCGTTGCCCGGCGTCAGCAGGCGAACGCCGGGCCGACCGAGGACAACGGTGAGCGCGTGGATCTTGGTCGTCTGACCGCCGCGCGACGGGCCGATGGCCTGTGCCCTCGCCCCTCCTTCCCACCATGGGCAGACCGGTGAGCCCGGACGTAGCTGCTGTCGAGCGCGGCTGCATCGCCGGACCACCCGGCCTTGGCCAACGCGGCCAGCATCGCCCTCCGGAAGCCGCGCCGCGACCAGCGATTGAAGCGGTTGTAGACCGTGGTGCGTGGGCCATTCGCAGCCGGGCAGTCGCGCCCCGGCGCGGGGACATGATGTCAAACTAACTGTAGACGCGGAAATAATCGACCTGCATATGGACCAGCTTCTGAGCTTCGGTCAGCTGCGGCACCTGAACGTCTGTCCGCAGAGCGAGTGTGAGCAGCGGCCAGAAGACATCCCCCGTCTTCGCCATCTCGGAGGCGCGCGTCAATGTCCAGATGTTGACCTGTTTGGTTGCTGGATTGATGACAGGCTTGCGTTCAAAGTAGGGGATGCATTTTCCATCCTGAATCAGGACCCCGTAGCGGCAATATTGCTGAGTCATATCAACCGGTGTCGGAACACCGCTGCCCTCATTATGCTCGTCAGGCTGGCCCCACTCATGCAGATAAACGCCGTAGAGATTGGGCTCGAAACCCTTCTGCTCGACAATATCGACCTCTATACTTCTATTTTTATTTGATATACCGTCCCGATTGAGCAACCAGAACGCGGGCCAAGTCAGAGGGTGTTTTGGAAATTTCATTCTGGCCTCGAAATAGCCTCGCGCCCATCCGACGGAGACAACCCCGCTCCGACTCCCGGCCTGCAGGTTTCCCGAGATCCATTGATAGTCGGATATATCGTTTCCGTAATAATTTATGACGGACATTTTCCGTCCGATATACTTTGCTGATATTTGAAGAGCAGTGCCACCCGTGGCCTCCGCGTCCTCGATGATCTCGTATGGTTTGAAACCTTCTGCTCCGGAGAGGGGCGCGAACGCGGAGCGGCCGTAGTATCCGGAAGGTCCGGTCGTCGCCTTCGGACCGCCGTTCCAGATCCGTCCGTTAATCTCCTTGAAGGGCTCATCGAAAACGAGCGTTCGCCCCTGTGTCGGGTCTGCAGTCACATTGGTCGCCGCGCTGGCGCGACCGATTCCGATCAGGGATGCCGTCGTCCAGACTGGCAGTTCTCGAAGACCGAGTTTCAGGAAATCTCGGCGGGCCCACTCGGACTTCATCATTTGCGGCGTTCCAAATCGCGAGGCGATTACTGATTTCTCATCCTACCCAAGAGATAGCCTTCGCCTCAAGGCTTTACCCCGAACAGCTCCGGACCCTCGATGTGGACGGCGGATCACGCGCGCGAAAGCCGAGCTCGAACGTCCGCCGGCCCAGCGGTCCGGGTTTGCAGCGCCAGAGTTTGTCCGTCACCACCATCGCCCTGCAGTTCAACGTCGACCGCAAGACGGCCCGTAAGGACATCGCCCACGGCCTCAAGCCACCAGCCTACAAACCGCGCCAACCCCGCGAGCATCATCCTGATCCCTTCGAGGCCTATCTGCGCGAGCGCGTTGCCGCCCATTCTACGCTGACTAGTTCCCGGCTCCGACGGGCGATCAGGGAGCGCGGCGCTCACCGGAGAACTTCACGGCCGTCGGTCGCCGCCCGCCGGAGGTGCCGGGCGGGCGCAATCTGTTCTTCCAACTCGTCAGCGCGCGCAACGAGCGCGGCGCGATGATTCAGATCTCGAACCGCGGCTTTGCCCGATGGGGCGAAGTGTTCGACGCCCCTGTCGCGGCCACCCCGCCCGTCGACCGTCTGCTGCATCATGTGTCGTGGCGCAACGAGTGGGCGAGCCACCCGCTGTGTCAGCATGGTGATCTGGCGCCTGACTACATGCGCTCGAGGCCGCCCATCACACCGCCACCAGCCTCGAAGCGACGAGGTCGACCGCTCTTGCGACGCGATCCTGAAGTTCGCCACAGCTGATCAGGCTGAAGTGGCTATTTTCCCTTCGGCGGATCTGCGGATGCTGCACCCGTCATTGACAAGACCGCGTCGGATCGCGAAAGTCACCCTGCGAAGCTCAGACTGGAACGACTCAGGTGGCCGCTTGAGCCTGGTTTCGACTGCGGAATAAATCGCCGCGCGAGACGTTTGAGGCAGTATCGGCCTCTCGCAGCACTTCACGGTCGACGCATCTCAGATTTGATCGGACAGAGACCTTACCTAGACGCTCAAGAAAGCTGCGAGGCCGGCAGATCATCGAAGCAATTAGCCACACTATACTCTCAGCGGGAAACTCATGTCCTCAATCTCGAAAGCTGAGAAGAGTATATCAGGCCCGACGTATCCCGTCCTGGCGATCATCATCAATTGCTTCAACTACGAAAGATACGTTCACTGTGCGATTCAGAGCGCCGTCTCACAGAACAATCGATCTTGCGAGATAGTCGTCGTCGATGACGGATCGACCGATCGGTCCTGGACGGTCATCCAGTCGAGCGGAGTGCGAGCCTTTCACAAAACGAACGGAGGACAGGTCAGCGCCTGCCTTCTGGGACTTGATAAAACTGTCGCCCCGTTCGTCTTATTCCTCGATGCGGACGATCAACTCTTGCCGAATTCGCTCGCGGTCATCATAAGCGCGCTCGATGCGGACATCGCGAAGCTGCAATTTCCTCTGACTCGGATCGACGAGGCCGGATCGATGATCGCACCCGCCTTCCCGTCCTTGCTGGAAGGACGGGAACGCGACCGCTTCAAGAAGTTCGTGAATGAAGCGGGAACCTATGTGTCCCCTCCCACCTCGGGAAACGTCTTCCGGAGGGATGTCTGCGAGTTGCTGCGGGAGGCCACTTACGACTCGGCCGTCGACGGGGTCATCCTGTCAGCAGCCCCCTTCTTCGGGGACATCGTCAGCCTGAAACGGCCGCTCGGATGCTATCGGATCCATGGGGAGAACAAATCCGGAGTCGGGAGCATGCTCTCGCTCTCTCTGCTGGAGCTACACAAACGGCGCTTCAGCGACCGCGTGCTGCATCTCAAATCGGCCTTGCGGCAGCGAGGTCTGGTCGACAGCGTCCAGCCTCCGAACCAGATGTACTTCCACAACATCTACGAGATCACTCACGACATCCTGTCCGGAAAGAGGGTGTCCGTGAAGAAGGCCTTATGTGCGGTTGGCCGGTTTCCATCTTGGTATAGCCCGCTCAGACGGGTGGCGACCGCTTCGGCGATCATGATGGCGATCGTTTTACCGAACACCATCAATGCGCGCTTCATCAACTCGTGGCGCTTTCACTTGGTCCGGCTGCTCGCGTCGCTGAAGCGACGTCCGGCGTCGGGCGTAGCGTAGCGTTCCGATGTCCGCCGGATCTTGACCTGACCGGCTGACTTTAGAGCCTCTAGCAAAACTGGGGTTGGCGCGTTGGGAGGAGATGGCGAGACCGCTCCTTCCCATGGCGTGCGGGCCGAGATCGCACCGCTGCTTCCGCCTGATCGGGCCAAGCCGAAGGGCTGTCGGCCTCGGACCTCTGACCGCGCGGCGCTGACGGGGATCCTGTTCGTGCTGCGCTCAGGTACGCCGTGGGAGTTGCTGCCTCGGGAGATGGCTGCAGTTCGGGCATGACCTGCTGGCGGCGTCTGCGGGATTGGAAGAGGGCCGGAGTGAGAGATCGCCTGCAACACGCCCTTCTCGACCGGCTCGGCCGCCAGAACGGCATCGACTTCAGTCGAGCTTCCCTCGACAACGCCTCGGTCGCCGCAAACGAAGGGGCGCGGCGACAGGCCCGAACCCGACCGATCGGGATAAGCCGGGCACAAAGCGCCACGTCCGCACCGACGCGAAGGGCATCCCCTCGCGCTGAAGCTGACGGGTGCCAACGTTCACGAGAGCCGACCTCTAGAGGCGGTCGTGGATGCCGTCCCGCCGATCTGTTCATACTGGGCACGGCCACGCAGGCGGCCATCGCAGCTGCACGCCGATAGGGCCTACGACCACCGCCGCTGTCGTCAGGCGCTGACCCGCCGCCGCATCCAGCGCCACATCGCCCGGCGCGGGATCGCGAGCAGCCAGCGGCTGAAACGTCGCAGGTGGGTCGTCGAGCGCACCCTGGCGTGGTTCGCCCAGTTCCGCCGCCTCGCCATCCGCTACGAGCGACGCAGCGGCATCCATCTCGCTTTCCCGACGCTGGCCGCTGCCCCCATCGTCTGGCGTTTCATCAAACGATGGTTTTGTTAGGCGCTTCAAGGACCGCCTTGGCGTTCATCGCAAGTCGTTGAAGTCTTTGGAGTACCGTCTGGACCGAGGATCGCCGCGCAGTACTCAAATTAACCTTCGCCGGCCAACCTCGTTACAGGCACGGCAAAGGATTTGGAACCGCAAACTGACCCTCCATTCAAGGTCTTAGCGGATGTTTATAGCGGTGAAATAGGAATGGCGCGCCCGAAAGGATTCGAACCTCTGACCCCCAGATTCGTAGTCTGGTGCTCTATCCAGCTGAGCTACGGGCGCCTGACACGGCGGCGGGCTCTCGGCCCGCCGGTGTGAAGGGGCTTCTAGAGGCTCAGATCCGGCTTGGCAAGACACTTCGGACAAGGACTTCGCGCTCCGCGCATCGTGCCCCGGATCCGGCTCTCTACGGGGCCCGGGCGCTCGCGCGGACGCGCTCCTCCGCGGCCCGGATCGCCTCCGGCGTACCGACATGCAGCCACTGGCCGTCGAGCCGCATCCCGAACAGCCGCCCCGCCGCGATCGCCCGGTCGAACAGCAGGTTGAGCGAGAAGGCGCCCTCCGGCGTGTCGGCGAAGAGGCCCGGCGTGAGGATCGCCACCCCCGCGTAGATGAACGGCGCCACCGCGCGCTCGCCGCGGCGCTTCAGGCGGCCGTCCGGATCCATCACGAAATCCCCGGCGCCCTCGTAGCCGAGGCTGGTGGCGGTCGGCGCCACCAGCAGCAGGCCGTCCATGCGGTCCCCGTCCCAGGTCTCGATCAGCCGGCGCAGGTTGGAGGCCGGCCCCTCGAGCCAGAACGAATCCGAGTTCAGCACCACGAACGGCGCGTCGCCCAGGAGCGGCAGCGCCTTGCGGATGCCGCCGCCCGTCTCCAGCAGCGCCGCGCGCTCGTCGGAGACGGTCGTGGCCGGTCCCGGGGCCGCCCCCTCGGCCCGGCGCGCGAGGTGCCCCTCGATCAGGTCGGCGAGGTAGTGGACGTTGACGACTGCGCTCCCGATCCCGGCCTCGGCGACCCGGTCGAGGGCGTGGTCGAGCAGGGCCTTGCCGGACACCTCCACCAGGGGTTTCGGCACGGTGGCGGTCACCGGCCGCATGCGCTTGCCCAGGCCCGCGGCCAGGACGAAGGCGCGGCTGACGGCGGGGCTGGGATCGCTCATGCGGTCGGGAATCCGGTGGTCAGGGGTCGGGCGCCGGGGCGACGAGGCCCGGCAGATGGTCCGCGTGCCAGGCCCGCAGCCCGGCGAGCGCCGGATGGGCGAGGTTGCGCGCGAGGTAGCCCTCGATCCGCGGCAGGTGGGCGAGGTAGCCGGGCTTGCCGTCGCGCCGGTCGAGCCGGGCGAAGATGCCGAGGATCTTGGTGGCCCGCTGGGCCGCCAGCAGCGCGTAGGCGGTGGCGAAGGCGCCGACGTCGAAGGTCGGGTCCCGGCCGCGGCGCTCGCGGGCGTAGAGGCCGAGGAGCCGCAGCTCGAACTCCGCGCTGGAATCGACCCGGGCATCCTGCAGCAGCGAGGCGACGTCGTAGGCCGGGTGGCCCATGACGGCGTCCTGGAAATCGATCAGCCCGACCCGCTCCAGCCCGTCGCGCTCGGGCAGCCAGATCAGGTTCGGGGAATGGTAGTCGCGCAGGGTCCAGGTCGGCCGGTCCGGGATCGCGCCCTGGAGCGCCCCCCGCCACAGGTCGACGAAGGCCGCCCGCGCCTCCGCCGACAGGCTGACGTTCCGGATCGCCGGGGCGTACCATTCGGGCATCAGCTCCGCCTCGAACAGCAGCGCCTCCATGTCGTAGGGCGGCAGCCTGTGCTCGATCCCCTCCGCCACGGGCAGGACCGGGGGCAGCGGGTTGGCGTGGAGCTTGGCCAGCACGCGCACGGCCTCGGCGTAGCGCTCGGGCCGCGGGGCGCCCCCCTCGATCACCGGCTCGCTGCCGAGATCCTCCAGGATGAGCAGGCCCTCGGTCAGGTCCTCGCCGTAGATCTTCGGAGCCGAGAAGCCGAGTGCCCGCAGGCCGCGGTCGAGGGCCACGAAGGCGTGGACGCTCTCGGCGAGGTGCACGATCGCGCTGTAGGGCTTGCCGTCCCGCACCGGCGGCCCGTCGGGTCGCGGCGGCGCGATCATCAGCACGGCGCTGGTGCCGTCGGGCTTGGTCAGGCGCTCGTAGGCGCGGGAGGAGGCGTCCCCCTGCATCAAGGTCCGCTCGGCGATGTCCCAGCCGCTGCGGTCGAGGAGGCGGCGCACCGCGCGGGCCCGGTCGAGGCGGGCGCGCATGCCGCCGGTGCCGTCGATCCGCGCGAGCCGCGCCTCGGGGCCGAACTCCGCCCGCAGGGACAGGTCCACGGTCAGCACCGGGCCGGCGCGGGGCGGCATCCGGTCGGGCCACTCCACCAGGGTGATCGCGCCCTCGGCCATCTCGTCGAAGCCGAGTTCCACCAATTCGTCGGGGTCGCGCAGCCGGTACAGGTCGGCGTGGACGATCGGCCGGCCGTCGCGGGCCGCGTAGGGCTGGATCAGCGTGAAGGTCGGGCTCGGCACCTCCAGGCGCGGGTCGCCGGCGAGCTCGCGGATGACCGCGCGGGCGAGCGTGGTCTTGCCGCCGCCCAGGCCGCCGGACAGAGCCACGACGTCCCCGGGCATCAGGAACTCGGAGAGGAACAGGCCGAGATCCTCGGTGGCCGTCTCCTCCGGCAGCACGAATTCCCAGGGCGCCGGATGCGCGGATGCCCCCGCAGCCCCTTCGGCCATCTGCCCGTCCCGCTCGTCTCCGCCCAAAGCCCGCCTCCGAGACCCGAAGACGCATGGTCCGAAAACACGCACCGGATGCAAGCGTTTCCGCCCGGAGCCGCGCGCTTCCCGCCCGCCCGGTGCATCGAAACCACGCTCGCGGGGGTGGCGAAAGACCGCGCCGGGGCCGGGAATCCGTCAGGCCCGGGCGTGGAACCCGTGCCGCCCCGGATCAGCCTCCCCGGAGAGCCCGACGCGCCACGCCTCGGCGTTCCAGGCCGCCGCCGCCGCGAGGGCGTCGGCCTCCGGCATCGGGCGGCCGAAATGGTAGCCCTGGCCCAGGGCGCAGCCCATCGCCGCGAGGGCCTCCGCCTCGGCGCGGCCCTCGATGCCCTCCGCGACCGCCGCCACCCCGATCTCCTCGGCGAGCCGCAGGATGGTCTGGACGATCCGGCGATCGCGCGGCTCCGCCAGCATCGCCCGGACGAAGGCCCGGTCCACCTTGAGCGTGGTGATCGGCAGGGTGCTGAGATGGCTGAGCGAGGAGTAGCCGGTGCCGAAATCGTCCACCGCGATGCCGAGGCCGGCAGCGCGGCAGCGCGCGAGGGCGGCCGCGGCCCCGGCCGGATCCTGCATCAGCGCGCTCTCGGTGACCTCGATCTTGAGGGCGCCGGGCGCGAGGCCGGTCCGGCGCAGCATCGCGTCGACGAGACCCGGTATGTCCGCGCGGGCGAGATCCTGGGCCGTGACGTTGAAGCTCACGAACAGGGAGGGCTCGACGGAGGCGGGCGCGCGCAGGCCGGCCTGCAGGATGCGGGGCACGATCCGGCCGATCGCGTCGATCACCCAGGCGGTGATCGCCAGGATCAGGCCGTTCGCCTCGGCGGCCGGAATGAAGGCGGCGGGGGGCACGAGCCCGCGCTCGGGATCGTGCCAGCGGATCAGGGCCTCGAAGCCGGCGAGGCGCCCGGTGGCGAGCCGCACGATCGGCTGCAGGAACAGCGCGAACTCGTCCCGGGCCAGGGCGCGCCGCAGGGCGCGCTCCTGCGCGAGCGACGCGACCGTCGCGTCGAAATCGGCGCGGGCGGCGGGCGACGGCGGCGCCTGAAGCCCCTCGGCGGAAGCCGGCCCGAGGCGCGGCAGGGTCTCGCGGAACCGGGCGATGAGCCCCTCGAGGCAGAGGCGCAGGATCGGATCGGCGCCGGCGAGCCGCTGGCGGATCTGCGCCGCGTCCACCGGGACGAGCACGCAATCCGCCTCGGCGCGCGCGCCGGCGGAGCGCGGGAGGGCGTCGAGGATGGCCATCTCGCCGAAGATCTCGCCGGGGCCGCGCCGGGCGAGCACGGCCTCAGCGCCGTCGCGCCGCCGGAAGATCGCGATGCGCCCGCTCAGGATCAGGTAGGCGCAGTGCCCGATCGCCCCCTCCTCGAACAGGACGGTGCCGGCCGGGAGAGTGACGGGATCGGAGAGGTCGTGCATCGGTCGGGGACGCTGCGCCTTCGCGGGGAAAGCCCGGCGCGAGCGTAGGCACAGCGGCCTTAAGATCGGATCAAGGGCCCGCCGGATCAGCCGCGCGGGATCCCGTGTGCCTTGATCCGCGAGGCCAGCGTCGTCGGCCGAAGGCCGAGGAGCGCGGCCGCGCCGCCCGGCCCGGAGATCCTGCCGCCCGCCAGCGCCAGGGCCGCGACGATCTCGGCGCGGTCGCGCGCCCGGCGCTCGGCCTCGGTGGCGGGCCGCCCGCCGGGCGGCGCGGCCGGGCTGGCCGCGTCCGCGGGTCCGGTCGCCTCACCGTCGGGCAGGTCGAGGCGGAGGCGCCCCCGGGCGGAGAGGATCACCGCCCGCTCGATCACGTTCTCCAGTTCCCGGACATTGCCGGGCCAGGAATAGCGGCAGAGGCGGCGGACATCGCCCTCCGTGAGGCGCGGCTCCGGGACGGTGAGGCGGCGCGCGGCGACCCGGAGCAGGTGCAGGGCGATCGGTGGGATGTCCTCGGGCCGCTCGCGCAGGGGCCGCGCCTGGATCGGGAAGACGTTGAGGCGGAAGTAGAGGTCCTCCCGGAAGCGGCCCGCCCGGATCTCGGCGCGCAGGTCCCGGTTGGTGGCCGCGACCACGCGCACGTCCACCGCCCGCGTGCGCGCCTCGCCGACCCGCTCGAACGAGCGCTCCTGCAGGACGCGCAGCAGCTTGCCCTGGAGGTCGAGGGGGATCTCGCCGACCTCGTCGAGGAACAGCGTGCCGCCGTCGGCGAGTTCGAACCGGCCGATCCGGTCGCGCAGCGCCCCCGTGAAGCTGCCCTTGGCGTGGCCGAAGAACTCGCTCTCGAACAGCTCGCGGGGGATCGCCGCGCAGTTGACGCGGATCATCGGGCGGGCACTGCGGCGGCTGCCCTCGTGGATCGCCCGGGCGATCAGCTCCTTGCCGGTGCCGGATTCGCCGGTGATCAGCACGGTGGCGTCGGTGGCGGCGACGCGGTCGACCTGCCGGAGCGTCGCCGCGATGGCGGGCGAGCGGCCGATGATGCCCTGGTGCTGGCGCTCGGCCCGGATCTCCTCTTTCAGGTAGGCGTTCTCCAGCTCCAGGCGCTCCCGGAGGGAATCGACCTCGGCGAGTGCGCTCGTCAGGCGGGCCTCGGCCTCACGGCGCTGGCTGATGTCGCGGAACACGATGACGGCGCCGAGCAGGCGCCCCCGGTCGCGGATCGGCGTCGAGGTGTACTCGACCGGGAAGGCGGTGCCGTCGGCGCGCCAGAAGACCTCGTGATCGACTTGGTGCACGGTCCCGTCCCGGAACGCCGCGTAGATCGGGCAGTCGCGGTGGGGGTAGTGGCTCCCGTCCGGGCGGGTGTGGTGCACGGCGGCGTGCATGTCCCGGCCGACGAGGTCGGCGGCCTCGCAGCCGAGCATGCGCGCGGCGGCCGGGTTGACGAAGGTGGTCACGCCCTCCGCGTTGACGCCGTAGATCCCCTCCCCGGCCGCGCGCAGGATCAGCTGGTTGCCCCGCTCGATGTCGCGGAAGATGCGCTCCACGCGCTGCCACTCCGAGAGGCCGGCGCGCATGTGGGCCTCGGCCTCGCCGTCGACCTGGCGGCGGTGGAGCGTGTCCGGGTCCGCCAGGGTGACGAGGAGGCGCATCGCGTCGCCCGGGAGCGGGAAGGCCACGGTCTCGACCCGCAGGTCGCGCCCGGCCGCGTCGCGCGGCGCCAATGTGCGCGTCCACCAGTGCCCCCGGGCCAGCGCGGCCTCGGTGAAGACCGTGAGCGCCGGGAGCTGGCCCGGGAACAGGGCGCTCGCCCGTGCGCCGCGCAGCGCCGGGCGGCCGTAGCCGAGGAGGCGCGCCGCCGCCGGGTTGGCGTCCGCGACCCGGTCCTCCTCCGGCGCGAGGACCAGCATGGGATCCGGGCTCGCCTCGAAGACCGGCCCGAAGCTTCCGGCGGCACCGGACTCACGAGATATCGTCATTGGCTCACGATATCTCGTTTCCAACGAGATGTCGTCAGCGACATCCGGCGACCCAAACCTCTGGCAGATCGAGCGATTTCTCCGGCATCCCTTCTGGCACACCCTTTGCCGAGTGAGGCTGTCCGCCCGTCGGCCGGCACCGCTCCCGAAGGCGCGCCGCGACGACGCCCGGCGGATGTCCGCGTCCGGACGCGACCGTCCCCCCTCACCGGTCGCGGTCCGGACGCGCACCCGCACCGGGTGGGTGGGGCCGCGGAGCGCGCGGCCTCACCGGACCCATCGCAGATCGAGATCCGGGAGCCGACGATGAAGCGCGAAGACCTCACCGAGAAGCTTCTCGACATCAAGCGCGAGAAGGGGTGGAGCTGGAAGCACATCCACGCGGAGATCGGCGGCCTGTCGCCGTTCCTGATCACCGCGGCCTGCATGGGCCAGATGAAGCTCCCGAAGGCCCAGGCCAAGCGGGCGGCCGAGCTCTTCGGCCTCACCGCCGCCGAGGAGCGGATGCTCAACGAGCCGCCCTATCGCGGCTCGATCCCGTCCATGCCGCCCACCGACCCGCTGATCTACCGGTTCTACGAGCTGGTGATGGTCTACGGAACGACCTTCAAGGAGCTGATCCAGGAGGAGTTCGGCGACGGCATCATGTCGGCGATCGACTTCAACATGGACATGGCCCGGGAGGCCAACAACAAGGGCGACCGCGTGAAGCTCACCATGTCGGGCAAGTTCCTGCCGTACAAGTACTACGGCAACGACGACGACACGCCGGAATACGGCTTCAAGGAGGGGTGAGCGACCCGCGAGGGCATCCCCCCGATCGGGATCCGACGGTCAGGCATCCGGATCGGGCCAGCGACACCGGCCGCGGCGCGGGACGCGCCGCCGTCCCTCACGCCGCCGCCGGGCGGCCCTCCGGCTCCAGGTAATCCTGCACCGGCCGCGCCGGGCCGCCGCGCATCAGCACGTAGAGGAACGGCACCAGCAGCAACGTCGCGGGCGTCGCGAAGGCGATGCCGCCCATGACCGCGCGGGCGAGCGCGGCGTTCTGCTCGCCGCCCTCGCCGGTCCCGAGCGCCATCGGGATGAGCCCCAGGAACATCGCCGAGGCGGTCATCAGCACCGGCCGCAGCCGGGTCTCGCCCGCCGTGATCGCCGCCTCCAGGGCGCTGCACCCGGTCTCCTCCCGGTGCTCCTTGGCGAAGGTGACGAGCAGGATCGAGTTCGCCGAGGCGATGCCCACCGACATGATCGCCCCGAAGATCGACGGGATCGAGAACGGCGTGCCGGTCACGAACAGCGCGAAGGTGATGCCGCAGAAGGCCAACGGCAGGGCGGCGATCACCACGAACGGGTCGCCCCAGCTCTGGTAGTTCACCGCCATCAGCAGGTAGACGGCGATCAGCGCGATGCCGAGGCCGATCTCCAGGCGGAAGAAGGCCGAGCGCATGTTCTCGATCTGGCCGCGGACGACGATCTTGTCCGGCGCCTCGAGGTTCTTCTGCTCGTCCTCGACGATCCTGTCGATCTCGCGCGCGACCGAGCCGAGGTCCCGGTCCTGCACCGAGGCGAAGATGTCGAAGGTCGGCTGGATGTTGACGTGGCTGATCATGGTCTGCGTCGGCGTCCGGCGGATGTCCGCGAGGCTCGACAGCAGGGTCAGCACCCCGGGGCCGGAGCCGGAGGTCGCGGCGGCGCGCACGAACATCGGCGTGTTGCGCAGGTCGGTGAGCGAGCTGTTGCGGTACTCGGGCGTCTGCACCCAGAGCTGGTAGGGGATGCCGGTCTTCGGGTCCGGCCAGAAGTTCGGCGTGACCTGGTAGCTGCCGGACAGCGAGATGTTCATGTTCTGCGCCACCTGCTGCTCGGTCAGCCCGAGCTCGGAGGCGAGGCGCCGGTCGACGTCGACGTAGAATTGCGGCTCGTTGACGATCTGCTGCAGGTGGACGTCGACGAGGCCCTTCGTGTGCTTCAGCCGCTGCACGATGCGCTGGGCGACCTCCAGGTCCTTCTCCTTGTGCCGACCGGAGACCTGCACGTCGATCGGCGTGAGGACGCCGAAGTTCAGGATCTGGGTGATCATGTCGGCGGGCTGGAAGTAGACGACCACGTCGGGGAAGCGCTTCATCAGGACCTCGCGCAGGCGCTTCATGTAGCCCGCCACCGGGCCGTGCCCCTCCTTCAGGCTGATCAGCATCTGCCCATCATTGTAGGAGACGAACGAGCCGTCCGAGAACGCGAAGTTGTAGTTGTTCGACGGCAGGCCGATGTTCTGGAGGATCTGGTCGACCTCACCCGCCGGGATCACCTCGCGGACGGTGTCCTCGACCTCGGCGAAGACCTGCCGGGCGGTCTCGATGCGCATGCCGACGCGGGTGCGCAGATGCATGGTCATCTGGCTCGCCTCGATCTGCGGGAAGTAGTCCTGGCCGACGAAGACGAACAGCACGCCGGTCATGCCGAGCACGCCGCCGAAGGCGCCCAGGGTGACGACGCGGTGGCGCAGCACCGCGTGGAGCAGCCCGACATAGCCCCGGTGGAACCGCGCGAAGCCGCGCTCGAACGCGCCGTGGATCCGGCCGGCGAGCCGCAGCGCGGGGGCGCCCACGAGGCCGACGGCCCGGGCGATCCGGCCCCGCCGGGGCGCCGCGTGCTGCGCCGGGTGCGCGTCCCGGTGCGCGTCCCGGTCTTTGGCGTGCTTCCGGCGGTATTCCGGCGCCACGATCACGTCGATCAGGAGCGGCACCAGGGTCCGCGACAGCAGGTAGGAGGTCAGCATCGCGAACACGACCGCGAGCGCCTGCGGGGTGAACAGGTATTTCGGCGTGTCGGTGAGCGCGAACACGGCCGTGAAGGCCGCGCAGATCGCGAGCGTCGAGATCAGCGCCGGCTTGGCGATGCCGGCGGCGCCGTGGACCACGCTCTCGCGGAACTCCTCGCCCTCCTCGAACAGCCGGTAGGTGTTCTCGATCGCCACCGTGGCGTCGTCCACCAGGATGCCGACCGCGAGCGCCAGCCCGCCCAGCGTCATCACGTTGATGGTCTCGCCGAGCGCCGCCAGCACGGCGAGCGAGGTCATGACGCAGAGCGGGATCGAGATCAGCACGATGATCGTCGAGCGCCAGGAGCCGAGGAACAGCAGGATGGCGAGGCCGGTCAGGGCCGCCGCGGTCAGCGCCTCGTGGAGCACCCCCTCGATGGCGTTCGAGACGTACACCGACTGGTCGAAGAGCGGCTTGATCGCCAGCCCCTCGGGCGCGGCGGCGCGGATCGTCGGCATCGCCGCCTTGACGTTGTTGACCACGCTCAGGGTCGAGGCGTTGCCGTTCTTGATGATCTGCATCAGCACCGCCTGCTGGCCGTCGGCGCTGACCACGTTGACCTGCGGCGGGCCGCCGTCGCGGACATAGGCGACGTCGCGCACCAGCACGGGCTGGCCGGCCACCACCTTGATCGGCGCGAGGTTCAGGGTCTCGATCGACGGCGGAGTGCCGTTGAGCTGGACCGGGTACTGCTGCTCGCCGATCTTGGCGAGGCCGGACGGCACGGTCAGGTTCTGGGCCGTCATGGCGTTGGTGACGTCGAGCGGCGTCAGGCCGAGCGCCTGGAGGGCGTTGAGGTCGAGGTCGACCATGATCTGCCGGGGGGCGCCGCCAAAGGGCGACGGCAGGGTCGAGCCCGGGACCTGCGCCAGGGTCTGGCGGATCCGGTACTGGGCGTAGTCGTAGACTTGGTTGAGGCTCTCCTTGGCCGAGGTCAGGGCGAGCTGGATCACCGGCACCGAGGAGGCGGAGTAGCGCACGATCACCGGCGGCTGCGTGCCGGGGGGCATCACGGCGCGGATCGAGTTGGTCGAGGACACCACCTGGGCGATGGCGAGATTGAGGCTGACGGTGGGCTCGAAGTAGATCCGCTGCACCGCCGTGCCCTGGAGCGTCGTCGACTCCATGCGGCGGATGTTGTTGACGTTGTTGGAGATGCCGTACTCGGCGTAGGTCGTGATGCGCTGTTCCATCTCCGGCGCCGAGAGGCCGGTATAGGTCCAGACCACCACGACGACCGGGATGTCGACGACCGGCAGCACGTCCTTCGGCGCGACGACGATCGCCCCGACGCCGCCGAGCATCATCAGGACCGCGAGCACGTAGGTCGTGATCCGGAACTTGAGCGCGTAGAGGACGAGGCCCATGCGGTCTCCGCCGTCCGGCCCCGGGCCGGCAACTCCGCGTTGTATACCGGCTCACCGGCTAAACCCGGACTGTTTCGCTATCACGTCCGGTCAGGCAAGGGACGGGCCGCGTCGCCGCAGGTTCGGGATGGCGGCGGCCTCGCGCCCGCGCCGGCGTCCGCGAAGACCCGGCACGGCGGGCCGGGCCGCGTCACCTCGGGATGTGGGTGCCGGACGGGGAGAGCGGTCCCGGCGCGCCGTCCCGGGGTCTGCCGGGCGACAGGCCGGCCGGATCAGCGCAGCAGGGCGGACTTGTCGACCTGCAGCGCCCCGGCGATCTCGTCGAGCGCCTTGTGCTCGACCTCGCTGATGCCGTCGATATCGGCCACGTCCGCGCCGATCAGGAACACGTCCTGGCGCTGCTCGATCGGCCGATCCGCGATGGCGCCGACATGGCGCAGGTTCTCCAGCCGCCCGGCCCGGGTCTTGGCCCGGGTGATCGCCTCATAGAGCTCCTGCTCGACGCGCAGCGTGTCGTAGGATTTCTCGAGGATCGGGTTGGCGCGGATGCCGGTGATCGCCGACTCGATCTCCTCCTCGCCCACGTCGCCATCGGCCACGATGACGTTGGCGGCGGACGAGACCGCGGCCTGCAGGAAGACCGCGTCGCCCGCGTACGACATGATCGTGCGGCCGAACCGAAGGATGGCGTCCTGGAAAATGCTCATGCCGACCTCCCGTCGGGCCTGAGATGGCGGATATTGTGGCGGCGGAGTCAAGATGCGGCCGAGCTTAAGCCCGGGATCGCGGAGGACTAGTCCTGGCGCGGCGGTATCAGGTGGCGGGCTCGTGGCCCGGCCAGTCCCGCCCGAGATGGGCGGCCACGCGGGCCGGATCGTCGCCGACCGCCGCCACGGCGGCCTCGACCTGCTCCACCGGGACCATGAACCGGCGCGCCCAGTAGGCCCGCTCCCAGGCATGGGCGATGTTGACGGCCCGGGGCTCGATCGGGTCCTGCACGCTCTGGTCGGTCATCGGCCTTCCGCATCTGGCAAGGGCCGGGCGGCCCTCCGGCGTGGAGAACGCCGGCCGGGCCCGATCGGGTCCGCGCAGCGAGCGGGGCCCGGTCCGCGGCGAGGACACGCCGCCGTCATCGCGCGCGCAGCGAAGCGACCCAGGGCAACGCCACGTTGGAAGACGCAGCGCTGCCTGGATTGCTTCGCTCCGCTCGCAAGGACGACAAAGCTCACCGGCCGCCTGTCAGCAGCAGCGGAAGCCCGCGGTGTTGCCGACCCCGAAGCGGGCGTTCTCCCGGTTGCGGAAGAACTCCACCTCGCTCATCGGCGCCTGGTCGGGATGGGTGCGGCGGACATGCTCGGCATAGGCCGCGTAGTCCCCCTGCCCGACCATCAGGCGGGCGCCGTCGCAGACGCACTTGGACAGCGTCCGGATCCGGTCCCGCAGGTTCGACGACGGCAGCATGGGACCTCCTATTCCGCCGCGACCATGTGCGGCTCGGTCTCCAGCGCGGTCCAGCGGTCCGCGCGCCACGCCTTCACGCAGGCGGCGATGCCGAAGCCCGCGATGGCGACGACGAGGCCGATGAACAGGGCCGCCAGCACCGCGTCGATCCGGTCGTTGAGGATGATCTGGCTCATCTGGTCGGCGTTCTTGGCAGGCGCCAGGACCTTGCCCTCCGCGGCGGCGGCCGCGTAGCGCTCGGCGTGGGCCAGGAAGCCGATCTTCGGGTCGGCCGAGAAGATCTTCTGCCAGCCGGCCGTGAGGGTGCAGATGCACAGCCACGCGGTCGGGATGATGGTCACGAACGCGTAGCGCTCGCGCTTCATCTTGAAGATCACCACCGTGCAGAGCGTCAGCGCCACCGCGGCCAGCATCTGGTTCGAGATGCCGAAGAGCGGCCACAGGGTGTTGATGCCGCCCAGCGGGTCGGTCACGCCCTGGTAGAGGAAGTAGCCCCAGGCCCCCACCGAGATGGCGGTCGCCGCGATGCTCGGCCCCCACGACGTGGTGTTCTTGAACGACGGGATCGCCAAGGCGACGAGATCCTGCACCATGAACCGGCAGGCGCGGGTGCCCGCGTCCACGGCCGTGAGGATGAACAGCGCCTCGAACAGGATCGCGAAGTGGTACCAGAAGGCCATCATCGCCTTGCCGCCGATGGCCGACGAGATGATGTGGGCCATGCCGACCGCGAGGGTCGGCGCGCCGCCGGCCCGCGAGATGATCGTGTGCTCGCCGACGTCGGCGGCGGTCTGGGTGATGACCTCCGGCGTCGTGGCGAAGCCGAGCTTGGTCACCGCGGCGGCGGCGGTCTCGGGCGTCGTGCCGATGAGGGCCGCGGGCGAGTTCATGGTGAAGTAGACGCCCGGGTCGATCACGCAGGCCGAGACCAGCGCCATGATCGCCACGAAGGATTCCATCAGCATGCCGCCGTAGCCGATGAAGCGGGCGTCGGACTCGCTGGCGATCAGCTTCGGGGTGGTGCCCGACGAGATCAGGGCGTGGAAGCCCGAGACCGCGCCGCAGGCGATGGTGATGAACAGGAACGGGAACAGGCTGCCCGCCCAGACCGGGCCGGTGCCGTCCACGAACTTGGTGACCGCCGGCATCTGCATGTGCGGGGCGACGAAGGCGATGCCCAGCGCGAGGCCCACGATGGTGCCGATCTTGAGGAAGGTCGACAGGTAGTCGCGTGGGGCCAGCAGCAGCCAGACCGGCAGGATCGACGCCACGAAGCCGTAGCCGATCAGCATCCAGCAGAGCTGCGGGCCCGTGAAGGTGAAGGCCGGCCCCCAGACCGGGCTCGCCGCCACCGAGCCGCCGGCGACGATGGCGAGCATCAGCAGGACGAAGCCGAGGATCGAGACCTCGCCGATCTTGCCCGGGCGGATGTAGCGCGAATAGACGCCCATCAGCATGGCGATCGGGATCGTCGACATCACCGTGAAGGTGCCCCAGGGGCTCTCGGCCAGCGCCTTGACGACGATCAGCGCCAGCACGGCGAGCAGGATCACCATGATCAGGAAGGTGCCGAACAGGGCGATGATGCCCGGCACGGTGCCGAGCTCGGCCCGGATCAGCTCGCCGAGCGAGCGGCCGTCCCGGCGCATCGACACGAACAGGACCATGAAGTCCTGCACGGCGCCCGCGAGGACCACGCCGGCCAGGATCCACAGCATGCCGGGCAGGTAGCCCATCTGGGCGGCGAGCACCGGGCCGACCAGCGGGCCCGCGCCCGCGATCGCCGCGAAGTGGTGGCCGAACAGCACGCCGCGGTTGGTGGGCACGTAGTCGAGCCCGTCGTTGTGGCGCACCGCGGGGGTCGCGCGCTTCGGGTCGAGCCGCATCACCTTGTCGGCGATGAACTGGGAATAGTAGCGGTAGGCGATGAGGTAGACGCAGACCGCCGCGACCACGATCCAGAGGGCGTTGATCGTCTCGCCGCGCTGGCTCGCCACGATCGCGAGCGCCGCGGCGCCGAGCGCCCCCACGAGGGCCCAGGGCCCGTGCCTGCCGATCGCCGAACCCATGTCCCACTCCCTGACCGAACGCCTCGCGCGCGGGGCCACGCGCGGGGGGCTCCGGCTGGGACTTCGTGGTCCCGGGCTACACGGGCGGGTTATCCTATTGGTCCGGCGTTGACGCAAGCGATCCGACCTGTGATGCAGCGTCGGCGGCGGCACGACGCCCAATCTGTCACATCGGGTCCCCCGGCACGGCCCCGACCCCCTTCACGGCCCGGCTGCCGAGCTCCGTGCGCCGCCCGCCGTCGGAGATGGAAGGGCGCCGGCGCGGTCGGGCCTGCGAGGAGCGCACGACAATGGCGAAGGTCGCATTCCTGGGTCTCGGCGTGATGGGCGGCCCGATGGCCGGACACCTCGCCAAGAAGGGTGGCCACGACGTCACCGTCTACAACCGCACCACCCCGAAGGCCGAGGCCTGGGTGAAGACCTACGGCGGCGCCCACGCGCCCACGCCCCGGCAGGCCGCCGAGGGCGCCGAGATCGTGTTCGCCTGCGTGGGCAACGACGACGACCTGCGCAGCGTCGTGCTGGGCGACGACGGGGCGCTCGCCGGCATGAAGCCCGGCGCGGTGTTCGTCGATCACACCACGGCCTCCGCCGAGGTCGCGCGGGAACTCGCCGCGGCGGCCGAGGCCAAGGGGCTCGGCTTCATCGACGCGCCGGTCTCCGGCGGCCAGGCGGGCGCCGAGAACGGCGTGCTCACCGTGATGTGCGGCGGCGACGCGGCGACCTACGCCAAGGTCGAGGGCGCGATCGGGTCCTTCGCCCGCGCCTGCCGGCTGATGGGCCCGGCCGGCGCTGGCCAGCTCACCAAGATGGTCAACCAGATCTGCATCGCCGGCCTCGTCCAGGGCCTGTCGGAGGGCGTCCACTTCGCCAAGCGCGCCGGCCTCGACGTCGAGGCGGTGCTCGACGTGATCTCCAAGGGCGCCGCCGGCTCCTGGCAGATGGAGAACCGCGGCAAGACCATGAACCAGGGCAAGTTCGACTTCGGCTTCGCGGTCGACTGGATGCGCAAGGACCTGGGCATCCTGCTGGACGAGGCCCGCCGCAACGGCGCCAAGCTGCCGGTCTCGGCCCTCGTCGACCAGTTCTACGCCGAGGTGCAGGCCATGGGCGGCAACCGCTGGGACACGTCGAGCCTCGTGGCGCGGCTGGAGCGCTGAGGGCTCTCAGCCTTCGCCCGGAGCCGAGGACCGGGCAAGACGGACGCGACAGGCCCTCTCTCCCGCGCGAGAGGGGGCTGCACCGGTCGCGGCGCCGGGCGCGCCGGTCTCGCCCGGCGGGCCGGACGCTCGCCTCAGAACAGCGCCTCGACCTCCGCCGCCTCCGGATCCACCCAGCGCCACGCCTCCCCCATCTGGTGGCGGAACCACGTGACCTGGCGCTTGGCGTAGGCCCGCGTGTCCGCCTGCCCCCGGACGATCGCCGCTTCGAGGCTCATCGCGCCGTCGAGGTGGGCGATCAGGCCCGGCACCCCGTGGGCGCGCATCACCGGCAGCATCGGGTCGAGATCGCGCGCGCGCAGGCGGGCGACCTCGTCCAGCGCCCCCTCGGCGATCATGGTCTTGAAGCGGGCGTCGATCCGGGCCCGCAGCACCGCCCGGTCGGGTGCCAGGAAGATTCTCTGGAGGTTCCGCCCGGCGAGCGGGCCGGGAACGGGATCGCCGTAGAAGCTGGCGATCGGCCGGCCCGTCGCGAGAAAAATCTCCAGGGCGCGCATCACCCGCATCCGGTCGCTCGGGCGCAGGCGGGCGGCCCCCTCGGGATCGTGCCGGCCGAGCTCGGCGTGCAGCGCCTCGGTCGGCCGGCCCTCGGCCGCGTCCCGCACCTGCCGCCGCACGACGTCGGGCACCGGCGGCAATTCCGAAAACCCCTGCTCCAGCGCCCGGAAGTACAGGCCGGTGCCGCCCACGAAGACCGGCAGGCGCCCGCCGAGCGTCGCCAGCAGCGCCGCCGCGTCCCGCGCGAAGTGCCCCGCGGAGTAGTTCACGGCGCCGTCGACGTGGCCGTAGAGCCGGTGGGGCACGCGCGCCTCCTCGTCCGGGTCGGGCCGCGCGGTCAGGCGGCGCAGGTCCGCGTAGACCTGCATGGAATCGGTGTTGATCACCACGCCGCCGTGACGCTCCGCCAGCCGGGCGGCCAGCGCCGACTTGCCCGACGCGGTGGGCCCTGCGATGAGGACCGCGGCCGGGCGCCCCCCGGCTTCCCCCCGGTCTGGCGGCAAGGCGAAACTCCACGATGCTGGTCGCGGTCCTGATAGCAAACCCGGATCGGCCGTCCATCACCGACGCGGTGCTGGCCGAGACGCGCGCCGTGCTGCGGACGGAGCACCAGCCCCGGATCCTGCACGGCGAGGTGGCGGCCGAGCTGCTGGTGCCGGGCGAGCCCGCGGCCGCGGCGGCCCTCACCGACAGGCTGCGCACGGCGCTGGCCGGCGAGCCGATCGACCTCGCGGTGCTGCCCGCCGACGCGCACAGGCGCAAGCGCCTGTTCCTGGCCGACATGGATTCCACCATGATCGAGCAGGAATGCATCGACGAGCTCGCCGGGACGCTCGGCCTCAAGGACCACGTGGCGGCGATCACCGAGCGGGCGATGCGGGGCGAGATCGCCTTCGAGCCGGCCCTGCGCGAGCGCGTCGCGCTCCTGAAGGACATCCCGGTCGGCGCGGTCGACGGGCTGATCGCCGAGCACCTGACCCTGACCCCGGGCGGCGGCACGCTGGTGCGGACGATGCGGGCGCACGGCGCCCAGACCTGCCTGGTCTCCGGGGGCTTCACGCTGTTCACCGGCCCGATCGCCGCGATGATCGGCTTCGACGAGCACCGGTCCAACGTGCTGGGCGTTGCGGACGGGCGGCTCACCGGCCTGGTGGAGGACCCGATCGTCGGGAAGGCCGAGAAGCGCGCGACGCTGATCGCGCTGCGCGGGCAGCTCGGCCTCGGCGCCGCCGAGACCCTCGCGGTCGGCGACGGCGCCAACGACCTCGACATGCTGGGCGAGGCCGGCCTCGGGGTGGCGTTCCGGGCGAAGCCCGCGGTCGCGGCCGCGGCGCGGGTCCGGGTCGAGCACGGCGACCTCACCGCGCTCCTGTACCTGCAGGGCTACGCGGCGGCGGAGTTCGTGGGGTGAGGCTCAGTGGAGGGTGCGGGTCAGGGCGATGACCGCGCCGAGCACGGCGAGCGTCTGAAAGCCGATCGCGCCGACGAGCCAGCGCACCGTCTCGACCTTCGCGGAGGCGATCGCGCCCTTCACGGCCTCGATGTCGGCCTTGGTCTCGAGGCGCAGACCGTCGATGTCGGCTTTTGTGGATAGGCGGAGGGCTTCGATATCCGACTTGGTCGACTGACGAAGACTGTCAGAATCCGCCTTGGTCGAGATGCGAAGCCCCTCGATATCCGCCTGGGTCGTGAGTCGCAGTGCCTCGATGTCGCCGCGGGTCTGTATCTTGAGGGCTTCGATATCGCCGCGGACGATCTGCAGTTCGGCCTGCACGTCGCGAATGTCGGCCTTCGTCGCCAGATTCCCGTCGAAGACGTCCACCAGCGCGTCGGCCAGGCCCTCCGCCTGCTCGGGCGACAGCTTCGCCGTCTCCCGCAGGGCGCGGGCGAATTTCAGGGTGTCGAACGCAACGGCCGTCATGGGTCCGAACCCGCCCGAGCCGCACCGACTCGCGGCCCCAGTGTGCCGTGCCGCGGCGCAGCGTCAATGTGGGACCCCTGAACGCGCGAGGGCCGCCGCCCCCCGCGGAGCGACGGCCCTCGGCGACGCGATGAGACCGCTCAGTCGAGGCCGACGGCCACGAAGCGCACGTCGCCGGTGGCGCCCGCCACCAGCAGCAGGACCGACTTGCGCCCGTCCTTCTTGAGGGCGTCGATCCGCTTGGTCACCTCCGCGGGGGTGCTGACCGACTCCTGGCCGACCTCGACGATCACCTCGCCGGGCTGGATCCGCTTGTCGGCGGCGGTCGAGTTCGGGTCGACCCGGGTGACGACCACGCCCTTCACGGTGTCCTTGATGGAGTACTTCTTGCGCAGCTCGTCGGTCATGCCGGAGAGGTTGAGGCCCAGCGCCTGCCGGGTCGCGCTCTCGGGCTCCGGCTGGCGCAGGTTGGCGAGCTGCGGCTTGTCGCCGTCCTCCAGGCGGCCGAGGGTGACGGGCTTCGTCACCTCCTCGCCCTTGCGCATGACGACCACGTCGACCTTCTGACCGACCGGGGTCGAGGCGACGATGCGCGGCAGGTCGCCCGAGGCCTTCACCGGCGCGCCGTTGAACTTCAGGATCACGTCGCCGACCTCGATCCCGGCGGTCTTGGCCGGTCCCTTCTCGTCGACGCCGGCCACCAGGGCGCCCCGTGCGCCGCCCTTGAGGTTGAGCGCCTCGGCGGTGGTGTCGTCGACGTTCTGGATGCGCACGCCGAGCCAGCCGCGGCGGACCTCGCCGAAGTCGCGGAGCTGGTCGATCACGGGCTTGGCCGTGCCCGACGGGACCGCGAAGCCGATGCCCACCGAGCCGCCGGTCGGCGACAGGATCGCCGTGTTGATGCCGATCACCTCGCCGTCCATGTTGAACAGCGGGCCGCCGGAATTGCCCTTGTTGATGGCCGCGTCGGTCTGGATGTAGTTGTCGTAGGGTCCGGACTCGATGTTCCGGCCCCGCGCCGAGACGATGCCGGCGGAGACCGAGCCGCCGAGCCCGAACGGGTTGCCGATGGCGATGACCCAGTCGCCGGGCCGCATCTTGTCGGAATCGCCGAACGGCACGGCCTTCAGCGTGCGGTCGGCCGGGGGCTTCACCCGCAGGACCGCGAGGTCGATCTTCGAATCCTTGCCGACGATCTCGGCCTTCAGCTTCGTGCCGTCGTGCAGGATGACCTGGATGTCGTTGGCGTCGCCGATGACGTGGTTGTTCGTCACCACGAGGCCGGCGGAATCGATGATGAAGCCGGAGCCGAGGGAGTTCGACTTGCGCTGCTGACGCGGCCCGTCGCCGTCACCGCCGCCACCGCCGCCGCGGCCGCCGCGCCGGTTGAAGAACTCCTCGAACAGGTCCTCGAACGGGGTGCCCGGGGGCACCTGCGGCCCGGCACGGCCGGCGCGGGCCTCGACGGTGGTGGACGCGGAGATGTTCACCACCGCGTCGGTGACCTGCTCGGCGAGATCGGCGAGGGAGGCCGGCCCCTTGGCGAAGGCCGGCACCGGCAGGGCGGCCGCGGCCACGGAGACGGTGACCGAGGCGCCGATCAGGATCGAGACCATCACCGCGCGGGCGCGGGAGCGGGGCCGCGCCGGGGCGCGGTCGAACGGCGCCTCGGGGGCGCTCGCGACGGGGTGCATGGTCGACCTCTTCATGAACGCGTTTCCGGTCCCGCGGGCCCCGACCGATGGCCGATCGCCCGCGGGTTGTCCTGCACGGTAATCCCCGGGCGCTGGGGCGCCAACGGGCCCCCTCAGCGCGCCGTCCCCGCCGTGGAGCCGGTCGTCGAGCCCGTGGTGGCGCTCGGATCGGCCGGTCCGCGCGGCCCGCGGGCGGCCGGGGCGGGTGCCCGGCCCTGCGGATCGCTGAAGAAGCGGAAGAAATCCGTGTTCGGGCTGATCACCAGGCGGGTATCGGATCCCTTCAGCCCGCTCTCGTAGGCCTGCATCGAGCGGTAGAAGCTGAAGAAGTCCGCGTCCTTCCCGAACGCGTCCGCGAGGATGCGGTTCTTGTCCGCGTCACCCTGTCCACGCAGCTGCTCGGATTTCTGCGTCGCCTCGGCGAGGATGACCGTGACCTCGCGGTCGGCCTTGGCGCGGATCGTGGCGGCGATCTGGTCGCCGTTGGCGCGGATGTCGGCGGCCTCGCGCTCGCGCTCGGTCTTCATCCGCCGGTAGACGGCGGCCGAGTTCTGCGCGGGCAGGTCGACGCGGGTCATGCGCAGGTCGACGATCTCGATGCCGAGCGCCTTGGCCTGCCGGTTCACGTCCTCCTGGATCTGGTGCATCAGCTGCCCGCGATCGGTCTTCACGATCGCGTCGCGGGTCGAGCGGGCGAGCACGTTGCGCAGGCCCGAATTGGTGAAGCTCGCGAGCCGCTGGTTGGCCAGCCCGATATTGCCCACCGCCTGGTAGAAGCGCAGCGGATCGACGATCCGGTAGCGGGCGAAGGCGTCCACCTCCAGGTTCTGCCGGTCGGCGGTGAGCACCGTCTGGACCGGCAGGTCGAGGTCGAGCACGCGCTTGTCGAAGACGACCACGTTCTCCATGAACGGGATCTTGAAGTACAGGCCGGGCTTGTCCTCGCCGGTGGCGTTGAGGACGGCCCGGACGCGGCCGAACTGCAGGACGAGCGCCTGCTGCATCTGGCCGACGGTGAAGATCGAGGCGTAGAGGCCGATCGCGACGATGGCCGCGACCACGATCAGGCCGGTGCGGAGAGCCTGTTTCATCGGGCAGCTCCCGTCTGGGTCTGGGCGCGGGCGCCGAACTCGGAGAGCGGCAGCACCGGCAGCACGCCGGCCGCGGTGGCACCGCCGGGCTGCGTCCCGTTCTGGTCGATGATCACCTTGTTCACGGAGCCCAGGACCTTCTCCATCGTCTCCAGGAAGATCCGCTCGCGGCTGATCGCCGGGGCGGCCTTGTAGGAGGCGTAGACCTCGCTGAAGCGCGCGGCCTGGCCGGTGGCGTCGGCGGTCGCCTTCGTCCGGTAGGCCTCGGCCTGCTGGACGATCTGGGACGCCTTACCGCGGGCCTGCGGCACCTCGCGGCTGGCGTAGGTCTTGGCCTCGTTCTGCGCCGTGTCGGCGTCCTGCTGGGCCGCGTTCACGTCGATGAAGGCGGGGCGCACTTCCGGCGGCGGGTTGACCGAGACGAGCTGCACCACCTCGATGCGCACGCCGGCGCCGTACTCGTCGAGCGCCTTCTGGACCATCTCCTTCACCTCCTGGGCAATGCTCGACTGCTCGTTGGTGAGGATCGCCTGGATGTTGCGGCGGCCGATCACCTCGCGCATCGCGCTCTCGGAGATCGCCTTGATGGTGCCCTCCGGATTCTGGAGGTTGAACACGAAGTCGGAGGCCTTCAGCGGGTTGACCCGCCACTGCACCTCGAAGTCGAGATCGACGATGTTCTCGTCGCCGGTGAGCATCAGGCTCTCGTCCGGCACGTCGCGGTTGCGGCCCTGCCCGTTCGGGCCGGCGCGGAAGCCGATCTGGATCGAGTTCTGGGAGCCGACATCCGGCTTCACCACCCCGCCGATCGGATAGGGGAAGTTGTAGCGCAGGCCCTCGCCCTTGGTGCCGACGTAGCGGCCGAAGATGGTCTCGATGCCGACCTGACGGGGGTAGACGGTGTAGAAGCCGGTCGCGAGCCAGATGGCGACGGCCAGGACGGCGATCACCGCCGCGCTGCGGCCGCCGCCGACGCCGGTCGAGCCGCCGCCGCCGTAACCGCCGCCCGAACCGCCACCGCCGCCCGGGATCAGACCGCGCAGGCGGTCCTGCCCGCGCCGGAGCAGGTCCTCGAGGTTCGGCGGCGTCTTGCCACCGCCGCCGCCGCTGCCGCCACCCCAGGGACCACCGCCGTTACCGCCGGGCCGGCCCCAGGGCCCCCCGCCGCCGCTCTGATTGCTCCAAGGCATCCTAGCCGTCGTCTCCTGCCTGTCCGCGCCCGGCCCACGTCCCGACCGGCGCCCCCTGCCTGAACGGCCACGCTCGCCCGCCTAGTCCCGACCATCCGGACCGATCGCACCGCGACCGCTCCCGGCTGGAGGCCTCGAGGGCCCGCACGCGCATCTTCCCGCAGGATGTGCAGGCCCGGCGTGAGCGCGCGCACCCGACAGGCACCTGCGGGCGCACGCCCCGTGCTGTCAAGGCTGGCAGGTGGGCATGCCGAGCATGGTTGGCAACTGCGACATCAAGTTAGATACGCTTCACAGAAACCGTTTGAGTCGGGGCGCTGATTCTGGATTCGCTGCGTAACAAGGGCCTGCCTACGTACCCCCACAGCGAGGCCGACATATCACCTTAACTGTTCGAGGAGATGATGCTCTCTGATGCACGCAGCCCAATGCCTGGCAGAATGAAATATTAACAAAATGAAACCGATCGAACGCACAATGCCATCGATTTCATACATTGTTGCCCGGAGCAATCCGGGCGACGTAATCGGCTGCGAGAATGAATTGCCATGGAAACTAAAAACTGATCTGAAATTTTTTAGATCAGTGACTGTAGGTCACGCCGTCATAATGGGCCGCAAAACTCTCGAATCTTTAGGTCGACCGCTTCCAAACAGAATTAATATTGTCCTTTCAACAAAAGGGGGAGAAAATCGAGACAACCTTTATTGGGCGAAATCACCAGAAGACGCCCTGTTTATAGCAGATTTTTTTTCAATTATACAGGGAAATTCTCAAATCATAGTCATCGGCGGGGCGCAGATTTATCTAGTGTTCAAGCAATTGTTCACAAAAATCTATCTGACCGAGGTTCAGCATAGAATTGACTGCGGGGACGCTTATTTTAAAGAGCGATTCGATCTGCGTGAGTGGGTCCTGATAAGCAAACAAGAATTCAAGGCGTCAGATATAGATGAGTACGATTTCAATATATCGATACTGGAACGACGCAATAAATACACAAGACACAGAAAGCTGGAAGAATTTTTAGTGAGGGAGAAGCCAGACGTTTCTAAGAAGGACCTCGAAGAATTCCCTGAAAAATTTATAAATCCTCCTGCCGAAACTAAGTCACAGGGAAATCTGTCTCTTCTAGTCGCGTAACATCTTAGAGGCGAACCCTCGCACAAGCGCCGCGCCTCGGTACTCTGGAAGCCGTAGAAAGCGGATTGCCGCTCATACCGCCACCGGGGCCGCGATGGCGGGATGCGGGTCGTAGTTCTCGATGGCGATGTCCTCGAACCGGAAGGCGAAGAGGTCGCGCACCTCCGGGTTGAGCCGCAAGTGCGGCAGCGGGCGCGGCTCCCGGGCCAGGAGGGTGCGGGTCTGCTCCAGGTGGTTCCGGTAGAGATGGGCGTCGCCGAAGGTGTGGACGAAGTCGCCGACCCCGAGGCCGGTCACCTGGGCGATCATGTGGGTCAGGAGGGCGTAGCTCGCGATGTTGAACGGCACGCCCAGGAAGGCGTCCGCCGAGCGCTGGTAGAGCTGGCAGGAGAGCCGCCCCTCGCTGACGTAGAACTGGAACAGGCAGTGGCAGGGCGCGAGGGCCATCCGGTCGAGGTCGGCCGGGTTCCAGGCCGACACGATCAGGCGGCGGGAATCGGGGTTGCGCCGGATCTCGTCGAGCACCCAGGCGATCTGGTCGACCGTGCCGCCGCCGGGCCTCTCCCAGGAGCGCCACTGCTTGCCGTAGACCGGGCCGAGATCGCCGCGCTCGTCCGCCCACTCGTCCCAGATCGTCACGCCGTTCGCCTTCAGCGCGGCCACGTTGGTGTCGCCCGCCAGGAACCAGAGCAGCTCGTGGATGATCGAGCGCAGGTGCAGCCGCTTCGTGGTGACCAGCGGGAAGCCCGCCGACAGGTCGAAGCGCATCTGGTGGCCGAACACCGAGAGCGTGCCGGTGCCGGTGCGGTCGTCCTTGGCGACGCCCGCGTCGAGGATGCGCCGGAGCAGGTCGTGATAAGCGTCCATCGCCCATTCCTGCGCGCCGGCGCGCCGGCCGGCAAGCGCGCCGCCGCCATATGTCCACCGCCGTCGCGTGGGAGCCGCTCCGGCGCAGGCCTGCGCGCGGCGCCCTGTCGGCCAAGCCGACCTCAGACCGGCCCTCAAACCGGCCAGAGCAGGTAGGTCACTAGGGCGAGGTTCGACCAGCCGTGCAGGGCGATGCCGGGCCAGAGCCGGCCGGTGCGCCAGCGCAGCCAGCCCAGCGCCAGGGCGAGGGGCAGCAGCGAGACCGGCCGGGCGAGCCCCCAGGACGAGATGTGAGCGGCGGCGAAGATGAGCGCGGTGACCAGGATCGCCCCCGCGGGTCCGACGGCCGCCCGGGCGCGGGCGAAGGCCTCGCCGCGCAGCAGCAGCTCCTCGGCCACCGGCGCCAGGATCGCCAGATAGGCGAGCCAGGCCGCGACCGCCGCCTGGCTCATGAACGGCGACAGCCGCACGTGCTGGCCGAAGCTCGCGCCGAACAGCTCCGCCGTGCCGGTGACCCAGGCGATGTGCAGCACTGGCCAGACCAGCAGGAGGCCCAGCAGCGCGACCGGCCGCATGCCGTTCGGCCGCTCGCGGTCGAGGGCGAGGCGGCGGCGCCAACCGGTCCGGTCGTGCCACCACGCGCCGCCGAGCACCAGGGCGGCGAGGTAGACCTGGCGCAGGGCGTCGATCGCGAAGGCCCGGTGGGCGAGTTCCACCGCGCCCAGGAACGGGCGCCGCTCGGGGGGCAGGAACGGGTCGATCCCGCTCCAGAGGTCGAAGCCGACGCGCACCGTGGCGAGGGACAGGAGGCTCGCCGCGCCGAGATAGACGATCACGAGGGCGACCAGGGCGCCGAGCCGCCACGTCGCGCCCCAGGCGCGCTCGAGCGGGCCCCGCGCGTCGGGGACGGCGGCGCGCGACTGCGCACTTCCGGCAACAGCCTCCCCCGGAGGCTCCAAATGAGGCGGCGGCGCGACACGATCGGGCTTCAAAACCGGACCGATCCCCTCTATATCTCGGGAGCCGGTCGCGAGGCCGGCTATGGCGATAAACGTTCTTCGCAATAAACCTATCGGACCCGGGGGCGGTACCCGGCGCCTCCACCCGAGCCCAGGACATGCTGCCGCAAGGGGCGTGATCGGAACCGGGGCTTCGGCGGGGGCGAAATAGGATCGACGAGGGCGTAAAGGTTGAGCTTTCGCTCGGCATGGTTCCGCCGTTATCGGGCCTTTGCAATAGTTGCCAACGACAACTTTGCTCCGGTGGCGGTGGCCGCGTAAGCGGTCCCCAATATCGACCTGAAGTCCTAGCGGGTAGCTCCGCATAGGCGGGGTTCGGAGGCGCCTGGCAACAGAAGCCTCCACTTCAGTCCTCGGTCCGGCCATCCGCGGCGGGGCGCCGGGCAGACCGGGCGAGAGCGCGACCGCAGATGGCAGACGACCTGATCCGCTACGACCTCCTGGTACAGGACGCCCTGCGCGGCGTGGTGCGCAAGGTCCTGACCGACGCGGCCCGCGAGGGGCTGATGGGCGAGCACCATTTCTACGTCTCGTTCCGGACGGAGGCCCCCGGCGTGCGGATGTCGCAGGCCCTGCGCGAGAAGTACCCGCAGGACATGACGATCGTCCTGCAGCACCAGTTCTGGGACCTCAACGTCACCGAGCACGCCTTCGAGGTCGGCCTGTCCTTCTCGGGCGTGCCGGAGCGCCTGCTGGTGCCGTTCGACGCCCTGTCGGGCTTCTTCGACCCCTCCGTGCAGTTCGGCCTGAAGTTCGACCTCAGCGAGGCCGGCGAGACCCCCGAGGAGGCCAACGCCGCCCCGGCCAAGCCCGGTCCCCGCGGCGCCGGCTCGGAACCCGGCGAGGTGCGGCCCAAGAGCGCCGGTCTCGCGACGATCGGCGCGGGCGCGCCGAAGGGTCTTCCCGCGCCCGCCGCCCCGGGCGAGAAGGACGCCGGCAAGACCGACGACAAGGCCCCCCGCCCCGCCGCCAAGAAGGAGGGCGAGGAGGGCAGCGCCGAGGTCGTGAGCCTGGACGCCTTCCGCAAGAAGAGCTGAGATCGCCCCTGGCCGACTCGGTCACGACCTTTCCGCTGCGAGATCCGTCAGGCTCAGGCGCGGTGAGGCGAGGCGATGGGAACGCGTTCAAATCGAAGCTCGGGGCATGCCCGATAGCAGGCCTCGACCGAACGTTGCCCAGACGATCGCCCAGGGAGCTTCACACAGTCGCGGCAGGCATTTCGGACCGCGCCGGCGCCGGTCGTGCCCCAGATCGACGGTCAGGGGCTCAGAAGTTTGACGAACGCGGCGCCCGCGCCGAAGAATGCGGCCGCAGCTGCCATGCCGGCGAAACCGATGGAGAGCGGGGCCAGGACACGGTCTCGACCGAGCTTGAGCGTCTCGGCGTGCAGCTTCGCCGCCTCGGCCTGAAGCTTGGTCTGCTCGTCGATCAGCTTCCGCTGCTCGGCCACGAACTTTTCCGTCTCCGCATTGGAGCGCAGGACGCGGGCGACCTGCTCGGCATAATCCAGCGTCACGGGAGCAACGGTGTCGACCATCGCGGTTCGTGCCCGATCTCAGCCAGCGCGACTCTGCTGACCCGTTCCGGCAATGTGAGAACGCACGGGGAACCCGTCAACCCGCTCACGCTCGCCGCTCGGCCTCCATGCGCAAGCCGTGCTCCGGCCGGAGCGTCACCCGGTGGAGCGGCGTGACCGCGGGGTGATCCGCCGGCAGCCGGAAGCGCACCGCCCGGACCACGTGGGCCAGCACGATCACCGCCTCCTGGATCGAGAAGCTCTGGCCGATGCAGACCCGCGGCCCCGCCCCGAACGGCAGGTAGGCGAAGCGCGGGATCGCGTCCCGGTTCTCGGGCAGGAACCGCTCCGGCACGAAGGCCTCCGGGTCGTCCCAGAGCAGCTGGTGGCGGTGGAGCACCCAGGGCGCCACCATCACCAGCGAGCCCCGCGGCACCTTGATCCGGCCGAGGCGGTCGTCGCGGACCGCCTGCCGGCTGAGGAACGGCACCGGCGGGAACAGCCGCATCGCCTCCTCGATCACCGCCCGGGTGAAGGGCAGGCGCTCGACGGCGAAATCCCCCGGCCCGGCCGCGTCGACCTCGGCCTCGACCCGCGCCTGCGCGGCGGGATCCTGCGACAGGCAGTAGAGCGCCCAGGTCAGGGAATTGGCCGTGGTCTCGTGGCCGGCGGCGATGAAGGTGACGATGTTGGCCTTCACGGCGAGGTCCGAGAGCCCGTTGCCGGTCTCGGGATCCTGCGCGGCGAGCAGCAGGGTCAGCAGGTCCCGGGGCGCCTCGCCCCCCGCCATCAGCGCCTTGCGCCGGGCGATCAGTTCGTCGACCACCTCGGCGAAGAAGCGCCCCGCCGGGCGCGCCCGCAACCGGCCGATCCGCGGCACGAAATCGGGCACGCCGAACACGTCGAGGGGGTCGATCGGCCCGACGGCCTCGAGGAAGCGCGTGATCGCGCGGCCCAGCGCGTCGGGATCGCTCGGCAAACCTTGCGTGAAGATCGTACGCTCCAGCACGTCGAGGGTGACGCGGGTCATCTCCAGGGCGACGTCGACCCGCTTGCCGTCGCGGCGGACGAGGCGGCGGCCGAGCCGCGCCCCGGCGGCGTTCATCGCGTCGGAGAAGCCCTGGACCGTCCGGGCGTTGAAGATCGGCGCCAGCGTCCGGCGCTGGAGCCGCCACTCGTCGCCCTCGGCGCTGAGCAGGCCGTTGCCGAGCCCCGGGGCCAGCACGCGGCGCTGGAGGTCGTCCTTGCGGTAGCCGTCGGGGTTCTCGATCAGCAGGTAGCGGATCAGCGCCGGGTCGCTCACCAGGGTGATCCGGCCCATCGCGCCCTCGGCCGCCACGACCGGCAGCTTGAAATGCGCGTCCATCCAGGTGGTGATCGGGTTCTTGCGCGCCGCCCGCAGGAACTCGAACAAGCCGAGCGGCTCCTTCAGCGGCGGCGGCACGACGGGGCGGAACCGGGTGCCGGCCATCGGTTCGGAGAGATCGATCGTGGCGCTCATCGGCTCCTTGTCCGGCGGGAACAGAGCCCCGCCCTTGTCGGCGCACCGGGGAAAACCGGCATCGCGATTCACCCGCGCCTCATTTAAGTAGGCACCGCACTGCACCAGACGTAGAGGCCACGATGTCGCCCACCGAGACCGCCACCCGCACCGAGTCCGACACCTTCGGTCCGATCGAGGTCCCGGCCCACCGCTACTGGGGCGCGCAGACGCAGCGCTCGATCCAGAACTTCAAGATCGGCACCGACCGGATGCCGGCGCCGCTCGTCCACGCCCTCGGGGTGGTGAAGCAGGCCGCCGCCCTGGTGAACAAGGATCTCGGCGCCCTCGACCCGAAGCTCGCCGACGCCATCGCGGCCTCGGCCGCCGAGGTCGTGGAGGGCCGCTACGACGACGAGTTCCCGCTCGTCATCTACCAGACCGGCTCGGGCACCCAGTCGAACATGAACGCCAACGAGGTGATCGCCAGCCTCGCCAACGAGCGCCTGGGCGGCCAGCGCGGCGGCAAGTCGCCGGTCCACCCGAACGACCATTGCAACCGCGGCCAGTCCTCCAACGACACCTTCCCCACGGCCATGCACATCGCGGTGGCCCGCGAGATCCAGGGCCGCCTGCTGCCGGCACTCTCCCACCTCCACGCCGCCCTCGACGCCAAGGCCAAGGCGTTCGACGCGATCGTCAAGATCGGGCGCACCCACCTGCAGGACGCGACGCCGGTCTCCCTCGGCCAGGAATTCTCCGGCTACGTCGCGCAGGTCGCCCTCGGCGGCTCGCGGGTCGCCGCGACCCTGCCGGGGGTGCTGGCGCTCGCCCAGGGCGGCACGGCGGTCGGCACCGGCCTCAACGCCCATCCGGAATTCGCCGAGCGCTTCGCCGCCAAGGTCGCCGAGCTGACCGGCCTGCCCTTCACGTCGGCCGAGAACAAGTTCGAGGCGCTCGCGACCCACGACGCCCTGGTGTTCACGCAGGGCGCCCTCTCGGCGCTCGCCGCCGGCCTGTTCAAGATCGCCCAGGACATCCGCTTCCTCGGCTCGGGCCCGCGCTCCGGCCTCGGCGAGCTGTCGCTCCCCGAGAACGAGCCCGGCTCCTCGATCATGCCCGGCAAGGTCAACCCGACCCAGTGCGAGGCCCTGACGATGGTCTGCGCCCAGGTGATCGGCAACGGCACCACGGTGAGCTTCGCCGGCTCCCAGGGCAATTTCGAGCTCAACGTGTTCAAGCCGGTGATCGCCAACGCGGTGCTGCAGTCGATCCGCCTGCTCGCCGACGCGGCGGTGAGCTTCACCGACAATTGCGTCGTCGGCATCAAGGCCAACGAGGACAAGATCGCCGACCTGATGAGCCGGTCGCTCATGCTGGTCACCGCGCTCGCCCCCTCGATCGGCTACGACAAGGCCGCCGAGATCGCCAAGACCGCGCACAAGAACGGCACGACCCTCAAGGAGGAGGCCCTGCGCCTCGGCTACGTGACCGAGGCGGAGTTCGAGCGCGTGGTGCGGCCGGAGACCATGCTGGCCCCCAGCGCCGATTAGTTTCTTGGGATTTGGCCGGCGCGGGTGTCCTGCGCCGGTCGCCATTGCCGGGAGGCGATCCATGGCCGAGATCATCAACCTGCGTCAGGTCCGCAAGGCGAAGGCCCGCGCCGAGGCCGACACGAAGGCCGAGTCCAACCGCATCGCCTTCGGGCAGCCGAAGAAGGCCAGGACCCTCCAGCAGCGCCGCAAGGCCCTGGAGACCGAGCGGCACGAGGGCCACCGCCTGGAGCGGGGCGAGCCCGATCCGGCAGACTGAGAGCAGATCCGGATGCAGCAGCCCCACCGTCCTTGCGAGCGGAGCGAAGCGATCCAGTCGCGCCACGCCGACCAGGGTCGCGCTGCCCTGGATCGCTTCGCTCCGCTCGCGAGGACGGGACGCGCAGCCGCCTCGCCATGAGCCCGGGCATCACCAAGCGCTCCGTGATGATCGCCGGCCACAGGACCAGCGTGTCCCTGGAGGACCCGTTCTGGGCGGCCCTGCGGGCGATCGCGGAGGCGCGGGGCCAGTCGGTCCAGGCCCTCATCGGGCACATCGACGCCGGCCGCGACGGCCAGAACCTGTCCTCGGCGATCCGCGTGTTCGTGCTGGAGGCCGTCCGCGCGATGCCGGAAACGTGAGCGCCGCGCGCCCTGGCCGCTCACCCGATCCTGAATAGGTGTCTGACGATCGCGTGACAAATCCACGCACGAAGGAGACCCCATGGCCAGTAGAGAGCCGCTGCTCAAGACCATCCCGATCGCGGAGCTGCGCCCGACGCAGATGACCGTGGGCTACCGGGAAGTGGCGGAGAAGCGGCGGCGCTGGCGGGAGTACGACGGCGAGAAGAAGAAGGAATTCCTCGGCGCCCACATGATCCCGACGCTGCTCGGGCCGAAGAAGCGCCACTACATCATCGATCACCACCACCTCTCCCGCGCCCTGCACGAGGAGGGCGTCGAGAACGTGCTCGTCACCGTGGTGGCCGACCTGCACTACCTCGACAAGGACGCGTTCTGGACGGTCTGCGACCACAAATCCTGGACCCACCCCTACGACGCCGACGGCGTGCGCCAGCACTTCGACGACATCCCGAAATCCGTCGACGCCCTGGTGGACGACCCCTATCGCAGCCTCGCCGGCGAGTTGCGCCGGGCCGGCGGCTTCGCGAAGGACACGACGCCGTTCAGCGAGTTTCTCTGGGCCGACTTCCTGCGGCGGAACATCAAGGAGAAGCGGATCGAGAACGACTTCTCCTCGGCCCTGGAGCGGGCGATGTCGCTGGCCAAGTCCAAGGACGCCGACTACCTGCCCGGCTGGTGCGGGCCGGTCACGCGCCACGTCCGCTGAGACCCGCAGACGGTCGCGGCGCCGCCTAGATGCCCCAGTAGGGCGCCGCGTCGTAGTAGCGGTGGATCTGCTCCTCCCAGGCGCCGTCCGCGGCCGGATCGGTGCCCTCGGGGGTGCGGGCCGGGGCGGCGCGCAGCTGCGCCTCGGTAATGTCGACCACGTAGGCGTCCTGCTGCGGCTCGAACCGCAGCACCGACCAGGGCAGCGTGTAGAAGTCCTCGCCGAGGCCCAGGAACCCGCCGAAGCTCATCACCGCGTAGGCGACCCGGCCCGAGACCTTGTCGAGCATCAGCCGCTCGATCCGTCCGACCCGTGTCCCGTCGGGCCGGCGGACATCCGTCCCGATGACCCGATCGCTGGCGATCAGGCGGCGGGGCTCCCGGCCGGCCGGGTTCACCGTGCCGGGCTGACCGGTGTCCGTTCCCGTTCCCGTCATCGCCGCCTCCCGACCGTTTCCGCGCGACGCGCGCCGTCTGCCCGAAAAACGCCCCGCCCCTGGGCCACGTTCCGGCGGGCGCCCGCGCCCGCCCTCTCCAGCCGGACGAACAGCCCCCGCATGCCGATGCCGCGTTTCGCCCAGAACCTCGCGCTCGCCGCCCTGCTCCTGCCCGCCGCCGCGCAGGCCCAGGATCGCGGCAGCGTCAATCCGAAGCCGCTGCCGCCCCTGGAGAATCCGGACGCGCCCTCGACGCCCGCCAAGGCGCTGTTCGGGCGGGTCACCAAGGCGTCCTCCGGTCCGGCCCACATCTACGGCTTCTACGCCAAGGGCTGCTTCGCCGGCGGCGAGGCGCTGCCGCTCGACGGGCCGAACTGGCAGGTCATGCGCCCGTCCCGCAACCGGATGTGGGGCACCCCCTACCTGGTCGACTTCATCGAGCGGCTGTCGCAGAAGGCCGCCCGGGTCGGCTGGCCCGGCCTCCTCGTGGGCGACATGGCCCAGCCCCGCGGCGGCCCGATGATCACCGGCCACGCCTCGCACCAGATCGGCATCGACGCCGACGTCTGGCTGACGCCGATGCCCGACCACCGCATGAGCCGGGCGGAGCGCGAGGAGACCTCGGCCACCGACATGGTCCGCCGCGACCGCCTCGACATCGATCCCCAGGTCTGGACGCCCACGCACCTGCAGCTGATCAAGATCACCGCCGAGCAGCCGGAGGTGGAGCGCATCTTCGTCAACGCGGCGATCAAGAAGGCCCTCTGCCGCGACGCCGCGGGCAGCCGCTGGATGTCCAAGGTCCGCCCGATGTACGGGCACAATTACCACTACCATATCCGGCTTTCCTGCCCGGCCGGCCAGGAGGATTGCCAGCCCCAGGGCGCGCCGCCGCCGGGCGACGGCTGCGACGACCTCAGCTACTGGTTCTCGGACGCGGTGCTCCACCCGAAGCCCCCGAAGACGCCGCCGAAGGCCAAGCCCGCCATGACCATGGCGGCGCTGCCCGCCGCCTGCCGGGCGGTGCTGAAGGCACCGTAGGCCGGGACCCCGGGGATGGTCGCCGCTCAGGGCGCGGCCGCCTCCGCGTAGGGCGTGCCGGCCAGCGCCGCCGCGAGGCCGGCCGTCCCCCGGTCGATGACCGCCAGGAAGGCGGCATTCGCCGCCTCCGTCCGCCGCGTCGCCCGGAAGGTCCGGTGCGCCCGGAGGAAGGCCACGCTCCAGGTCGCCAGCAGCAGGCCGGCCGCCAGGTCGGCGTCGGGATCCTCAGGCCCGCGCCCGACGGATTCGGCGAGCGCGACCCGCACCACGCCCGCGAGTTCGTCCCGGATCGCCCGGGCCCGGGCCTTGAGCGTCTCGCTCCCGGCCGCCGTCGCGACGAAGGCGCCGCTGCGCGCCGAGAATTCCACGACCGGGTTCCGGCCCGTCACCAGCCGGTGCGCCAGCTGGCGGAGCGTCTCGACCGGCGCGACCCGGGGATCGCGCTGCCGCAGGGTCTCGCGCAGGAGTGCGCGCCCCTCCTCATCGCGGTCGTAGAACATGTCCTCCTTGCGGGGGAAATGGTTGAACACGGTCATCCGGCCGACATCCGCAGCCGCCGCGATCTCATCCACCGTCACGGCGTCGAAGCCGCGCTCCAGGAACAGCCGCGTGGCGGCGTCGGAGATGGCCTGCCGGGTGGCGAGGCGCTTGCGGGACCGGCGGTCGGGAGGCGTTGACATGCGCCGCCTCATACCACATCCATTCATGGACTGAGTATAGAAATGGATTAAGTCCATGGATGAGCCTGTCGACGTCGTCGTGGTTGGAGCCGGGCCGGTCGGGCTCCTCACCGCCATCGAGCTGACCCTCGGGGGCGCGCGCGTCCGGGTGCTGGAGCGCCTCACCGAGCCGAGCACCACCATCAAGGCGCTGGGGCTCGGCCCCCTGGGCGTCGAGGCGCTGCAGCGGCGGGGGATGGGCGCGGCGATCGAGGCCGCCGAGGCGCGGAGCCTCGCGGCGATGGGCCGCTTGCCGGGTCAGGTCGGCGGCGGCCCGCGCGGGGCGCAGTTCAGCGGCCATTTCGGCTTCCTGTTCATCCGCCGCGGCCCGCAGGCGGAGCCGGACCGGCGCATGCGCGCGGTCGATCAGCAGAGCCTCGAAGCCATGCTGCTCGACCGCGCCGCGGCGCGCGGGATCGACCTGCGCCGCGGCTGCACGCTCACGGGCTTCACGGAGTCGGCCGACGGGGTCGAGGTGGCCTGGACCGCGCCGACGGGCGACGCGCGCGTCCGCTGCGCCTATCTCGTCGGCTGCGACGGCGGCCGCAGCGCGGTCCGCAAGATGGCCGGCTTCGCCTTCCCCGGCACGCCGCCGACGCTCACCATGTACCAGGCGATCGCCGATCTCGACGATCCCGCCGGCACGCTGCCGGTCGGCTGGCACCGCGGGCCGGGGGGCGTCTACGGCCACGGGCCGTTCCCGCGCCGCCTGTTCATGCTGGATTTCAGCGGCCCGCCGGCCGACCGGCAGGCGCCCGTCACGCGCGACGAGATCGAGACCGCGCTGCGCCGGGTCAGCGGCACGGACGTCCGCGTCGCCCGGGTCGCGGTCGCGAACCGGTGGGCCGACAACACGCGCCTCGTCGACACCTACCGCCGGGGCCGCGTGCTGCTCGCCGGCGACGCGGCGCATGTCCACGCGCCCTTCGGCGGCCAGGGCCTGAGCCTCGGCCTGGGCGACGCCGCCAATCTCGGCTGGAAGCTCGCCGCCGTGCTGCGCGGGGAGATGCCCGAGACCCTGCTCGACACCTACACGGCCGAGCGGCGCCCGGTGGCCGAGGCCGTCACGGCCAACACCCGCGCCCAGGCGGCGATCCTGCGGCCCGATCCGCAATCGGGCGCGCTGCGCGACCTGATGGCGCGGCTCCTGGAGAGCGACGAGGTCAGCCGGATCCTCGGCGGCCTGATGCGCGGCCTGAGCGCCCGGTACGATCTCGGCTCGGCCGAGGACGCGGTCGGCCGGATGGCCGGCGACGGGCCGCTCGGCGCCGGCGGCGCGACGCTCTACGGCGCGATGCAGGACGGCCGGGGCCTCCTCGTCGACGGCAGCGCCGACGGCGCGGCCTCCCGGATGGTCGCCGCGGCGACGGGCCGGGTGACCTGCGTGGCGGTCCCGGACGGGCCCTCGACGCTGGTCCGCCCCGACGGCTGCATCGCCTGGACGGGCGCGGCAACGGCCCTCGACGGCCTGCGGGAGGCGGTGGGCCGCTGGTTCGGCCCGTCACATGCCGGGCCGCTCGGCGCGCCGGCTCCGATGTGCTAACCGCCCCGGATGCCCCGCTGGCTCTTCATCCTCCTCGCGACCGCCCTCGCCCTCTCGGTCCTCGGCAGCGTCCTGATCGTGCTGCGCAGCCCGAACAGCACGCCGCCCCTGCGGGGCGGCGCCGCCGGCGCCCCGGCGCCGGGCCCGCAGACGCGGCCCGACAGCCGGAGCCCGTGAGGCTCGGGCGCCGCCGCCGGTTCCCACCGGGCCGCAACAGCCGGCCGGGTTCTTGGCCCGGTTCTTGGCCAGCTTCTTGGCCGGGGACTGCTGGTGGCAGGCCCCCGCGAAGCGGTGCGCCAGCGGCCCGCCTCCCGGTCTCGGGCGCCGCCCGATACGGGAAGGCGGGGACCGCCGGACGACGTTCGGCGCCCGCCCTCCGCGAACCGCGCCGCGAGAGACTGGACCGCGCGGGCAAATTCCGGCTTGGTGCCCCGACGACGCGGGTCGGACGTCCGCCCTGCGCGGCGCTGTGAGGGGCTGATCCGGATGGAGACGGGCGGGACCGCCACGAGCCACGTGCCGGACGACCTCAAGGCGGAGGCGCACCGGGGCGATCCCTTCGCGGCCGCCGTGCGGGCGACCCGGATGCCGATGATCATCACCGATCCGGCCCAGCACGATAACCCGATCGTCTTCGTGAACGACGCCTTCCTGAAGCTGACCGGCTACACCCGGATGGAGGTGGTCGGCCGCAATTGCCGCTTCCTGCAGGGGCCCGACACCGAGGCGGCGGCCGTCGACCGCCTCCGCGCGGCCATCCGGCGGGAGGAGGACATCCGGGTCGACCTCCTCAACTACCGCAGGGACGGCTCGACCTTCCAGAACGCCCTCTACGTCGGCCCGGTGCGGGACGAGGCGGGACGGGTGGTCTACTTCTTCGCCTCGCAGCTCGACGTCAGCGAGCACTACGCGCTGACCGCCGAGATCGAGCGGCTGAAGGCCGCCCTGGCCGAGGCCGAGGCCAAGCTCGCGGCCCGCTAGCCCGTCCGGAGGATCAGGGCTTCGTCGGATCAGGGCTTCGTCAGGAACCCGATCGGCTCGCGGCCCGGCTGGCCGAGCCAGAGCAGGACCGCGCCGAGGCCGAGGCCGATCAGGGAGGCCGGCGCCAGGGTGAGCGGCAGGCCCAGGATGTGCCAGAGCCAGGGCGCCGCCCCCTCCACGCTGCCCTGCAGGGCGCTGGCCTTGTCCTTGAACAGGGTGGCGATCACGTCGGAGAGCGGCGTCACCCGCAGCCCGTTGTTGGCGATGGAGCGGGCACCGTCGTAGACCAGCGCGACGAAGCCGCCGGCCATCAGCAGGAAGCCCAGGACGCGGGCCAGGAAGCGGAACATCGCGGGGCCTTCTGAGCCTTGCCTTACGGGCCGTGGGTGCCGGATCGGCGCGCCCGCCCCGGGAGTATGGGGCCGCGCCGCAAGGTGCAAGCACCCGGGGCGAGCGTCGATCCGCGCGGTTGCGGGGCCCTCGGGCCCATGCCACAGGGTCGCCCGGCGGCGGCGGGCCGTGCGGGAACGGTCGACCTTGGACGCGCGCGCGACGAATCTCGGCCTCGTGATCTTCGATTGCGACGGCGTCCTCGTGGACAGCGAGCCCCTGAGCCTCGCCTGCCTGACGGCCGGGCTCAACCGGATCGGCGTGGACATCGACTTCGCCACCGTGCGGGCGCGCTTCACCGGCACCGCGATGCCCTCGATCATGGCGCATATCGCGAGCGACTACGGCGTCACCGCCCCGGACGGCTTCGTCGAGGCGGTGAAGGCCGAGACCCTGGCGCTGTTCGACGCGGAGCTGCGGGCGATGCGCGGCGTCGCCGAGGCGGTCGCCGCCGTGGGCCTGCCGGTCTGCGTCGCGTCGAGCAGCGACCCGGTGCGGCTGCGCCACTCCCTGACGCTGACCGGGCTGCTCCCCCTGTTCGGCGACCGCGTCTTCTCCTCGGCGCAGGTGGCGCGGGGCAAGCCCTTCCCCGACCTGTTCCTGTTCGCCGCCGAGCGGATGGGCGTCGCTCCGGCGGCCTGCCTCGTGATCGAGGACAGCGTTCCCGGGGTCACGGCGGCCCGGAGCGCCGGCATGCGGGTCGCGGGCTTCACCGGCGGCGGCCACTGGGGTCACGATCCGGCGGGCGCCGGGCTCGCGGAGGCCGGCGCGGCCCGGATCTTCTCGGACTTCTCCGACCTCGCCGCGGTGATCGCCGCGGCCTGAACGATCCGCCTCCCGGACGCGCGCCCGGGACCGGCTTCCTGCCAGGCCGGCCCTCGAAATCGGAAGTCCGTTCCGTTGACGGTGCGCCGTGCCGCGCCCATCTTCAGGGATGCCGGCCCGGCCGCGCACTTCGGGTGCGCGACAGGACCGGCCGCGGTCCTTTGAGAAGCGTAGCTTGCGCCGCGTGATCAAACGCTAAAGCACTGCGCCGGCCCCGCGCCGCGCGGTCCTTCAGTCTGGAGGACGTCCGATGGTCACTCGCACATCGTCCCTTCGATACCCGCTCCCGATCGCCCCCTGCTGCCCCGCCGCCCGCCGGCGCTGTCGACGCTGAGCCCCGTCGATCCTCCGCAGCAGCCAACGCGATCCGGCACGGCGACCGGCCGGCCCAGGGAGTTCCCGATCCGATGCACAGCCTCGCAGAGTACAAACCCGAAGACCGTCCCGACCTCGCGGACCCGGCCCTCGGCCCGAGCGAACCCGCCCGGGTGATCGAGATCGGTGAGGTCACCGCCGGGATCGCCGTTCCCGAGGGGCGCGGCGTCCGGTTCTTCTCGTCCGCGCGCGATTTCGACGGGCTCGACGGCGCCGTGTTCCGCACGGCCGAGCAGGCCGCCCGCGCGGCCCGCGCGCGCATGAGCGCCCGGACCCGGCCCCCCGACCGGGCGCACCGGCCCGCGCTGCGGCGGGCCTGACCCGCCCGCTACTTGCTGCACTCGTCCCGGGTGCGCTTCATGGCCTCCGCGAATCCGCCGAGCGCGTACTCGTCGCTCGTCGGGTTCCCGCGCAGCGACGTGGCCTTGATGATGATCTTCGGGTTGCGGGCGCTCATCTCGGAGACGACCCGCGCCTCCTCGGCGGGGTTCTGCAGCCACGCATTGCCGTCCTTGACCACGAGGCCGTAGCGGCTGGCGCCGAGGTTGAGGCTCGGGTCGGTCGGCGCGGCCGCGGAGCCGGGCTTGACCTGGGAGGCCGCGGGCTTCGACGGGAAGCCCAGCATCACCGCCACCTCGTTCTGGATGTTCTCGCCCTTGCGCACGCTCACGAACAGGTAGGCGGTGTCGCGCTTCAGGGTCTTGGGCGAGCGCGTCTGCGGCTGCGCGATCGCGTAGCAGAGCTTGTTGCGGCCGTCGCCGTTCACGAACACGTTCCAGTCGCCGAAGATCGCCACCGGGGTGGCCTGCTGCATCCCCGGCGGGGTCGCGGTCTTCTTCTCGGCGCGCTTGCTCCGCTCGCGGCCGTGCCGCCGCCCGCGCCGCGACGGGGCCGCGTCGCCACCGCCGGCGTCCGGGGCCGCCGCCGCGTCCTGGGCGTGGGCCGCCGTCGCGACCAGACAGGTCCCGCCGAGCACACCTCCGACGAGGCCGGTAACCAGCCCGGAGGCGAGCAGGGCGAGAGCTCCGACCGGGAGCGAGCGGGGGACGCGGACCATCTTCACTTCCTGACGACGGGCGGCTCCGTCAGGAGCCGGACCGGGGTTCGGGATTAGTGAAGCTTGCGTAAAACGTCGGCAAGATGGCGAGGCGGGATCCGTCGACAATCAGACGGCGCGGGCTTCCGTCGCCCGGGCCGCGATGACGCCGGCCGGGACCGGCAGCGCCTCGACCGCCGGGCCGGCGGGCACCGCGATGGCGTTCGGCCGGGCCGGCGCGGCGCGCTGGCGGGGCGGATCGTTGTAGGGGGTGTTGTAGCCCTTGCGGACGGCGGCCCAGTAGGACTCGCGCGTCAGGCCCGAACCGGTCAGGGCGGCGTCGATCATCGCCGTGGCGTGCGCCGCGAAATCCGGCACCTCCTCCGTGTTCAGCCAACTCTCGACAGGCATCCTGCGAACTCCGATCCAGACGGCGAAGCTTGTAGCTGAGCGGACTTAGCCAGATGGTGAACGCGCGGGTGGGCCGAGGGTTGCAATGCACAATTTTGAACGGTCCTGTGGATGAGCGGGGGCCCGTTCCCTGATCCGAGGCGACCGGGGGCCCACCCCGCGGTCGGAGCGTCGGGCCGCAGGCCCCCGGCAACCCTCAGGGGCTAGCGGCGCGAAGCGTCAGCCGGCGCCGGTCGCCGTCGGCCGCGACGGCTCAGCCCAGCCGCTCGATCCAGGCCTGCGCCTGGCGCCGGACGTTGTCGGGTGCGGTGCCGCCGTAGCTGGTGCGGCTCGCCACCGAGTTCTCGACGCCCAGCACCGCGTAGACCGCCTCGGTGATCCGCGGCTCCGCCTCCTGCATCTCGGGCAGCGACAGCTCTTCGAGCCCGACGCCCTTGGCGGAAGCCGCGCCGACGAGGCGGCCGGTGACGTGGTGTGCCTGACGGAACGGCAGCCCGAGCTCGCGCACCAGCCAGTCGGCGAGGTCGGTGGCGGTGGCGTAGCCGGAGCCGGCGGCGCGGCCGAGCACTTCGGCGTTGGGCTCCAGGTCCTTCACCATGCCGGTCATGGCGGCGAGGCACAGGGACAGGGCCTGGAGGGCGTCGAACGTGCCCTCCTTGTCCTCCTGCATGTCCTTCGAGTAGGCGAGCGGCAGGCCCTTCATGACGATGAGCAGGCCGGTCAGCGCGCCGATGATCCGGCCGCTCTTCGCGCGCACCAGCTCGGCGGCGTCGGGGTTGCGCTTCTGCGGCATGATCGACGAGCCGGTGGTGAACCCGTCCGACAGCCGCACGAAGTTGAACTGGGCCGAGGTCCAGACCACCAGCTCCTCGGCGAAGCGCGACAGGTGCACGGCGCAGATCGAGGCCGCCGCCAGCGCCTCCAGGGCGAAGTCGCGGTCGGCGACCGAGTCGAGGGAGTTGGCGGTCGGCCGGTCGAAGCCGAGGGCCGCCGCGGTGGCGTGCCGGTCGATCGGGAAGGACGTTCCGGCGAGCGCGGCGGCGCCGAGCGGGCACTCGTTGAGCCGCGCCCGGGCGTCGCGGAACCGGCCCCGGTCGCGGGCCAGCATCTCGACATAGGCGAGGCAGTGATGGCCGAAGGTCACCGGCTGGGCCGACTGGAGATGGGTGAAGCCCGGCATCACGGTGCCGGCGTGCTTCAGCGCCGCCTGGCTGAGGGCGCGCTGCAGGTCGGCGGCCTGCTGGTCGAGGGAATCGAGGGTGTCGCGCACCCAGAGCTTCATGTCGGTGGCGACCTGGTCGTTGCGCGAGCGCGCCGTGTGCAGGCGGCCGGCGGCCGGGCCGACGATCTCGGTCAGCCGGCTCTCCACCGACATGTGGATGTCCTCGAGCTCGCGCTTGAACGCGAAGCTTCCGCCCTCGATCTCGTCACGCACGGACTTGAGCCCGGCCTCGATCGCGGCCACATCCTCCGCCGGCAGGATGCCGGCTTGGCCCAGCATCGCCACATGCGCCAGCGAGCCGCGGATATCCTGGGGCGCGAGGCGCTTGTCGAACCCGATGGAGGCGTTGATCTCCTCCATGATCTCCGCCGGGCCGCTCGCGAAGCGGCCGCCCCACATCCGGTTGCTCATGTCGATCCTTCCGCGCCCTGACCGTCCCGAGGCCCGAGCCTGATGCCCGGCCGCACGCCCATCCTGGCCGGCGCGGGCGTCGCCGCGCTCGCCGTCCTCGGCCTCGCCCTATACGGGAGCGGTCTCCTGCCCGGCAACACGGGCGGCGCCCTTCAGCCCTGCGCCGCCGCCAAGCCGGCGCTCGCCCGGGTCGATGCAGCCGCGAAGGGCGAGGTCGCCGCCATGCAGGCCCCGCCGCAGGCCCGGCCCGCGCCGGACATCCGGTTCAAGGGGCCGGACGGCGCCGAGACCGGCCTCGCCGACCTCAGGGGCCGGCTGCTCCTCGTGAATCTCTGGGCGACGTGGTGCGCGCCCTGCAAGGCCGAGATGCCGGCCCTCGACCGGCTCCAGGCGCAGCTCGGCGGGCCCGACTTCCAGGTCGTCGCGATCAACGTCGACACGCGCAACCTCGAGAAGCCGGCGGAATGGCTGAAGCAGGCGGGCATCCACGACCTCGCCTTCTACGCCGATCCCGGCGGCCGCGTGCTGCCGATCCTCCAGCGCGACACGCAGTCGCCCGGCCTGCCGACCACGATGCTGGTCGACGCGCGGGGCTGCACGATCGGGGTGATGAAGGGGCCGGCCGCGTGGTCGAGCCCGGACGGGCTGGCGCTGATCCGCGCGGCCCTGGGGCGGACGTCGTAACGGTCTCGGCCGCGCGGTTGCGCGCGTCTCCGATGCGCGGCAAGGCGTGTCGCGATGACCTCGCCCGCCCCTGACCGCCCCCCTCCGAGGCGGAGGCCCCGCCCCCTCTCGATCATCCGCACGCTGCTCGCCGGCGAGGCGGCGGGCGGGCTGATCCTGATGGCGGCGGCGGCCCTGGCGCTGGTCGTCGCCAACGGGCCGCTCGCGGACACCTACGCGCACGCCCTCCACGCCGAACTCGGCCCGATGAGCGTGCAGCACTGGATCAACGACGGCCTGATGGCCGGGTTCTTCCTGCTGGTCGGCCTGGAGATCAAGCGCGAGGCCCTCGACGGGCGGCTGCGGACCTGGCCCGACCGGGTCCTGCCCGGCGTCGCGGCGCTCGGCGGCATGGCGGTCCCGGCCGCATTCTACGCGCTCACCAATCTCGGGGCCGGCACCCTGCGGGGCTGGGCGATCCCGGCCGCCACCGACATCGCCTTCGCGCTGGGCGTCCTCGCGCTCCTCGGGTCGCGGGTGCCGGTCTCCCTCAAGATCTTCCTCAGCGCGGTCGCCATCGTCGACGACCTCGGCGCCGTGGTGGTGATCGCGCTGTTCTACAGCTCCGGCCTCGACCTCACCATGCTGGCGCTCGCCGCCGCGGTGCTGGCCGCCCTCTACGGCCTCAACCGGGCGGGGATCGGGTGGCTCCCGGCCTATGGGCTCCTCGGCCTCGTGCTGTGGGTCCTCGTGCTGCGCTCCGGGATCCACGCGACGATCGCGGGCGTGCTGCTCGCGATCACGATCCCGATCCGGGTCAGCCCGGGCCGGCCGGAGGACGCGCACTCGCCCCTGCACCGGCTGGAGCACGCCCTCGCCCCCTGGATCACCTACGGGGTGGTCCCGGTCTTCGGCTTCGCCAATGCCGGCGTCGACCTCTCCGGCCTCACCCCCGAGGCCCTGCTCCAGCCGGTGACGCTCGGCATCGCGGCGGGCCTGTTCCTCGGCAAGCAGGCCGGCGTGTTCGCGAGCCTACGGCTGGCCGTGGCGCTGGGATGGGCCAAGCGCCCGGCCGGGGCCGGCTGGGGGCAGGTCTACGGGGTCACGGTCCTGTGCGGCATCGGCTTCACCATGAGCCTGTTCATCGGCGGCCTCGCCTTCCCGGACCCGCAGCACGAGACCGCCGTGAAGCTCGGCGTGCTCGCGGGCTCGGCCCTGTCGGGACTCGCCGGCGCGGCGATCCTCCTCGTCGCGAAGCGCCGCGTCGCCCCGCACTAGCGGGCGGCGCGCTTCGTCATTGCGAGCGCAGCGAAGCAACCCAGTGCAGCGGAACATCGGGAAGCGTGGCGCCGTCTAGATTGCTTCGCTCCGCTCGCAATGACGGCGGCGCAAGGACGGCACCTCTTCCACGTGCCGGGCTCCGTCCGGCGCGAAAATGCGCTACCCCCCGTGGGCATGCGCTTCTATCTCGGCCTCGCCACCACCTTCCACGACCCGGCCCTCGCCCTGGTCGGGCCCGACGGCACCCTGCTCTTCGCCGAGGCGGCGGAGCGCGCCCTGCAGTACAAGCGCGCGCCGAACTGCGAGCCGGACGCCCCGTCGCAGATGGCCGCACTGCTGAAGGCGCACGTCCCGCCGGGCTCGGAACTCGTCGTCGCCTCGACCTGGGGCCCGCAATTCACCGACTTCCTGCGCGGCCAGGCCGGTGCCGGGGCCTTCGACCTGATGGCGCTCGCCACCCACACCACGGCGCTCAACCGCTCCTTCGTGCCCGAGCAGGCCGAGCGGGTGTTCATCGCCGACCTCCACGGCGCCCAGGAGCGGGCCGGCCACGGCACCCTGCTGGCCCTGAACCAGGAGGCGCGGATCACCGGCGCGGCGCCCCGGGCGACGATCGCCGGGCAGCGGCGCTACCCGCACCACCTGTGCCACGCCGCCTACGGCCTCTGGGGCAGCCCCTTCGAGACGGCCACCGCCCTGGTGGTCGACGGCATGGGCGAGACCGGTGCGGCGGCGATCTACCGCCTGGAGGGCGGCCGGATCACGGAGCTGCGCCGCCACCGCGGGCGCGGCTCGCTGGGCTTCCTGTACGGGCTGATCACCGACCTCGCCGGCTTCGATCAGGTGAAGGGCGAGGAGTGGAAGATCATGGGGCTCGCCCCCTACGGCCGGCCCGACCCGGACCTCGCCGCGCTGCTCGGCCGGCTCTGCACGGTCGAGGGCCACCGCCTGCGCTACGCCGACGCGGAGACGATCCGGGCGGTCGCCGCGGAGATCCGCGCCCGCCGCCCGGCCGATGCCCTGGAGAACGGCTGGCCCGACCTCGCCCGCTGCGGCCAGGACCTGTTCGCGACGCTGATGGACGCGCTGGTGGCGGAGGCCCACGCGCTGGCGCCGTCCGAGAACCTCGTGATCGCGGGCGGCTGCGGGCTGAACTCCTCCTACAACGGCCGGGTGCTCGGCCGGTCCGGCTTCACCCGGCTGCACGTGCCCTCGGCCCCGGCGGACGACGGCAACGCGGTCGGCGCCGCGTGGCTCGCCTACGCGGAGGACAATCCGGGCTGGGCCGGTCCGCCGCCCGCCGCCCGGCCGCTCACGCCCTATCTCGGCTCGCGGGTCTCCACGGCGCCGATGGAGCGGCTCGCCGAGCAGGAGCCCCGGGCCCGGCGCGTCGGCCACGCGGAGGCGACCCGCGCGGCGGCGCGGATCCTGGCCGAGGGCGGCCTCGTCGGCTGGGTGCAGGGCCGGGCGGAGTTCGGGCCTCGGGCGCTCGGCAACCGGTCGATCCTGGCCGATCCGCGGCCGGAAGGCGCCAAGGACGCCCTCAACGCCAAGGTGAAGTACCGGGAGGCGTTCCGGCCGTTCGCGCCGTCGATCCTGGCGGAGGCCGGGCCGGACTGGTTCGAGGATTACGCCGACAGCCCCTACATGGAGCGCACCCTGGTCTGGCGCGAGGCGGTCCGCGCCCGGGTGCCGGCGGTGGTCCACGCGGACGGCACCGGCCGGCTCCAGAGCGTCACGGCGGCGCGCAACCCGGCCTACGCGGCCCTGATCGGCGCCTTCGCGGCGATCACCGGCGTGCCGATCCTGCTCAACACGAGCTTCAACGTGATGGGCAAGCCGATCCTCCACGGCGCGGAGGACGCGATCCTGATGTTCTACACCACCGGTCTCGACGCCCTCGTGGTCGAGGACTGGCTGGTCGTGAAATGAGACGCGCCGCGCCCCCGGGGGACGCGGCGCCGGTCCGATCACCGCGGACGCGGTTTACTCGCAGACCTCGACGCGGCGGTAGGTGAACTCGCCGTCGCCGAGCCACTCCTTGCGGCGCTCGTAGTGGCAGATCGGGCCGCGGCGCTCGCGCACCACGATGGTCTCGGGCTCCTCGACCACGACCCGGCGCGGGCGGTACTCCGGCGGCGGCGGGGGCGGCGGGTTCGCGCCGTTGACGAGGGCGCTGCCGACCATGCCGCCGACGACGCCGGCCGCGAGGCCGCCGACGATGGCGCCGGTCTGGTCGCGGGCGGTGGCCGGGGCGACCGCCCCGAGCACCAGGGTGACCGCGAGGGCTGCGGCCCCAGCGCGGATCGTCGTGAAGGAACCGTTCAAGGACACGCGAAACATCTCCCGTTCGTGTTGAGGATGATCCAACACCGGGAGGATTAAGAATCCGCGAAGTGGGCCAATTGAATTGTGTGCCGGATAAGGCGGCCCGCGGTCGCTCCGGCCTGAGGCGAGGCGCTGCCGTCCTTGCGAGCGCAGCGAAGCAACCCCGGGGCAGCGCGCTTTGCCCGGATGCAGCCGTGTCCCTGGATCGCTTCGCTGCGCTCGCAAGGACGGAATGGGCACTTCCCGCGCCGGACGCGGCGGCCGCAGATCCCCCTTCAGAGCAGCCCGTCGAGAGATCCCACCACCGTCGTGGGCGCCAGATCCGCGTACTCGTCGGGCAGGCCCCTGCGGTTGACCCAGGCGGTCCGGAACCCGAAGGCCCCCGCCCCCGCCACGTCCCAACGGTTCGACGAGCAGAACAGCACGTCGCCCTGCCCCACCGCCAGCCGGGTCAGGGCGATCCGGTAGGCGTCGGGATGGGTCTTGAACACCTGCGCGTCGTCCACCGAGAGGACCGCGTCGAGGTGGTCGGCCAGCCCCGCGGAGGCGACCGCCCGGTCGACCATGGCGGCGTTGCCGTTGGTGAGGACGGCGGTGCGGATGCCGCGCTTGCGCAGGGCCGCCAGCACGCCCGGGACCTCCGGGTAGGCCTCGAGGTCGCGATAGGCGTCGAGGAGGCGCTCGCGCAGGCTGGGATCGACGTTCGGGTGGACCGCCAGGGCGTAGTCGAGGGCCCGCACGGTGAGGTCCCAGAAGGCGGCGTACTGGCCCATGAGCGACAGGGTCCAGCTGTACTCGAGCTGCTTGTTGCGCCAGACCTCGGAGAGGTGGGCGGCGTCCGGACCCACCGCCTCGGCGTAGCGCTGGACCGCGGCGTTCACGTCGAACAGCGTTCCGTAGGCGTCGAACACCGCGGCCTTCACGCCCGCGAGGGGATTCGGTGCGTCGGTCATGGCGGTCCTCACTGGGTGCTCTCGCCCGATCTGGGGCCGGACCCGCGCGGCGGCGAGCCCGGCCGGGTCACTCAGGCCCGGCGCAGGCGCAGGCCGAACAGGTGCAGCAGGCCCGCCAGCAGGCCGCCGTAGACCAGGGCCCCGACGAGCCCCAGCACCGCCAGGACGACGAGGTCGCGCCCGTGCGGCAGGGCGGGCACCAGCGCCTGGACGAGCCCCTGCCCGTAGACGGCGACCGCCGCCAGCCCGAGGCAGGCCAGCGCCACCCCGGCGACGGTGAGCCCGAGCGTCCGCCCCGGCGCCGTCCAGCCCCGGCGCCTGGCCAGGACGAGCAGCAGCAGCAGGTTCACCCACTGGGCGACGGCCGTGGCGAGCGCGAGGCCGGTGACGCCGTAGGGGCCGGTGAGCCACAGCTTCAGGACGACGTTGACGCCGATCGCGGTCAGGGAGGCCCAGAGCGGCGTCTTCGTGTCCTGGCGGGCGTAGAAGCTCGCCACGGCGCTGCGCACCAGCACGACGGCCGGCAGGGCGAGGCCGTAGGCCGCCAGCACCGAGGCCGCCCGCGCCGCGTCCTCGGCGCTGAAGGCGCCGCGCTGGAACAGGGCCGCCATGATCAGGCCCGGGATGGTCAGGAACGCCACGGTGAACGGCGCCGAGAGGGCCAGGGAGAAGCCCGCGGCCCGGTTCTGGGCCGCGTGGGCGCCGGCGACGTCGCCGGCCGCGATCCGGCGGCTCATCTCGGGCAGCAGCACGGTGCCGGCCGCGATGGCGATGACGCCGAAGGGCAGCTGGTAGAGCCGGTCGGCGTAGTAGAGCGCCGAGACCGCCCCGGTGGGCAGCCAGCTCGCGATGATCGTGTCGGCGAAGGCCGCGATCTGGAAGCCGGCCGAGCCGATCACCGCGGGCCCGAGCACGACGAAGAAGCGCTTGAGCGCGGGATCGAGGCGCGGCACCGCGAGGTCCGGCATCACGCGGACGCGGCGGCAGCCCCACCAAAGCAGCCCGAACTGGAGCACCCCCGAGACGGCGACGCCCCAGGCGGCGGCGTAGGCCGCGTTCGGGAACAGGAAGCTCAACCCCAGGGCCGCCAGCATGGCGAGGTTGAGCAGGACCGGGGCGCCCGCCGCCACGGCGAAGTGCCGGTGGGCGTTCAGGATGCCCGACAGCAGCGTCACCAGCGTCATGAACAGCAGGTACGGGAAGGTGATGCGGGTCAGCGCCACGGCGAGCTGGAAGCGCTCGCCGTCCTCCGCGAAGCCCGGCGCCAGGGCGTGGACCACCCAGGGCATGGCCGGCAGGGCGAGATTGAGCAGCACGAGCTGCACGATCAGCATCAGGGTGAAGACGCGGTCGGCGAAGCGGTGCGCCGCCCCGGGCTCGCCGGCCTCCGCGAGCCCGGCATAGGCCGGCACGAAGGCGGTGTTGAACGCGCCCTCGCCGAAGATCGCGCGGAAATGGTTCGGGAGCCGGAAGGCGACCACGAAGGCGTCGGCCACGGGCCCGGCGCCCATCACGGCGGCCATCACCACGTCGCGGGCGAAGCCGGTGACGCGCGAGACCAGGGTCCAGCCGCCGACGGACAGGATGGAGCGGATCATCGGGCGGGGCGCTCGCCGAGCCCGTCCCGCCTCAGCGGGGGCGGGCGGGAGCACGGTCGAAGCGTCGCGCGTGTCGATCGAGAGGAAATGGCCGGCCCCATCTGCACCGGGTCAGCCGGCGTCGCGCGCATCAAGAGCCGGTTTCGTGCGCCACCTCAAGGGTGCCGCGGACACAGGATCCGCGGCACCGGCGATACGCCTCAGCGGGTCGCCTCGGCGTACATCTTCTCCACGTGCTCCCAGTTCACGAGGTTCTCGATGAACGCCTTCAGGTAGTCGGGACGGCGGTTGCGGTAGTCGATGTAGTAGGAGTGCTCCCACACGTCGACGCCGAGGATCGGCTTGGCGCCGTGGACCAGCGGGTTCTCGCCGTTCGGGGTCTTCATGATCGCGAGCTTGCCGTCCTTGACGGCGAGCCACGCCCAGCCCGAGCCGAACTGGCCGACGCCCGCCTGGATGAAATCCGCCTTGAACTTCTCGGCGCCGCCGAGATCCTCGTCGATCTTCTTGGCCAGCGCGCCCGGGATCGCGCCGCCGCCGTTCGGCTTCATCCACTGCCAGAAGTGGATGTGGTTGTAGTGCTGGCCGGCGTTGTTGAAGAGCGGCTGATTCGTGTTGTAGGCGGCCTTGACGATCTCCTCGACGCTCTTGCCCTGGAGATCCGTGCCCTCAAGCAGCTTGTTGCCCGTGTCGACGTAGGCCTTGTGGTGCTTGTCGTGGTGGAACTCGAGGGTCTCCTTCGACATGTACGGCCCCAGCGCGTCGTAGGCGTAGGGCAGTTCCGGCAGGGTGAAGGTCATCGCGTCTATCTCCGCTTAGCAGGGGGCGGCCTCGTCCCCGGCGGGGGCTCCCGAGTCGAGAGCCCGCTAGGTAAGTCGGTGGCCGCGGGACGGCAACGCCGTTCCGCCACGGCGGCGCGGGAAGTTCCGCAGATCGCCGGCACGCGGCGGCTCGGCCGGCCCGGAGATAGCCGGCGCAGATCCGGACTATTCCGGTTTCCCCGGCATCTCGGTCCCGAGTTTTGCAATATGACGGCTAGGCCTTACTGTGCGGCACGCCTTGAGCGCCGGCCGTCAGCCGGCCCGTGTCAGAGAGTAACATGATCGCTGCGCTGTTCGCGCTCGCCGCCGCCATGATCATCGGGGGCTGCGCCGCCGTGATCCAGGGCTTCCCGTACGTGCGTCTGGAGAGCGGGCTCGCGATGGTGATCGCGGGGTCGGTCGCGGCCTCGTCGGGCGCGGTGCTCCTCGGCCTCGGCGTCGTGGCGCTCGGCTTCCGGCGGGTGGAGCGCGCGCTCGGGCGCGCCCCGGTGACCGGCGCGCGGCCGGCCCCCGCCGCGGCGCCGGCACCGGCATCGGCCCCCGTCGACGAGGCCCGGACCCGGCTGCCGCCGGTCCTGCCGGCGGCGCCCGCCTTCATCGTGCCGTCGGTGGTCGAGCCGTCCTTCGATCCCGAGCGGCCCCGGATCGAGCCGAGCCTGGAGCTCCGGGCCGACGAGGCCCGCGCCCCCTTCCCGGAACCCGGCGCGGTCGAGACCCCGAAGCCGGTTCCGGCCGAGCCGGTGCCCGTGGTCCCGCCCGTCCGCGTCCCGGAGGCGGACCGCCGACCCGAGCCGGACGCGCCGAGCGAGCGCGCGATCGCGCCCGAGGACGACCTGTTCGCCGCCCCCGAGCCGTCCCTCCGGGAGGAGCCGCGGGAGGAGCCCCGCGGGGAGCCCGGGACGACGGCCGCGGACGAGGCGCCGGCCCTGCGCCCGAGCCTCGACACGCCCCCCGAGCCGGAGCCGGCCCCACCGGCCGCCCCGCGCACCGTCGTGGGGCGCTACGCCTCCGGCGGCAACACCTACGTGATGTTCGAGGACGGCTCGATCGAGGCGGAGACGCCGCAGGGCCGCTTCACCTTCGCGTCCCTCGACGAGCTGAAGGCCTTCGTGGACGGCGGCGGCGAGTCCGGGACCCGCGGCGCGGCCTGAACCCGCCCCGGGGACGGCCGCGGCGTCACACCAGCGGGTTGAGGCTGTCGTTGCGCGGCGGGATCGGGGCCCGCATGGTCAGGGAGAAGCCCCCGGGGGCGTAGTCGGTGGTCACCTCGGCCTGGACCTGGGTGATCAGGACCCGCTGCAGCAGGCGCGAGCCGAAGCCCTGGCGGCTCGGCGGCGCGACCGGCGGCCCGCCGGTCTCGCGCCAGGAGAACCGCAGGATCCCGGCCGGGCCGCCGGGCTCCAGGGACCATTCCACCGCCACCCGGCCGGTGCGGTTCGACAGGGCCCCGTACTTCGCCGCGTTGGTGGTGAGCTCGTGGATCGCCATGCCGATCGGCACCGCGATCTCGGAGGGCAGGTCGATCGCCGGCCCGTCGAGGCTGATGCGCCCCTCGGCGGCGCCGTCCGGGGCCACCTCCGCGTAGGGCTTCAGCTCGTTGCGCAGGAGATTGGCGATCGACGCCGTCTGCCACGTGTCCTCGGTGAGGACCGAGTGCGTGTGCGCCAGGGATTTGATCCGCCCGACGAAGGCCTCGTAGAAGCTCTCGATGCTGGACGCCGTCCGCGCGGTGGAGCCCACGATGGCCTGGACGGTCGCCAGCGTGTTCTTCACCCGGTGGTGCAGCTCGCGGATCAGCAGGCTCTGGCGCTCCTCCGCGACCCGGCGGTCGGTCACGTCCGCGACGACGCCGATCAGGCGGCGCGGCAGGCGGCCGGGGGCGTCGCGCTCGAACCGGCCGGCCATGTCGATCGTGCGCCACACGCCGTCGGACTTCCGGCGGATGCGGCCGCTGATGTGCAGGTCCCCGTCCTCCCGCAGCGCCTGGGAGATCGCCCGGCGGACCGCGGGGCGGTCGTCCGGGTGGAGGATGTCGTTGAGAAACTCGGTCTTGCCGATCGTCCCGTCCTCGGGCGCGTGCCCGAAGATCTCGTACATGTGCTCGTTCTCCCAGATCGCCTGGTCCTCGAGCATGTGCCACTCGAAGATGCCGAGCCGGGCGACCGTGGTGGCGACCCGCAGGCGCTGGTCGCGGGACAGGATCTCGTCCCGGGCCTCGACCCGCGTTGTGATGTCCTGGAGGACGCCGACCATGCCGATCGGCGCGCCGTCGGGGCCCGGCACGGCCTGCCCCCGCACCCGCAGGATCACGGTCCGCCCGGCCACCGTCGTGGCCGTGTCGAACTGGTAGGGCTCGTCGGTCCCGTCCGCCTCGGCGATCAGCGCGCTCAGGCGCGCGAGCTCCGCCGGCGACAGGCCGGTCTTCAGCTCCTCCCACGAGACGGAGCGGCCCGGCGGGCGCCCGAGGATGCGGGCGGCGCGGCGCGACAGGGTGAGGAGGCCGGTCGCGCGGTCCCAGCGCCACTCCCCGAGCCCGGCGGCCGCGAGGGCCTCGCGGTTCGCCTCGGAATGGGCCGCCGCGTCCACGTCGACCGTCTCGACCGCCAGGGTCCGGCCCGCGCGCCGGACCCGCACGTCGAGGGGCGTGCCGTCCGCCCGGCGCCAGACCTGGAGACCGTCCCGGAGCCCCTCCGGCCCCTCGCCCAGGAGTTCGGCGGCCGCACGCCCGGGCAGGGTGCCGGGCGGCCAGCCGGCGAGATCGTGCAGGGCCCGGTTGGCGGCGACGATCCCCGCCTCGTCCGCCGACAGCACGGCGAGGCCGATCGCGGCCTCGTCGAAGCCGGCGCGCAACGGGTCCTCCGCCGCCGGGTCCTGACCCACCCTCTCATTCACTCGGAAGAATCCTCGAACGCGCCGTGGCGCGCTCCCGCCGGAGATGAGCCCCCTCCCGCCACGATCCCGGACCGCGGCGGGCCCTGAGGATGGCGCCCGAGCGTGACTGTGGCAAGGCGTTCCGCTCCGCCTGCGGCGACCGGGCACCCGCGCGACCCGACCGCGGGGGCTCTCAGCGGGGGCGGCGGGCGAATTCCAGATAGGTGGGCCGGCGGCCCGCTGCCAGCGCCTTGGCCTCGTAGCGCGTGCCGGGCCAGCCCGGGAACGGCCGCGTCCAGTCCCGCGCGTCCCGCGCCGTCCAGGCGAGGACCGGGCACCGCGCGGCCCGGACGAGCGTCCAGCCGGCATAGTCGTCGATGTCGCTGGCGAAGCGGAACAGGCCGCCGTCCTTCAGGACCCGGCCGATCTCGGCGAGCGCCGCGTCGGAGACGAACCGGCGCTTGCGCTGCCGCCGCTTGGGCCAGGGATCGGGATAGAGCAGGTAGACCCGGTCGAGGCAGGCGTCCGGCAGGCGCGCCAGCAGGGCGGTCACGTCCTCGTCGCGGATGCGGACGTTGCGCAGCGCCCGGGCCTCGATCGCCGCCAGCAGCTTGACCACGCCGTTGACGAAGGGCTCGGCGCCGATGATGCCGACGGCCGGATGCGCGGCCGCCTGGGCGGCGAGGTGCTCGCCGCCGCCGAAGCCGATCTCCAGCCACAGCGCCTCCGGCGGCGCCGGCATGGCGGGGAACAGCGCGCGCGGATCGAGGATCGCGTCGCCCGGCGGCAGGTCGACCCGCAGGCTCGGCAGCAGCTCGGCGAGCCGGCGCTCCTGCTGCCCGCGCAGGCGCTTGCCCTTGCGGCGCCCGAAGAAGGCGCGCTCCGGCTCCTCGACCGGGTGGTCGGAGCGTCCAGGGGCGTCGGTGTCCACCGGCTCAGTCTACCTCGGAGATGGGACGCGTCCCGGGTCACGACCGGAAACGGGGCGCGTCGGTGGGACGCCGTCCGGGACAGCACGCCCGGCACGCCGCGACGCGGCACGATCGGGTGGCGCGGCACCCGCGCGGACGCCGCGGCGCCGAACGCACCGCGCCGCCAGCGCCCGATCGGGAACACGGGCCGCGGAGCGTCCGGGACCGGGCGGCGCTCAAAGCACCGCCCGCACCGCCTTCAGGTCACCCCGGCGCGCCGCCGATCTCCGGCCCGCGCGTCGGCCCGGGGCCGAGCGGCGGCCGCCCTCAGGCCAGCGCCGACTTCAGCTTGCCGGCGAGGTCGGTGCGCTCCCACGAGAAGCCGCCGTCGGCCTCGGGGGCGCGGCCGAAATGGCCGTAGGCCGAGGTGCGCGCGTAGATCGGCTTGTTCAGGCTGAGCGCCGTGCGGATGCCGCGGGGCGACAGGTCCATGGCGTCCATCAGCACGGCCTCGAGCTTGGCCTCGTCGACCGTGCCGGTGCCGTGCAGGTCCACGTAGATCGAGAGCGGCTTCGAGACGCCGATCGCGTAGGCGAGCTGGATCGTGGCGCGGCTGGCGAGGCCCGCGGCCACCACGTTCTTGGCGAGGTAGCGCGCCGCGTAGGCCGCCGAGCGGTCGACCTTCGTCGGGTCCTTGCCGGAGAACGCGCCGCCGCCGTGCGGGGCCGCGCCGCCGTAGGTGTCGACGATGATCTTGCGGCCGGTGAGGCCGGCGTCGCCGTCCGGGCCGCCGATCACGAACTTGCCGGTCGGGTTCACGTGCCAGACCGTGCCCTCGTTGACCCAGCCCTGCGGCAGCGCCTTCAGGATGTAGGGCTCGACGATGGCGCGGACGTCCGCGGAATCGAGGGACTCGTCGAGGTGCTGGGTCGACAGCACGATCTGGGTCACCTCGACCGGGCGGCCGTTCTCGTAGCGGACCGTGACCTGGCTCTTGGCGTCGGGGCCGAGCTTGGCGGCGTCGCCCTGCTTCGCCTTGCGGGCGTCGGCGAGGTCCTTGAGGATCTTGTGGGCGTAGAAGATCGGCGCCGGCATCAGCTCGGGCGTCTCGTCGGCGGCGTAGCCGAACATGATGCCCTGGTCGCCCGCGCCCTCGTCCTTGTTGCCGGCCGCGTCCACGCCCTGGGCGATGTCGGCCGACTGGGCGTGCAGGTGGATCGCGACGTCGTTGTTCTTCCAGTGGAAGCCCGACTGCTCGTAGCCGATGTCCTTCACGGCCTCGCGGGTCAGGGCCTCGAGGTCCTTGAAGGTCACCGAATCGGGTCCGCGCACCTCGCCGGCGATGACGATGCGGTTGGTCGTGGCGAGCGTCTCGACGCCGAGCCGCGCCTCCGGCATCGCCGCGAGGTAGGCGTCGACCACGGTGTCCGAGATCCTGTCGCAGACCTTGTCGGGGTGTCCCTCGGACACGGACTCGCTGGTGAACAGGTAGTTGGAACGCGGCATCGGACGGCCTCGGCTGCAGAGGTACGCCGTCGCGATCGCGGCGTTTGACCCTTCATGGGGCCGGGGTTCTCGCACCCGGCCGGGGGCCGGTCAAGATGGAGGAACGAACGGATCCGCTATACCGGACGAAGCGACCGGAAAAACGATCGCGCGGTGCCCCGGGGCCCGCCTCTGCCCTCAGCCGCCGAGCTTGCTCTCAAGGGCCCGGATGGCGTCGGCCACGTCGCGGCGCGCCTCCTCGGAGAAGTTCTCGGTGATGTGGCGGCCCACGACCTCCGCCAGCCCCTTCAGCCCGGCTTCCGACAGGGTCGACTGCTCGCGCTCGCTGAAGCCCGGCGCGATGAAGTCATCGTTCCGGGGCATCCCTTTGAAGAAGTAATCCATCGGCACGCCGGTCATGCGCGAGAAGATGTCGAGATGGACGGCGCTGATCCGGTTGGTTCCCTTCTCGTACTTCTGGAGCTGAGCTGCAGACATACCGAAGCTCTGCGCGACGCGGCGCTGTGTGAGCGATGCCTTGCGGCGCTGCTCGGCGATGCGTTGCCCGACATAGACGTCGCGCTGATCGGTCTTCTGGCCCGCCATGAAGTGCTCGTCCACCCCCTGCCATGAATCCTGGCGGCAAAGCTTAGCGCGCCCCTCGGTACTTGTCACCGGCAGGCGTTCGACGTGGTGGACGATTTGCTCACGGCTCTGCGGCCGGGAGATCTGCAAGAATAGACAACTTGGTGTCCCCGGCAGGGCTCGAACCTGCGACCCCAGGTTTCATACCACTTCGGCTTTCGCCGCCGCGCCCCGAAGGACCGCGTTCGTGGCCTGGACTATCCCTTCACCGTGGGCTGGACTGCATCCAACCGGTAGGTGCCGCCCGTCTAGTCTCTACACCTTCCCGCAGAACGCCGGGGCGCCGCGCGGGCTTGGCTCGGGATTGGCAGAGCATCGGACGGCGGCGCGTCGATGCCGGAAGCTTTCCCCGACTTTGAGCGGATCCGTCGCGCGGTTTCCCGGCGCGACGCCCAATTGAACCTTCTAGGAAACCTGTGCTCTGTCCAGCTGAGCTACGGAGACAACCGGCGCTCCATAGCATTCTCGCCGGCCGAGGCCAACCGCGACCGGTGGGGCGGCGCGGTGCCGGAGGCCGCGATCGCGGGGGGAACCGATGCGCGGGGGCGCGGCGGTCGTGCGGGGACGCCCGCCGGCGACCTCGATGGCGACCTTGATGGCGGCGGCGCTCGCCGCGGCGGCGCCCTGTCCGGCACGCGCCGCGTCGCGCGCCGGGCCGTCGGCGTGCGCGACCGGGCCGGCGCGCGACGAGGTGGTGGCGGAAATCGGGCCCCGCGGGGAGATCCGTATGGTCTCGGGCCTCCGCGCGGTGCTGGACTCACTGCGCTGGCCGGACACGCCGGAGGCCGCGTCCGCCGCGCGGGCCTGGCTCGAGACCCGGCGGGGCGCCCGGGTCACGGTGGTTCCCCGCGGGCAGCCCGACCGGTGGGAGCGCGCGCGGGCCGACCTCCTGGTCGCGGAGAGCGACATCGCGGAGAGCGCGGATCTGTCGGGCGCGGATCTGGCGGGCGGCCTCATCGGGGCCGGCCTCGCGTACGCGGACGCGAACGAGGCCGATTCGCTGTGCCGGCCCGGCCTGCGCCTCGTGGAGGCGGCCGCCCGCGCGCGCGGGCTCGGCCTCTGGGGCGCGGCGCGCCCTGCGGCGGAGGACGGCCCGGCGCTCCGGGAGAAGGTCGGACATTTCGTCGTCGCGGAGGGCCGAATCCGCCATGTCGGCGAGCGCGGCGCGCGCACCTATCTCGATTTCGCGGCCCGCGGCACGGACGGCCTCACGGTGACGGTATCGAAACGCACTTGGCGAATGATGCGCGCCCGTGGTTTGAGTGCGGCCTCGCTCGAGGGCCGGCGCGTGCGGGTGCGCGGCCTCCTGGAGGTCCGGCGCGGCCCGACCCTGGAGGTCGCCCTCGACGGGCTCGAGACGCTCGAGGAGACGGACCGGCCGGAGGCCGATCCGGAGGGGGAACGGGGATTGCGGCGCTGATCGCGATGGGCGGGATCACGGGGCACATCGGCGCGGGGCGGACCCGCGCGGCGGGGCGGCGCACCCTCGGCGCGGCGGCACTGGGCGGCCTCGCCCTGCTGCTCGGCGCCTGCGTCGCCGACCAGACCGAGGCGACCGTGCGGCCGGCCGTGGTGCGGGTGCCCGCGGAGGCGCCTCGCACCACCGGCCGCGAGCGCGCCGCCGATGCCGACCACCTCAAGCTCGTGGCCTCCTTCGGGGGCGAGGCCCGGGCCCCCAACGTCACGCGGATGCTGACCGAGGTGACCGACCGCCTCGTGAAGGCCAGCGACCGGCCCGACCAGGCCTACACGGTGACGCTCCTCGACTCGCCGGTGGTCAACGCCTTCGCGCTGCCGAACGGGCGGCTCTACGTCACCCGCGGCCTCGTGGCCCTGGCGAGCGACACCTCCGAGGTGGCCGCCGTGCTGGCGCACGAGATGGCCCACGTGACCCTCAACCACGCCACGGCCCGCAGCGAGCTCGAGCTGCGCTCGGCGCTCGTCAGCCGCGTCGTGGCCGACGTGCTGAACGACCCCGATACCGGCGCGCAGCTGCAGAGCCAGTCGCGCTTCGCCCTCGCCCGGTTCTCCCGCGAGCAGGAGCTGGAGGCGGACGCCACCGGCGTGCGCACCCTGGCCAAGGCCGGCTACGACCCGTTCGCGGCCGGGCGCTTCCTCGCCGCGCTCAACCGCTCCACGGGGCTGAAGGCCGGCAGCGCCGCCGCGCCCGACATGCTGGCGACCCATCCGGGCACGGCCGAGCGCATCACCCAGGTCACCCGCGCGGCACGCCGCATCGGCGCGCCGGGCATCGGCACCGACGACCGCGCCGCCTACCTTGCGGCAGTGGACGGGCTCGCCTACGGCGACAACCCGCGCGACGGCGCGGTGCGCGGGCACCGCTTCATCCATCCCGGCCTCGGCATCGCCTTCGAGGTGCCGGAGGGCTTCACCCTGGAGAACACCCGCTCGGCGGTGCTCGGGACCACCCCGGACGGCGCCCGGCGCCTGCTGTTCGACCAGATTGAGGCCAAGGACGGCCAGCCCCTCGAGGCGGTGCTCAAGGCGAGCTGGAACGACGCCCTCGACCCGGCCGGCTTCGAGACCCGGGACGTCGCGGGCCACCCCGCGGCCTTCGCGCTGTCGCGGGGGAAGGAGTGGACCTTCCGCCTCGCGGCCATCCGGATCGGCGACTCGACCTACCGGATGATCATGGCCGCCAAGGGCGCCACCGATCCCGACCCGGCCTTCCGCCGCTGGACCGCGACCCTCGTCGCCGTGTCGCCCGACGAGGCGGTCCTGCGCCCCCTGCGGCTGCAGGTGGTGCAGGCGACCTCGACCAGCGCCGAGGACCTTGCCCGCCGCATGGCGGTGCCCGACCGGGCGCTCGACCGGTTCCTCGTCCTCAACGGGCTGGACCGGGGCGCCGCGCTGGTGCCGGGACGCGGCTACAAGATCGTCGCGGAATAGCCGCCCTGCGCGGCCGCGCCTTGTGCGGGCGCGGGGCCCGGACATCCTGCCCGGGTCGTTCAGGGAGAGCGCCGTGATTCGATTCTTCTACAATCTCAGCCCCAACCCCATGAAGGTCGCCCTCTGCCTCGAGGAGATGGGGCTGCCCTACGAGCCGGTGCCGGTCGATACCCGCAGGGGCGAGCAGTTCGATCCGGCCTACACGGCCGTCAATCCGAACGGGAAGGTGCCGGCGATCGTCGACGGCGACGTCACCGTGTTCGATTCGAACGCGATCCTGATGTACCTGGCGGGCAAGACCGGCCGGTTCCTGCCGGAGGGCGAGCCGGTCCGCGGCGAGATGCTGTCCTGGCTGATGTTCGTGGCGACCGGCATCGGGCCGTTCTCCGGCCAGTGCGTGCATTTCCGCCACTTCGCGCAGGACGGGGGCGCCTACGCCACCGAGCGCTACGCCTTCGAGGCGCGCCGGCACTGGGGCATCCTCGACCAGCGCCTCGCCGACCGCCCCTACGTGCTGGGCGACACCTACACGATCGTCGACATGGCGGTCTGGGGCTGGGCCCGGATGGTGCCCTTCGTCCTCGGCGAAGGTGCCTTCGGGGACCTGCCCAACGTCAAGCGCCACCTCGACGCGCTCAACGCGCGGCCGGCCGCCCAGGCCGCCGAGGCGCTGAAGGGCCGCCACGCCTTCAAGGCGGAGATGGACGCCGAGGCGCGGGGCTTCATGTTCCGCGCCGTGAAGGGCGCCGCCTGACGCCCCGCCGGACCGGTCCCGCGCCTCAGGGCGCGGGGGCGGTCACCGTGAGCATCGGCAGGGTGACGGAGAGCGTTCCGGCCGGCACGCGCGCGGTGCCGAGCGTGAGGCAGGCGCCGAGTCCGAGACAGAGAGCGAGACCGAGCATCGAGGTCTCGAAGCCGCGATAAACCCATTCCATGACGGTCCCCTTTCGCGAGGCAACCGCAGGATGCGCGCATCGCGTTAAGGGATCGGTGCGCCAGCGCGCACGATCTCACAGTCCGGAGGCGACGAGGGCCGCGCCCGCCGCGATCAGCGCGACGCCGGCCCAGGCGGCGAGGCTGAGGGTCTCGCCGAGCAGGGTGGCGCCGAGGATCGCCACCAGCACGACGCTGAGCTTGTCGATCGGCGCGACCCGAGCAGCGTCGCCCAGCGACAGCGCGCGGAAGTAGCAGAGCCACGACGCCCCGGTGGCGAGCCCCGATAGGACGAGGAAGACGAGGCTCCGACCGGAGATCTGCGCGAGGCCGCCGGCCTGCCCGGAGGCGACCACGATCGCGCCGGCGAAGACCAGGATCACCGCGGTGCGCACGAAGGTCGCGACGTCGGACGGCACGCCCGCGACCCCGACCTTGGCGAGGATCGCGGTCAGCGCCGCGAAGCCGGCGGCGGCGAGCGCCCAGAAGCGCCAGGATTCCAGCAGGGGGCTCACGGAAATTTCCACGCCGTCCCTATTCATAGGGCTCGGACGCATCCTCGTCCTTGCGAGCGCAGCGAAGCAACCCAGGCAGCGCCACGCTCGACGATGTCGCGCCGCCCTGGGTCGCTTCGCTGCGCGCGCGCTGACGGCGCGGCCCAGCGTGACCCGCGCGACTCCTTGCCGAACCGTCAATGTTTCCCGTGAAACATCCGCTGTTCACAGGAGCTTGTCGACGGTGATCGGCAGGTCGCGCACCCGCCTGCCGGTGGCGTGGAAGACCGCGTTGGCGATGGCGGCCGCGGTGCCGACGATGCCGATCTCGCCGAGCCCCTTCACGCCCAGCGGGTTCGCCTTGTCCTCCTCCTCCACGAAGATCACGTCGATGTCGTAGATGTCGGCGTGGACCGGCACGTGGTACTCGCCGAGATTGTGGTTCATGAACCGGCCGATGCGGTGGTCGAGCATCGACTCCTCCTCGAGGGCCGAGCCGATCCCCATCACCACGCCGCCGAGGATCTGGCTGCGCGCCGTCTTCGGGTTCAGCACCTTGCCGGCCGCGATCGCCGAGACGATGCGGGTGACCCGGACCTGACCCAGCTCCTCGTCGACCTTCACCTCGGCGAAGATCGCCGAGTGGGTGTAGGCCTCGTATTTCTGATTGAAGTCCTTGTCGGGCCCGGCCTCCTCGACGGCCTCGACCTTGTCGACGCCCGCCGCCTGCAGCACCTCGACGAGCGACACGCTGCGGCCCGGATCGCCCGCGACCGCGATGCGGCCGTCCGCGAACACGGCGCGGTCGAAGTCGACGTTGGCCAGCGGCGAGTTCTCCATGGCGCGGGCGAGCTTGAACACCTGCGCGCCGACGTTGCGGCAGGCCTTCATCACGGCGGTGCCCGAGGAGGCGGCCGTCCACGAGCCGCCGGCGACCGGGGCCTCCGGAAGGCGGGTGTCGCCGAGCTTGGTGGTGATCGCGTCCATCGGCAGGCCCAGCGTGTCGGCCGCGATCTGCGTCAGGATCGTGTAGGTGCCGGTGCCGATGTCGCCGGTGGAGTTGCCGACCGTCAGGCGACCGTCCGGCGTCAGGGTCGCGATGGCGCTCGACTGCATCATCATCGATTCCCAGATGCCGGTGGCCACGCCCCAGCCGACCAGCTCCCGGCCCTCGCGCATGGAGCGGGGCTCAGGGCTGCGCCTCGCCCAGCCGAACCGCTCGGCGCCCTGCCGGAAGCAGCTCTTCAGCTCCTTCGAGCCGAACGGCTTGCCCTCGGCGGTGGCGTCGGACTCGGCGTAGTTCCTCAGCCGCAGCTCGATCGGGTCGAGCCCGGTCGCGTAGGCGAGTTCGTCCATCGCGGTCTCGATGGCGAAGACGCCGGTCACCGCGCCGGGGGCGCGCATGTCGCCGGGCGTCGGCGTGTCGAGCTTCACCAGCCGGTAGCCGAGGGCGACGTTGTCGCACCGGTAGAGGACGCCCGACCAATTGACGACGACCTCCTGGTAATCCTCGTACTGCGAGGTGCCCTGGACGGCGTCGTGGCGCAGGGCCGTCAGCCTCCCGTCCGGCTCGGCGCCGAGCGCGATCGTCTGCAGCGCCTCCGACCGGTAGGTGAAGCTCCACAGCTGGTCGCGCGTCAGGGTCACGCGCACGGAGCGCTTCAGCTCCTGGGCGGCCAGCATCGCCAGGAACAGCTGGTACTGCGGGCGCAGGCCCGAGCCGAAGCCGCCGCCGAGATAGGGGTTCAGCACCCGCACCTGATCGGGCTTTAGGCCGAAGACGTTGGTGAGATACTGGTGGCTGTTCGAGACGCCCTGGATCTTGTCGTAGACCGTGTAGGTGCCGTCCTGCTCGACCACCACCGTGGAGGCGTGCGGCTCCATCGGGTTGTGGTGCTCGTCGGCGAGGCTGTAGGCGCCCTGGACGCGGACCGGCGCGCTGCCGAACGCCTTGTCGGCGTCGCCCCAGGGCTCCGGCGGCGGCTTGATGCCCGTGCGCTTGTAGGGCGGGTCGTAGGCGGTGCCGCGCAGGGCTTCCAGGTCGGTCCCGGGCTCCTCCATCGCGTAGCTCACGCGGACGAGGGACGCGGCGTAGCGCGCGGTCTCGAAATCCTCCGCCACGACCAGGGCGACCGGCTGGCCGCTGAACACGATCAGGTCGTCGTAGAGGGCGCGGAACGGCGAGCCGGGGGGCGCCACCTGGTCCTGGAAGTTCTTGTCCCGCCACGCGGTGCGCGGCCGGTTCTCGTGGGTGAGGACCTTGAGGACGCCCGGTACCGCCTCGGCCTCGGCGGAGTCGATGGCGGTGATCCGGCCCTTGGCGATCGAGCTCGACACGACCACGCCGTAGGCGAGGTCGGGCGCGGCGAACTCGCCCGCGTACTTGGCGAGCCCGGTGACCTTGGCGGGCCCGTCGATGCGGCTGCGCGGGCTGCCGACGAAGGTGTCGCGGCCGGTGGAGCTGAAGGTCTGGGTCATGGCGGGCCCTACTGGATGCGCTTGTCGCTGAGCGACTGGGGCGTGCCGGCGGCGGCCTGCTCGAGGCCGCGCACGATGGCGCGCCGGGCGAGATCGATCTTGAAGCCGTTCTCCGACTGGGGCTTGGCCTCCGCGACGATCAGGTCGGCCGCCGCCTGGAAGCTCTCGCGGGTCGCGGGCCGGCCCTCCAGCAGGGCCTCGGCCTCACGGTTGCGCCAGGGCTTGTGGGCGACGCCGCCGAGCGCCAGCCGCGCGGTCTTCACTCGGTCGCCGTCGAGTTCCAGGGCCGCCGCCACCGAGACCAGCGCGAAGGCGTAGGACAGGCGGTCGCGCAGCTTCAGGTAGGTGTAGTGCTGCGGGAAACGACTCTCCGGCAGGTCGACCGACACGATGATCTCGCCGGGGGCGAGGTTCGTGTCCCGCTCGGGCGAGTCCCCCGGCAGGCGGTGGAACTCGGAGAACGGGATCGACCGGTCGCCCTGCGGCCCGCTCACCCGCACGGTCGCCTCCAGGGCGGCCAGCGCGATGCACATGTCGGAGGGGTGGGTGGCGATGCAGTGCGCGCTCGTCCCGAAGATCGCGTGGATGCGGTTCATCCCGCCGATCGCCGGGCAGCCGGAGCCGGGCGCGCGCTTGTTGCAGGGCGTGGCCACGTCGTAGAAATAGTAGCAGCGGGTCCGCTGGAGCAGGTTGCCGCCCGTGGAGGCGGCGTTGCGCAGCTGCGCCGAGGCGCCGGCCAGGATGGCGTTGCGCAGGAGCGGGTACCGGGCCGCGACCCGATCGTCGTAGGCCGCCTTGGCGTTGGTCACGAGCGCCCCGATCCGCAGGCCGTCCCCGTCGTCCTCGATCCGGTCGAGGGGCAGGCGGGTGATGTCGATCAGCCGGCCCGGCTTCTCGACCTCGTACTTCATCAGGTCGATCAGGTTGGTGCCGCCGGCGATGAAGCGGGCCCCGGCCCCGAAGGCCTGCACCGCCTCCGCCACCGTGCCGGCGCGGACGTAGTCGAAGCGGTTCATCGGGCGCCTCCCTGCATGACGTCCTCGATGGCGTCGACGATGTTGGTGTAGGCGCCGCAGCGGCAGATGTTGCCGCTCATCGCCTCGCGGATCTCGTCGCGGGTGTGGGCGTGGCCCTCGTTCATCAGGCCGACCGACGAGCAGAGCTGGCCCGGCGTGCAGTAGCCGCACTGGAAGGCGTCGTGCTCGATGAACGCCTCCTGGATCGGGTGGAGGGCGTTGCTGCCCGCCCGGTCGCCGAGGGCGGCCAGCCCCTCGACCGTGGTGATCTCGGCGCCGTCCTTCATCACCGCCAGCGTCAGGCAGGAATTCACCCGGGTGCCGTTCACCAGCACCGTGCAGGCTCCGCACTGGCCGTGGTCGCAGCCCTTCTTGGTGCCGGTGAGGTCGAGCCGCTCGCGCAGGAGGTCGAGGAGCGTGGTCCACGGCGCGACCTGCAGTTCGCGCCGCTGCCCGTTGATCGTCAGCGTGATGCCGATCGGCGTGTCCGCCGACACCGGCGGCTGGGTCTCGAGGCGCATGATGTCGTCCACGGTCTGGGCCGGCCGGGGCCGGGCGGGAGCGGATCGGTCCGGGGCAGCGACCGGCAGCGACGCGCGGGCCGCGGCCTGGGCTTCCGGTCGATAACCATTCCAATCTGCGCCTGTTCCGGAGCGCGCCGTCTCAACCCGTGAGCGAGGGTGGCGCGCCTGCGGCGCGCATATCGGCCGCCGCACCGTCCGACATTGCCGGCCCCACCCCGCCTCGGCTAACCCTCCTTCCCGCAGAGTCCACGCCGCACCCCGGAGCCACCGATGGCCGCGCTCGACGCGATCCTCAACGACATCGACACGGACCTGGAGAACGCCCTGGAGCGGCTGTTCGCCTTCCTGCGGATCCCGTCGATCTCCACCGATCCCGCCTATGCCGGGCATTGCCGCGAGGCCGCCGCCTGGCTCGCCCAGGACCTGACCGCGCTGGGCTTCGAGACCTCGGTGGAGGAGACCTCGCTCCACCCGGTGGTCCTGGCCCACCGGCCGAAGCCGGGCGCGCCGCACGTCCTGTTCTACGGCCATTACGACGTGCAGCCGGTCGATCCCCTCGACCTGTGGAAGACGCCGCCCTTCGAGCCGCACATCGCTGACGACGGCCAGGGCGGCAAGACGATCGTCGGGCGCGGCGCCTCCGACGACAAGGGTCAGGTGATGACCTTCGTGGAGGCCTGCCGGGCCTATATCGCCATGCACGGCGAGTTGCCTTGCGGCGTCACGATCCTGATCGAGGGCGCCGAGGAGAGTGGATCACAAGGCCTGCCCGAATGGGTCGCGGCCAATCGCGAGAGACTCGGCTGCGACGTGGTGTTGGTCTGCGACACCGGCATGTGGGACCGGAAGACCCCGGCCATCACGTCGTCGCTGCGCGGGCTCGCCTATTTCGAGGTGAAGGTCACCTGCGCCGACCGCGACCTGCATTCCGGCTTCTTCGGCGGCGCGGCGCGCAACCCGATCCACGTTCTGTCGAAGATCATCGCCGACCTGCACGACGCCGACGGGCGGGTGACGATCCCGGGCTTCTACGAGGGCGTGCACGAGCGCCCGCCGGAGGTGCTGGAACAGTGGCGCGGCCTCGGCCTGACGCCGGAGACGCTGCTCGGGCCGATCGGCCTCAAGGAGCCCGCGGGCGAGCGCGGGCGGATGCCGATCGAGCTGGTGCAGTCCCGCCCCTCCTGCGACGCCAACGGCATCATCGGCGGCTATACGGGCGAGGGCACCAAGACGGTGATCGCCTCCACCGCCTCCGCCAAGGTCTCGTTCCGCCTCGTGGACGACCAGGACCCGAAGCGGCTCGCCGAGAGCTTCGAGGCCTTCGTGCGCGCGCGGGTGCCGGCCGACTGCCAGGTCGAGGTCATCACCTACAAGGGCTCGCGGGCGATCAGCCTGCCCTTCGACATGCCGCAGCTCGGCGCCGCCAAGGCGGCGCTGCAGGACGAGTGGGGCGTGCCGGCGGTGACCGTGGGCGCGGGCGGCTCGATCCCGATCGTCGGCGACTTCAAGCGGATCCTGGGGCGCGACACCCTGCTGATCGGCTTCGGCCTCGACGACGACCGGATCCACTCGCCGAACGAGAAGTACGACCTGACGAGCTTCCACAAGGGCACGCGCTCCTGGGCGCGGATCCTCGCGGCCCTCGGCCAGGGCTGATCCCGGCAGCGGCCCGATCTCAGCGGGCGGGCGCCGCCCGCATCTTCCCGTCGACCCAGGCCCAGAGCGCCCGAACCTCCTCGGCGGCCTGGCTGCCGGGGGCGAATTCCGTGACGCCGAGCCCGGTCGCCAGGGCGTCCTGGTGGTCGACCCGGTGGATGATCCCGGGCTCGGCCAGGACGCCCAGGGCGCGCAGCTGCGCCGCGTAGGCGCTGGTGCGCGGCGAGGGCGGCGGCGGGCACTGGTTCAGCACCAGGGCCAGCCGCTCCCGCAGGCCGAGGCCGACCAGCGCCTGGAGCGTCGGCCGGGCGGCCACGATGTCGAGCCGGGAGGGGCGGACCGGCATCAGGACGAAATCGGCGTCCTTCAGGGCCGGGGCGAGGCCGGACGCGCTGCCGGCGGTGTCGAGGACGGCGAGGGTGGTGCCCTGCTCGGCGAGGATGCCGAGGATCTCCGAGAGCTGGCCCATCTCCCAGGGCTGGACCCGGTCGACCGCGACGGCGTCGCGCGCGCGGTCGCTCCTGCCGTCGGCCTTGCGCAGGGCCCCCCAGCCGGCCAGCGAGCTCTGCGGGTCGAGATCGAGGGCGGTCACCTGCTCGCCCGCTTCCGCGGCGGCGACCGCCAGGGAGGCCGCCAGGGTGGTCTTGCCCGTCCCGCCCTTCTGCACCGCCAGGGCGAGGACCCGCAGCGGTCCGGCGGCGGGCCGGGGCGCGGTCTCCGGCGCCGGTTCGGATCCTTCGGGATCCATGCGTGTCCCACCTCTCCACATCTGCCAGCCGGGCCGCGGCCCGTGCGGCGCCGAATCGAACGCCCGGCACGACCGTGCTTAGCGTGACGGCGTGGGCCGGAGCCAGCGTCGCGCCCCGGCACCTGTGGACCGCCCCGAGGCGGCTCCCGATCACGGGGCCCGGGGACCGGTCCCGGAATTCCGCCGCGAGGCCGCCGCGATACCGCATCGCGGGATCGCGAACCGGGCCCGCGCGTTGGGCCGGCATCCCCACAGGTTGAGCGGCGCGCCAAGACCCTCGCCCCGACAAGCTCCGCGACAGGATTCCCATGCGCCTCGACCGCCGCCGCCTGCTCGGAACCGGTCTCCTGGCCCTCGCCGCCCCCGCGGCGCGCGCCGCGACGCCGTCGCCCCCGACGAGCCGGCCCGTGGGGACGCTGGAGCTCGCCATCGCGGCGGACGCGCCCTCGACCCCCACGGGGCTCGCCATCGCCCGGGGCGGCCGGATCTTCGTGATGATGCCGCGCTTCACCGGCGCGGAGCCGATCACCCTCGGCGAGGTGCTGCCCGACGGGTCGGTGAAGCCCTACCCGGACGCGGCGACCAACCGCCCGGATTCGGGGGCGCCGCAGGCGTCGCTGTTCCACGTCCCCAACGGCGTCTTCGACCGCGACGACACCCTCTGGATCCTCGATGCCGGCCTGCCCGCGGGCAAGGGGCGGCCGGTGCCGGGCGGCGCGAAGATCCTGGCGATCGATATCGGCCGGAACAGCGTCCGCCGGACGATCCCCCTCGACGCGGGCATCGGCCCGGATTCCTCCCTGAACGACCTGCGGGTCGACGTGCGCGACGGGCGGGCTCTGGCCTACGTCACCGACCAGGGCCAGTCCGGCGCGGGCGCGATCCTGGCGGTCGACCTCGACAGCGGGCGGGTGGTGCGGCGCCTCGCGGACCACGTCAGCACGCGGTCCGAGGAGGGCCTGGTCAAGTTCGTGGAGCGCCGCCCCGTGATGGAGCGGAAGGGCGACGCGCCCGAGAAGAGCCCGAAGGGCGGCGCCAACGGCATCGCGATCAGCCCGGACGGCCGCCGCCTCTACTACGCGCCGCTGATGAGCCGGCGGCTCTACGCGGTCGAGACCGCGGCCCTGCGCGATCCGGGCGTCGCGGACGCGGCCGTGGCCGCCGCCGTCGAGGATCTCGGCGAGAAGGGCATGACCGGGGGACTGACCACCGATTCCCAGGACCGGGTCTATCTCAGCCTGCAGGAGCACAACGCGGTCGGCCGGCGCCTGCCGGACGGCACCGTCGAGGTGCTGGCCGCCGACGACCGGCTGGTCTGGGCCGACACGTTCTGGATCACCCCGGACCGGTGGCTCTATATCTCGGCGGCCCAGGTCAACCGGCGGCCGGAATTCAACCGCGGGCGGGACCTGCAGCAGCCGCCCTACGCGATCCTGCGCATGCGCATCGACGCCGACCCAGTCCTGTAGCGGATCATGACGGACCTCTCGCACGACCCGGACTTCTTCGCCCTGCTCACCGGCAGCTACGCGCGGCGCCTCGGCGAACCTCTGGTGCCGGCGGATGCGGACGCGGACTGGCTCTACGCGGCGGCCCCGTTCGCGGTGCTCGCCCATGACGGGGGCGCGGATCCGCGCTTCGTCTACGCCAACCGGACCGCGCAGGCCTGCTTCGGCTACGCGTGGGACGAGCTCGTCGGCCTGCCCTCGCGGCTCTCGGCCGAGGCTCCCGAGCGGGCCGAGCGGCAGCGGCTCCTCGACGCGGTCACCCGGGACGGCTTCAGCCGCGGCTATCGCGGCCTGCGGATCGCCAAGGACGGCCGGCGCTTCTGGATCGACGAGGCGGTGGTTTGGCAGCTCGACCGCGACGGCGCGACGGTGGGGCAGGCCGCGACCTTCGCGCAGTGGCGCGACGCGTGAGGGCCGGGCCGCGCCGATGCGCGTGGCCGCTGCCCGGTCAGCCGTCCTCCTCGATGCTGACCTGGGCGATCTGCACGGCGCCGCCGTTCCAATGGGCCGCCACGAGGTGGCCCAGCGCGACCGCGAGGACGCAGAGCACCACCGAGGCGAACACGTTGACCATGGCCCGGACCACCGCGCCGTTCCGCATGAGGTCGAGGGTCTGGAGGCTGAACGACGAGAAGGTCGTGTAGCCGCCGCACAGCCCGATCATCACGAACAGGCGGACGTTCTCGGAGACCGGGAAGCGCCCATGCGCCAGGGTCAGCGTGCCGAACAGGCCGATGATGAACGAGCCCGTCACGTTGATGAGGATCGTGCCCCAGGGCAGGTCGCGGCTGATGGGCAGCGCCAGCACCGAGACGACGTAGCGGGCCAAGGTGCCGAGGGCACCGCCGATCATGACCAGGATGCAGGTTGTGAAGGACATGCGCGCTCCAGTGCGTCGGGCGGGCATGAGAAACCCGCCGTCGCGGCGGGCGCTTGCAAGACGCACTCCCACCGCCGGTTTCGCGGTAGGAGTCATCAGCCCTGACGGGCGGTTTCGGGGAACTCCATCCCCATCGGGGACGGCCCATAGCGCCTGCGCGGGCCGAGCGCAACGGCCGGCCGGGGCCGCCCCCCGGGTCCGCTTGTCAGGCCCGCCCTTCCTGCACGGCGTGGCAGGCGACGCCGTCGAGGAGCGCCGGCACCTCGGTCCGGCAGCGGTCGTTGGCGAGCGGGCAGCGCGGGTTGAAGGTGCAGCCGGGCGGCGGGTCGATCGGGTTCGGGATCTCGCCGGAGACCGGCACCCGGGCGCGGCCGACATGGGCGAGGTCGGGCACCGCGTCGAGGAGCATCCGCGTGTAGGGGTGGCGCGGCGTCGCGAACAGGTCCCTGGCGGACGCGACCTCCACGAGGCGGCCGAGATACATCACGCCCACCCGGGTCGCCATGTGGCGGACCACGGCGAGGTTGTGGGAGATGAACAGGTAGGTCAGCCCCAGCCGGTCCTGCAGGTCGCGCATCAGGTTGAGGATCTGCGCCTGCACCGAGACGTCGAGCGCCGAGGTCGGCTCGTCGCCCACCAGGAACTCGGCCTGGCTCGCCAGCGCCCGGGCGATCGCCACCCGCTGGCGCTGCCCGCCTGAGAATTCGTGCGGGTATTTTTTGGAATCATCCGCGTGGAGGCCGACGAGGCCCAGAAGCTCGCCGACCCGGGCGCGGATCGCCCCCTCCCCCTGGATCAGGTCGAAGGCCCGGATCGGCTCGGCGATGATCTTCCCCACCCGCCAGCGCGGGTTCATGGACGCGTAGGGGTCCTGGAAGATCATCTGGATCCGGGCGCGCAGGCGCCGCCGCGCCGCGGCCTGGCGCGGGTCGGTCATCGAGACGCCGGTGATCCGCACCTCGCCGGCGCTCGGCGGCAGCAGGCCGACCACCATCCGGGCCACCGTCGACTTGCCGGAGCCGGATTCGCCGACGATCGCGAAGGTCTCGCCCTTCCGGATCTCGAAGCCGACGCGGTCGACCGCCGTGAGGAATTTCCGCGGCTCGCGCTCGATCACCCGGTTGAGCCAGGGCTTCGAGACGTCGAACTGGCGGCGCAGGTCGGTGACTTCGACGTAGGCGCTCACGCTGCGCGCTCCGCTGCATCGTACAGGTGACAGGCCACCCGGCTCGCGTCGACCGGGATCGGCTCGGGCCGCTCGACCCGGCAGCGGGCGAAGACCTTCGGGCAGCGCGGGTTGAAGGCGCAGCCCTTCGGGATGGCGGTGAGCCGCGGCATCGAGCCCGGGATCTGGCTGAGCCGGTCGGCCTCCTGCGAGAGGGTCGGGATCGCCCCCATCAGGCCGACCGCGTAGGGGTGGTGGGGCTTGGCGATCACCGAGGCGACCGGGCCGATCTCGGCCACCCGCCCGGCATACATCACCGCCACCCGGTCGGCGGCCTCGGCGATGACGCCCATGTCGTGGGTGACCAGCATCACCGCGGTGCCGTGCTCGCGGCACAGGCGCTTCAGCAGCGTGATGATCTGGGCCTGGACCGAGACGTCGAGCGCCGTGGTCGGCTCGTCGGCGATGATCAGCTCCGGCTCGGCCGCGAGCGCCAGCGCGATCACCACCCGCTGGCGCATGCCGCCGGAGAACTCGTGCGGGTAGCCGTCGATGCGCCGCTCCGGCGCCGGGATGCCGACCTCGGCCAGCAGGTCGATGGCGCGGCTGCGCGCCGCCTTGGCGGACAGGTCGGTGTGTGTGCGCAGGGTCTCGACGATCTGGTCGCCGACGCGGAACAGCGGGTCGAGGGAGGTCAGCGGATCCTGGAAGATCATGCCGATGCGCCGGCCCCGCACCTGCCGCATCGCCTCGGGGGAGAGGTTGTCGATGCGCTCGCCCCGCAGGCGGATCTCGCCGCCGGCGATCCGGCCGGGGCGGTCGATCAGCCCGATCACCGCCGAGCCGGTCACCGACTTGCCGGCACCGGACTCGCCGACCACGCCCAGGATCTCGCCGCGGCCGATGTCGAACGAGACCCGGTCGATGGCGGTGAGCGGCCCGCGGCGGGTGTCGAAGGCGACCGTGAGGTCGCGCACGGAGAGGATGGTTTCCGTCATGGCGTGCGGGCTCCCGCGGCAGCCGGGTGTCGGACGGCCACTCCCGTCCTTGCGAGCGGAGCGAAGCAATCCAGCGGCGCCATGGTCACCAATGTCGCGCTGCCCTGGGTCGCTTCGCTGCGCTCGCGATGACGATGCCCGATCATTGCAGCTTCGGATTGAGCGCGTCGCGCAGCCAATCCCCCAGGAGGTTGATGGCGATGACGAGCCCGGCGAGCGCCAGCCCCGGGAAGGCGACGATCCACCACTCGCCGGAGAACAGGAACCGGTTGCCGGTGCGGATCAGCGTGCCGAGCGACGGCATGGTCTCCGGCAGGCCGGTGCCGAGGAACGACAGGGTCGCCTCCGTGATGATCGCCAGCGCGAGGTTGATCGTCGCGATGACGAAGACCGGGCCGGTGACGTTCGGCAGGACGTGGCGGACCATGATCACCGGCGGCGACAGGCCGATCAGCCGCGCCGCCTGGACGTAGTCCTTGCCCTTCTCGACCATCACGGAGGAGCGCACGGTCCGGGCGTACTGCACCCAGAAGGACAGGCCGATCGAGACCACGATCAGCCCGATCAAGGGCCCGACGTCGAGGGCGCTGCCGAAGCTCGCCTTGGCGACGCCGTCCACCACCAGGGCGATCAGGATCGCCGGGAAGGTGAGCTGCACGTCGGCGACCCGCATGATCAGCGTGTCGAGGAAGCCGCCCGCGTAGCCGGCGATCAGGCCGAGGGCGATGCCGAGGATGCCGGAGGTCAGCACCCCGAGCACGCCGACGATCAGCGACAGGCGCAGGCCGTACAGAACCGCCGAGAGCACGTCCCGGCCTTGGTCGTCGGTGCCGAGGTAGAACGGCGCCTGACCGTCCGCCTGCCAGATCGGCGGCAGGTTGGAGTTGATCAGGTCGAGCTGGGCCGGATCGTAGGGGTTCTGCGGGGCGATCCAGGGCGACGCGAAGGCGAGGCCGACCATCAGCAGCGTGGCGACCAGCGCCGCCACCGCCACCTTCGAGCGCAGGAAGTTCGCCAGCAGGTCGGAGTCGCGCCAGCGCGCGAGCCGCGAGGGCTTCGCCTCCGGCAGCGGGACCGGCGGGGCGTCGCCCGCGTCGAGGTCGTATCCGCTCATCGGCCGCCCCTCACGCCGTGTCCGATTGGGAAGCTCAGGGAGGCACCTGTCGTCCTCGCGAGCGGAGCGAAGCAATCCAGCAGCGCCACGCCGACCGGACGCGCGCTGCCCTGGGTCGCTTCGCTGCGCTCGCGATGACGGGGTGGCCAGGCGGAGGAGTCCGTCATGTCCGACCTCACGCCGTCCGCCCGGTGGGCAGCCGCAGGCGCGGGTCCACCACCGTGTAGAGGATGTCGACCACGAGGTTGATGGTCACGAAGATCAGCGCGACGAGCAGCAGGTACGCGGACATGATCGGGATATCGACGTTCTGCACCGCCTGGACGAAGAGCAGGCCCATGCCGGGCCACTGGAACACCGTCTCGGTGATGATCGAGAAGGCGATGACCGAGCCGAGCTGCAGCCCCGCGATGGTGATCACCGGCACGAGGGTGTTCTTCAGGGCGTGGCGCAGGTGGACGGCGCGCGTGGTGAGCCCCCGCGCCCGGGCGAAGCGGACGTAGTCGGTGCGCAGCACCTCCAGCATCTCGGCGCGGACCAGCCGCATGATCAGCGTCATCTGGAACAGGCCGAGCGTCACCGAGGGCAGGATCAGCGCCTTGAGCCCGGAGGCGGTCAGGAAGCCGGTGGTCCACCAGCCGAGCCGCACCGTGTCGCCGCGCCCGTAGGAGGGCAGCCAGCCCAGCGTCACCGAGAACAGGTAGATCAGCAGGATGCCGATCAGGAAGGTCGGCAGGCTGATCCCGATCAGCGAGACCGCCTGGAACAGCCCGGCGAGCCAGGACTCGCGGCGCAGCGCGCAGTAGACGCCCATCAGGATCCCCACCACGAGGGCGAACACCGTCGCGCAGAAGGCGAGTTCCAGCGTCGCCGGCATGCGCTCGGCGAGCAGCTGCGAGACCGGCTGCCGGAACTGGTACGAGATGCCGAACTGGCCCCGCACCACGTTGCCGGCGTAGCGGACGAACTGGACCAGGACCGGGTCGTCGAGGCCGAGATCCGTCCGGATCTGGGCCCGCTCGGCCACGGTGGTGTCGGGCCCGACAATCTGGTTCACGGGGTCGCCCGCGAACCGGAACATCGCGAAGGCGATGAGCCCGACGACCGCGAGGACCGCGGCCGCCTGGATCACCCGGCGCAGCAGGAAGGCGAGCACGCCCCGGCCCCTACTGCGGGTCCTTCGACACCCAGTAGAGCAGCAGCAGGTTGTCGGCGCGCTGCGTCAGGTGGACCTTCTTGGAGACGCCCCAGGCCAGCGCCTGCTGGTGCAGCGGGATGTAGCCCCAGTCGGCGTTGAGGACGTCGAAGCCCTCCTTGATCAGGGCGTCGCGCTTGGTCTTGTCGGTCTCGGATTCGACCTTGTCGGCGATCGCGTCGATCTTCGGGTCGCAGTAGCCGGCGAGGTTCCAGCTGCCCCGGCCCGACTTGTCGCCGGGCTTCCGGCAGCCGACGATCTCGTAGAGGATGTTGTGGCTGTCCAGTGAGGACGGGGTCCAGCCCAGCAGGTAGAACGAGGTGTCGTAGGCCGGCGCCAGCACCTTGGCGAAGTACTTGGCCTTCGGCTGGGCGTTCAGGTTCACCTTGACGTTGATGCGGGCCAGCATCGAGACCACCGCCTGGCAGATCGCCTCGTCGTTGACGTAGCGGTCGTTCGGGCAATCCATGGTCAGCGAGAACCCGTCCGGGTAGCCCGCCTGGGCCATCAGCTCCTTGGCCTTCTTGAGGTCGGTGGCCGGGCGCTTGAACTCGGCGCCGCGGTCGTAGAGGGCCGGGGCGATCATCAGCGCGGAGGGCACCGCCTGCCCGCGCATGACGCGCTTGGCGATCGTGTCCTCGTCGATGGCGAGGTAGAAGGCCTCGCGCACCTTGATGTCCTTGAACGGGTTCTTGCCCTTGACGCTGGAATCCTTCAGCTCGTCCCGGTCCTGGTCCATGCCGAGGAAGATCGTGCGCAGCTCAGGTCCCGCCATCACGGTGGCGGTGCCGCTGGCGTTGACCCGCTGCTGGTCCTGCAGCGGCACCGGGTCGATCCAGTCGACCTCGCCGGAGAGGAGCGCGGCGACGCGGGTCGCCGGGTTGGCGATGGTGGTCAGCACCGCCTCGTCGAGGTTCGACTCGACCTTGCCCCAGTAGCCGTCGAATTTCTTGAAGACGGTCTTCACGCCGGGCTGGTGCTCGGTGATCACGAACGGGCCGGTCCCGTTCTCGTGCAGCGTGGCGTAGCTCGGGCTGGTGGCGCTGGGCGGCGTCGGCTGCACGACGCCGTTCTTCTCGGACCACGCCTTCGACATGATCACCCAGGTCGGGAACTGGGCGATGGCGATCGGGTTCGGCTTCTTCAGCACCATGTCGACGGTGAATTCGTCGACCTTCACGAACTCGGCGTCGGCGGGCACGTTGGTGGTGAAGTTCGAGCCCGGGGCGCGGACGCGCTGGGCGGAGAAGATCACGTCGTCGGCGGTGAACGGCGAGCCGTCGTGGAACTTCACGTTCTTGCGCAGGTGGAAGCGCCAGCGGGTCGGCTCGGGCGTCTCCCAGGATTCCGCGAGGCCGGGGGCGAATTTCAGGTTCTTGTCGAGGGTGACGAGGGACTCGTAGGCCGCCTGCTGCATCCCTTCCGTGAAGCTCTCCTTGAGGGAGTACGGGTCGAGGGATTTCAGGTCACCCTGGAAGGCGAAGCGGAAGACGTTGGCGGCCTGCGCGGGCAGCGCGGCGAGCGCGAACGTCGCGACCGTGCTCGCGGCCACGCCGCGGGCGAGGGTCTTCAGGGCTGAGCGGGACAAGCGGATCTCCGAGACCGTGAATGCGCCACCGGCCGGCTGCCCCGGCGGTGTCCACCGCGGCGTCAGCAAGCATCGGACCATCTGTATACAAGACGAGGGCCGAGCCTGTCGCGGGGGCGCGACATCTCGTGTCTTTCGAAGCGCGTTCCGAAGCGCGTTTTCCCCGCTTCATCCCCGTTACAGAATCGCGGCTTCGACGCGCCCCGTCTTGGCGAGCGCAGCGAAGCCATCCAGGGCGGCGCCGCGCGACGGCGCGCTGCCCCGGGTCACGTCGCTCCGCTCGCGATGACGGAGCGCGCGGCCGGCGCCGGCCTACTCGGCCGCCACCCGCGCCGGCTCGTGCCGCGCCTCGGCCTCCGCCGCCTCGCCCTCCGCCACCGCCTTGCGCCGGAACAGGCGCATGACGACGACGAAGAAGACCGGCACGAAGAACACCGCCAGCACGGTCGCGGTGATCATGCCGCCCATCACGCCGGTGCCGATCGCCTGCTGGCTCTTCGAGGCGGCGCCGGTGGCGATGGCCAGCGGCACCACGCCGAAGATGAAGGCGAGCGAGGTCATCACGATCGGCCGGAACCGGAGCGTCGCCGCCTCGACCGCGGCCCGCACCACGGAGGTGCCGGGCTTCCAGAGGTCCTTGGCGAACTCCACGATCAGGATCGCGTTCTTGGCCGAGAGGCCGATGATCGTGATCAGCCCGATCTTGAAGTACACGTCGTTGGGCATGCCGCGCAGGTACACGGCCGCCACCGCGCCGATGACGCCGAGCGGGATCACCAGCATCACCGAGACCGGGATCGCCCAGCTCTCGTAGAGCGCGGCGAGGCACAGGAACACGATCAGCACCGACAGGGCGAGCAGCAGGCTCGCCTGGCTGCCCGCCTGCTTCTCCTGGTAGGACTGACCCGTCCAGGCGTAGCCGAAGCCCTTCGGCAGCTGCAGCATCAGCCGCTCCATCTCGGCGATGGCGTCGCCCGACGTGTAGCCGGGGTTCGGCTCGCCGGTGAAGCGCACCGACTGGTAGCCGTTGAAGCCGACGATCTGGCTCGGCCCCATGCTCCATTTCAGCTCCGCGAAGGACGACATCGGCACCATCGTGTTGGTGGCGTTCTTCACCGCGTAGTTGAGGATGTCCGACGCGTTCATGCGCTGGAGCTGCTCGGCCTGCACGTAGACCCGCTGCATCTTGCCCCGGTTGGGGAAGTCGTTCGGGTAGACCGAGCCGAGGTTGAGCTGGATCGTGTTGTTGATGTCCTCGAACTTCACGCCGAGCGCGGCCGCCTTCTCGCGGTCGATCACCAGCTCCGCCTGCGGGGTCGGCGGCAGGCCCTCGATCTTCACCTTCTGGAGAACCGGGCTCTGCGAGGCCAGCTTCAGGAGCTGTTCCTGGGCCGACAGCAGGGCCGCGTAGCCGCGGTTGGCCCGGTCCTGCAGGCGGAACGAGAAGCCCGCCGCGTTGCCGAGGTTGTCGACCGGCGGCGGCTCCTGCGCGTCCACCGTGGCGTCGCGGTACGTGGCGAGCGCCGCGTTGGTGCCGGCCACGAGCGCGGCGGCCGAGTTCTTGGCGTCGCGCTGGCTCCACGGCTTGAGGGTGACGAAGGCCTGGCTGGTGCTCGGGGCCTGCCCCGAGAACGAGAAGCCGTTGAGCATCGTCACGGTGGCGACGCCGGGCTGCGCCAGCAGGTGCTCCTCGACCTTGCGCACCGCCTCCTGGGTACGGTTGTAGGAGGCGCCCGGGGGCGTCTGGATGTCGACCGTGAAGAAGCCCTGGTCCTCCACCGGCAGGAAGCCCTCCGGCAGGTTGACGAAGGCGTAGGCCGTGCCCGCCACCAGCGCGACGTAGACCAGCATCACCCGGCCGGACTTCCGGATGAACGCCGCGGTGCCGCGGCCGTAGCGGGCGGTCTCGCGATCGACGAAACGGTTGAACATCCCGAACACGCCGCCCTTGGCGTGGCCGTGGCCCTTCTCGATCGGCTTCAGGAAGGTCGCGCAGAGCGCCGGCGTCAGCGACAGGGCGAGCAGCGCCGAGAACGCGATGGAGGTCACCATCGCGATCGAGAACTGCCGGTAGATGATGCCCACCGAGCCGGGGAAGAACGCCATCGGGATGAACACGGCGATCAGCACCAGGGTGATGCCGATGATCGCGCCGGTGATCTGCCCCATGGCCTTCTTGGTGGCCTCCTTGGGGGGCAGCCCCTCCTCGTTCATGATCCGCTCGACGTTCTCCACCACCACGATGGCGTCGTCGACCAGGATGCCGATGGCCAGCACCATGCCGAACATGGTGAGCACGTTCACCGAGAAGCCCGAGATCCACATCACCGTGACCGTGCCCATGAGAGCGATCGGCACCACGATGGTGGGGATCAGGGTGTAGCGGATGTTCTGCAGGAACAGGAACATCACGAGGAAGACCAGCACCACCGCCTCGACCAGCGTGTGCAGCACCTTCTCGATGGAGGCCTCCACCGCCGGGGTGATGTCGTAGGGGATGTCCCACTTCAGGTCCGGCGGGAAGAACTGGGACAGCTCCACCATCTTGGCGCGGATCGCCTTGGCGGTCTCGAGCGCGTTGCCGTCCGGGGCGAGCGTCACCGAGATGCCGGCGGCGGGGCCGCCGTTGAGGCGCGTGGAGAACTGGTAGGCGTCGCCGCCGAGCTCGATCCGGGCGACGTCGCGCAGGCGCACGTTCGAGCCGTCGGGATTGGCCCGCAGCACGATGGCGCCGAACTCCTCGATCGTGCCGAGCTGGCCCTTCACGATGATCGGCACGGTGAGCGCCTGCCGGGTCGGGCTCGGCTGCGCGCCGACCGAGCCGGAGGCGACCTGGACGTTCTGGTTGCGGATCGCGTCGGTGACGTCCGAGGCGCTGAGCGAGAGGCCGCGCAGCTTGTCGGGATCCACCCAGACGCGCAGCGACCGCTCCGTCGAGTAGAGCGTCGCGCGGCCGACGCCGGGGATGCGGCGGATCTCGTTGATGACGTTGCGGATCAGGAAGTCGCCGAGGCCGACCTCGTCCATCGACCCGTCCTTGGAGACCAGGGTGATGATGTTGAGGGTCGCGGCCGAGGCCTCCTCCACGAGGATGCCCTGCTGGCGCACCTCGGCCGGGAGACGCGCCTCCACGCGCTTCAGCCGGTTCTGCACCTCGACCGAGGCGAGCGACGGGTCGGTGCCGGGCTGGAAGGTGGCGGTGATGTTGACCGAGCCGAACGAGTCGGTGGTCGACTCGAAGCTCATGATGTTGGCGGCGCCGTTCAGCTCATCCTCGATGAGCCGGGTCGTGCCGATGTAGAGGCTCTCCACGGAGGCGCCCGGATAGGCGGTCGACAGGGCGATGGAGGGCGGGGCGATCACCGGGTACTGCGCCACCGGCAGGTTCGGGATGGCGAGCGCGCCGCCGAGGCAGATGAACAGCGCCACCACCCAGGCGAAGACCGGGCGGTCGATGAAGAAGCGTGCCATGATCGGGCTCTCCCGGACTCAGTGGCGCTGCTGGACGGCGGCGGCCCGCGGGGTGACCTCCGCCTTGTCGCCCGGCACGTCGGGCGCCTCGTCGGTGTCGTGCTTCGGTCCGGTCTCGCCGTGGACCGGGGTCTGGTCGAGGGGCTTCACCTTGGCGCCGACGGTGATCTTCTGGAAGCCGTCGATGATGACGCGCTCGCCGGCCTTGAGGCCCGAGCGGATCAGCCAGTTCTGCCCGACCACCGGCCCGACCTCGACGGGCTGGCGCATCACGGTCTCGTCGGCGCGCACGATCCAGACCTCGGCGCGGCCGTCGTCGGTGCGCTGGATCGCCTGCTGCGGCACCGCGATCGCGTCGGAATCGATGCCCTGCTTGATCCGCGCCCGCACGTACATGCCGGGGAACAGCTCGTCGTGCGGGTTCGGGAACTGCACCCGCAGCGTCACCTGGCCGGTGCTCGGGTCGGCGGTGACGTCCGAGAACAGCAGCCGGCCCGCCAGCGGGTAGAGGGAGCCGTCATCCATGATCAGGTGGACGTTGGCGGTGTTGTCCTCCAGCCGCGCCAGCTCGCCGCTCGCGAGGTCCCGGCGCAGGCGGTTCAGCTCGCCGACCGACTGGGTGATGTCGACGTAGATCGGGTCGAGCTGCTGGATCGTGGCGAGCGCCCCCGTGGAGCCCGGCTCGATCAGCGTGCCCTCGGTGAGCAGCGCCCGGCCGATGCGGCCGGTGATCGGCGCGCGCACGTCGGTCCAGCCGAGGTTGAGCTGCGCGCGGTCGCGGGTTGCCTTGGCGCCGGCCACCTCGGCCTCCGCCTGCTTCTTGGCCGCGAAGGCGGCGTCGTACTGCGCCTGGCTCGCGGTGGCGCGGGAGAGCAGCTGCTCGAGCCGGTCGGCCTGCTGGCGGGCGAGCACCAGGGCGGCCTCCTGGCGGGCGAGGGCCGCCTCGGCGCTGGCGAGCTCGACCTCGTAGGGTGCCGGGTCGATCTTGTAGAGGATGTCGCCCTCCTTGACCTGGCTGCCCTGCTCGAAGAGCCGCTTGACCACGAGCCCGGAGACCCGGGAGCGGACCTCGGCGATGCGCATCGGCGCGACGCGGCCCGGCAGGTCGCGCAGGTAGGGGATCGCCTGGGGCTCGACCTTGACGAACCCGACCTCCGGCACCGGCGGGGTCGGCGCGGCGACCTGCTTCGGGTTGCAGGCGGCGACACCCAGCAGGAGCAGGGCCGCGGGCAGGAGGGCGGTCGCGCGGGCCGAGGCGCGGAACGACGACGGGATTCTGGCGGACAAAGTGCGGGTCACGATTACCGACGCTCCTGAAAGCATGCGTCTGCTGAGGCTGGCGCGGAGCGTGGGCCCGCGCATCGTCGAGTCAGATCCCGGGACCGGTCACGAGGCCGGTCGGACGAAGATCAGGACGGGCGCGCCATCATGCCGGCCGCGAGACCGGCGCGCGCGTCAGGCCCGGCGTGGAGGCCGGTGCGGCGAACCGTCCGGCGCGGAGGCCGGTACGCTGTCGGACCTGTAGTCGAACGATGCGTTGACAGTGTGACGGGGGCGCGGCGCGTCGACCGGCGGGCGCGGCAGCCCCAGTTCGGTGAGGATCTCGCTGTCGGCGGCGCAGAGATCGGTGCGGCCGAAGACCGAACGCTTCGCCTCGGACCGCTTGGCCTCGGGCTGCGCGTCCGGCGTGCCGGACAGGATCGTCAGGCGCGGGCTCGCGATGGCGCAGGCCGGGCCCTCCGGGTGCGCGGCCTCGGCCCGCGCGGGCGCGGCCACCAGCGCGGCCGTCGCGAGCACGAGCAGCGCCAGCGCGGCGAGGCCCCGGGCGAGGCGGTCCGGCAGGCCCGCGGCGCGGCGGGTCAGGAGAGCGGCGGATCGGATCACGAGTCTGAGATAAGCACGGCTGTCGCCGCGCGCAATCACCCACGGCGTCGCGCCACCCGCCCAGTGTTGCGCGCAGCACACAGCTGCGCCCGGAAGTGGCCATACCGGCGGCCCGGCCTCAACCTTGCCGTGAAGTCCGGGCCGGCTCGCCCCATGCGCGCAGGGGTTCCGCGCGGGCTTGGCCGAGATCTGCGAAGACTCGCCGAGATCTGCGAAGACCCGCCGAGATCCGCGAGTCCCCGCGCCGCGACGAACGGAGGACGGAAGACTATGGCGAGACGGATCGCGCTACTCGGGCTCGCGGGCCTGCTGCTCGGGAGCGCCCCGGCGGCGGCCGCCAACCCGCTGGACAGGGGTCCGATCGCGGACTTCCTCAACATCTTCCGCAGCCAGGCGATCCCGCGCGAGACGGTGGCGTGGACCGGCAAGGAGAAGCCCGGCACCATCGTGGTCTCGACCCGCCAGCGCCGGCTCTACTACGTGCTCGGCGGCGGCGCGGCGGTCCGCTACGGCGTGGGCGTCGGGCGGCAGGGCTTCTCGTGGTCCGGCACCAAGACCGTCACCATGAAGAAGGAGTGGCCGGACTGGCGCCCGCCGCAGCAGATGCTGGCCCGCCGCCCCGACCTGCCGCGCTACATGGCCGGCGGCCAGGACAACCCGCTGGGCGCCCGCGCCCTCTATCTCGGCTCGTCGCTCTACCGCATCCACGGCTCGAACGAGCCCGAGACGATGGGCGCGGCGGTCTCGTCCGGCTGCATCCGCATGACCAACAAGGACGTGGTCGACCTCTACGACCGGGTCCGCGTGGGCACCAAGGTTGTCGTGCGCGACTGACCGGGCGGCCGCGCCGGCCGCCCCCCTCCGGCCGCCCCCTCCTCCCGCGCCGCGGAGCCGCCACGGGCGGCGCCCGCCCGCGTCGACAGGCGCGGCGGGCCGGTGTTAGGAGCCGCGCCGTCGGGCAGAGCCGGATCGCCCGATCGCCACGAGGGACAGCATGAACGAGCGCATCATCCTGCGGGCCGGCGAGGCCCTGGTCGCGGGCGGGCCGCCCAACACCGCCTCCGAGCCCGAGGTCATCATCGGCGAGCTCGACGGGCCGGTCGGCACCGCCCTGGCCACGCTGACCGGCGATCAGGTCGTCGGCCACAGCCGCGTCTTCGCCCTGCTCAACACCGACATCATGGTCCGCCCGGTCACCCTGTGCGTGTCCAAGGTCAGCGTCACCGAGAGCAAGTACACCTCGATCCTGATGGGCACCGTCCAGTTCGCCATCGCCAACGGCGTGCTGGACGCCGTGCGCGCCGGCTACATCCCCAAGCACAAGGCCAACGACCTCGGCATCATCTGCTCGGTCTGGCTCAGCCCCGGCGTCATCGAGGCCCAGCACGTCGACCACAAGGCGCTGTTCGACATCCAGCGCCGGGGCATGACCGAGGCGATCCGCAAGGCCATGACCAACGAGCCCTCGATCGACTGGCTCCTCGAGAACCAGGACAAGATCACCCACAAGTACTACCAGATGGGCCTCGACGGAAAAATCTGAGCGCCCGGCGCCGCGGCGGTCGGCCGCCCTGCCGCGGCGCCCGGTCAGCGGCGGGCGGGGCGCGCACGATCCCGCGGGCGGCCACGGCCAAGCCTGTCGCGATCCGGTGCCTTCGGGTAGGATGGCGGCATGAGCAGACGCGCCGATTCCCGTCCGTTCCGCCGCCTCGCGGCCGGCCTCGTGCTCGGGGCCTGCTGGCTCCCGGCCGGTCCCGCCGCCGCCCAGGCGCTGTTCTGGCCGTCCATCGGCTTCGCGCCGCTGCCCTCCTTCGCGTGGCCGCAGATGCCCGAGGACGCGTATGGCCGCTGGACCGGCTCCTACGCCCGCCTGTCGACCGGCTACGCGGTCAGCACGTCCCGGCATCTCGGCAGCTATTCGGGACCGACCATCGGGTTCGAGGGCGGCCGGATGTGGCAGGAGGGCCCGATCCTCTACGGCATCAGCGGCGGGTTCGACTATCTCGCCGGCCTCGGCGGCAACCTCACGCCGGGCTACGGGCGGCTCGCCTATTCCAACGACTTCGCCGGATCCCTGGAGGTGAAGGTCGGCACCCTCGTCGCGCCGGACGTGCTGGTCTACGCCAAGACCGGCGCCCTGGCCCTGCACCAGACGCTGCGCGTCGGGCCGACCCCGGGGTCGCTGCCGTTCGCGCGCCAGGACATCGCGGTCCGGCCGGTGGCCGGCGTGGGCGTCGAGTGGGCGGTCACGGACCGCCTGTCGCTCGCGGTCGAGGCCGGCGTGGTCGGCGGCGGGATCCGCTGAGGCGCGGCCCCCGCCGGCCTCGCCGAGCGGTGCCGTCCGGGGCGTGGCCGCCTATTTCGGCACGAACGCCCAGTAGTCGAGGTCGAGGATCACCGCCGGGTCATAGCCGTCGCCGGCGCGGTCCGGGAAGGCGCCGCAGGGCTGGTTCTTGGTGGCGACCGTCCGCAGGCGCAGGAGCCCGACATCGTCGCGGCCGACATCGGCGGTCGCCAGCACCTCGCTCCAGGCATAGACCGTGTCGCCGGCGAAGAGCGGCGCCACGTGGCGGCCGGCGTTGATGCCCGCGAGGGCGAAGGCGTTGCCGAGCCCGTTGAAGCTCAGCGCCCGCGCCAGCGAGATCACGTGGCCGCCGTAGATCAGGCGCCGGCCGAAGCGGGTGTCCTTGGCGGCCAGCCCGTCGAAATGCACCTTGGCGGTGTTCTGGAACAGGCGCGTGGCGATCTGGTGCTCGGCCTCCTCGACGGTCATGCCGTCGACGTGGTCGATCTTCTCACCCACCGCGTAATCCGCGAAGCGGTGCGGGCTGCCGGCGAGGTCGGTGTCGTAGGCGGCGGCCGAGAGCTTCGGCAGCGCGCCCGCGAGGTCCTGCGGGTCGACCACCTTGGCGAGGCTCGGCACGTGCTCCTCGGCGATCGCCGCCTCGGGGTCGCGCTTGCGCACGAGCACCCAGCGGCAATAGCTCAGCACGGTCTCGCCGCGCTCGTCGGAGCCCACCGAGCGGACGTAGACCACGCCGGTCTGCCGGTTCGAGCTCTCCTTGAGGCCGATCACCTCCGACACCGTGGAGAGCGTCTCGCCCGGGTAGACCGGCCGCCGGAACCCGCCCTCGGCGTAGCCGAGATTGGCCAGCGCGTTGAGGGAGACGTCCGGGACGGTCTTGCCGAACACCATGTGGAAGGTGAGCAGGTCGTCGAGCGGGCTCTTCGGGTAGCCGATGGCCCGGGCGAAGGCGTCCGACGACTGCACGGCGAAGCGCGGTCCGTAGAGGCCCGTGTACAGCGCCACGTCGCCCACCGTCACGGTGCGCGGGGTGGCGTGGCGGATGGTCTCGCCGAGGCGAAAATCCTCGAAGAAGCGGCCGGGATTCGTCTTCACGGGCGTTCGACCCTACTGCGTGTAAACGTAAGCTGCGGGCACGGCGTATTCATGCAGCAGACGGCTGATGAACAGCAGCAGCAGGATGAGGATGATCGGCGAGATGTCGACGCCCCCGAGATTGGGCAGCAGGTTGCGGATCGGCCGCAGCACCGGCTCGGTCAGCCGGTAGAGCACCTCGCCGATCTGCGCGACGATCGGGTTGCGCACGTTCACCACGTTGAACGCGACGAGCCAGCTGAGAACCGCGCTTGCGATGAGGACGTAGATGAAAAGCTGGACGACCGTGTCGAAGAGCCAGATCAGGGCGTTCATGCGGGTCCGCGCGTATCCTTCGGGCCGCCCGCACCCCAGCGCCGGAGCGGCGCGCGGCGGGCGACGTTGAAACAGGGAATTGACAGGCTGAGCCGCCCGCGCCTACAAGGCCGGCGCCTCGACGGGGCTGTAGCTCAGATGGGAGAGCGCCGCAATCGCACTGCGGAGGTCAGGGGTTCGAATCCCCTCAGCTCCACCAGGCTTTCCTGGTGACAAGACAGCGTCCCGGTTCCGCAGCGATAGCGCTGGCGCGGCCGGGACTTAGCGCCGGTCCGCGGAGATCGCTTCCCGCCCCGCGCCACCTGCCCGATTCCACATCCCGACCCGTGACCGCGCCTGGCTCCGGGTCTCGGTCCGGGCTGCCCGGAGATCCCCCGCCGCGAGCCGAGGCCGCGTCCGGGCCGGCGGCGAGCCCGCAACCATCGCGGCGCGGCAGGGTTCGGTCCCGATCGGAGACGGAGGAGGTCGCGTGGCGTCCTGGATCGAACAGGCAGTCTGGTGGCAGGTCTTTCCCCTCGGCTTCGTCGGAGCCCCCAACGAAGCCGACCCGGCCGCACCGGTCACGCACCGCCTCGCCCACCTGCACGGCTGGCTCGACTACGCGGTCGAGCTCGGCGCGTCCGGACTGGCGCTCGGGCCGATCTTCGCGGCCTCCACGCACGGCTACGACACGGTCGACCATTTCCGCATCGATCCGCGCCTCGGCGACGAGGCCGATTTCGACGCCCTGGTCGCGGCGGCCCGGGCCCGCGGCCTCCGCGTCCTGCTCGACGGCGTGTTCAACCATGTCGGGCGGGCGCACCCGGCCTTCCAGGACGTCCTGCGGCACGGGCCCGAATCCGAGCGGGCCGGCTGGTTCCGGCTGTCCTGGCCGCGGGGCTCCGGCCCGGGCATCGAGCCGGACTACGCCTGCTTCGAGGGACACCGGCAGCTCGTCACGCTCAACCACGACGACCCGCGAATCGCCGACCACGTCGCCGCCGTCATGGGCCACTGGCTCGCCCGGGGCGCCGACGGCTGGCGGCTGGACGCGGCCTACGCGGTGCCGCCGCGCTTCTGGGCGCGCGTGCTGCGGCAGGTCCGCCTCGCGCATCCGGAGGCCTACATCGTCGGCGAGGTGATCCACGGCGACTACGCCCGCATCGTGCAGGACACCGGCATGGATTCGGTGACCCAGTACGAGCTCTGGAAGGCGATCTGGAGCGCCCTCAACGATCGCAACCTGTTCGAGCTGGCCCACGCCCTGGACCGGCACAACGGCCTTCTCGACAGGTTCGCGCCCCTGACCTTCGTGGGCAACCACGACGTGACGCGCATCGCGAGCCGGCTCACCGACGAGCGGCACCTGCCGCACGCGCTGGCGATCCTGCTGACCTGCGGCGGGACGCCCTCGATCTACGCCGGCGACGAGCAGGCCTTCCGCGGCGTGAAGGAGGAGCGGGTCGGCGGCGACGACGCCATCCGGCCGGCCTTCCCGCCGACGCCCGCGGATCTCGCTCCCTACGGCTGGCCGATCTACCGGCTGCACCGGGACCTGATCGCCCTCCGGCGGCGCCACGCCGGGCTCCACCGCGCGCGGGCGCGGGCGCTGCATCTCGCCAACGCGCAGATCGTGCTCGCGCTGGGCGACGGGAGCGCGCGGGTGCTGACGGCCCTGAACCTCGCCGACGCGGACGCGACGCTGCCGGTGCCGGAGGCCCGGGCGATCGAGGCCGGCACCGGCGATCTCGCCGAGGCCGGCAGCACCGGCGCCCGCGTGACCCTTCCGGCCCACGGCTGGGCCGTCCTGACCGTGTGACCGCCGCGCCTCGGCCGGAAAGGGGCCGGAACGGGGCCGGAAAGGGGCCGACTGCCCGCTCTCCCTAGCCGGTGCGGCGGGCCGTCCAGCGCCCCGCGCAGGCACCGAGCCCGGACAAAGTCCAGCGGCCGGTCCCGGCGGACCCGCGCAGGCGGCCCGTGACCGAGACGCTGGCCAGCCCCTTGCGGATCGTGCCGGTGATCCGGCCGTCCGGCCCGGCCCGGCCGGAGGCGTCGACGCCGTTGCCGCCGACGTCGTCCACGGTCCCGTCCCGGATGACGATGGGATAGCTGTAGGGCCCTGTGCAGCTCCCGCTCTCCGCGGTGGCGATGACCGACCAGGACCCGTCGAACCGGTTGGCCGCGGAGGCTCCCGTCGCGGCACAGACGGTCGTGCAGGCAGTCAGGATCAGGGCGGGCGCGAGCGGTGCGGCGCGAAGTCGGGTCATCGTCTCCTCAGTGATGGTCTCGGATCTCGGATGGGATTCCTCCGTGCCGGACGGATCCATCGCGCGGCGCGCGGGCGGACCGTCAGCCGGTGCAATCGCTCGACGGAGCGCCGGGAGCCGGAGCACGGGGTGAAAGGGCAACGGGCCGGACGCGCGCCCGGAGCGGCGCGGGCGCCCGGCCTCGCGGCCGTGCCGGACAAGAGGGCCATCCGCCCGGCACAACCTCGGGAAAGGGGCGCGGAACCCGGCGGCGCCCGACGGCGCACGGCGCGTTCCACGACCGCGATATGGGGCCTAACACGTTCATGAGAATGAGATATTTTTACCAGTACGCCGTGTTTCTCACCGGCTCCGCGGGACGCCACGCGCCGACATGTCTCAGCGGGCCATCCCGGCAGACACGCCGTTCCGCGACAGGCCGGTCGGCCCGGCGCGGCCGCCGGCGGGGCGGCAGCGCAGGAACGTGTCGAGCCATGCAGGCATCCCGGTTCCAGGCCGGAACGCCGCCCGGCGCTCCCAGGCCTTCAGGAGGGTGAGCCGGACGAGGTCGTCCCCCTGGACATCGCCCGCGATGGCGTCGCGGGTCAGCGTCAGCGCGCGGCAGCGCAGGTCCGGCACGGCGTCGACCAGCGCCGCCCCGAAGCCGACCGGGACCTGCCCCTCGGCCTCCGCGGCGTCCGCGGCCTCCGACAGGCGGTCGAGCAGGCGTCTTAGACGCGAAGTTTTCTCAAGTTCTGCAACTTCTGGAAAATTCTCGCGCCGACCCGCACATGATGTCGCACCCGGTGCGGAGATCACGTCCCCGTGTTCCGCGGGCCCCCGCACTAGTCGGTCAATATCCTGCACGGTCGGCATGGCCACGTCTTCTGGGAAGGGGGGCCGAGAGCGCGCGGGAACGGCGTCGCGGCGTTGCGAGCATTTATCTTTGGCTCAAAACGCCCGCGTCAATGGTGCGCGTATACCAGGAAAATAACTTAGATGAGGGAACCGGCTTGTGCGCAACCCGTTTGTGCCCCGCTGCCGACAGGGCAGTGACCGTGTGAAGGGGTGCAGAAGCTGTGACGGCGGGCGTCGACAGGCATGAGCTCCGGCAGATCATCGCCGGCCTGAGCGAGGGCGTGATCCTGGTCGAGCCCGACCAGACCATCGCCTACGCCAACGCGGCCGCCCTGGCGATGCACGGTGCCGAGAGCCTCGACGAGCTCGGCCCCACCGTCGACGCCTATCGCGACCGCTTCTGCCTCCGCTACCGCAACCACATCACGCCCAACCAGTACCCGATCGAGCGCGTGATCGCCGGCGAGCGCTTCCACGACGTGGTGGTCGAGGTGCGGCGGGCCGACAAGCCCGACATGGACTTCGTGCACTCGCTGCGCAGCCTCGTGGCCACGGACCGGGACGGCAACCCGAGCTGCCTCGCGCTGATCCTGAAGGACGTCTCCGACCAGTTCGAGGCCGAGGAGCGGTTCGAGCGCACCTTCAACGCCAACCCGGCCCCGGCCGTGATCACGCGGCTGTCCGACCTGCGCCACGTCAAGGTCAATCACGGCTTCCTGGAGATGACCGGCCACACCCGCGACGCCGTCATCGGCCGCAGCGTCTACGAGGTCGACGTCCTGGCCGGCGCGCGCAACCGCGACCTCGCCGTCGCGCGGCTCAACGCGGGCGGCACGATCCCGCAGATGGAGGCCTGCCTCGACCTGCCCGACGGCGGGAGCCGCTTCGTGATCGTCGCCGGGCAGCCGATCGAGATGGGCGACGAGCCCTGCATGCTGTTCACCTTCGCGGACCTGGAACTGCGCCGGAAGGCCGAGGCCGCCCTGCGCCAGAGCGAGGAGCGCTTCGCCAAGGCGTTCCGGATGACGCCGATCCCGACCGTGCTGGTGCGGGCCGAGGACGGCCAGGTCACGGGCGTGAACGAGGCGTTCAGCCGGGTCTTCGGCCTGGGCGGGGACCGCGTCGTCGGCCGCTCGCTGGAGGAGGCCGGCCTGTGGGTCGCCGAGAAGCAGCGCCTGCAGGTCGAGGCCGCCCTGGAGCGGCAGGGCTACGTGCTGGGTCTCGAGGTGTGCCTGCGCCACGAGAGCGGCGCGAACCTCGACTGCCTGGTCTCGGCCGAGCGGGTCGAGATCAACGAGACGGCCTTCGTTCTGCTGGTGCTGCAGGACATCACCGCGCGCAAGCACTCCGAGCGGGAGCTGTTCGACGCGATCGAGACGGTGATGGCCGACACGTCGTGGTTCAGCCGCGGGCTGATCGAGAAGCTGGCGAACCTGCGTCGGCCGGCCCGGGAGGGCGGCGACGCGGCGGCGCCGAACCTGACCGTGCGCGAGCGCCAGATCCTCAACTTGATCTGCGCGGGGCTCGGCGACGACGCGATCGCGCGCAAGCTCGGGCTGTCGCGCAACACGGTGCGCAATCACGGCGCCGCCCTGTACCGCAAGATCGGCATCCACAAGCGCAGCGAGGCAGTCGTCTGGGGGCGCGAGAACGGCTTTCCCCTGAACATCTCTGACGGATGAATACCGACATACTGGTAAAACCAAACCATTGATCCGGCACGCCCGGCGTACATCTTCCGGTCGGCAAGGGTTTTCTCACGCATGACGAGGCGCCCATGACCGAAGACAGGAAGACACCGTCCGCCGAGCACCTCAAGGGCTCGGTGAAGGAGGCCATCGGCAAGCTGACCGGCGATGCCCGGACGGAGACCGAGGGCCGGCGCCAGAAGCGCGACGCGCCCGGATCGAAGGCCGGCTCCGGGCCCGCGGGCTCCGGCCCGCGCTGACGGACGTCACCCGGCGCCTCACGAAGAGGCGCCCCCACCACGAGCGCGATCGCGGAGGCGGTCGCCGACGCGACGACGAAGGAGAACGACATGGTCGATACCAATCGGATCACGGGCGCGGCCCGGGAACTCGGCGGCAAGGTACAGGGCGCGTTCGGCGACCTGACCGGCTCGCGGCGGGACTCGGTCGAGGGCCGCGCCCGCGAGGCCGCCGGACAGGCCGAGACCCTCTACGGCCAGGCCAAGGACACCGTGCGCGACGCGGCCGACCACGTGGCCGACGCGGCCCGCGACCTCGGTGGTCGGGTCCGCGACGCCGTCGACGATCTCGGGGCCGACGACGTCGAGGCCCGCGCCCGCCGCGCCCAGGGCGCCGCGCAGGACCAGTACGCCCGCGCCGAGCGCGGCGTCCGCCACGCCGCCGAGGAGGCGTACGACTACGCCGAGGACGCCTACGCGCGCGGCAGCCACGCCCTGCGCCGCGGCACCCGCGAGGTCGGCCAGCAGGTCGCCGAGTACCCGCTCGCCGCCCTGCTCATCGCCGGCATCGCGGGCTTCGGCCTCGGCCTGCTCGTCAGCGCCCGCCGCGATTGAGCCGCGACTGAGCCGCGACTGAGCCGCGTCCCGGCAACCCCCGGGCCTTCCGGGCCTTCCGGGCCTTCCGGGGGCCGGCGGCCCCACGAATTTCAGCGATCCACCACCGGAGTGACAGCGTGACCACCATCCAGACCGTTGCAACGCCCCTCGCGCCGGACGCGCACGCCGACACGCGCGCCGTCCTGCTCAACCAAGTCTCCTGGGGCGCCATCTTCGCCGGCGCCGTGACCGCGCTGGTCACCCAGGTGATCATCAACCTCGTCGGCGTCGGCGTCGGGCTGGCCTCGGTCGGCACGACCGCCGCCGACAATCCCTCCGCCTCCACCATCTCCATGGGCGCGGGCGCGTGGTTCGTCGCCTCGGGCCTCGTCGCCTCGCTGGCCGGCGGCCTCATCGCCGGGCGGCTCTCAGGCAAGGCCCTTCCGGGTGCGGCCGCCCTGCACGGGCTGGTCTCCTGGGCGGTCACCACCCTGGTGGTGCTGTACATGCTGACCTCGGCCGCCAGCGGCCTGGTCGGCGGCACGCTCGGCACGGTCTCGAGCGCGCTCGGCGGCGCCGGCAACCTCGTCGGCGGCACGGTGCAGACCGCCGCCCAGGCGGCGGCGCCGTCGCTGTCGAAGATCTCGAACCCGCTCGACGGCATCGAGGACAAGGTCCGTCAGCAGGCCGCCGGCCAGGACCCGCAGGCCGCCAAGGACGCGGCCGTGGCAGCGGTGAAGGCCGTCCTGACCGGTGACCCGGCCCAGAAGGAGCAGGCCAAGACCCGCGCCGCCGACGCCCTGGCCAAGGCGCAGGGCATCACGCCGGATCAGGCCAAGGCGCAGATCGACGACTACCAGAAGCAGTACGAGCAGGCGGTGGCCAGCGCCAAGCAGAAGGCCGAGGCCGCTGCCGTGACGGCGAAGTCGGCGGCCACGCAGGGCGCGTTCTACGCCGCGCTGGCGCTGATCCTGGGTGCGCTGGCGGCGTATGTCGGCGGCCGGATGGGTGCGCCCAAGCCCGCGACCCTGCTCGGCGCCTACGAGACCCGGCGCGTCTGACACCTCCCTCTGACACCTTCACCGGCCCCCGCGCCGATCGCGGGGGCCACCACCGGCCGGGGAGACCGGCCTCACCAGCGAAGCAGGAGCACACGCGATGAGCAGCACGACCGACAAGATCAAGGGCCTGGCCAACGAGGCGGTGGGCAACGTCAAGCAGGCGGCCGGCAAGGCGACGGGCAACGACAAGCTGGTGGCCGAGGGCAAGGCGCAGGAGCTGAAGGGCGAGGCGCAGAAGACCGTCGGCGACGTCAAGGACGGCGCCAAGTCCGTCGCCGACAAGATCACCGGCAAGCACTGATCCGTCCCGCGGCGCCGGCTCCCCGGCGCCGCCGCCCCCGCCGAGGCGGGGCTTCATCCCCCCGACACCAGGAGAGCTGCATGAACCGCGACCAGATCCGCGGCGCGTCCCGCCACCTCAAGGGCCGCGCCCAGACCGCCCTGGGCGGCCTGACCGGTGACCCGGGACGCCAGGTGCGCGGCGCCGTCAACCAAGTGGCCGGCGGCGCGCAGTACGCCTACGGCCGCGCCCGCGACCGCGCCGAGGACCTCACGGAGGACCTGGCAGAGAACGGCCGCCATCTGGCCGAGACCGCCCGGAGACGGGCCGACCACCTGATCGACGAGGGCCGGGACCGCGCCCGGGACGCGCGCCGCCGCGGCGCCGATTACGGCCGGCAGGCGATCCGCACGGTCGACGCCAACCGCACCAACACCCTGCTGGGCCTGGCCGCCGTCGCTTTCGCGGCGGGATGGCTCGTCCGCCGCACCCGCTGACGGAGGGTTTACCGATGCTGCGCAAGCTCCTGACGGCCTTCATCGTGCCGAAGCTCATCGCCTATCTCGGGCGCCGCTACGACCGGCGCCGGGGCACCGGCCGCACCTACTGACGCCCGGATCTGGAGCCCGGGATCGCTAGCCCGGGGCCTTCCAGATGCCGGCGGCGATCCGTGTCGTCTCGACGAGCGCGGCGTGGAGCGCCGCGTCCCCGTCGCGCCGGCCGGCGCGGAGCGCCGCGACCAGCTCGGCCGGCGATCCGGCGCCGCCCAGCGCCCGCTCCCAGGCCCCGGCCGCCGCGCCCGCCTGCGCGATCTCCCGCATGACTACGCCCATCGCGTTGGCGGCCATCAGCAGGACGTAGCGCTGGCGCCCCGACAGGGCCGGCGCGACCTCGTCGAGGAGGCTCTGCCGGGCGACCGACAGGAGGGCGGCGCCCGCGGGCGCGTCCAGGAAGGATTCGCTCATCGGGCTCCCCACCGCTCGGGCGCGGTCTCGCGCAGGATCGCGGCCTCGAGTTCGGGGACCATCCGGCCGGTCAGCGCCAGCTCCAGCGACGTCTCCTGACCGGAGACGTGGCGGTGGCCCTGCTCCAGGGCGATCACCGCCCAGCGCAGATGCGCCATGACCTCCCAGTAGCGCACCGCCTCCGGCTCGATCGCGCGCCCGCTCTCGGCCTCGTAGCCGCGGTAGAAGGCGGCCCGCGGGGCGATGCCGCCGGCCTCCAGGTCGGGCCGGCCGAAGCGCCAGCAGGCGGCGCAGAACCAGCCGATATCCTGGGCCGGGTCGCCCCAGCCGGCGAATTCCCAGTCGAGGATCGCCGTCAGACCCTCGGCATCGACCATGTAGTTGCCGGTGCGGAAGTCGCGGTGGACCAGGACCGGCCCGGGACAGGGCGGCGCGTGGAGCTCGGCCCAGCGCAGGCCCCATTCGAGGGCCGGGCGCGCGGCGCCGATCCCGTCGAGACTCGCCCGGAGCGCGCGGATCTCCGCCAGGGCCGGCTCCGGCTCGGGCGCGCCGAGGAAGGCGAGGTCGTCCGCCGGGGCGGTTCCCGGCAGGATGCCGTGCGTCCGGGCGAGCTCGCGGCCGAGTTGCTCGGCCAAGGCCGCGCGGTCGCCGCCGAGGCTCGTGTCCTTGACCACCCGCGGCCCCAACCCGATCCCGGAGACGAGGCCCATCAGCGCGAAGGGCGCCCCGACCACCCCCGGATCCGCGCAGAAGCCGACCGGCTCCGGCACCCGCACGCCGGCCGCGAAGGCGGCGCGCAGGATCCGGAACTCCTCCGCCCGCGAGCGGCTCGACGCGATGGTGGCGGCCGCGTCCTTGCGCAGGACGAAGCTCCGGGGCGCGCCGTCGACCCGGCACGACAGCATCCAGTTCTCCTGGATCGAGCCGCCGGTCAGCGGCCGGGCGTCGTCGAGCGCGACCGACCCGGCCTCCAGGGTCCGGCCGATCCAGGCGCAGAGCGCCGTCCTCTGATCCGCGTCCAGCATGGTGCCTCAGGATCGCGTCACGGGACGCGCTCGAAGGCCATGGCGATCCCCTGGCCGCCGCCGATGCACATGGTCACGAGCCCGTAGCGGCCGCCGGTCCGGGCCAGCTCGTAGAGGGCCTTGACGGTGATGATCGCCCCCGTGGCGCCGATCGGGTGACCGAGGGCGATGGCGCCGCCGTTCGGGTTGACCCTGTCGGGATCGAGGTCGAGGGCGCGGGAGACCGCGCAGGCCTGCGCCGCGAAGGCCTCGTTCGACTCGACGACGTCGAAATCCGCCGCCCGCAGGCCGGTCCGCTCCAGCAGCCGCCGCACCGCCGGCACCGGGCCCATGCCCATCTCGGACGGGTCCACGCCGGCGTGGGCGTAGCCGACGATGCGGGCGAGCGGCGTCGCGCCGTCGCGCGCGGCCCGCGCGGCGCTCGACAGGACGAGGGCCGCCGCGCCGTCGTTCAGCCCCGAGGCGTTGCCGGCCGTGACGCTGCCGGTCTTGGAGAAGGCCGGGCGCAGCTTGGCGAGGTCCTCGGCGGTCGTGGCCTTCGGATGCTCGTCGGTGTCGAAGGCCACCGTCTCGCGCTTGCGCTGGATCTCGATCGGCAGGATCTGCTCCCGGAACCGGCCCTCGCGGATCGCCCGCGCGGCGCGGGCCTGGCTCTCGGCCGCGAAGGCGTCCTGCGCGTCGCGGGGGACGGCGTAGCGCGCGGCCACGTTCTCGGCGGTGACGCCCATGTGGCCGTTGCCGAACGGGTCGGTCAGCGCGCCGAGCATGTAGTCGACCAGCACCGCGTCGCCCATGCGCGACCCGGTCCGCCCGGTGGTCAGCAGGTGGGGGGCGCGGCTCATGCTCTCGGTGCCGCCGGCCACGGCCGTCTCGGCGTCGCCGAGCAGGATGGACTGCGCGGCCGAGACGATCGCCTGCAGGCCGCTGCCGCAGAGGCGGTTGACCGTCATGGCCGGCACCTCCGCGGGAATCCCGCCCTCCATCGCCGCGACGCGGGCGATGTAGGCGTCCCGGGGCTCGGTCGGGATGACGTTGCCGAGGACCACGTGCCCGACCGCCTCGGGCGCGGTCCCGGCGCGGCGCAGCGCCTCCGCGACGCAGCGTGCGGCGAGGACGGAGGGCGGCGTGCCGGCCAGCGCGCCGCCGAACGTGCCGATCGCGGTGCGCACCGCGCCTGTGATCACGACCTCGGTCATACTCTCGGCTTCCTCTCGGCTTCCCTGTCTGGCTCGGCCTGCCGACGCGCCCCGCGCGGCGGACGGACGGTGTCGGCCCCGCTCAGGCCCCGACGCTCAGGCCCCGACGTCCCACGACCAGAAGGCGTCGCCCTCGGCCTCGAGATTGCGGTTCAGGACCATCTTGTGGACCTCGTCGGCCCCGTCCACGAGGCGCGCCTGCCGGGCGTAGCGGTAGATCCACTCGAGGGGCGTGTCGGTGGAGTAGCCCCGCGCACCGTTGATCTGGATCGCCGTGTCGGCGGCCGCGTGCAGGAGGTTGGCCACGTGGACCTTGGCCATCGACACCTCCTTGCGGGCGAAGCTGCCCCGGTCGAGGGCCCAGGCGGCCTTCATCACCAGGAGGCGCCCGATCTCGATCCGCATGGCGAGGTCGCCCAGCATCAGCTGGATGCTCTCCCGGTCGGCCAGCCGGATCCCGAAGCCGTGCCGCTCGGCCGCGTAGGCCCGGGCGATCTCGACGCAGCGCTTCGACAGGCCGAGCCAGCGCATGCAGTGGGTCAGCCGCGCCGGCCCGAGGCGGATCTGGGTGAGCTTCAGGCCGTCGCCCTCGTTCATCAGGACGTTCTCGGCCGGGATCTCCAGGCCCTCGAACAGCAGCTCGCAATGGCCGCCGTGCTCCTCCGGCCCCATGATCGGGATGCGGCGCAGGATCCGCCAGCCGGGCTGGTCCCGGTGGAACAGGAAGGCGGTCAGCCCTTTCCGCGCGTCGTCGGAGGTGCGCGCCATCAGGATGAAGTGCTCGGCCTCCTCGGCGCCGGTGATGTACCACTTGCGGCCGGTGACCACGTAGCCGTCCCCCCGCCGCTCGGCCCGGGTCTGGATCATGCCGGGATCGGAGCCGCCGCCGGGATGCGGCTCGGTCATGGCGAAGGCCGAGCGGACGCGCCCCTCCACGATCGGCGCGAGCCAGCGCGCCTTCTGGTCCGGGGTCGCGACCTTCTCCAGCACCATCATGTTGCCGTCGTCGGGCGCGGCCGAGTTGAACACGACCGGGCCGAAGATCGAGCGGTTCATGGCCTCGTAGCAGACCGCCATGCCGACCTTGTCGAGCCCGGCGCCGCCGGTCTCGGGCCGCAATTGCAGGCACCACAGGCCCTCTGCGCGGGCGAGGCCGCGCAGCCGCGTCAGCTCGGTGAGGCTGATGTTGCCGTGGCCGTCATAGGCCGCCGGATCCGCCTCCAGCGGCAGGATGTGCGCGTCCACGAAGGCCGCGATCCGGGCGCGGTAATCCTCGACGCGCGGGGAGATGGTGAAATCCACGGGCCCACCTCCTGGGTCGGTGCCGACGACGAAAATCGAGCGAGCGCTCGCTTTTTATCGCCTGGATTCGCGCCTGGCAACGGACTAGACCTCGGGAGCCGCTCCCGGTCGTGGCCACCGCGGGCTGGCGCGACGACGAAACGACGACGGTGCGACGACGGAGCGACGATGGATCGATGAGCCCCGCAGACGCTCTTCCGGCGAACTTTCCGGCGCACTTTCCGGCGCACCTTCCGGTGAAGGACGCCTACGCCACCGAGGCGATCTGCGCGCGGATCCTGGCGCGGCACCGGGACCGGATCAGCGTCCGGAAGGACCACGTCGCCGTCGCCAACCTCGCGCGGATCATCGAGGCGGTGCTGAAGCTGTCGAGCCGGCAGGGCTTCCACGAGACGAGCCTGCGCGACCTCGCCCGGGCCTCCGGGCTCAGCATGGGCGGGCTCTACTCGTACTTCGACAACAAGAACACGCTGCTGGTGATGATCCTCACCGAGGTGGCCGAGACGGCCGAGGCGGTCCTGCGGCAGGCCCCGGCGGGGCTCGCGGCGGATCCGGCCGCGCATCTGCGCTGGCTGATCGAGACCCATATCCGCCTGACCGAGGCGATGCAGCCCTGGTTCGTCTTCGCGTTCATGGAGGCGAAGGGCTTCCCGGCCCCCGCCCGGACGATGGCGACGGAGAGCGAGGCCGCCACCGAGCGCATCTTCGCCGAGGTCCTCGCCCGCGGCGCGGCGGCGGGCGTCTTCGCGGTCGCCGACGTCGACCTCACCGCCGCGCTGATCAAGCCGCTCCTGCAGGACTGGTACGTGAAGCGGGCCAAGCACCGGAAGCGCGGGATCCCGATCCAGCGCTACATCGCCGGCGTGACCGCCTTCGTCGAGAAGGCCATCGCGGCGGCCTGAACCGGCGCGGCGGACGAACACCCCCTGGTCGGGGCCGCCGCGCGCCCTTATGCCGGGCCCGGAGGGCATTCCGGAGCGCGGGGAGCATGGCCGGACCGATCGGGCGCCGCGCGGACGCACACGGAACCGCCGGAATCGACGATCCGCTGAGCGGCCTCGCGCCGCTGCTGCGCGTGCGGCCGCACCTGGACGACGTCTGCCGGTTCGGCGGCGCCTGGGCCGCCCCGCACGCGCCGGAGCCGACGCGGCAGGCCTATTTCCACCTCGTGACGCGCGGCCGCGCCACGCTGCGGCGGCCCGGGGGCGCGCCGCTGCAGGTCGCGGCCGGGGACATCCTGCTCCTGCCGCGCGGCGACGCGCACCTGTTCCACGGCGCGGGGCCGTCGCCGTCGACGCCCCTGCCCGTCGCGGTCCGCCACGCGCACGATCTGCGGTTCAAGACCACCGTCGGGGCCGAGCCGGACGTCGAGCTGATCTGCGGCCGCCTGGCCTTCGAGGCGGCGCCTCAGACCCTGATCGTGACCGCCCTGCCCGACCTCCTCGTCCTGAGCGTCGGCACCGAGCCCCTGGCCACCCGGTTCGCGCCGCTCCTGGCGGGCATCCGCGAGGAGCTGAACGACCTCCGCGCCGGGTCGGTCGCGGTCGCCGAGAACCTCGCGAGCGCGCTGTTCATGATGATGCTCCGCGCGCATCTCGAGGCGTCGGCCCCGGCCGAGGGCCTGCTGCGCCTCCTGGGGCAGCCGCTCACCGCCCGGGCGGTGCTCGCGATGGTGCGCGACCCGGTGCATCCCTGGACGCTGGACGAACTGGCCGCGACGGCCGCCGCGTCGCGGGCGAGCCTCGTGCGCGCCTTCCGCGGGGCGGCGGGCGTCGCCCCGCTGGAATTCCTCACCGACCTGCGGCTCGGGCTCGCCCATCACCGCCTGCGCACCGAGACGGTCCCGCTGGACCGTCTGGCCGCGGAGGTCGGCTACCAGTCCGCGCCCGCGCTCAGCCGGGCGTTCCTGCGCAAGTACGGGATCCGCCCCGGACAGGCGCGGCAGGCCGAGGCGCCCCCGCAGGCGGTTTGATCCGCCCGGTCATCGGCCTGCGCCGCGCGGTCATCGAGGGCGCGGCCGGCCCCGACTACCTTCCTCGTCATCACGAAGGAGGTCGTCATGCACATGATCGATTGGAACAGCTACCGCCAGCAGGTCACCGCCGGCGTCGGACACTTCGCCAAGCTCAGCCCCGACACGGTGCGGGGCTACGGCACCCTCAGCACGGCGGGCCAGAAGACCGGCCAGCTCGACGCCAAGACCCGTGAGTTGATCGCGGTGGCGGTGGCGATCTCCCTGCGCTGCGACGGCTGTATCACGGTCCACACCGACGCCGCCCGCAAGCTCGGCGCCACCGAGGCCGAGCTGGCCGAGGCCCTCGGGGTCGCCACCAGCCTCAATGCCGGTGCCGCGGTCGTCTACGCGACCCGCGCGCTCGACGCCTTCGCGGCCTCCGCCGAGGCGTAGCCCCTCCCCCCATCCGATTGAGCAAGGAATCGTGCCATGAACACGCAGGTTCGCCGCGTCCTCGGCCTCGTCTCCGGGCCGGGCTCGAACCGCCTCGGCCTCCAGGCCATGCGGGTCGCCATCGCGGTCATCTTCCTCTGGATCGGCGCGCTCAAGTTCGTGCCCTACGAGGCCGACAGCATCACGCCCTTCGTCGCCAACAGCCCGGTGATGGCGTTCTTCTACGCCCATCCCGACCAGTACGCGCAGCACCTCACCCACGAGGGCGAGCTCAACCTCGCCGCCCGCGCGTGGCAGACGGCCAACCACACCTACGCGTTCTCCCGCGGACTCGGCACGGTCGAGCTGCTGATCGGCCTGCTCGTCCTCGTCGGGCTGGCGTCGCGGCGGCTGGGTCTGGCCGGCGCGGTGCTGGCCTTCCTCACCCCGGTGGTGACCCTGTCGTTCCTCGTGACCACCCCCGAGGCCTGGGTCGCCGCGCTCGGCGACGCGGAGCACGGCTTCCCCTACCTCTCGGGCGCCGGCCGTCTCGTCCTCAAGGACGTCACCCTCATGGCCGGCGCGTGGCTCGTCCTCGCCGACAGCGCCCGCGCCGTCCTCGAGCGGCAGGCCCGGGCCCCGGGCGCCCCCGCCCGCCTCGACCTCGCGGCAAGCCGCCAGGAGGCCGCTAGGAGGCCGCTAGGAGCCCGCTAGGAGGCCGGGGCGCCGCCCCCGGGCAGCGCCTCGATCACCGCCCGCAGGCCGCCGATGTCGTCCAGGACGGCGTCGGCGGTCCGCGCGTCGTCCGGGCGCCCGTAGCCGTAGCGGGCCAGGATGGCGGCGGTGCCGGCGGCGCGGGCGGCCGCGATGTCGTGGTGCATGTCGCCGACCATGACGGCCCGCCCGGGCTCGGCCCGCAGGCGACGCAGGGCCTCCCGCAGCGGCGCGGGATCGGGCTTGCGCTCGGGCAGCGTGTCGCCGCCCACGACCGTGTCGATCAGCGGCGCCAGCCCCACCGCGTCGAGGATCAGGCCGGTGGCGCGGGCCGGCTTGTTGGTGACGATCGCCAGCGCGTAGCCCGCCGCCCGGAGGTCGCGGACCGCCGCGGCGGCGTTGGGGAACAGGGCGGTGCCGGCGGCCGCGAGCGGCTCGTACACGGCCAAGAAGGCCGGCAGGAGGTCCGGCGCCCGCTCCGGATCGCCGCCCGAGGCCCGCAGGGCGCGCCGCAGCAGCGCCACCGCGCCGTCGCCCACCATGGCCCGCATCGCGGCGGTCCCGACCGGCGGCAGACCCTCCCGCGCCAGGGTGGCGTTCAGGGCCGTCCGGAGATCGGCCAGGCTGTCGACGAGGGTGCCGTCGAGGTCGAGGAGGACGGCGTCGAAGCGCGACGGGGGCGCGGGCGCGGGCAAGGAACGTCTCCGCGTCGCGGGCGACGCGCGACGGGACGCCGACGCCTCAATCTCCGGGACGGGCGGTTCCTAGCGGGTCCGGCGCTGCCGGGCCAGGGTCCGGCACGCGCCCCGAGCAACCCCCCCGAGCATCCCCCGGGCAGCCTAGCGCGGCTTGGCGTCGGCCGGCGTCCGGTCGGTGCAGGTGACCGGCGTGCCGGTGCCGTCGGTCCACGTGACCGACCGCCCCTTGCCCCGCAGCTCGTGCGTGGCGTCGGCGTAGCGGAACCCCGACCCGCTCAGCTGCACCGGCAGGGTGACGGCGGCGCCGTTGTCCGGCCGGACAACCGCCCGCTCCGGCCCCGCGGCGTTCAGGAAGGTGACGGCCAGCGTCCGACCGTTCGGACAGGCGAAGGTCACGTCGATCGTCTCGGCCTGCGCGGGCGCGGCGGCCACCCACAGCCCGCCGACGAGGATCGCCAGCCGGGCGACGCGGACACGGATTCTCATCGGCCTCTCCTGAGCCCCGCGGCCGCGGCCGCGACGACGATCATCGCCGGGATGTCCTGTCCGGGCAATCGGCGCCGACGGCACGCGAGGCGGCCGGCCGACCCCCATCCACCAGTCTCTGGAAGAGCAGATGGAGCAGCGAGGCAATTGTACGATCCTCGATACAAGTCGAACCGGGTCACTTCCCGCTCAACTTGGGACGGAATCGGTAAATCGTCGGCTCGCCCGCCCGGCGGATTGTCTCCCGAGCGCCGCGATGCGGCGCTCCGGCGCGGGGAATAGAGCCGTGGGCGACCGCCGTGACAGCTCGCGGCTTAAATATCTCTTTAATGTTAGGAGTATAATAATATGGCAACCTCTCAGACGCAGCTTCGATGAACCGTCCGAAATATCCTTTCTCGATATTGATCGGGAGGTCGACCGCATCCGCCCCGGGTCTGACGGCCATGCGTCAGCTCGCGGAACTGCAGAAGCATATCCCGTCCCTCTACGGACTGCTCTCGGTCAATGCCGGCGCCCTCGCGGTGACGCATTACGGTCTGGCGCCCGCCTACCTGACCCTCGGCATCCCGGGGACCGTGATCGCGCTGTGCCTCCTGCGCGCGATCCACTGGTGGCGCTTGAGGCCCGAGGCCCTGGACGAGGCGCAGGCCGCCCGCCACCTGCGGCGGACGACGGCGCTGACGGTCTTCTTCTCCGTCGCCTTCGTGATCTGGGCGATGGTCCTGAACACGTTCGGCGGCCCCTACGAGCAGGGCCACGTCGCGATCTTCGTGGCCGTCACGGTGATCGCCTGCATCTTCTGCCTGACCTACCTGCCGCTGGCGGCCTTCCTGGTCACCGGCATCGTCATGGGCGTGTTCCTGTTCTGCTGCGTGACGAGCGGGAACCACGTGTTCCTCGCCATCGCGGCCAATACGGCCTTCGTCACGGCCGTGATGGTCCGCATCCTCAACACCAACTACCGGGCCTTCGTCGCCCTCGTCGCGTCCCAGGCCGTGGCGAGCCGGCTCTCGGAAGAGAACGCGCGCCTCGCCCAGACCGACAGCCTGACCGGCCTCCCCAACCGGCGCTACTTCTTCCAGAAGCTCGACGAGGCGCTCCGGTCGTCCTCCGGGGTGGACACGCCCTTCGCCCTGGCGATCTTCGACCTCGACCGGTTCAAGCCGATCAACGACACCTACGGGCACAATGTCGGCGACCGCGTCCTGGCGGAGGCCGGCCGGCGCCTCGCGGCCTTCGCGGGGGCGGACGTGGTGGTGACGCGGCTGGGGGGCGACGAGTTCGGCGTGATCCTGCGCGCGCCGGCTTCGGCCGCGGCGGCGCTCGCCTTCTGCGACGGCGTCTGCACGGCGCTGCAGCGGCCGATCCGGATCGGCGACATCCAGGTCGTCACCGGCTGCTCGGGCGGGCTCGCCCTGCCCTGCCGGGTCTCACACGACGCCGACGCCCTGTTCGACCGCGCCGATTACGCGCTCTACCACTCCAAGGAGCAGCGGCGCGGCGCGACGACCCTGTTCTCGCAGGAGCACAAGGACGCGATCCGCGCCGAGCAGGCGGTGGAGACGGCCTTGCGGACGGCGGACCTCGCCGCCGAGATGGTGCTGCACTACCAGCCGGTCCTCGACCTCGCCACGGGGCGGACCGCCTTCGTGGAGGGTCTGGCGCGCTGGACGAGCCCGACGCTGGGCCGCGTCGCGCCGGACCGGTTCATCGCGGCCGCCGAGCGCGGCGGCATGATCCACACGGTGACGCTGCTGCTCCTGCGCAAGGCGCTCGCCGACTGCGCGCAGCTCCCGCCCGGGACCGGCCTGTCCTTCAACCTGTCCGCCCACGACCTCGCCTCGCCCGAGACCGTCCTGTCGATCCTGGCGGCGGTGCGGGGCAGCGGCATCGACCCGCGCCGCCTGACGCTCGAGCTGACCGAGACCGCCCTGATGCGCGACTTCGACCACGCCAAGGCGGCCATCACCACCCTGCGCAGCCTGGGCATCAAGATCGCGCTCGACGATTTCGGGACCGGCTATTCCAGCCTGGGCTACGTCCACCGCCTGCCGCTGGACAAGATCAAGATCGACCGCGGCTTCATGGCCGACATCGACACCGACCGGGGCTGCAGCCTCGTCTCCACGATCCTGGACCTGTGCCGCAACCTCGGCCTCGACGGGATCGTCGAGGGGATCGAGACGGAGGCGCAGCTCGACGTGGCGCGGCGGCACGGCAGCCGCTACGCCCAGGGCTACCACATCGGCCGCCCGATGCCCCTCGGCGACCTGCTGGAGCGGCTGGAGCGCGAGGGCGCGGCGGAAGCGAAGGCAGCAGCAGAGGCAGAGGCAGAGGCCGGCACGGTGCGCCGGAGGGCCTGAGGCGGCCCCGGCGCGAGGCGGAGCCGCGCCCTCAGGCGCGCCGGAGGTTCCAGAGGATCGGGAAGCCCGGGAGGCGGCCCGTGAGGTCGCGCCGGTAGGACGTCATCGAGCGGTAGGAGCCGACCGGCACGAACACGACCTCCTCGAGGGCGATCCGCTGCATGTCCGCGCAGATCGCCCGGCGCGCCTCCGCGTCGGAGGCCGCGAACCACGCGGTCCGGAGCGCCTCCAGCCGCGGCACCGACGGCCAGCCGAACCACGCGTTCGGCCCGCTGGCCCGGAGCGGCTGCAGGGCGGCGGGGTCGGCGTTGTCGAAGGACGAGAAGGTGGTGAGCAGCACCGACCAGCCGCCCTTCTCGACGGGCTCGCGGGAGACGCGCCGCTGGATCACCGTGCCCCAGTCGCTCAGGGCCAGGTCGACGTTGAAGCCGATCCGGGGGAGCAGGTCGGCCGCGACCTGGGTCAGCGCCGCGGGCGCCAGCAGGTCCGTGGGGCCGATCAGCCGGATCTTCGCGCCGTCGTAGCCCGAGGCCCTAAGCGCCGCGCGGGCCGCCTCCAGGCTGCGCGGCCCGGTGAGCGCCTCCAGGCCGACCTGGCTCGCCATCGGTGTGCCGGGCGTGAAGATCCCGCAGCGGTCGTCGTAGGCCCCGGGATCGTCGCCGACGATCGCCGCCATGAAGTCGCTCTGGACGATCGCCGGCAGCACCGCCCGGCGCACCGCGACGTCGTCGAAGGGCGGCTGCAGGTGGTTCATCCGCAGGATCGCCGGGTTGGTGAGCCGGTCGAGGCCCTCCACCACGATGTCGCGGTTGCGGGCGAGCAGCTGCTGGAGCTCGGGGGGCGGCTGCTCGTACCAGTCGATCTCGCCGTTCTGCAGGGCCGCCGCCGCGGTGGCGCCGTCGGCGATGATCCGCCACTCGATCCGGTCGAAATGGGCGACCTTGCCGCCGGCCGTCAGGCTCGGTGTGCCGGGCGCCGGCACGTAGCCGGGGTGGCGCTCGTAGACCATCAGGCTGCCCGAGTTGAACTCGTCGGCCTTCCAGCGGAACGGCCCGGAGCCGGTGGCGTCGGTGATCTGCTTGTACGGGTCGGTCCGGGCGACCCGCTCGGGCATGACGAAGGCCGGCTGGCTGACGCTCGCCAGCGCCTGCGGCAGGAGCGGGAACGGCGCCTTCAGCCGGAACACGATGTCGGTGTCGCCGTCGTGGGCGAGCTCGTCGGTGGCGGCCATCAGGGTCTGGCCGAAGCCGTTGCGCGCCGCCCAGCGCCGGATGCTGGCGACGCAGTCCCGCGCCAGGACCGGCGTGCCGTCGTGGAAGCGCAGGCCCGCGCGCAGGGGGATCGTCACCCGGCGCCCGTCCTGCTCGACCTTGAGGCCGGCCGCCATCTGCGGCTGCGGCCGCAGGTCGGCGTCGAGGCCGAACAGCGTGTCGTAGACCACGTAGGCGTGGTTGCGGGTCACGATCGCCGTCGTCCAGATCGGATCGATGGAGGTGACGTTCGCCTGGGGGACCATGCGCAGGACCCGGGCGCCCTGCGCCCGCCCGACGGAGGGGGCCGCCAGGGCCGCGGCCCCCGCGGCCAGGAAGGTGCGTCGCCTCATCGTCACTCCCCGAACGGTGGATCCCGGCGTCGCAAGCGCCGGACCAGGGGGCGCCCCGCCTCAGCTCAGCGGGACGGCGAAGCCCCGCTGCACGGCGGGGCGCTCCATCATCCGGTCGTACCAGCGCCGGACCTGCGGGTAATCGGCGAGGTCGACTTGGTGGCGCTCGTGGCGCCACGCCCAGCCGAGGATCGCGAAATCCGCCACCGAGAGCGGCCCCGCGACGTACGCGACCTGCGCGAGGCGCCGGTCCAGCACGCCGTAGAGCCGGTGCGTCTCCTTGCTGTAGCGGGCGAGCCCGTAGGCGCGGTCGGCCTCCGCGACGGACAGGAAGTGGTGGACCTGGCCGGGCATCGGCCCGAAGCCGCCCATCTGCCACATCAGCCATTCCAGGGCGGCGACGCGCTGCCGCCGGTCCTCGGGCAGGAAGCGGCCGGTCTTCTCGGCGAGGTAGAGCAGGATCGCCCCGGACTCGAACACCGGGATCGGGGACCCGTCCGGCCCGTCCGGATCGACGATGGCGGGGATGCGGTTGTTCGGGCTGATCGCCAGGAAGTCCTGTGCGTGCTGCGCCCCTTGCGTGATGTCGACCGGGATGACCCGGTAGGGCAGCGCCATCTCCTCCAGCGCCACGCTGATCTTCCGGCCGTTGGGGGTGTTCCAGGCGTAGAGATCGATCATCGCGGGCGCCTCCGCTGTGCCGAGGGAAGCTAGGGCCCGTGACGGGATCCGGCAATTCGGCCGGCGCTCAGGCGGCGACCGGGGCCGGCTCCGGCTCCGGCAGGCCGAGATGCCGGTAGGCGTGTCGGGTGAGGACGCGTCCGCGGGGAGTGCGCTGCACGAAGCCGCGCTGGATCAGGTAGGGCTCGATGATGTCCTCGATCGCGTCCCGCGGCTCCGACAGCGCCGCCCCGATCGTCTCGATCCCCACCGGCCCGCCCCCGAACGAGCGCGCGATCAGGCTCAGGTACTTGCGGTCCATCACGTCGAGACCCGCCCCGTCCACGTCCAAGAGCTGCAGCGCCCGGTCGGCGATCGCCCGCGTCACCGTCTCGGCCT
>NZ_JBKFAP010000150.1:0-307 GCF_053345715.1 Methylobacterium sp. D48H
GCCGACGTCGTCCTGCCGCCGCCCGTGCCCGGGCGCGTCGTGGCCGGGACCGACCGGATCGTCTGCATCGGCGCGTCGACGGGCGGCACGGAGGCGCTGCGCGACGTGCTCGTGGTGCTGCCCGCCGAGTCCCCCGGTCTCGTCATCGTGCAGCACATGCCGGAGCATTTCACGGCGGCGTTCGCCAAGCGGCTGAACGGCCTCTGCGCGATCGCCGACAAGGAGGCGGAGGACGGCGATCCCGTGGTGCGCGGCCGCGCCCTGATCGCCCCGGGCGGGCGGCACCTCATGGTCGAGCGCCGAGGCG
>NZ_JBKFAP010000151.1:0-306 GCF_053345715.1 Methylobacterium sp. D48H
CGGCGAAGTCCGACAGGCCGCGCGCCTTGGCCAGCGCCTGCGCCAGCGTGATGCCGTCGGCCTGGAACGGCAGCTCGGTGCTGTTGCCCAGCGCGCCCACCGCGATGAAGGTCTGCGGGTCGCGCACCAGCGTCAGCACGTCGTTGGGCCGCAGGTAGATGTTCTCCCTGGGGTTCGATACCACCGTGGTCAGCGGCACGGTCGCGGTCACCGGCCCGCGCGAGAGCCGCACGAAGGTCTCGTTGACCGGCGCGCGGTTGCCGCCGGCGGCGGCGATGACGTCGAGGATGCGGTCGCCGTGGCCCG
>NZ_JBKFAP010000152.1:0-306 GCF_053345715.1 Methylobacterium sp. D48H
GCTCGGATTCGGGCAGCGCGAACCGCCGCGGCGCCTCCGCGTAGGGCGGCTCCAGATGCGCGCACATGATGCCCCGGCGGGTGGCGATGCCCCGGTCGGGCATCGCCTGCATGACCGCCTGCTGGTCCGCGTCGTCCGGGAGGCGGACGCAGTAGCTCTGCCAGTTGCTGCGCAGCCCCATCGGCCCGGGCGGCGGCGTCACCCCGGGGAGATCGGCGAGCCGCGCGCGGTAGCCGTCGGCGAGGGCGCGGCGCCGGGCGATCAGGTCGGGCAGCCGCTTCAGCTGCTCCCGGCCGATGGCCGCCT
>NZ_JBKFAP010000153.1:0-306 GCF_053345715.1 Methylobacterium sp. D48H
GCTGCGATCCGCGTCCTCCCCCTCCTTGCCGCCTTCCTTGCCGCCCTCGGCGCCCGGGAAGGTCAGCCGCATGGTCTGGTCGGAGGAGCGCACGAGCCGGCCGGCGCCGCTGGCGGTGCCCTGCGCGGCGGAGGGCCGGCGCTCGTCGCGATGGTCGGGATAGACGGCGCGGACGACGTCGCCCGAGAACATCTCGCCCCGCCCCACGGCGGCGAACACGTCCCCGGTCGTCGCGCGGGCGAGCCGCGGCAGGGCGCCCCGGAGCTTGTCCTCCGAGAAGGTCTTGGCGGCGCGCTCGAAGGCCCG
>NZ_JBKFAP010000154.1:0-306 GCF_053345715.1 Methylobacterium sp. D48H
GCCGATCCCGCGGCGACCGACCCGTTCTTCCAGCACCTCGCGATCCCGGTCCGCGACATGGGAGCCGCGGCCGCGCGACTGGCACGGCTCGCCCCGACGCCGATCAGCCGCGGCGGGCCGCAGCGCCTGCCGGCCTCCACGGGGGGCGTGACCGCCTACAAGTTCCGCGACCCCGACGGGCATCCCCTGGAGCTGATCTTCTTCCCCGACGGCCCCGCGACCGCCCGCTGGCGCGACCCGCCGGGCCTGTTCCTGGGGATCGATCACTCGGCGATCACCGTCACCGACCTCGACGCCACCCTGGCC
>NZ_JBKFAP010000155.1:0-306 GCF_053345715.1 Methylobacterium sp. D48H
GCGTGGCCGTCGCGTCCCGACGCGTCCTGACGTGCCCCGATGCGCCCCGACGCGCCCCGACCTGTCGGTCATAAGGCTCCGTTTACCATTCCTGCCGAGGATCCCGGCCGACCCGCGCGGGTCGGCATCCGCGCGGCCTGGAGTCGTTGCCCGGCATGATGTCACGCGCGGAACGCACCCCCCTGAGGGACTGGTGGTGGACGGTGGACCGCGGCCTGCTCGCGGCGCTGTTCGCGCTGATGGTCGCGGGCCTCGTCTTCCTGATGGGCGGCGGCCCGCCCGTGGCCGAGCGGATCGGCCTGCCGA
>NZ_JBKFAP010000156.1:0-305 GCF_053345715.1 Methylobacterium sp. D48H
CCCGGCGAGCGATTGCAGCCACTCCACCTGCCGGCCGGCCTCCGCCGTGGCCCCGCGTGCCAGGAGCCGCTCCATGCTCTTGAGGCCCAGCGACAGACCGGTCACCGTCTGGCCGACCTGGTCGGGGAGTTCGCGGGCGATCCGGCGCTGCTCGTTCTCCTGGGCCTCGCCGAGGCGGCGCAGCAGCGCGAAGCGCACGGCCTCCGCGCGCTTGCGCGGCTCGATGTCCGACACCACGCCGTAGATCAGTCCGGCCGGGGTATGCTCGTGGAGCTGCGGCACGCGGCCGGCGACCCGGACCCAGC
>NZ_JBKFAP010000157.1:0-305 GCF_053345715.1 Methylobacterium sp. D48H
CCTGCGAGACGTTGCGGACGATCTCCTGCGTGGCCGCGCCCTGCTCCTCGACCGCCGCCGCGATGGTGGCGCCGACCGCGTCGATCTCGCGGATCCGGGCGGCGATCGTGTCGATGGCCGAGACCGCCTGGCCGGTCACACCCTGGATCTGGCCGATCTGCTGGCTGATCTCCTCGGTGGCCCGGGCGGTCTGGCCAGCGAGCTCCTTGACCTCGGCGGCGACGAGCGCGAATCCGCGGCCGGCCTCGCCGGCCCGCGCCGCCTCGATCGTGGCGTTCAGCGCCAGCAGGTTGGTCTGGCCGGCG
>NZ_JBKFAP010000158.1:0-304 GCF_053345715.1 Methylobacterium sp. D48H
CCCCGATCCCAAGGTCGGCCGTGAGGCGCGGGACGCGAATCCCAAGGATATCGACGCCGACATCCAGGTGCCCATCGTCACCGGCTTCAACGAGGAGGCGCTGACCGGCGCCAACCTGGAGCTCTCCCTACACGGGAAGACCCTGCGGGCCGCCAACATCACCGGGCGCTTCCGCGCGGCGCCCTTCCCCGCCACGGTCACCCGCGGCGAGCGCGGCGTGCCGACCCTGTCGGTGGAATCGGCCGATGCCGGCGCGACGCTGCGGTTCGTCGACGTGTACCGGCGGATGTATGGTGGCCGGCTG
>NZ_JBKFAP010000159.1:0-304 GCF_053345715.1 Methylobacterium sp. D48H
GGCGGCGGTCCGGAACGACGCGCGCCCGTTGCGGAGGATCGAGATCAGCGCTCCGGCGAGGCGGGCCAGGATCACCCCGTCGATCGCCAAGAGGGTGATCGCCCGGTTCCACAGCCGGTCGAGGCCGAGATCGGTGGTGACGGCTTCGGGATGCGCCGGGTCGGCCATCACCCCGATCGTCCAGTCCCCCGCGTGCAGGCCGGTGAACACGTAGTTCACCCGGCGGGTCACGCTGCCCGCGGGCGTCCGCAGCGAGAGCGTCGCGTCGCAGATGTGGAACACGAGCTTGGTGCTGCACTTGCCG
>NZ_JBKFAP010000016.1:0-129578 GCF_053345715.1 Methylobacterium sp. D48H
GGCCGCCGTCGGCATCGCCGGTGCGACCGGGGCCGCGGCGGGCGCCGCCGCCGCGACGGCGCGGCCGCCGCTCTCCGCGACCCGGCGCTGGGGCTGCGCCTGCGGCTGGGCGACGTCGACCGCGCGGCCGGAGCGGGAGACCAGGGACGACAGCTCGTTGAGGGCCTTGATCTGGTCCGCCACCACCCGGCGCATCTCGCCGGTGGCGTCCTGCGTCTCGCGCGGCAGCTCGAGGACGCCCTTGGCGAGCTCGGCGCGGGTCGCGTCGAGTTCGCCGCGGATCGAGCCCGCCATCTCGCGCAGGGCCGAGAAGGAGTCGCCGAAGCTGGCCTGGGCCTCCTGGAAGCCGCTGCGCATCTCGCGGGCCGCCTCCTCGATGACCTGCCGGACGCCCTGGGCGGCCTTCTCGCCCTCGGCGCTGGCGCTGTCCTTCAGGTCGGCGAAGGCGCTCGTCACCGAGGCCCCGGCGCCCTGGGCCGACTGGGCCAGGGACTCGCCGACGCTGCGGGCACGCTCCTCGGCGGCGCGCAGGGTCTGCTCGATGGTCTGGGCCAGGGCGGTGCCGTTCTGCTCCAGGGCGGCGGCCCGGGCCTCGAACGCGGCCAGCGCCTCGGTCAGCTTGGTCTCGCGGCCCGACAGGGCCGAGTCGAGGCGCTCCTCGATGGCCGCCAGGGAGGCCGCGGCCCGGTCGAGGGCCGCCACGTGCGCGGCGGTCTGCTCGCCGAGGGAGCGGCCGCGGCCGTCGAGGGTCTCGGCGAGGCGCGAGGCCTCGCTGAGCGCCCCGTCGGCGGCGCCGCGCAGGGCCTCGACCTGGGCCGAGACGCCGGCGCTGGCCCGGCCGGTCTCGGCGGCGATGCGCTCCAGCGCCCCCTGGACCTGCTCGATCCGGCCGGCGAGACCCTGCTCGATCGCGCCGAGATTGGTGTCGGCGCCGGCCACGAGGTCGGTCAGCGCCGTGTTGGCGGCCTCGATCCGCTGCAGCAGCGCGCCGAGCTCGCGGCCCATCCGGTCGTTGGTCTCGAACAACTCCGAGAGGGTGCGGCCCGCGCCGTCCTCGACGGCGGCGCGCAGCAGCTCGGCCGAGGCCCGCGACTGCACGGCCAGCTCCTCGGTCCGCTCCCGCAGGCTCTCGGCGAGCGGCATTCCGGTCTCGGCGAGCGTCCGCTCGATCGCCTCGGCCCGGTCCGACAGGGCCCGCGACAGGTCCATCATCGGCCCGTCGATGGCGCCGCGCAGGCGCTCGACATGGCCCTCCAGGCTGTCGCCGACGGCGCGGCCGCTGCCCTCGACGCTGGCGAGCAGCGCGCCGCCGCGCTCCTCGATGGCGCGCACCAGGGTCTCGGCGCTCTCGGCGAGGCGTCGGGACAGGGCCTCGCCGCGGGCGTCGACCAGGGCACCGAGCGCCGTGGCGCGGCGCTCGAACCCGGCCCCGAGGGCCTCGGTGCGGGCGTCGATCAGGCCGGCGAGCGCGGCCTCGCGGCGGCTGAGCGTCTCGGCCAGGGCCGCGTTGTGGGCCTCGACCTGCTCGGCATGGGCGCGGGCCCGCTCGTCGAGGGCGGCGACCAGGGACGCCGTGCGCTCGTCCATGAGGCCCGCGAAGGCCTCGTGGCGGTCGTCGAAGGCGGTGGCCAGGGTGTCGGCGCGCTGCGCCACCAGGGTCGCGAACAGCCGCATGCGGCTGTCGATGCGCTGCGTGAAGGCGTCGGCGCGGGCGTCGACGCCGCGGGCCAGGGCCTCGCTCTGCGCCTCGACGGCCTGCGCCAGGGCCGCGGTGCGGCCCTCGACCACGCCGTCCAGCTCCCGCAGCCGGGCGTCGAAGGTCTCGACCAGGGCGCCGGTGCGGCCCTCGACGGCGCCGTCCAAGGCGCGCAGGCGGGCGTCGAAGGTCTCGACCAGGGCGCCGGTCCGGCCCTCGACGGCACCGTCGAGGGCGCGCAGGCGGGCGTCGAACACCTCCACCAGGGCGCCGGTCCGGCCCTCGGCGGCCGCCACCAGGGCCTGGCCGCGGTCCTCCAGCAGGCCCTCGATCGCGGCGCGCGCCTGCTCGAAGGTCGCCCGCAGGGTCTCGACGCGCGCGTCGACCCGCTCGGACACGTCGCGGCCGGTGCCCTCGACCAGGGCGCCGAGGCGGTTCTGCACCCGGTCGAACAGGGTCTGCAGCTCGCCCGTCCGCTCCTTGAGGGTCTCGGCGAGGCGGTTCTCGCGCTCCTCGAGCAGGCCGGCGATCGCCGGGTTCACGCCCTCGATCGTGGTCTGGAGCGCCTGGGTGCGGTGCTCGATGGTGCCGGCGATCTGGCGGCCGCGGGTGTCCACGAGGCGGTCGATCTCGCCCTGCGCCCGCTCGAACAGGCCCTGGAGGTCGGACAGGCGGGTGTCCAGCAGGTCCGCCATCTGGGCGGGCGCCGCGTCGAGGGTCGTGCGCAGGCCCTCGGTCCGGGCCGCGATGGCGTCGGCGACCTCCTGGCCGCGCCCGTCCACGAGGTCGCGCAGGCCGGCCTGGGCCTCCTCGAACAGGGTGTGGAGGCGCTGCGTGCGGGCGTCGAGGGTGGCGGCGAGCTGGCGCTCGCGGGTCTCCACCAGCGCCGAGACGGCGGCGGGCGCCTCCTCCAGCACCGCGCGGAGGGACTGGATGCGGGCGTCGACCGCGGCGGCGAAGCGGCCGCCGCCGCCCTCGACCACGCCGTCGAGGGCCGACTGGGCCTCCTCGAACAGGGTGCGCAGGGCCTGGGCCCGGGCGGTGAGGGTGTCGGCAAGGCGGGTGCCGCGGCCGTCGACCAGGCTCTCGAGGTGGCCCAGCCGCTCGTCGAACAGGCTGCCGAGCTGGCGGGTGCGGTCGTCCAGGGCGCCGGTGGCGGAGCCGAACGCGCCCTCCAGGGCGGCGACCATCGCCTGCCCGCGGCCGTCCAGCGCCTCGTGGATCGGGCCCATCCGGCCGTCCAGAGTGGCGGCCAGGGTGCCGGCATGGTCGTCCAGCAGGACGCGGATCTGGTTGGTGCGGTCGTCCAGCAGGGTGTGGACCGAGCGGACGCCCTCGTCGAGGAGGCCGCTGATGTCGGCCGTGCGGCTCGACAGGGTGTGGCCCAGGCGGCCCTCGCCGGCATCGAGCATCCGCTCGGCGTCCGCGATGGTCTGCTGGAGCTTGGCGAGCACGCTCTCGCCGCGCTGGTCGATGAGCTCGGCCAGCGAGGTGCCGCCGCGGTCGAGCAGGCGGGCGAGCTCGGTGATCCGGCCGCCGATCGCCCCGAACACGGCGCGGCCCTTCTCGTCGAGCTCGCCCGACATGGCGGCGATGCGCTCGTCGATCAGGCGGCCGATGAGGTCGGCGCGCTCCGCGAAGGCCGCGTGCACGGCCTCGGTGCGGGCCGCCAGCGCCGCGTCGGCGTTCTCGGTGCGCTCGTCCACCAGGCGGATCATCGAATCCGCGCGGTTCGCCAGCGCGGCCTCGAGGCCGCGGGTGGCCTCCTCGATGGTGCCGGTGAGGGCGCGGACGCGCTCGGCCATGGCGCCGTCGAGGCCGCCGGTCCGGTCGGCGATCATCGCCACGAGGTCGCGGGTCCGGCCGGCCAGCTCCTCGTCCACCGCGCGGGTGCGCGCCTCGATCAGGCGGATCGCCTCGAAGGCCTGCACGCCGAAGCTCTCGTCCACGAGGCGGGCGCGCTGGTCCAGGGTCTCGGCGATCGCCTGCAGGCGGCCGATGACGCCGGTGTCGAAATGGCCGGCGCTCTCCTCGATCCGCCGGGCGATCTCGCCCGTGTGGCGGGCGATGTCCTGGCCGAGCCCGGAGGTGCGGCCCTCCAGCATCTCCATCAGGCCGCGATGGCCCTCGGCCATGACGCGGGCCATCTCGTCGGTCCGGGCGCGCAGCGCGTCGTCCACGGCGTTCGCGCGGCTGCCGAGATGGTCGTCGATCTGGCCGACCAGCGCCGCCACGGCGGCCGCGATGGCGGCGGCCCGCTCGGCCGAGCGCGTCTCCAGGCCGCCGAGATGGGTCTCGATCAGGCTGCCGGCCTCGCGGGCCCGGGTGGCGATCGTCTCGGCGACGGCCTCGCCCTTGCCGGTGAGGAGGCGGTCCATCTCCTCCAGCCGGGCGCCGACGGTCTCGCCCAGCGCGGCGGTGTCGCGGTTGATCCGGTCGGCCAGGATGTCGCCGCGGGCGATGGTCTCCTGCAGGGCGGCGAGGCGGTTGCCGAGCGTCTCGTCGATCGCCCGGACCCGGCCGTCGGCGGTCTCGGCGAAGCTCGCGCCGGTCTGGCTGAGGGTGTCGGCGATGCGGGCGCCCTGGCTCGCCACGGCGAGCACGATGTCGCGGCCGGTGCCGCTGATCCGGGCCTGGGTCTCGTCGGCGTGGCCGGCGAGCAGCTCGGCGACGCTCCGGCCGTGCTCGCCGAAGGCCGCCTCCATCTCGCCGATCCGGGCGGCGAGGTCGGCCGAGATCGCGCGGGCGGCCTCGGCGAGGCTGCCGGTGGCGTCGCCGGTCCGGGCGGCGAGCTCGCGGTTGAGATCGTCCAGGGCGGCGCGGACCGCCGCGACGGCGTCCGTGCCGCGGGCGCCGAGCTCGGTGCCGGCCCGGTCGGCGGCGTCGCGGAACCGGGCGGTGAGGATCGCGGTCTCGGCCTCGACCGCGCCGGTGACCTCGCCGGAGGCGTTGCGCAGGGTGTCCAGCGCCGCGGCGAGCCGGGCGGCGGCGTCCCGCGTCTGCGTCTCGGCGGCCTGGCTCGCCTGATCGGCGGCGGCCCGCAGCGCGGCGGCCGCCTCCTCGGTCCGCGCCGACAGGGCGGCGGCGGAATCCGCGACCCGGCGCTCGAACACCCGCACGGCCTCGAGGGTCCGGGCCTCGACCGCGCCGGTGGCGTCCTCGGCCGTGCCGCGCAGGGCATCGGTGGCCGCCTCGGCCCCGCGCCGGAGCGCCGCGACCGCCTCGGCCGTGCGGCCGTCGATCTCGCCCGACAGGCCCTCGACGGTACCCCGCAGCGACTGGACCGCGGAGGAGGCCCCCGTCTCGAAGCCCCGGCCCAGGGCCGCGAAGGCGGCCTCGAGGTTGGCCGCGACCGTCTCGGTCCGGTGCGCGATGCTGCCGCCGGCCTGCTCGGCCGCCGCCGCGACCCGGTGCTCCAGGTCCGCGGCCCGGACCGTCACGGTCTCGTCGAGGCGCGCCGCGATGCCGTCCATCCGCTCGGCGAGGGCGCCGCCGCGCTCCGACAGGGCCTCGGCGATCCGCTCGGCGGTGCCGACGAGGTCGTCGCGCACGGCGCCCGCGCGAGCCGCCAGGGTCTCGCCGGCGCCGCTGGCGGCGAGCGCCAGGGCGGCCTGGGCGTCGCGCCCGCGGCCCTCGATCGTCTCGGCGACCGACAGGCCGGCGCTCTCGATCTCGGCGCGCAGCGCGAGGCCGCGGCCGGCGATGTCCTGGGTCAGGGCCGAGCCGGTCTCGGCGAAGCGGGCGGTGATCTCGGCGCCCATGGCGCCGAAGCGCTCGGTCAGCTCCGAGCCGCGCGACAGGAAGGCGGATTCGAGCCCCGTCACGGAGCGCTCGAAGGTCTCGCGCACCGTGCCGGCCTGGCGCTCCAGCGCGTCGCTCACGCGGCTGCCGGTCTCCTCCAGGGTCCGGGTGAGGGCGCCGGCATTCTCCGACAGGCGCTCGGCCAGGGCGGTGCCGGCGGCCTGGAAGGCGCCGGTCGCCGTGCCGGCGCGGTCCTCGAAGCTGCGGGTCAGGGTCTCGCCGACCTCCTGGAAGCTGCCGCGCACCTCCTGGCTGGTGGCCGCCAGCGTGTCGATCAGGTCGCTGCCGCGGGCGGTCATCAGGTTGACCACCCGGTCGCCGGCCTCGCCCAGCGAGGCCGTGATCGCGGCGCCGCGGGTCTCCAGCGCGCCGGTCACGCGCTCGCCCGCGCCGGTCACCGCGGAGACGATCCGGTCGGAGGCGCCCTCCAGGTCCTGGCTCAGGCTCTGGTGCGACCCGGTGATGGCGCTGCGCACCCGCTCGGCGTTGGTGACGATCGCCTCGCGCTGGGCGACCAGCTCGTCCACGAGGGAGCGGATCCGGATCTCGTTGTCGGAATAGGCCCGCTCCAGGGTGGCGATCTCGCCGCGCACCAGGGTCTCCAGCTCGCCGGCCCGGGCGAGCGCCCGCTCGACGCCGTCGCCCACCGCCGCCACCTCGCGGCGCACGGTCTGCGACATGGTCAGGACCGCGTCGGTGGAGAAGCTCTCGGGCTCGGCCAGGCGCACCGCGACCTCGCCGACCGCGCGGGCGACGAGGCGCATCTCCTGGGCGCGCACCGCCAGCATGGCGGCGATCACGAACAGCACCACAGGGCCGAACAGGGCCGCGGCGCCGACGCTCGCCTGGAGGGCCGAGAGGCCCGACAGGACGGCGCGCAGGTCGCCGTCGGACTTCGACCACGCGATCAGCACCAGGGCGCCGATCCAGACGGCGCCGGCCGCGAGGGCGAGCAGGTAGGGCTTGGGCGAGGAGCGCACCCGCAGGGTCTGCTGCAGGATGCCGATGTTGCGCCGGTCGTCGTTGGCCACGAGCGAGCGGTCGGGGGGCAGGAGGCCGCCTTCGCGGCGGGGGCGGTCCAGGCCCGGCGGCGGCAGGTCGGAGGCGAGCGGCGGGTCGAGGTCGAGGCGCGGCGGCATGGTCCGGCCGGCGTCGAGACCGCCGTCGCGCAGCGGGTCGGCGTCACCGACATCGGGCAGGCGCGGCTCGGCGCGACCGTCGGTGCCGTTCGGCGTCAGGGCGTCGAGGTTCAGCGCCTGCTCGATCGCAGAGAGCGCGGCCTCGGCCGGGTCCTTCAGCTTCTTCTCGGTCGCCATACAACGCCTCGTTACACGGGTTCACCGGCGCCTGAAGAGGCTTGAGCCGGAGACGCAACGCCCCGTTTACCATTACAAGACTAAACTCGGGCAGCGACTGCCGATACCCGAGCCCTCGACCGGCCCCAGAAAAGGTTAACCGAATGGTTACCGGGCCCGTCGCTCGCCGCCGCCACCATCCTGCCGCAGGGGAGGGGTCGGGCGCGATCCCCACCCGGCGAATCAGGGGGTGAATTGTGTGGATCAGATCCGCAATCCCCGACGAATCCGGATGCCGGGAGCCCGAACATGCAGGCCATCGACCCCGCGGAACTCGAGGCCCAGACCGGCGGCGACGCCGACCTCGCCCGTGAGGTCCTGGAGCTGTTCGCCGGCCAGTGCCGGTCGATCCTGCCGCGCCTCGCCGACCCGGCCCTGCCGCGGGCGCAGCGCGCCGACCTCGCCCACACCCTGAAGGGCTCGGCCGCGGGCGTCGGGGCGATCCACGTGCGGGCGCTCGCGGACGCCGCGGAGACGCGCCTGCGCGCCGGCGCCGGGGCGGTGCCGGTCGACGACCTCGCGGCCGCGGTCGCGCGGGCGCTGGCGGAGATCGCGGAGGCGCGCGCCTGACGGTGTCGCCCAATGCGGCGATCGATCCGGGACCGGTGTCTAATGCCGCGCTTGCATTCCGCGTTTCCAGCCGCCAAGCAGGCACGCCGCCCGTCGGACAGATTGCGCTCGACGCGAGCCCGGAGCCCCCAGCATGCCCAAGATCACCTACGTCGACCACGCCGGGACGGAGCGGACCGTCGAAGGCAGCGTCGGCGCGACCGTGATGGAGACGGCTATGCGCAACAACGTCCCGGGCATCGACGCGGAGTGCGGGGGCGCCTGCGCCTGCGCCACCTGCCACGTCTACGTGGCCGACGCCTGGATCGACACGGTCGGCAAGGCGCAGGACATGGAGCAGGACATGCTGGATTTCGCCAGCGACGTCCGCGAGAATTCCCGCCTCTCCTGCCAGATCAAGATCACGCCGGCGATGGACGGCCTCGTGGTGACGACGCCGTCCCAGCAGGGCTGAGACGGAAGCCGTCTCGGTCGCGCGATCCCCGCCCGTCCTCGCGAGCGCAGCGAAGCGACCCAGGGTGGCGCGACGTCCGCGTATGCGGCGCTGCCGGATCGCTTCGCTGCGCTCGCGAGGACGGCATCGCCTCCGGTCGCGTCGCGCTGTGAGGCCGTAAACGCACCTGTCATCGCACCAGCGCCCGCGCCGCCGCGTCGAGCCCGTCCAGGGTGAGGGGGAACATCCGGCCGGCGACCAGCCGCTGCATCATGCCGATCGACTGCGTGTAACCCCAGTGCGTCTCGGGCACCGGGTTCAGCCACGCCGCCTTCGGGAAATGGTCGAGGAGCCGCTGCATCCAGGTGGCACCCGCCTCCTCGTTCCAGTGCTCCACGGAGCCGCCGGGCGTCGCGATCTCGTAGGGGCTCATCGAGGCGTCGCCCACGAAGACGAGCCGGTAGTCGCTGCCGTAGGTGCGGATCACGTCGAGGAGCGGCGTCTTCGCCTCGTGGCGCCGTCGGTTCTCGGTCCAGACCGCCTCGTAGGGGCAGTTGTGGAAGTAGTAGTGCGCGAGGTGCTTGAACTCCGAGCGCGCCGCCGAGAACAGCGCCTCCGCCTGCTCGATGTGCCAGTCCATCGAGCCGCCGACGTCCAGGAACAGCAGCACCTTCACGGCGTTGCGCCGCTCCGGCCGCAGCTTCACGTCGATGTAGCCCTGGCGCGCGCTCGCGCGGATCGTGCCGTCGAGGTCGAGCTCCTCCGCCGCGCCGGTCCGGGCGAAGCGGCGCAGGCGCCGCAGCGCCAGGCGCATGTTGCGCGCGCCGATCTCCCGGTCGTCGTCGAGGTCCTTGAACTCGCGCTTGTCCCAGACCTTCACCGCCCGGAAGTTGCGGTTGCCGTCCTGGCCGATGCGGATGCCCTCGGGATTGTAGCCGTAGGCGCCGAAGGGCGAGGTGCCGCCGGTCCCGATCCATTTCGAGCCGCCCTGGTGGCGCCCCTTCTGCTCGGCGAGGCGCTGCTTCAGGGTCTCGAACAGCTTGTCCCAGCCGAGCGCCTTCAGCTCCGCCTTCTCGGCCTCGGTCAGGTACTTCTCGGCGAGCTTCCGGAGCCATTCCTCCGGGATCGCGGCGGGCTCGACCGCCTCGCCCAGGGTCTCCAGCCCCTTGAACACCGTGCCGAACACCCGGTCGAACCGGTCGAGATGCGCCTCGTCCTTCACCAGCGCGGTGCGCGACAGGAAGTAGAACGCCTCGACGTCGTGCTCCGCGAGGCCCCGGTCCAGGGCGCCGATCAGGGTCAGGTACTCCTTCAGGGAGACGGGGACCTTGGCGTCCCGGAGGGCCGTGAAGAACTGCAGCAGCATGCCGGGAGAACGCGCCAGCCGGGCGTCCGGGTCAAGCCCGCGCGAATCGGTCGGCGCGCCGCCGAGCGTGGCAGGACTTTTCCGAAGGACTTCCGAGTCTTCGCCGATGGTCGACAAGATTCAGCCCCGTCGGCAGCGCCGATTCCGGCGCCCAAACGAGTCTCTCCGACCCGATGGGACTCATAACCTGGGCATAAGTCGTCGAATCTGTTGATATGTGACCGGACAAGCCTCGCCCAGTCACTCAATCGGTCATGGGAATCGCTCAACTCGGGACATCGAGTGTGTGCGGACGCGGCAGCGCGGCCGACACGGAGCTAGCGAGGAGACCTGCGATGGCGGTCATCCTGCGGAATCTGACGGAATTCAAGCGGTTTCTCGGGAAGCCGGGGGCGACGATTCAGCTGGTGCGCAACACCTTCATGGACCGCCAGCCGGAGGCGACACGAGACGCCTACCGCGACAAGGGCATGTACGCCCCGCGGGCGGTGCAGGCCCTGTCGCGCAAGGCCGCGGTCTTCACCCTGCGGGGCTATCCCGGGACGGTCTGGCTCTACTGGGACAAGGGCGCCCGCGGCTGGCGCTTCTCCGGCGACACCGTGACGGTGCCCCTGGTCACCGGCCTCGGGCCGGCGGACGAGCTGGTCTACCAGTGCAGCTTCGCCGACGGGTTCGAGCCGGCGCCGCGCAGCCGCGCGGCGCGGCGGGCCAAGCACGAGGACGCGCACCCGGTCCTGATCTGAGCGGGGCCCCCGGGACCTCCGCTCGGATCTCCCGCCTCAGGCCGTCCCCTCAGGCCGCCCCCTCAGGCCTCCTGGCCGGCCGCCTCCTGGCGCTCGGGCTCCCGCTTGACCGGGACCTTGCCGAGTGCCTTCCCGACGGTCCGGCGGGCCCGGAAGATCGGCTTCGACTCGCCCTCGCGCTTCTTCAGCAGGGCGCGGTACTCGTCCCGCCGCTCGTGGATCGACGCGATCACCAGCCCCATCGGCACGCCGACATCGACCAGAACGGCCTCCGACAGCTGCAGCGAGGCCTCGATCGTCTCCGGCACCGCGTCGTCGACGCCGAGCTCGTAGAGCGAGGAGGCGTGGCGGGCGTCGCGGGCCCGGGCCACGATGGTCAGGTCCGGCCGCTCGGCGCGGGCCGCCGCCACCGCCGCCTCGACGGCGCGGGGATTGTCGAGGGTGACGACCAGCGCCCGGGCCGTGGCGATGTCGCAGCGGCGCAGCATCTCGGTGTTGCCGCTGTCGCCGAAATAGACCGGCGCCCCGGCGCGGCGCTGCTCGGCCACCCGCGCGGCGTCGGAATCGAGGGCGATGTACGGGATCTTGTGCCGCTCCAGCATCTCGCCGACCTGCCGGCCGACGCGGCCGAACCCCGCGACGATCACCCGGTTCCCCACGCGCTCCGGCACCGGCTCCGCCTTGGCGGTGGCCTGGGCGCTGGCGGTCGCCCGCAGCTTGAGCCGGCGGCCGACGGCGGCGAGCGCCGGGATCATGATCATCGTGACCGTGGTCACCACGAGGGCCGCCGCGCCGACCTCTTCCGGCACCAGGCCGGTGGCCATGGCACCGCCGATCAGCACGTAAGCGAACTCGCCGCCCGGGCCGAGGAGGAGCGCCGTCTCCAGCGCCACCGGCCGGGGGATCTTCAGCACGGGGGCCGCCATCATCACCACGGCGGCCTTGATCAGGACGAGCGCCAGCGACAGGCCGATGATCGCCCCCGGCGTCGCCATCAGCTGCGCCGGGTCGAGGTTCATGCCCACCGAGACGAAGAACACGCCGAGCAGCAGGCCCTTGAACGGGTCGATCGTCGCCTCGATGGCCCGGCGGTACTCGGTCTCGGCGAGCAGCAGGCCGGCCACGAAGGCGCCGAGCGTCATCGACAGGCCGCTCGCCGCCGCGGTCAGCGCCGTGCCGACGATGACCAGCAGGCAGGCGGCCATGAACAGCTCGGTGGAACGCGTGCGCGCCACGAGCTGGAACAGCGGGCGCAGGGCGAGGCGGCCCGCCACCACGATCAGGGCCAGTGCGATCGCCGCCTGGCCCAGCGCCAGGGCGAGGGCCCAGCCCTTGTCGCCGCCGTCGTCGCGGCCGAGCACCGCGATCGCGAACAGGGCCGGGGCCACCGCCAGGTCCTGGAACAGCAGCACCGCGAAGCTCGTGCGCCCGGTCGGCGCGTTCAGCCGCTTCTGCTCGGCGAGGACCGGCAGGACCACCGCGGTCGACGACAGCGCGAGGCCGATGCCGACGATCACCGCGCCGGTGATCGGCACGTTGAGCCCGTAGAGGATCGCCCCGAGGATCAGCGCGGAGCAGCCCACCTGCAGGGAGCCGAGGCCGAAGACCAGCCGACGCAGCACCCGCAGGCGCTCCCACGACAGCTCGATCCCGATCATGAACATCAGGAAGATCACGCCGAACTCGGCGAGGTGCGAGATCTCGGCCCGGTTGCCGATGGTGAAGAGGTGAACGGAGGGATAGGTGTCGGCCAGCCGGCCGAGTCCGAAGGGCCCCAGCAGGGCCCCGGCGCCGATGAAGCCGAGCACCGGCGAGATCCGCAGGCGGTGGAACAGCGGCACCACGATGCCCGCTGTGACGAGAAACAGGATCGCTTCCTTGTAGGAGCCGGCGTGGACCTCTGGCATCGGCGGCGGATCGAACCTCGTCTCTCGGGGGTGGGGAGCGCCGCTCACGGCCGCGCGATCATGGGTCGGCGGCGCCCCCGGGGCAACCGGGTTCCGGCCGCGATCGACCCCGCGGATGTGCGTTCCGACACAAGCCGGATACAGGCGCGGGTGAGACATTTCGGTCACCGGCACGCGGGATGCGGACGGCATCCAAAGGAGGCATGCGGTGAAGGCGTGCAACGCGGCCCAAAATCGGCACAATGCGCGCATACACGCCTGAGTTAACCGGGGGTTAAGCTCGGCCGGGCTCGGCCCGGAACTGGACCGGATGGATGCGACGAGGCCGATGATCTCCATCAAATCGATATTTGCCGGTCCGGCAGCGCCCCCCAGCCGCGACCTCGAGCGCGAGAAGCGCGAGTGGAAGCTCGAGTCGGACCGCTGGCGGCACCAGCGCCACGTCGAGAAGGGCTACCGCATCAAGTGGGGCTACGTGGCGATCGCGTACCTCGTCGAGTTCATGGTGATCGGCGCCTCGCTCTGGGGCGCGTGGCTGTTCGCGGGCGTCTACAGCGACGGCGACTGGCACGCCTTCTACTTCATGCTGCTGGCGCCGCTGGTCTACGCCGCGGTCGAGCTGTGCCGCGTGCCGCTCGGCATCCTGGCCCGGACCCAGCGCTCCTACTTCGTGCGCGGCCTCGCCGTGCTGGGCATCATCTTCGCGGCGGGCGTGACCACCAAGTCGGTGTCGCAGCTCGGCGAGATGATGTTCCATCCCCGCCTGATGGAGGCGGCCCGGACCAAGACCGCCCTGAAGGACGCCCAGGCCGACCGCGCCACGATCGGCGACCGGATCAAGGCGGCCGACGAGCGCGTGGCGCAGTACACGGCCGAGCTCGACCAGATCGAGAAGCGCTCCGCCGACAACGCCCAGCAACTCGCCGGCCTCCCGGCCCAGCGCTGCGAGCGGGTCTTCGGCACCAACAGCAAGGGCCGGAAGTACCAGAACCTGAAATGCGTGGCCGATCCCCGCGTCGCCGCCCTGTCGCAGGGCGTCGCCAAGGCGTCCGCCGACCGCGCCGGGATGATCAAGGACCTGGAGGAGGCCCGCAAGGCGCGCGCCGCCCTCGATCCGGGCGCCGCCGACCGGCGCGTGGCCGACGCCGAGCAGGGCTACCGGAACGCGGTCAACCGCTCGCAGCTCCACTCCTTCACCGCCATGGTCTACGGCGTCGACCCGATCGACGTGACCGAGAGCCAGGTCCACGCCTTCCTGCGGATCTTCGTGTTCCTGCCCGCGGTCTGCGCCGCCTTCGCGTCGACGATCCTGGCGCTCTGCGCGGTCTCGACCCGCCGGACCTTCATGGACGAGGACGATCTCGGCGCCGCCGTGAACCCGGAGGCGGCCCCCTACATGCTCGACGCGATCGCCGACGCCCTGCGCTCGCACCCCGAGCCGATCCTGCCGCGCGCCGCCAACGCGTCGGGCGCGGTGATCCCGATGAACCGGCCGGCCCAGGGCCAGCAGGCGCTGCCGAACCAGACCCATCCGGGCCCGACCCTCCCTGCCGCTGGAGCCGGCGCATGAACTACGTCGCGAGCGGGACCCCCGAGAACATCGCCCTCGCCCAGCAGGTGAATTCCCGCCTGCGGGCGGATTCGAGCTACGTCGCGGCCCGGGCCTTCCTGTTCCGGGCGCTGGGCTTCGGCGCCTTCGCGTGCCTCGCGGGCATCGGCGTCGGCGCGGCGGCCTACGGCTGGGCGACCCTGAACCAGTTCGACACCGCCGCCGAGAAGATCGCCGCCGCCATGCAGGCGGCGCTCTCGGACGTGACCCTGAAGACCAAGGGCGAGGTCACGCTCACCGACAACACCCTGAAGCTCGAGGGCCTGCCCAAGGCGCCGGCGACGCCGACGCCCACCAAGGCGCAGCTCGGCAACGACGCCGCCCCGGCCTCCAAGGCCGCGGTGAACACGACCTTCACGGTGTTCAAGCAGGTGCCCTACCTCGACGGGCAGATCGTGACCGGCTGGAACTTCAAGGACAGCGCCGAGCAGCCCTACCAGCAGTACTGCTACTTCTCCCGCCGCTCCAACGAGGCGAAGGGCCAGGTCGAGATCAAGATCGACCTCGCCATGGACGGCAAGACCCTGCCGCAGCCGCAGAAGTCGGACGTCAACCTCGAGATCCTCGCCCGGAACTGCGTCTGGCACGAGAAGGGCTGAGATCGCTCGCGGCGCCACCGTCCTTGCGAGCGAAGCGAAGCAATCCAGGGTAGCGCCACGCCTCCGAACGTCCCGCTGCTCTGGGTCACTTCGCTTCGCTCGTGATGACGGCGTGGACCGTTCGGTGGGCGCATCGGCCGGCACCGACTGGGACGGCCGGGAGGGCTCGGCGCTTGCGGCCCGGCGGCGCGGCGCGCTACCCCTTGGCCCGAGCCCCTCTCTCCGAGACCGCGATGCGCTTTTCCGGAACCGAGACCTACGTCGCGACCCCCGACCTCACCGCGGCGGTCAACGCCGCCGTGGTCCTGGAGCGGCCGCTCCTCGTGAAGGGCGAGCCCGGGACCGGCAAGACCGTGTTGGCCGAGGAGATCGCCAAGGGTTTGGGCGCGCCGCTGATCGTCTGGAACATCAAGTCGACCACCAAGGCGCAGCAGGGGCTCTACGAGTACGACGCGGTCTCGCGCCTGCGCGACTCCCAGCTCGGCGACCCCCGGGTCTCGGACATCTCCAACTACATCCGGCGCGGCAAGCTCTGGGAGGCGTTCACCGCGCCCGAGCGCCCGGTCCTGCTCATCGACGAGATCGACAAGGCCGATATCGAGTTCCCCAACGACCTGCTGACCGAACTCGACCGGATGGAGTTCCACGTCTACGAGACCGGCGAGACCGTGAAGGCCGTGCGCCGGCCGATCGTGATCATCACGTCGAACAACGAGAAGGAGCTGCCGGACGCGTTCCTGCGCCGCTGCTTCTTCCACTACATCAAGTTCCCCGATTCCGAGACGCTGCAGCGCATCGTCGACGTCCACTATCCGGGCATCAAGCACCGCCTCGTCGAGGAGGCCCTGCGGACCTTCCTGGCGATGCGCGAGGTGCCGGGCCTCAAGAAGAAGCCCTCGACCTCGGAGCTGCTCGACTGGCTGAAGCTCCTCGTCTCCGAGGACATCGCCCCCGAGACCCTGCGCGAGCAGGACGGCCGCAAGCTGATCCCGCCGCTGCACGGGGCGCTGCTGAAGAACGAGCAGGATGTCAGCCTGTTCGAGAAGCTGGCCTTCATGATGCGCCGGGACCAGCGCGGCGGCTGAGGCCGGACGGACGACCCGAGGATTCCCGCGAGAGGAGCCCGGGGCAGGGACAGGAGCGTGCGGCATGGGCGAGATCGCGATCGTCGGCGGCGGCGTGATGGGGCACGGCATCGCCCTGGTGCTGGCGCTCGCCGGCCACGGCGTGCGGATCACCGACACGCGGCCCGAGACCCGGGCGCGGATCCCCGGCCTGATGGAATCCGCCCTCGCGACCCTGCGGGAGGCCGGCGCCGCCCCGGAGGGCTGGGATGCCGCGCGGCTGGCCCGGGCCGTCCGGGTCGAGGCGGCGCTCGACGCGGCGGTCTCGGGCGCGGGCCTCGTGATCGAGGCGATCACCGAGAACCCGGAGGCCAAGCGCGCGCTCTTCTCCGAGCTCGACCGGCTCTGCGCGGCCGACGCGATCCTCGCCAGCAACACCAGCTACCTCGACGTCTTCCCGCTGATCCCGGAGCGCCGGCAGGCGCGGGCGCTGATCCTGCACTGGTACACGCCGCCCTACATCGTCGACCTCGTCGACGTGGTGCCGGGGCCCGGCACGGACCCGGCGGTCGTCGCCGCCATGGCCGAGTTCGTGCGCGGCCTGGGCCAGGTCCCGATCGTGCTGAAGCGCTTCATCCCCGGCTACGTCGCCAACCGCATCCAGCAGGCGATCAGCGCCGAGGTGTTCCGGCTCCTCGACGAGGACGTCGCCGCGCCGCGGGACATCGACGACGCGATCGTCCACGGGCTCGCCTTGCGCATCCCGATCCTCGGCCACCTCGCCAAGGCGGACTTCACCGGCCTGGAGCTGACGCAGCGGGCGCTCGCCAACGGCAGCTACGCGCCGCCGCCGCCCCGCACCCGCTCCGAGACCCTCGACGCCCTGTGCGCCGAGGGCCGGACCGGGGTGATGGCCGGCAAGGGCTACTTCGACTGGGGCGGGCGGCCGCCGGAAGAGCTGTTCCGCGAGCGCGACCGCAAGCTCCTGGCGCTCAAGGCGGCGATGGCCGGGATCGGCCGGATGGAGGGATCATGATCGGAGCGGACCTGTCCGGACGGCGCGTCCTCGTCACCGGAGCCTCGTCGGGGATCGGGCTCGCGACCGTCGCGATCTTCGCCCGCAACGGCGCCACCGTGGCGCTGAACCACCTGCCGGACGATCCCCGCGGCCCCGAAGAGGCCGCCCGGCTCGCCGGAGCCGGATTCGCGGTGATCGCGCTGCCCGGCGACGTGTCGAGGGCGGGCGAGGCCGAGGCGATGGTTGCGGCCGGCATCGACCGGCTCGGCGGCCTCGACGTGCTCGTCAACAATGCCGGCACGTCGGGCACGACCACGCCCATCGCCTTCGAGGACCTCGACGCGATGACCGAGGATTTCTGGGCCACGATCCTGGCGACCAACCTGCTCGGGCCGTTCCGCTGCGCGAAGGCCGCGGCCGCGACCCTCAAGGCGAGCCGCGGCGCCATCGTCAACACCGCGTCGGTGGCCGGCCTCGGGCGGCGCGGCTCGTCGGTCGCCTACTCGGCGAGCAAGGCCGGACTCATCAACCTGACCCGGAGCCTCGCCCGGGCGCTGGCGCCGGACGTGCGCGTCAACGCGGTGGCGCCCGGCCTCGTCGCCACGCCCTGGACCGAGCCCTGGTCGGAAGAGCGCAAGGCCTCGACCGTGGGGCGCACGATGCTCGGCCGCATGGCCCGCCCGGAGGACATCGCCGAGACGATCTTCTTCCTGGGCGCGGGCGCGGCCTACATCACCGGCGAGACGATCACGGTCGACGGCGGAGCGATCTGACGCTCGGGGAGCACACACATGGCGAGCACGACCGTCATCACCTGCGCCCTCACGGGCTCCTTCGACACGCCGCGGAAGAACCCGGCCGTGCCGGTGAGCCCGGAGGCGATCGCCCGATCAGCCCTCGAGGCCGCCGCCGCCGGGGCGGCCGTGGTCCACATCCACGTCCGCGACCCCGAGACGGCCGCGCCGAGCATGGAGCTCGCCCATTACCGCGAGGTGGTGGAGCGGATCCGCGAGAAGAACGACGCCGTGATCCTCAACCTGACCACGGGGGCGGGAGGCCGGTTCGTGCCGGGCGACCCCGACCCGTCGGTCGCCGGCCCGGGCACGACCTTCGTGGGACCGGAGGTCCGCACCCGGCATGTCGGCGCGCTGCGGCCGGAGATCTGCACCCTCGACATCGCCACGATGAATTTCGGCGAGCACCTGTTCCTCAACACCCCCGGCCACCTGCGGGCGATGGCGGGCCACATCCGCGACGCGGGCGTGAAGCCCGAGATCGAGGTGTTCGATCTCGGCCAGATCGAGCTGGCCCGGCACCTGATCGCCGAGGGGCATCTGGCGCGCCCGCCGCTGTTCCAGATCTGCCTCGGCATCCCCTGGGGGGCGCCCGCGACGCCGGAGGCCCTCGTGGCGATGCGCGCCCGACTGCCGGAGGACGCGGTCTGGTCGGCCTTCGGCATCGGCCGGGAGGAGTTCCCGATCCTCGCGGTCGCCGCCGGCATGGGCGGCAACGTCCGCGTCGGGCTGGAGGACAACCTGTACCTGTCCCGGGGCACGCTCGCGCCGAGCAACGCCGCCCTGGTGGAGAAAGCCGTGAGCCTTCTGGCCCATCTCGACCGGGAGCCGGCCACGCCCGATCAGGCGCGGGCGATCTTCGGATTGGCGCCGCGGGGCGGTTGAGAGGCCGATCGCCGCCGCTCCCCGTCATCGCGCGCGCAGCGAAGTGACCCAGGGCAGCGCGACCTCGGCGAGCGTGGTGCTGCTGGATTGCTTCGCTCCGCTCGCAAAGACGGGGGCAGCACCTCGCGAAGGCTGCCCCTGACGGATCGCCGGCATCCTCACGCGCACCCGTTTCAGCCGCGGACCGCCACGGATACTCTGCCTTCGGAAACATTCCGAGCGGCGATCAACGCCGCCGGGTGGACACGACAGGGAGAGAGACATGACGCTCCGCCACCGCGCCGCGGCGCTGCTCGGGAGCTTGTGCGCGCTCGGCGCCGGCGCGGCGCTCGCGGCCGACCTCGTGCCGGTGAAGATCGGCGTGCTGAACGACCGCTCCGGCGTCTACTTCGACTCCACCGGCGAGGGCTCGGTGGTCGCCGCCCGCATGGCGGTCGAGGATTTCAAGCCGGAGGCGCACGGCCTGAAGGTCGAGGTCGTCGCCGCCGACCACCAGAACAAGCCCGATGTCGGCGCCTCCATCACCCGGCAATGGTACGACCGCGACGGCGTCGACGCGGTGTTCGACGTGCCGACCTCCTCGGTGGCGCTCGCCATCGCGCAGATCACCAAGGAGAAGAACAAGGCCTTCATCAACTCGGGCGGCGGCACCGCCGACCTCACCGGCCCGGCCTGCACGCCCAACACCGTGCACTGGACCTACGACACCGCGGCGCTGGCCAACGGCACCGGCAAGGCCATCCTCAAGCGCGGCGGCAAGTCCTGGTACTTCATCACCGCCGACTACGCCTTCGGCCTCGCCCTGGAGCGCGACACCAAGGCGGTGGTGGAGAAGAACGGCGGCAAGGTCGTCGGCGGCGTGCGCACGCCGTTCCCGAACCCGGACTTTTCCTCGTTCCTCCTCCAGGCCCAGGCCTCGGGCGCGCAGGTGATCGGGCTCGCCGATGCCGGGCTCGACGCCGCCAACGCCATCAAGCAGGCGCACGAGTTCGGCATCCGCCAGGGCGGCCAGACGCTCGCCGCCCTGCTGATCGCCATCACCGACATCCACTCGCTGGGCCTGGACGTGGCGCAGGGCCTCGCCTTCACCGCCTCGTTCTACTGGGACCTCAACGACGGCACCCGGGCCTTCGCGGAGCGGTTCGAGAAGCGCATGCCCGGCAAGAAGCCGACCTCTTACCAGGCGGGCGTCTACGCCAGCACGCTGCACTACCTGAAGGCGGTGGCGGCCCTGCACTCGGCCAAGGACGGCGCCGCCGTGGTCGCCAAGATGAAGGAGATGCCGACCGACGACCCGCTGTTCGGCAAGGGCACGATCCGGCCGGACGGGCGCAAGATCCACCCGATGTACCTGTTCGAGGCCAAGGCGCCGTCCGAGTCGAAGGGCGCGTGGGATCTCTACAAGGTGCTGGAGACGATCCCGGCCGAGCAGGCCTTCCGCCCGATGAGCGAGGGCGGCTGCCCGATGGTGGCCGGCATGACGGCGAAGTAGGCCTCGGGTCTCTCTTTTCCGCACCGCCGTCCTTGCGAGCGGAGCGAAGCGATCCAGACGGCGCGACGCCCGCCGTCGTCGCGCTGCCCTGGGTCACGTCGCTGCGCTCGCGATGACGGTGAGGGAGACCGCAACCGAGGCGTCCGGACGGGAACCGTTCACGCCGCCCCGATCCGATCCAGCGCCGCCATCGCCTCATCCGGGAGCGCGAGCGTGGCCGCCGCGAGGTTCTCGCGGAGGTGGCCGAGGGACGACGTCCCCGGGATCAGCAGGATGTTGGGCGACCGGCGCAGCAGCCACGCCAGCGCCACCTGCATGGGCGTCGCGCCCAGCCCGGCCGCCACCGCCGACAGGGTGTCCGACTGCAGCGGGCTGAACCCGCCCAGGGGGAAGAACGGCACGTAGGCGATCCCGGCCGCCGCCAGATCGTCGATGAAGGCGTCGTCGCCCCGATGGGCGAGATTGTACTGGTTCTGCACGCAGACGATGTCGGTGATCCGCCGCCCGTCCGCGACCTGCCGGGGCGTCGCGTTGCTCAGGCCGATCCGGCGGATCAGCCCCTGGCGCTGGAGATCCGCCAGCACCGTCAGCGGCGCCTCGATCGAGCCTTCCGCGGGGCCGTGGACGTCGAACATCAGGCGCAGGTTGACCACGTCGAGGGCGTCGACGCCGAGGTTGCGCAGGTTGTCGTGGACCGCCCGGGTGAGGTCCGCGGCCGAGAAGGCCGGGTTCCACGAGGCGTCGGCCCCGCGCGTGGCGCCGACCTTGGTGACGATCACGAGCCCGTCCGGGTAGGGGTGCAGCGCCTCGCGGATGATCTGGTTGGTGATGTGCGGCCCGTAGAAGTCGCTCGTGTCGATGTGGTCGACCCCCGCCGCCACGGCCGCGCGCAGCACCGCGACCGCCGCCGCGCGGTCCTTCGGCGGTCCGAACACGCCGGGCCCGGCGAGCTGCATGGCCCCGTAGCCGAGCCGCTTCACTTTCCGGCCGCCGAGGGGGAAGGTCCCGGCCTGCGCGATGTCGGCGGTGATGGCGGTGATGGCGGTCATGACGGATCTCCTGTTGGCGCTCCGGATGTAGACGCCACGCTTTGCGCCGATAAGCCGTAACAATCGGCACGGGCCGTGCGGATTCTCGAACGATGACCCAGGATCTCACGGACCTCGCCGCCTTCGTGACCGTGGCGCGGGCCGGCGGTTTCCGCGAAGGCGCCCGCGCCGGCGGCGGCAGCGCGTCGCGCCTCAGCGAGGCGGTGCGCCGGCTGGAGGCGGGCCTGGGGGTACGCCTCCTGAACCGCACCACCCGCAGCGTCGCGCCGACCGAGGCGGGGGCCCGCCTGCTGGAGCGGCTCGGGCCGGCGCTCGCCGAGGTGGAATCCGCCCTCGACGTGGTGAACGGGTTCCGCGACCGTCCCGCGGGCACGCTCCGGCTCAACGTGCCGCTGAGCGCTGCCCGGCTGGTGCTGCCGGCGCTCGTGCCGCCCTTCCTGGCGGCCTACCCGGAGATCCGCCTGGAAGTGGTGGTCGAGGACGGGTTCGTGGACGTGCTGGCGGCGGGCTGCGACGCCGGCATCCGCTACGACGAGCGGCTGGAGCAGGACATGATCGCCGTGCCGATCGGCCCGCGGCGGCAGCGCTTCGCCACCGCGGCGGCGCCCGCCTATCTCGAGAAGCGCGGCCGGCCGGAGCACCCGCGGGATCTCCTGGGCCATGCCTGCCTGCTCGGGCGCTTCCCCAGCGGCGCCCTGACGGCGCCGTGGGAGTTCGAGCACGACGGCACCATCGTCCGGGTGGACCCTTCCGGGCCTCTGATCGTGCGGGTCGCCGCCAGCGACCTCGCGGTCGAGGCGGCGGTCGCCGGCACCGGGATCGTCCACCTGTTCGAGGACTGGCTGCGGCCGCAGCTCGCGAGCGGCGCCCTGGTGCCGGTGCTGGAGCCCTGGTGGCAGGTCTTCTCCGGCCCGTTCCTCTACTATCCCGGCCGGCGGCACCTGCCGGCGCCGCTGCGCGCCTTCGTGGACTTCGTCGGCGCGCAGGCGTCGCGCGCTAGAACCGCAGGGTGAAGCGGCCCGTCACGGCCTGATCCTGGGCGCGGGCTCCGGTCTGGCCCGTGTAGGCCACGCCCAGGCTCGCGTCCGGCGCCACCGCCAGGTCCAGGCCCACCTGCGCCACCAGCGCGTCCCGGGCGATCGGCACGCCCGCGCTCAGGAAGGCCGGGCCGCCCGCCCCGAAGGCCAGCAGAGCCGTAGGCACGACGTCGCCGAACGCGCGCCGGTAGCCGACGAGACCCCGCAGCGTCACCGGCAGGCCGAGGCCCAGGTCCAGGCGCGCCTGCGCCCGCACGCCCACCGTCGCCGCGCCGAGGTCGTAGTCCCGCGCGAAGCTCGCCAGCGCCGCCGCGCCCCCGGCCTCCGCGAAGGCGCCGCGCCGGATGCCGACATAGGCCCCGCCCGCGAACGGCTCGACGAAGCGCGCCGCCGGCGTGCCCAGCGCGATCCTCCAGCCGATCTCGCCGAAGCCCTGCACCGTGGAGCCGCCGCCGTGCCCGCTCAGCGTGTCGGACAGGCCGTACTGCACCGCGCGGCGGGTGCGCGCGTCCGTGTCGGCGTAGAGCGCGCCGAGCCGCAGCGACAGCGGGCCGAGCTCGTAGCCGCCGTACAGGCCGCCGAACCCGCTCCTGAGCGTCGCGCTCTCCGCCCGGCTCGCGCCGCCCGCCCGGCCCGCGCTGTCGAGGAAGGCCTCCGTGTAGCCCCCGACCGCGCCGAAGCGCAGCCCGCCGGGGAGCCGCACGTCCGCGCCGGCCGCGAAGCCGGCGATCTGCCGGTCGAGGTCGAACGCGTTGCCGCCGCCATCGGCCGTGCCGAAGGCGCCGAAGCCCTGGCCCCAGAGCCCGAACACCTGCGGGTCGAGGGTGCGCACCGGCACGGTCGCCACCACCGGGGCCCGGCCGGGCAGGTCGGCCGCGTCGGCGGCCGGCAGGGCGCCGGCGTCGAGCCCGGCACCGGGATCGCCCCAGCGCAGGCGGTCGAGCACCGCCTCGCGCACGAAGAAGGCGGTCTCGTAGGCGGTGGACACGGTGCCGGCGTGGATGTCGCCGGCCAGCGCCCGGAAGCCGCTGCCGGCCTCGTTGGCCGTGAAGGCGACCGCCGCGTCGTAGAGCCGGCCGGCGCCGATCGCCTGGATCGCGTTGGCGGCGGCCGCGCCGTTGCGCGAGGTGGCGCTGGCGGCGAAGGGCACGTCGTTGCGGGTGAGCGTCAGGTCGACCGCGTCGGTCCGGTAGCGCAGGCCCGGGTTGAGGAAGGCGAGGTTCGCGGTCACGCCGGCGAACCGGCCGGAGACGCCGCCGGCGGCGGAGAGGATCGTGTAGGTGGTGCGCGGGTTGTAGGCGCCGGAGGCGGCGCGCACCTGGACGGTGCCGCCCGACAGGGTGGCGGTGCCGGTGGCGGCGATCCGGTCGGCCCGGCCGGCGGCGTCGGCCTCGACCCGGTAGGTCGAGCCCGGCGCGAAGCCGACGTTGCCGGCGACCGTGAGCGTGCCGATGGAATTGCCCGGCGCCACCGTGGCGCCCGCGAGCGCGACGATCCCGCCCAGCGTGCCCGAGCCGCCGAGCTCGGCCCCCGGCAGCACCGACACGACCGAGTGGGCGAGGCCGCCGTTCACGACGAGCCGACCGGCCTGCACGGCGGTGGCGCCCGTCAGCGTGCTGAGCCCCGTGAGCGTGAGGGTGCCCGCCCCGGTCTTAATCAGGGTCCCGGAGCCCGAGACGGCGTTGGCCAGCGTCCCGTCGGTCGATTGATCCACGACGAGCGCCGCGTCGTCGACGATGGCGCCCGTGCCGAAGGCGCCGGCATGGCCGACGAGCGTCCCGCCGCCGATCGTCGTGCCGCCCGCGTAGGTGTTGGCGCCGGTCAGGACCAGCGTCCCGCTGCCGAGCTTCGCGAGGCCGCCCGCGCCGCCGATGTCGTTGCGCCAGACGTCGTAGGCCGAGAACCCGCCCCGGGCCGCGTCCATCGTGACGGTGACCGTGCCGTTGAAGGCGCCGTAGCCGTCGGCGGCGGCGAACAGGTTGATGCGGTCGTAGCCCAGCCCGTTGTCGAGGAAGCCGCCGGAGGGCAGCTCCGTGGTCGCGATCACGTCGCGGCGCTGCGCCGCCGTGAGGTAGGGAAAGCGGGTCGCGAGCAGCGCCTCGGCACCCACGGGGACCACCGGCGGACGGTCCGTAGGCCCGACCGGAGGCAGGCCGTAGGTCAGGCGCGCCGTGTAGGCGGCCTTGTTGCGCGCGTAGTCGGAGAACCGGTCGGTGGCCGGATCCAGGAGCGCGTGGGCGCACCGCTCCAGCGGGCCGCCGCAGGCCTGGCTCAGGTAGCTCTGCGCCTGCGCGAAGGCCTGGCCCAGCAGGGCCGCGTTCGCCGGGTCGTTGAGCGCCCGGATGGCGAAGTAGGTCGCCAGCACGCGGCCGCCGATCACGTCGGTGGGCGAGTGCATGCCCGCCTCGATCCGGTTGTCGCCGAGCTCGCTCGCGCGGGTGAGCAGTTCCTGGAACCGCTGCGGGACCGCGTAGGCCAGGGCCAGGGCCGACAGGTAGGCGGCGTTGGTGTGGCCGCTCGGGAAGCCGCCGTCCGTCGCGGGGGTCGGGCTCTTCTCCGGTCCAAGGGAGGGCGGCACGACGAGGCCGAGGCCCTGGCCGTCCAGGCTCTGCCGCCAGGGGCGCGGATAGCTGTAGGCGTCCTTGGCCGGGCCGGTGGAGGCGTTGGTCCGGAACACGTTGACCAGCTGCACGACCTTCCCGAGGGGCGACGTCGTCACGCCGGCACCGGTCCCCTGGTCGACGTACTGCACGCGCGACGTGGTCGCGTCGAAGGCCGGGATCGTGGTGGTCGCCCCCGATCCCGCCAGATAGGCCCGCGTCAGCGGCCCGAGGCCGTCGATGACGCTGTAGCTCTGGTTGCGGCGGTCGTCGTAATAGGCGGCGATCTCCTGCGCGCCGGTCCGCTCCCGCGCCCGCTCGGCGACGATCTGGATGTTGCGCAGCAGGAGGGGCGCCCCGAGCGCCGTGGGCGATCCGGTGTCGTATGTCCGTCCGGGGATCCAGATCCGCCGGAAACCCGACAGGATGTCGACGCCGTTGCCGGCTGTCTGCGCCTGGGCGCCCGGACCGAGCAGCACGACCGCCAGCGCGGCGAGTGAGACCCCATATCCTCGTGTCATGACGCGCTCCCCGACACCGCCCCGTCCGGCCGGTCGCGCGCCCCATATCCAAGATCATCGAGGTCAGATCGTCATAGTTCGTTCAAAATCGGACGCATTTTCGATTCGTATCCTCTGAGCAACACTCTGTGAGGCGGCTTATTTCTTATAACTATATTTGAGAAATTGGAATTTTTACTTCTGAATTTGCCCGAACAGCACTTCTGACCGGTCATCGATCGCCGTGAGCGGCGCGGCCGCGTCTGGATAGGCCCGCCCGAGACCGGCCACCGGCGCCGGTGGCGGGGTCATGCGGGACAGGAGAGGCGGCCCGGGATGCGTCCAGCCAGACCCGGCGCGGGAGTGCCTCGGAAGGTCAGGGAGATGCCGTGCGAATCGCCCGGCGGCGCGTGCGGACGCCGCCGGGGCGGCTCACTGCGGCAGTTCGAACACCGTGAGCTGCCCGCCCGGCGCCGTGTACTGCGACAGGGCCGCGTAGCCCCCCACCGCCCCCGAACCGTCCGCGGGGTCGGTCAGCCCGGCCGCCAGGCCGATCCCGGCCCAGCCGCCGACCCCGGACAGCACCGCGACGTACTGCTTGCCGCCGTGCAGGTAGGTGGTGACGTTGCCGACGATCCCGGATGGGGTCTTGAACCGGTACAGCTCGTGCCCGTCCCGCGCGTCGACCGCCTTCAGGTAGCCCTCCAGCGTGCCGTAGAAGACCACGTTGCCCGCCGTGGCGAGCGCCCCCGACCAGACCGAGAACGGCTCCGGGATCGTCCAGGCGATCCGGCCCTTCGCGCCGTCCCAGGCGATGAACGCCCCGGTCCGATCCGAGCCCTCGGGCGGGTGCAGGGTGAGCGTCGCGCCGACATAGGGCTGGCCGGGCGTGTAGGTGACCCGGAACGCCTCGTAATCCATGCACATGTGGTTGGTCGGCACGTAGAACAGCCGCGTCTTGGCCGAGTAGGCGGCCGGTTGCTGGTTCTTGGCTCCGAGCGCCCCGGGACAGATATTTTTGGTTGCTTCGTCCTCGTCGGCCTCGCCGGGAGCGTAGCGCTTGTCGACCACCGGCTTTCCGTAATCGGGCGCGGCGGGATCCACGCTGATCCGGCTGGCCCAGTTCACCGTGGGGTCGAACTTCTCCGCCACCAGCAGCGCGCCGGTGGCCCGGTCCAGCGTGTAGCCGAAGCCGTTGCGGTCGAAATGAGTCAGCACCTTCCGGGCGCGGCCGTCGATCACCTGCTCGGTGAGGATCATCTCGTTGACGCCGTCGTAGTCCCACTGGTCGTGGGGGGTCATCTGGTAGACCCAGCGGGCGATGCCCGTATCGGCGTCGCGGGCGATGATCGCCTGTGCCCACCGGTTGTCGCCCGGGCGCTGGTTCGGGTTCCAGGTCGAGGGATTGCCGGTGCCGTAATAGACGAGGTTCAGGTCCGGATCGTAGGAGAACCAGCCCCAGCTGCAGGCGCCGCCGGTCCGCCACTGGTCGCCCTCCCAGCTCTTGAGCGAGGAATCGCGGCCGACCGGGCGCCCGAGCTCGGTCGTCGTCTCCGGATCGACCAGCATGTCGGCGTCCGGCCCGGTGGCGTAGGCGCGCCAGAGCCGCCGGCCCGTCGCCTGGTCGTAGGCCGTGACGTGGCAGCGCGCCCCGTACTCGCCCCCCGCGAGCCCGACGATGAGCTTGCCGCGCACCGGCAGGACCGTGGCGGTGTTGGTCTCGCCCCGGCCCGGGTCGCCGTTCCTCACCGACCACAGCACCCGGCCGGTCTCGGGGTCGAGCGCCACCACGGTGGTGTCGGCCTGCTGGAGGAACAACCGCCCGTCCGCGTAGGCGAGCCCCCGGGAGACCGTGTCGCAGCACATCACGGCGATCACGCTCGCGTCCTGCCGCGGCGCGTAGCGCCACAGGATCCTCCCGCCCCGGTCGAGGTCGAGGGCGTAGACCACGTTGGGGAACGGCGTGTGCACGAACATCAGGTGTCCGACCACGATCGGCGCACCCTCGTGGCCGCGCAGGACGCCGGTGGAGAAGGTCCAGGCGACCTTCAGGCGCCCGACATTGCCGGCGTCGATCTGGTCGAGGGCCGAGTAGCGGGTGTTGGCGTAGTCCAGGGTCTGCAGGACCGGCGACGGGCCGGCCGCCGCCGCGGAGGCGAGGCCGGCGAGCGGCAGGGCCGCGAGCAGTGAAGCACGCATCGACGCACGCATCCTCGTGATCCTCATCGCCGCGCGGCGCGCGCACCTACATGCGCTGCTGGACGATGCTCTCGGCCTGGGGGTCCGGCTCGTGGCCGGCCGCGCGGAGCATCGGCACCACCTCGGCCGCCTCGCGCGCGACGAGGTAGCTCAGGTCGAGGCCCTCGCGGATGAAGCCGTGGCCGCGCATGTGCTCGAACAGGGCCAGCAGCGGCGCCCAGAACTCCGCCACCGAGACCAGCACCACCGGCTTCCGGTGGCGCCCGAGCTGCGCCCAGGTCAGCTGCTCGACCAGCTCCTCCAGGGTGCCGATGCCGCCCGGCAGGGTCACGAACGCGTCCGAGCGCTCGAACATCAGGCGCTTGCGGGTGTGCATGTCGGAGACCACCACGGTCTCCTGGATGTCCGCCAGCATGTGCTCGCGCGCCTGGAGGAAATCCGGGATGATGCCGGTGACGTGGCCGCCGGCGGCGAGCGCCGCCCGCGCCACCGTGCCCATCAGCCCGACGTCGCCGCCGCCGTAGACGAGGCCCATCCCGGCCTGCGCGACCGCGGTCCCGAGGGTCTCGGCGGCCTCGCGGAAGGCCGGGTCGCGGCCGAAGCCGGAGCCGCAATAGACACAGACTGTCCTCACCGGAGCCATCCGGCGTCCTCCTCGCGCGTCCGTTGCGAGCCGTCCAGATCGCGCCCCGCGCCCAGCACTCCACGTGCCAAACTGCTGAATTCGCGTGGGATTCACCCGCCTGGGCGGCAGGACGGCTTGGTGTGGGGACCATGTACGGTATTATGGGCGGCGCCGTCGACGGCTTTTCGCGCGGGCGGACGGCCGCCCGCCGGGCGGCGGCAGGATAAGGGGAGGCCTTCGTGGCGATGTCGAGACAGGTGCGGCGCAGTCTCGCCCTGGCGCTGGCCGGCCTTCTCGGCGGACTGGGACTCGTGCTGGCGCTGTTCGGCGGCGACTCCCTGCGGCGGCTCACCGGCCGCGGCGGTCCCGAGCCGTCCGCGTCGTCGGCGCCGAGCGGCAGCCTGCGCAGCCTCGCCGATCCGGGCGCCCTGGCCGGCCGCACCGACCCAACGATCGACTTCCGCGACGACAAGCCGGGCCGGGCGAGCCCGGCGCCGGGGGAGGGCCCCGTGGCGGCGCTCCCGCAGCCCCCCCGCGCCGGCACCCCCGGGGCGCCGCAGGCCGGCACAGCCGGGTCGCAGCAGGCCGGTCCGGGCCAGGACGCGCGCCTGCCGGATGCGGCCGAGGCGCCGCGCTTCGACATCGTCCGCGTCGAGCCGAACGGCGACGCCGTGGTGGCCGGCCGCGGCGCGCCGGACGCCGCGATCGAGATGCTGGTCGACGGCAAGCCCGTGGCCCGGGCGAAGGCCGATTCCAACGGTCAGTTCGCGATCGTGCCGCCGGCCCTGCCGACGGGCGCCAGCACGCTCCGCCTGCGCATGACCGGCGCGGACGGGCGCGCGACCGAGTCGCAGCAGAGCGTCGCGGTGGACGTGGCCCCCGGCCGGGACCGCCAGCCCCTCGTGGCCCTGACCGCCCCGGACGCCGCGACCGTCGTGCTGTCGCAGCCCGGCGCGCCGGGCGCGACGGCCGACGCGAAGGGCGGCGCCAGATCCTCCGGTCCGGCTTCCGAGCCGGGTACCCGGGACGCCGACGCGGCGCGGGCCGGCCGTCCGGCCGGGAGCGGGGAGACCCGCGAGGCCGCGGCGTCCGGGCCGGGACCGACCCGGATCGCCAGCGTGGACGTGCAGGGGAACGGCCGCCTGTTCGTGACGGCCACCGGCACGCCGGGGGCGCGGATCCAGCTCTACCTCAACGACACGATGATCGCCCCGGGCAGCATCGGGCCGGACGGCCGGGCGACCTTCACGATCGGGCGCGGGATCAAGCCCGGGCAGTACCAGGTGCGGATCGACCAGGTCGATCCGGCCACCGGCAAGGTCGCCAGCCGCGCCGCGGTCCCCCTGTCGGTGCCGGAGCCGACGCAGGTCGCCGCCCGGGAGACCGCCGAGTCCGGACCGTCGCCCGCCCAGAGCGGCGCGCGGGATCGTGCCGGCCCCGATCAGGCCGCGCGCGACGGTGCCGACCGGGACCGGCCGGCCGCGGCCTCGCCGCCGGCCGCCGTCTCGAACCCCCAGGTGGCCGACATGGCGGAGCCGGACCGGGTCGGCGCGGTGTTCGTGCCGGAGATCAGCACCGCCCGGATCACCCGCGGCGACAACCTCTGGCGGATCAGCCAGCGCACCTACGGCCGGGGCGAGCGCTACACGGTGATCTACGACGCCAACCAGAACCAGATCCGCGATCCGGACCTGATCTACCCGGGCCAGATCTTCGTGCTCCCCACCGACAAGCGCGGCTGAGCGGCGGCGCCTACTCCACCACCTGGTCGTCGCCCGCGAAGGCCAGCCGGCGCAGGCCGCGCAGCGCCCGGTCGAGCTCCTCCCGCGACGGCGAGGCCAGGGCGAGGCGCACCGCGTTCGGCGCGTGGCCGGGATGGACCGCGAAGGATGAGGCCGGCAGGAGGGCGATGCCCTGGCGCAGGGCCGCGGCCGCGTAGGCCTCGGCCCGCCACGTCTCGGGCAGTTCCAGCCAGAGGTGGTAGGCCTGCGGATCGCCCACGACCCGCAGGTCGGCGAGCGCGGCCCGGGCGAGGGCTTGCCGGGCCGCGGCGTCCCGGCGCTTGGCCTCGGCCAGCGCCGCGGCCGAGCCCCCCGCCATCCAGTGCATGCCGGCCGCGAGCGACAGGCCGAGCACCGTCCAGGCGCCCTGGCGGACGGAGGCGGCGAGCCGGTCGGTGAGGGCAGGCGGCGCGGCGATCAGGCCGACGGTCAGCGCCGGCATCACCCGCTTCGACAGGCTGTCCACGAAGATCACCCGGTCCGGCGCGAGGCCGGCGAGCGGCGGCGCCTCGGCCAGGAAGCTGTAGACCGCGTCCTCGACGGCGGTGAGCCCGGTCCGCTCCAGCACCTCTGCCAGGGCGGCCCGGCGCGCCGGCCCCATCGTGGCGCCGAGGGGGTTGTGCAGGGTCGGCTGGAGATAGACGCCGCTCAGCGGGGTCGCGCGGTGGGCCTGGAGGAGCGCCTCGGGGCAGACGCCCTCCGCGTCCATGGCGAGCGGGATCAGCGTGATCCCGAGCCGCGCCGCGATGCCCTTCACCCCGGGATAGGTCAGGGGCTCGCAGCCGATCCGCTCGCCGGGCGCCGCCAGGGCCGCCAGGGCGGCGGCCAGCGCCTGCCGGCCGTTGCCGGTGAACAGGATGTCGGCGGGATCGGGAGCGTAGCCCGCCCGCGCCAGGAACCCGGCGGCGATCGCCTGCGCCGAGGGCGTGCCCGCGGGCCCGTACTGGGTGAAGCCGATCTGGCCGTCGTCGCGGGCGAGCGCCGCCAGGGTCTCGGCCAGGACCACCTCCTGCTCGGGCAGGCGCGAGTGGGTCCGCTGCAGGTCGAGGGCGGCCGGGGGCGGCTCCGGGCGGAGCAACCCGGCGCGCCCCGGCTCGCTGCGGACGTAGGTCCCGCGCCCGACCTCGCCGGTCACCAGCCCCCGGCGGGCCAGCTCGGCGTAGACCCGGCTCGCCGTCGAGACCGCGATGCCCCGCGCGTAGGCGAAGTCGCGCTGCGGCGGCAGCCGCGCGCCGGGGCGCAGCCGGCCCGCCGCGATGTCGGCCGCGATCGCGTCGGCGACGGTGCGGTAATCCGCGGGGCGCATAATTGCTCCGAGATCAATGTTTCGATTGATCCGATATTTGTATCGGATCAATGCTCCGCCAGCAATCCCGGCCGGACTGCCTTCCCGCCACCGGATCGTCTGCGATGCAAGCCGTCACCCTGTCCTCCTCGCCCGCCGTTACCCGTCCGGCCGCGCGCCCGTCCCTGCTCCGCACGTGGCTGCAGCGGATCCGCACCCGCCGCGCCCTGGCGGCGCTCCACCCCGACCAAGCCCGGGACGCCGGCCTCGAGCCCTGGGACCTGCGCGCCGAGGTCGCGAAGCCGTTCTGGCGGCCGTGAGGCGGGGGCCTGCACGCAGCGCGGGTGCTCCGGCGCGGCAGCGGGCCTATATGCGGGGCCAGGACATCCCGCCCCGCAGAACCCTTCATGACCGACAACACCGCGCCCGCGGCCGGGACGCCGATCCCGGCCGAGCGCCCCGGCCTGATCGCCACCTACCGGCGGCTCTGGCCGCATCTCTGGCCCCACGGCCGGCCCGACCTGCAGCGCCGGGTCTTCCTGGCTTTCGGCCTGCTGCTCGCCGCCAAGCTGGTGACCATGGTGACGCCGTTCACCTTCAAGTGGATCACCGACGCGCTGGTCGCGGCGGTCGGCGGCAAGGACGAGGCCGTGCCCACCGGCCTCCTCGCCGCGCCGATGCTGCTGATCGCCCTCTACGGCCTCTCGCGGATCGCCATGTCGGCGCTGACGCAGGTGCGCGACGGGCTGTTCGCCAAGGTGGCGATGCACGCGGTGCGGCGGCTGGCGCTCCAGACCTTCGAGCACATGCACCGCCTGTCCCTGCGCTTCCACCTGGAGCGCAAGACCGGCGGCCTGACCCGGGTGCTGGAGCGCGGCCGCGCCGGCATCGAGGAGCTGTCGCGCCTGATGGTGCTGACCCTGGTGCCGACCATCGTCGAGTTCGTGCTGGTGCTCGGCGTGCTGGCCTACGAGTTCAACTGGACCTACGCGCTGACCGCGTTCCTGACGGTCGCGGCCTACCTGGCCTTCACCTACAAGGCGACCGAGTGGCGGATCGCGATCCGCCGCCGGATGAACGCCTCCGACACCGACGCCAACACCAAGGCGGTCGACTCGCTGCTCAACTATGAGACGGTGAAGTATTTCGGCGCGGAAGCCCGGGAGGCCGGCCGCTACGACGAGTCGATGGCCAAGTACGAGAAGGCCTCGACGCAGACCTACGTGTCGCTGGCGGTGCTCAATGCCGGGCAGGCGGTGATCTTCACGCTCGGCATGACCGTGGTGATGTGGCTCGCGGCGCGCGACATCCTGGCCGGGCGCACGACGATCGGCGGCTTCGTGCTCGCCAACACCATGCTGGTGCAGCTCGCGATGCCCCTCAACTTCATGGGCATGATCTACCGCGAGATCAAACAGGCGCTGATCGACATCGACGACATGTTCCGCATCCTCGGGCAGAACCCCGAGATCGCCGACCGGCCGGGCGCCGCCCCGCTCGCGGTCGCGGGCGGCACGGTGCGGTTCGAGGACGTGCGCTTCGCCTACAATCCCGAGCGGCCGATCCTGCGCGGCGTCACCTTCGAGATCCCGGCGGGCCAGACCGTGGCAGTGGTGGGACCCTCGGGCGCCGGCAAGTCGACGCTCTCGCGCCTGCTGTTCCGGTTCTACGAGCCGCAAGGGGGCCGGATCAGCGTCGACGGGCAGGACATCGCCGCGGTGACGCAGGCCTCGCTCCGGGCGGCGATCGGCATGGTCCCGCAGGACACGGTGCTGTTCAACGACACGATCGGCTACAACATCCGCTACGGCCGGGCCGACGCCACCGACGCGGAGCTGCGGGAGGCGGCCCGCCTCGCCCAGATCGACCGCTTCGTCTCGGGGCTGCCGGAGGGCTACGACACCCCGGTGGGCGAGCGCGGCCTGAAGCTCTCAGGCGGCGAGAAGCAGCGGGTCGCCATCGCCCGCACGATCCTCAAGGCGCCGCCGATCCTGGTCCTCGACGAGGCGACCTCGGCGCTCGACTCCTTCACGGAGGCCGAGATCCAGGCGGCGCTCGACCGGGTCAGCCGCGGCCGGACCACCCTGGTGATCGCCCACCGGCTGTCGACGGTGGTCAACGCCGACGCGATCCTGGTCCTCGACCACGGCCGCATCGTCGAGCGCGGCACCCACGCCGCGTTGCTGGAGGCCGGGGGCGTCTACGCGGCGCTCTGGGACCGCCAGCGGGAGGCCGACGCCGCCCTGGAGGTGCTCCAGCGCGCCGACGCGCCGGTGCTCCCGCCCCGGACGGGCCACGCCGCCGTGCCGGAGACCGAGGCCGCGGAGTGACCGAAAGGCCACACGCGGTCCGCGCAACGCGGCCGGGACGCAACCGGAGGCGGTAAGCGCGGTTCTGCGGTTATGCCGCACTTCTACCTGCACATCCGGGACGGTCAGTGGCTGGTCGAGGATCTCGACGGCGCCGACCTGCCCGACCTCGACGCCGCCCGCACCGAGGCCGAGCGCTCCGCCCGGGCGCTCTTGGAGATCCAGCGGGTCGACGGCGCGGTGCTGGCCGGGCAGGTCTTCGAGATCGCCGACGCGTCGGGGCAGGTCCTGGCGGTCGTGCCGCTGAGGGACGTGCTCGAGCTGCCGTAAGATCCAGGGCGCGGGCGGGTCGGTCGGGATCGACCGCCCGATGGCCGCTACGGCCGGCCCCTACGGCCGCGACCGCACCCGGACCCCGAGCAGGTCCTCGAACGGCAGCACCATGGCGCCCTTGTCCCGGTCGCCGTGGCCCTGGCGCAGGGCGGTCTGGTAGGTGGCGGTGGCGGCCGCCGTGACCGGCATCGGGAAGCCGTTCTCCGCCGCGACCGCCGCGGCGGCGACGAGGTCCTTGTAGGCCGCCCCCATCGGGTAGCCCTCGTCGAACTGGCCCCGGAGGATCCGCGGCACGAAGTACTGCGCCGCGTAGCTCCGGCTCGTGCCCGTCGTGACCACCTGGGCGACCTGATCCGGGTCGAGCCCCATGGCGACGGCCATCGGCAGCACCTCGGCCAGCGCCGCGATGTTGATGTCGTAGAGCACGTTGTTGATCGTCTTGGTGAGCTGGCCGGATCCGGCCGGGCCCATATGCAGGATTGTCGTGCCGATCCGCTCCAGCAGAGGGCGCACCCGCGCGACCGCCCCGGCCCCGCCGCCGCACATCACGGTGAGCGTCCCGGCCTCGGCGCCGGCCGGCGCGCCGGAGACGGGCGCGTCGACGAAGGCGCGCCCGGTCGCCGCCACGGCGCGGCCGACCGTGAGGGCCTTGGCGTGCGCGATGGTGCTGAGGTCGACCACGACCGCCCCCGGGGCGAGGCGCTCCGCCAGGGCGCCGTCCCCGAGGAGGGCCGCCTCGACGGCGTCGCCGTTCGGCAGGCACAGGAACAGCACGTCGGCGCCGACGGCCTGCCCGGGATCGGTGGTGGCGACGAGGCCCGGCGCGGCGAGGCCGGCGAGGCGGGCCGGGTCGGTGTCGATCGCGACGAGCGTCTCGGCGTCGGAGCCCCGCTTGGCCGCGAGGTTGCGGGCGATGGGGTGCCCCATCGCGCCGAGGCCGAGGAGGGCGAGGCGCGCGGCCATGCGGGTGTCCCTGTTCCGAGTGTCCGGGCGCCCCCTGTCCGTGCGGGGGAGGCGCCGCGCCAGCATGTCGCCGGACGGGGCAGTCTTCCAGCCCCGCCCCTGGAATTGCGGCCGATGGCTTCTCGGCACCGACGTCCTTGCGAGCGGAGCGAAGCAATCCAGCAGCGCGACCTTGCCGATGTTGCGCCGCCCTGGGTCGCTTCGCTGCGCTCGCGATGACGAGAGGCGCGTCGACAGCGGCGAGCGGCTCAGTTTGCCTTGACAATGTTCCTATTTTGTGCTTCCTGACCACACCTGTCCGCGGCGGCCCGGGAGCGATCCCGGGGCGTCCTTCGGGGGCCCGCCCGGTGGCTGACCGTGCGGGTCCGGGGACGGGGCGGCGCCCGCGTCGGTGGCTCTCAGCCGCCATCGCCCCGGGCGACGGACCGGTGCGGGGCGTGCCTCGGACGCGGGCGTGAGACCGGGCGGCACTCTGCCCGGCGGGGTGAGGAAATGCCCCCGCGCCGACCCGCCTCTGGGCCGACCCTGAGCGACCTGCGGACCCGCCCACTACGAGGCGGGGGACGGCTGGAAGGCCACGGCGCCGATGCGGGTTCCGGAGGTGCGGGCACGGCGTGCACGCACCTCGACCGAGACCGCTAACGGGGAGTCGCAGGACCGGGACGTCGGAGACGCCGCGACGAGACAGACGGCACCGACCGGGGACCATGCCCGGCCGATGCCGCGGGGCGCCGCGGGGATCGGATCCCGCGCGTACTTGGCCGACACCTGGGTTCCCGCGGCGTCCCGCGTCCCTCGTGCTCGCCTCCTGGGCCATGCCCCCGGCGCCGCGCGCGCGCGGGGACGATCACGCGCACCCGAACGGCGGACGAAGGGCAGGGATGCGTGAAGTTGCGCCGCACCGTTGTTCCCTCGCCCGAGAAATCGGTCTACACGGCCGCTCCCTCGAAACCGCTTACCTGCCCCGTATGCAGGACTGAGCCCGGAGACGCTCGTACCATGCCGATTCTCACCTTCCCCGACGGCAACACGCGGGAGATCGCCGCCGGCACGACCGGCCGGGCCGTGGTCGAGGGCATCGCCAAGTCGCTGGCCAAGCGCACCGTCGCCATGGCGCTCGACGGCACGGTCGCCGACCTCGACGACCCGATCGACCGCGATGCCCGCATCGAGTTCCTGGACCGCACCGACCCGCGCAGCCTGGAGCTGATCCGGCACGACTGCGCGCACGTGCTCGCCGAGGCCGTGCAGGCGCTCTGGCCGGAGACGCAGGTCACGATCGGCCCGGTGATCGAGAACGGCTTCTACTACGACTTCCATCGCGAGACCCCGTTCACGCCCGAGGACTTCCCGAAGATCGAGGCGAAGATGCGCGAGATCATCGCGCGCGACGCGCCCTTCACGAAGGAAGTCTGGACGCGCGAGGACGTGCGGGCGCTGTTCGCCGGCAAGGGCGAGGGCTTCAAGGTCGAGCTGGTCGACGCGATCCCGCCGGGCGAGGACCTGAAGATCTACCGCCAGGGCGACTGGTTCGACCTCTGCCGCGGCCCGCACATGACCTCGACGGCCAAGGTCGGCACCGCCTTCAAGCTGATGAAGGTCGCGGGGGCCTACTGGCGCGGCGACTCGAACAACCCGATGCTGACCCGCATCTACGGAACGGCCTGGGCGAACCAAGCCGATCTCGACGATTACCTGCACCGGCTGGAGGAGGCCGAGCGCCGCGACCACCGACGGCTCGGCCGCGAGATGGACCTGTTCCACTTCCAGGAGGAGGGGCCGGGCGTCGTCTTCTGGCACGCCAAAGGCTGGACGATCTTCCAGGAGCTGATCGCCTACATGCGCCGGCGCCTGCGCGGCGACTACGCCGAGGTGAACGCTCCGCAGATCCTCGACAAGGCCCTGTGGGAGACCTCCGGCCACTGGGGCTGGTACCGGGAGAACATGTTCGCCGCGCAGTCCGCGGGCGAGGAGGCCGAGGACAAGCGCTGGTTCGCCCTCAAGCCGATGAACTGCCCGGGCCACGTGCAGATCTTCAAGCACGGCTTGAAATCCTACCGCGACCTGCCCCTGCGCATGGCCGAGTTCGGGATCGTCCACCGCTACGAGCCGTCCGGCGCCATGCACGGGCTGATGCGCGTGCGCGGCTTCACGCAGGACGACGCCCACGTCTTCTGCACCGAGGACCAGCTCGCCGACGAGTGCCTGAAGATCAACGACCTGATCCTCTCGACCTACGCGGATTTCGGCTTCGACCAGATCGTCGTGAAGCTCTCGACCCGGCCCGAGAAGCGCGTCGGCTCCGACGCCCTCTGGGACCACGCCGAGGACGTGATGACCCGCGTGCTGGCGCAGATCGAGGAGCAGTCGGCCGGCCGGATCAAGACGGCGGTCAACCCGGGGGAGGGCGCGTTCTACGGGCCCAAATTCGAGTACGTGCTGCGCGACGCCATCGGCCGCGACTGGCAATGCGGGACCACGCAGGTGGACTTCAACCTGCCCGAGCGGTTCGGCGCCTTCTACATCGACGCCGACGGCGCCCGGAAGCCGCCCGTGATGGTCCACCGGGCGATCTGCGGCTCGATGGAGCGCTTCACCGGCATCCTGATCGAGCACTTCGCCGGGCACTTCCCCCTGTGGCTGGCGCCGGTCCAGGTGGTGGTGGCGACGATCACCGGCGAGGCCGATCCCTACGCCCGGGACGTCATCCGCACCCTGGAGCGCGCCGGCCTGCGGGTCGAAGCGGATCTGCGCAACGAGAAGATCAACTACAAGGTCCGCGAGCACTCGCTCGCCAAGGTACCGGTGCTGCTGGCGCTCGGTCGCCGCGAGGCGGAGGAGCGCACGGTCTCGATCCGGCGGCTCGGCAGCCAGCAGACCCGCACACTGCCGCTGAGCGAGGCCGTGGCGGCCTTCGTGGAGGAGGCGACCGCGCCCGACATCCGCCGCGCCGAGGCCGTCTCCGCGACGGTCCCGACCAGCGACACGGTGCTCGACGGCCATCACGGCCCGCACGACGCGCCCTGACGCGCCGCCGATAGACGTCGTCCCGGGGGCCGCGCGGCGGCACCCGGGACGGCGGCGCGGCCCGACCGCGCGGACCCGTCGACCGACAGAGTTCGCGCGCCGCGATCACCACCTCAACTTGCGGATGGTCAATCTCCGCGAAGATCGCTCAACGCGCACGACTTTCGTCAAGGTTGGCGAAAGGAATCCCATTCTATGAAGACCGGAGACTAATTTCCGAGCCGGCACGTTCCGGCGATCGCCCGACGACGCTGTCGGGCGTTTCGGGGGACCGGCCATGGCGGCGGAGGCGGGCAGGGCGGCGACGAGGCTGGCGCGGCGCCACCGGCAGGCGGCCTGCGCCCGGCGCCAGGACGGGCTCGGCCGCGGGCGCAAGCTCGGACCCGGCATCGTCCAGGCGCTGGACTCGCTGCCGCACGGCCTGTGCCTGTTCGATTCCGCCGACCGGCTGCTGTTCGTGAGCGACGGGTTCCGGCGCCTGTTCGGCCCGCCCGCGAACCGGATCCGGCCCGGCATGCATGCCCGGGCGGTGGGCGCGGCGAGCGCCGCGGGGGCGGTCCCGGCCGACCGGGATCCCTGCGGCCTCTGGGCGGCGCGGCGGCGGCTCCTCGCCCGGGGCGCGACCGACGCCGTGGTCCAGACGCTCGCGGACGGGCGCCAGGTCGCGATCACGCTGCACCCGCAGGCCGGCGGCGGCTGGACCGCCCTGTGGGAGGACGTGACCGAGCGCCGCCGGGCGGAATCGCTCCTGCGCTACATGGCCCACCACGACCCGCTGACCGGCCTGCCGAACCGCCACCTGTTCGCGGCCCGGCTCGACCGGACCCTGGCCGACCGCGACGGCGCGCCCTGCGCGCTGCTGTGCCTCGACCTCGACGGCTTCAAGCCGGTGAACGACCGCCACGGGCACGCGGTGGGCGACGCGCTCCTGCGACACCTGGCCGAGCGCCTGCGGGCGGCGCTCGGCGCGGGGGATTGCGCCGCGCGGCTCGGGGGCGACGAGTTCACCATCCTGCTCGGCGACGCGGCGCCGGCGCCGGCCCTCGGCTTCGCCCTGCGCCTCCAGGCGCGCCTCGCCGAGCCGTACGATCTCGGGACCGGATCGCCGATCCGCATCGGCGCGGCGATCGGCGTGGCCTGCGCGCCCCTGCACGCCACCCGGGCTGAGGCCCTGGTGGAGCGGGCGGACGCGGCGATGTACGCGGCCAAGCGCCTCGGCCACCCCTACCTGTGGGACGACGCGCTGGATCTCGGGCCGGTCGGTCCGGGCGGCGCGGTTCCGGCCTGAGGCGGCCGGGACGGTCTCAGCGCGCCTTCTCGTGCTCCGCGAGGCCCACGGCCCTGTAATCGTAGGTCGGGAAGAACTCGGTCCGGTACGCGCCCCAGGCGGTATCCTCCAGGACGCGGTTGACCTCGCGCAGGCGGGAGGCCGGCAGCCGCAGGACGATGATCTGCCCGATCCCCATGACGACGTTCCACGAGACGACCTCGATGCCCGGCGGCGGGAAGGCCTTGTAGAAGCCCTGCTTGGCGAGCTGCGCGTTCAGCTCCGCCAGCGGTCGGGACTGGTCGTGGCGCAGGAAGACCGTCAGCAGCACGGCGTTGTCGGCCGTCGCCGCGGCGGATCCCGTGGGCGGGGGCGGCGCGGTCTGCGCCCCTGCCGGTCCGGCGGCGACGAGCAGCACGAGCGCCGCCGCGAGCGGGCCGGTCAGACCTGTTGAGCGTCGCATGCGATCTCCCGCTTTCCCGACCCGCGCGCGGCCGGGCCGTCAGCCGCCCTCGACATCGTAGGAGAGCCGCAGGCGCAGGCGGACCGCGCCCTGCTCGTCGCGCACGGCGAGCACGTAATCCTGCCGCTCCATCGGATCGGTCAAGCCCTGCGCGAGCCGCGTCAGGATGCGCACCGCCTGCGCCCGCGCCGCGGCGAGATCCGGAAGATCGAAGCCGTCGCGGTCGCGAACCAAGTTGGCGCCGTCGTGGAGGTCGATGAAATAGCGGGGCACGGATGCGAGCTCGGCGAGCGCCGGAGCTCGCAAGGATCAGTCTCCGCTGTTTCTACGTAGTTTCCGGAGGGCCGCAATCGGAGGTCGCCCGTGTCGCACCCCCAGACGCGGCCGGATGTAAGTCGGCGTCCGCGGACGGCATCAGCCCCCCAGCAGGCTCTCGGCGAAATCGTCCGGAACGGTCCCGAACTGGCCGAGGATCGTGACGCCCTCGAGTTCCCCGGTCTCGTCGTCGGCCACGACCCTGAGGGCCGCCGCGCCGGGCATGCGGGCGGCCAGCGCCTCTGCCTTCTTGAGGGCGCCGAACTCGCTCTGCGCGGGCTCCTGGCGGGCCGGCCGCAGGCGGTTCCGGTGCAGCTCGAACGGCTGCACGAGGTAGGTGGTCTTCAGGGCCATTCCGGCCTCCGCGGCGCGGCGCGCGGTGGCGAACGGACCGCGGCGCGGTCCACTACAGGCTGCGGGTGGTCACCCCGAGGGCGAGGAGGGCGTAGGCGCCGATGAAGAACCATTGCCGGTGCGCCACGACGGTTTTTCCGACCATCGGGATGCGCGTGTAGAGGCTGGCGACGGCGAGGCCGATCAGCACGGCCGACACCAGGAACGTGAGCAGGCGCGGGGCGGAGAGCGTGGGCATACCCCATGCTCCGCCGGTACGCTTACCGAACCGTTACCGGTCGAGCCCGGGCACGAGGGGGCGGTACGCCGTCAACGGGCCCTGCGTTCCGGGAAGCAGTCCGACCTCGGCGAGCCACAGGACCATGATCGCTCCGGCCAGGAGCGTCGCGAGCGAGGCCAGCCGCCCGGTCCACCGCCGCAGCACGAACATGGCGACCACGACGGCCAGCAGGGCGATGAGGAGGGCGAGCATCAGCATGGCCGCGCCATGCCACGACCGGGGCGCCGCGTCACCGCGGATGACGGCGGAACGTCCCACGGGCCGGCCCGGGCCGACTTCAAGTCCGCCAGATGCACGTTCTGGTCGTTCTGCAGAGCGGAAACTCTACCGCAGTCGATAGGCCGACTCGGACGGCGCCCTGAAATACTCCGCCGGAAATCGCCAGAAATGGTCGGCCGATCTCCGCGGCGGGCACCCCGATCATGCACCGGAAGCGGCCCGCCAACGGTTTTGTAACTTGCATTCAGTGCTCAAAAGTAGCAGATCCCGGGCGAGGGGCACACCAGGAATCTTACAGTGTCAGAAGAAACCACAGGGCCCAACTCCAACTTCATCGAGCTGGCGGGCGATATCGTCGCCGCCTACGTGTCGAACAATCCGGTGCCGGCCGCGGAGCTGCCGGCCCTGATCGCGCGCGTGCACGGCGCGATCAGCGGGCTCGTCACCGGGACTCTGACGGCGGAGATCGGGGCGGTCCCGCAGGCCGAGGTCGAGAAGCCGAGCGCGGCCCAGATCCGCAAGTCGGTCCGGCACGACGGGATCGTCAGCTTCATCGACGGCAAGACATACAAGACGCTGAAGCGCCACCTGACCAGCCACGGCCTGGATCCGCGCAGCTACCGCGACCGCTACGGCCTGCCGGCGGACTATCCGATGGTCGCGCCGAGCTACGCCGAGCAGCGCTCCGCCCTCGCCAAGGCGATCGGCCTGGGCCAGCCCGGCGCCATGGCCGAGCGCGAGCGCAAGGGCCGCAAGGCCGCCTGAGGATGACGGCCTCCGGGGGCGCCCCGCTCGGCGGGGCCCCCTCGTAACGAAGCGCCGCGGAGCCCGGCGCCTCGTTCCGCCGCGCGGCCCGGAGCCGCGCCGAGACCGTTGCATCGTCGCCACACACGTCCAGGACATCGCGGGACACGGACAAGCTGCCACACTCTGCACAAAGCTGATGCGCACGCCGGGGCCCGAGGATGCTACCGAAGGGGTCGGCGAGATGAAGCGAGAGCAGACGATGACGAGTTCGGTCGTGCCGTTCCCGGCGCATATCGCGCCCGCGGTCGTGGACGAGGACACCGCGTCGATCATCGCCGTGCTGCAGGATCAGCTGGCCCTGGCCCGCGAGGGTCGCCTGCGCTCGGTGGCGGTCGTCTCCGTCTCGGCCGATGGCGAGGCGGTCGGCACGCAATGGTCGTGCAAGGGCTCCGATATCAGCAACCTGATCGGCAAGCTGACCGTCCTGACCCACGACCTGATGGCCGCCCGGAAGTGACCGGCCGAATCTGACGGGGCGGGCGCGGCCCGCCCGGTGCGGCGTTCCGGAGACGGCTCCGGCATCGGCCAGAAGGAATGCCCGGATGACTCGCGCCCTGCTGTTCGCCGCCCTCCTGGGAACGGCGGTCGTGCCGGGCACCGCCTGGGCTGCCGAGGAGGCAGACGACACCAAGCGCGCGGAGACGATCCGGGGTCTCGTGCGGATCGTCGGCGCGCAGGCCGGCATCGTCCTGCACTGCCGCAAGCTCTACACCATCGACGACACGGTGTCCGAGGGCCTGTCCCGCACGGTCCGCCGAGCCCTCGACGCCGGCCTCGGCCACCAGCGTGCCCGGAACGCCATCGCCGAGGAGGGCCGGCGGGTCGCGGACGAGATCGCCGCGGTCGGACCGGAGCAATGGTGCGCCGACCAGCGCGACCTGCTCAACACGGACGGCGTCCGCGTCTTCATCGACTGACCGCGCCGGATCCCGTCCCGGCGGGGCACTCCCCGCGGCCGGCCGGTCGATGCCCCTCGTGAAGGGCAGCCCTGGCCGCGCGCGACTTCAGTCCTGTGCGGATCAGATGAGAGCGTCATTCCGGCCGCTGTTCCGCAGTGCAGAACAGATGAACACCTTGTTCACCGCGCTCTCGTCTGTCATGTTTCGACGACGGACGAGACTGAACAGATCAAGCCGGTCGCACTCGTCCGTTTACAAGAGCCCTCAAGGGCCGCGAGACCGGCGCATAGGGAAACGCCATGTCTCGATCGATCCTGCTGGCCCTCGCTCTCGTCGTCTGCGGGGCCGCCGTGACGCTGTTCGCCTTCCTGCGCGCGCCCCAGTCGAGGGAGTTCGCCGGGTGGGATGCGGCCTTCATGGGCGGCATCGGGGCCGTCGCGCTGGGCTTTCTCACCACCCTCGTCGAGGTCGTGACCGAGTAGGTCGATCCTGAGGCCGGTCACACGCGCCGAGCGGTCCGACCGAGGCCGTCTCCGTCCCTGCGGCTCCGTCACCCCGGTCGCTCCGCGGGCGTCGGTGCTCCGCGCACCCGGCCTCCGGCCGAGCGCGCATGAAGAGCGCAGAATTCACAGGGACGGCAGCTTCCCGACAATTCGAGGCATTTCGCAAACCGCCCTTGAACCCGGGTGACCGATCCTATCGGGCAGAGGTTCTCGAGGCGGTGATGTTCGAACGACGCAGCGCTCCACGCACGCTTCTCAACGAGACCGGCAGCATCTCGGTCGACGAGCATCGAAGCTTGCCGTGCATCGTCTACGACCGGTCGGCCGGCGGCGTGCGGGTCGCGCTCCCGGATGCCGAGATCGTTCCGGACAGCTTCATCCTCAGCATCGATGCGAGCAGCGAGATCCTCGTCTGCCGCGCCATCTGGCGCAAGGCGGAGGAGATCGGCGCCACAACCGACATCCCCGAGACGGCGCGGTCGGGCCGCGCGAACCTCTGGCGCGAACTCGAGGCGACCTGACAGGCGCCTGCCTCGGGTCGACCGGCGCTCGGCGCGGCCAGAGTGTCGTCGGCAGGCTCGGGGGCGGCGGGGCTCCCGGCGCGCGCCGACGCGCGTCACTCCCAGTCGATGTTGAGCGAGCGCTCGAAGGCGGCCGCGGAGAGTTCCTTGCCCTTCGGATCGGCGACCGTGATCTCGCGGAAGCCGCGCCGGGCCAGCTCCCAGGTCTTCTCCATCGCCTGCTCGTCCGTCCCGCAGGCGAACGTCATGACGCGCCCGGACGGATCAATCCCCTTGACGGTGAACACACCACTCTCCCTGCTCGCACCTCCCATATAGAGCCGCGATCCGCGTCGCGCCTCCCGCCATCGTGACGGAGCCCCGGGACCCGCACACGCCCCGTCGCGTTGGCTGCAGGCAGGGAGAGACCGCATGACGCGCGAGACCGCAGACCCGACGAGCCGCGGACCGGACGCGCGCGAGGCGGACGAGCCTCCGGCGGAGCGCGTCAAGGCGGCGCCGGCCACGATCCCGACCGAGGATCCCGAGGTCGGCCTCGCGCAGAAGGGCAGCGGGGAAGAGGCGATCGTCCGGCGCGAGACGGAGATCTGACCGGTCGCGCCGACGCGCGGGCGATCCCTGGACGTCGGTCCATGTGCGATGCACAAACGGGCCGGCCGCACCCGGATGGCGGCCGACAGGAGACCGCGCATGGCGCAGTGCATAGCACAGTCGTCGGGCCACGAGGTCCCGACCCAGATCCGCGACGTCGCCGGGACCGGTCTCGCGCAGGCCCGGACGGCCTTCGGAAGCGTCGTCGGAGCGGCGCGCCGCGCCTCCGACACGGTCCGCACGAAAGTGGTGCGAGGGCAGGTTGCGGCCCGGGAAGCGGCGGCCGCGGCTCGCGACGCTGCCGGGGCGGCGTCGCACTGAGCGGGAGAGCCGAGCGGCCTCTGGGCGGGTGGCCGGCGGCCCTTCGCGGCGCTGCCGGCCGTGTTCGGACGCGGAGTTGGAGATGATGTACGGGGAGGTTGGCCGCCTGGTGGATGAGAGCCTGCGGCTGGGCCTGAGACAGGCCGAGAACGCCGTCCTGCTCGCGATGGCGGCGCAGTATGCGTGGGCGGATCTGTGGTTCGAGGGGTACCGCGCGGCGGGGACTGCCCTCAGTACCGCGCGCGATCAGCGGGCGCGGACGCGGCGCCTGATCCGTCGCGGCGTGGAACCGTCGGTGGCCGCGCAGGAATTGCACATCGTCTGAGCGTCGGCCGGAGACGGAGCCGCCCGGGGCGCTCCGTCTCCGGCAGCCGGCTCAGCGGCTCGCCTCGACGGCGGCCTGGACGATCGGCCGGCCGAGGGACGAGACCGTCCGATTGACGGTCGCCGGCGCGGCGACGGGCTGGGGCGTGGTGGTCAGATCGTGGATCGCGCGGATCTGCTGGGCGGGCCGGGCCTGATCGCGATAGAGCGGCGGCGTCAGGTGCAGGCGGTCGTCGGCGGCGGCGAGGCCCGTGAAGGCCGCCGAGGTGAGCGCGGCCGACGCGAGGATGAGGATCGTGCGCATGGTGCGTCTCCGGTTCGATCGCGGTGTCGACCGCGGGATGCGATCGACCAGCGCATGAGACCACGGATTTGTGCGTCGCGGCATGCATTTATCGCATTGCACCATATCGCCATGGCGGCACGGTATTGCAGTGTTTCCTGGGAATTCTCAGCCGTGAATTCAGGCGCCGATCCCGAGCGGCATGCATTCGATGCAAATGAACTAAACTTCCACCGACGCGTTCTCAAATCAAACTTGAGGAGCGGGTGATTTGTTTTTCGCGCGCGCCCCCGGACCGATCGAAACCGCCGGGCGAGCGCGCGCGTTGCTGGCGTCGCGGCCCGTGGCGCGAATCGGAGACCGCGGCGCCAGATCCGCGTCACACAGGCACGCACACAGGCACGGTAGAACGCCCACATCCCGCCGAAGCACCCTGCGAAGCACCACGAGAGCGCCGATGACGCCCTCCGACCTCGACAGACGAGCCGAACTGACCATCTGACCCAAGGGCACACCGGCCCGCGCCGCGGAGGGGCGGCCGTTCGCGACCCTGCGCGAGGCCCTCGCCGTCGCGATCGCGGCGATGGAATCCGGAGAGGCCCAGCCCTGGATCATCACCGAGGCCGGCGACATCCTCTCGCCGCGCTGGATCCAGGCGAATTCCCGAGCGCGGGCGCCGCACTAACCGGCGCCGCGCCGGAGGCGGATCGGATCAGCAGCCGATGCAGATGTCGCGGACCACGTGCTGGTGACGCTGGCCGGTGCGCTGGTTCGGGAGCTGCCCGTCGATCGACGAGAGCCCGCTGCCCAAGCCCCGGAACCGGCGCTCGACCGCCGGAACGGAGGCCGCCCTGACCGGAGCGGGCGGCTCCGCGGCCGCGGCGGGGGCCGGTGCCGCCGTCGGAGCGGGCGCGGGCGCCCCGTTGGCCATGCCGGGATCGGGCAGGGTCAGGGCCATGCCCGGCACCGGCGGGACCTGCGCGAACTCGCCCGCGCGCCCCGGCAGGGGCGCGACGACCAGAAGCGCGACGGCCGGGACCGCGACGACGCGCCGGTTCAGCGGATGCATCACACTCTCCTGCCTCGGGAGCCGGCACGCCACGGACCCCGTGCCTCTGGGCCATCGCCGGATCGGCGCCCGCTCCGAAGACGGAACGGGGCCGGCCCCGGTTGTGCGCGGCGGAGCGGGGCGCCGCCACTCATCCATTCGGCGGAGCGTGCGCCGGGCGGCTCAGTAGGCCCGACCGTAGAAGGGCTGCGAGACCGGGCGATAGCGGTCGCTCACCGGCCACGTATAGGGCTGCTCCTTGCCGGTGCGCAGGTCCGAGCGGAATTTCGGCTCGTTGAAGCCGATCCCGTGCAGGCCCGCCGTGCCCTTGGCGCCGTGGGCCTTCGGCCCGGCATCGCGCGCCAGGGCAGCGCCCGAGACGCCGATCACGAGAGCGGCCGCGAGCGAGACGCGGCCCAGCATGACGTTCATCTCTGTCTCCTGTCCCGGCCGAGGTGCCGGCACAGAAGGAACGGCAGCGGTTCGGCGCGGTTCCGGCCCCTGAGGCCGCTCAGAACCCCTGGCCGAGGCAGGCTTCGGCGAAGGGCCCGCCGCAGAGGTCGCCGGTCCGGACCGGCGCGGCCGCCGCGCCGCCGATGCCGGCACCGCCGATCGCCCCGCCGCCGGTCGGCAGGGTGCGGGCCGCCTGGGCGGGATCGTCCGCGGGCAACCCGGGCGTCCCGGGAATCCCGGCGCCGCCCGTGCCGGCGCCGCCCGTCCCGGAAACCGTCGCGGCCGTGGCCCCGCTCGCGGCCGTTCCGGTCCCGAGCCCGAACAGTCCGAACAGCCCGAACAGACCGCCGGGGGACAGGGTGGCGCCCGTCGCGCCGATGCCCGACGCGGCCACGCCGCTACCGAGACCGGCCGACGAGACGCCGGACGAGCCGGTCGCGAGCGAGGAGCCGAGGCTTCCGGCAGCGTTGAGGCCCGTGCCGACACCTACTCCAACGCCTGCGCCGACACCTGCGCCGACACCTGCGCCGACACCTGCGCCGAGGCCGGCTCCCGAGAGCCCGGTGCCCAGGCCGGGGGACAGGCCCGACCCACCCCCGAGACCGTCCGTTCCGAGGGTCGGTGTCAGGAGGCTCCCCGCGGTCGAGCCCAGGCCCGTGCGGGACGCGCCGCTGAGGCCGCTGCGGGCACCGGTGGCGCCGATCGTCCCGCCGGTCCCGAGGGTCGTGCCGGTGACGCCGGCACCGCCGGTCGCGGTGGATCCCAGGCCACCGAGCTGGCCCGCCCCGCCCGAACCGGCGGTCGTGGCGCCGAGCGTCGTCCCGGCCGAGAGGCCGCCCGACGCGCCGATGCGGCCGCCGCCACCGCCGCCGCCCCCGCCGAAGCTCAGCTGGCCGGCATTCACGAGGCCGCCGGTCTGCGCCGAGACGGTCGGGAACGGCCCGGTGGTGGAACTGCCGCCGAGGCTCAGCTGGCCCGGATTGGCGACAGGGGTGATCGGCTCCAGCGATGCCGACAGGCTCTGGGCCCCGGCCGGGACGGCGATCGCCGGCAGGAGGGCGGCGGCGAGGATGGATCGCATGGCACGCTCCTCAGCGGGGACGGGGTCTGGCTCGGAAACCGGAGGGCGTCCGGCCGGTTCCGGCGGCGCGGGGACGCGGCGCGGCGCTGACCCGTGGGAGAAAGGAGACCGCCGGCCTTCATGCTGCCGGAAAGACGGTGTGCTCTCGGCACCGGATCCGCCTGCCCCCACGTCCCGACCCGCGCCCGAACCTGCGACCGTGCCGTTGCCCGAAACTCTCGCCCAAGGCCTGCGCGGCGCCGGCTGGCTCGCCGGCCTCCCGGCCCTCGCGCTGATCTGGGCGAGCGCGACCCTCTACGCCGCCCCGCGGATCGCCGACGGCCTCGCGGCGGAGGGCGCGGCGATCGCCGCCGGCACGGCCACCGCCACCGGCGAGCCGTGGCTGCGCCTGGAGGCCGTCGGGCGCGACCTCGTGGCCGCCGGCGAGGCGCCGGACGTCGCCGAGCGCGCCACCGTGCTGTCCCGCCTCGCGGCCCTCGACGGCCCGCGCCGCATCGTCTCCGAACTCGGCATCGTGGAGACCGCCGCGCCCTTCCAGTGGGCGGCGATCCGCACGGGTCAGAACCGGATCGCCCTCGAAGGCAGCCGCCCGGTGGAGATCGGCCGGCGGGCCCTGGAGGCGCGGATCGCCGGCGCCCTCGATCCCGGCACCGGCCTCGACGACACCGCCCGGGCCGCCCGGGGCGCGCCGCCGGATTTCGCCGGCGCGGCCGCGTTCCTCGCGGCCCGGCTCTCCGGCCTCGCCAAGGGCGGGCGGGCGGCGCTCAGCGACACCGTGCTCAGCCTGTCGGGCGAGGCCCTCGACGTGCCGGCCTACGAGGCCCTGCGGGCCGCCCTGTCGGACCCGCCGGAGGGGTTCAGCGTCGGGCGGGTCGAGATCCTGCCCCCGAAGGTGGCCGCGTACCGGTTCGCCGTGGAGAAATCGGGCCGGGGCATCGTCCTCGACGGCTTCGCCCCCTCGGCGGCCGACCGCGAGGCCGCCCTGCGCGCCGCCACCGAGGCCGCCGCGGGCGGTACCGTGGAGGACCGGCTCCTGGCCGCCCGGGGGCTCGACCCGGCGATCGACCCGAAGAGCCTCATCGCCTTCGCGTTCAAGCTCGCCGAGCTGATCCAGTCCGGGCAGGTCGTGTTCCGGGACGGGGCGGTCTCGGTGACCGGCGACGCCATCGACGGGCAGGCGCTCCCCGACGCCGAGGCGCTGATGCGCGAGGGCCGGCCCGCCGGCGTGGCGGCCGGGCGGGTGGCGCTCACGGCGCGGCCGCTCTCGCCCTACCGGGTGGCGATCCGCCGGACCGCCGACGCCGTGACCCTCACCGGCCACCTGCCGGACGCCGCGACCCGGGAGCGGGTACTGGCCGCCCTGCGCCCGCGCCTGTTCCGGGAGCCGGTCATCGACCGCACCCGCCTCGCCGACGGCGCCCCGCCGGATCTCGGGGACGCGCTGGCCGCCGCCGCCCCGCTGGTGACGAACCTCGCGGACGGGACCGTCGCGGTCTCGGACCGCGCCGTGACGCTCACCGGCGAGAGCCTCTACCGGGAGGGCGCCGCGCGCACCCCCGACCGGCTCGCCGAGGCGCTGCCCCCGGGCTGGACCGGGCAGGCCAGCGTCACGGCCCGGGACGCGGCGGAGCGGCGCGACCCCGCCACCTGCCGCGCCGACTTCACCGCCGCCCTGGCGGGGGCGGACCTGCACTTCCCCGCGGGCGGCGCCGCGCTCACGCCCGCCTTCTACCCGACCCTCGACGCGCTGGCCGCCCTGGCGAAGACCTGCCCGTCGCTGCGCGTCGCGGTCTCCGGCCCCGCCGACCCGGCGAAGCCGCCCGCGACCCCGGCCGCCGGACCGGCACCGGGGGAGGGCGCGACCGCCGAGCCGACCCGGGTCGCCGACGCCGCCAAGCCGGCCACCCCCGCGCCGCCGGCCCCGGCGCCCAAGGAAGCCGCGACGCACGCGGCCAAAATCGCGGCCAAGGACGCGGCCAAGGACGCGACGAAGGATCGGAGCAAGGCGGGCGCGGCCAGGAAGGAGCCGGCCGGACCCGGCAAGGCGGCGGCGAAGAAGCCCGCCGAGGCCCCCGACGAGCCGCCGGTCGACCTGCCGCGCCTGCGCGCCCAGGCGGTGGTGGACTACCTCCTCCAGGCCGGAGCCCGGCCGGAGCAGGTCACGGCCGGGCCGGACGGGCTGGCCGGCCCCGTCGTCTTCGCGCTGCTGCCGTGAGGGAGATCCGCTCCGCCGCGCGTCCGCCAGCCGGGCCGCGCCCATCCGCGCGCCCGGCCGCGCGCCACCATCGCGCCCGCAGGGAGGCCGAACGGCCGTGACGCTGCTGCTCGCCGGATTCTGGCCCGGGCTCGCCGGGGCGGCCGCGCTCGGCCTCGTGGTCGGCGCGCTGGTCGGCTGGCCGGACCGCCTCGCCGCCTCGCTGGGGCTCTGCGTGGTCGCGGGGTTCGTGGCCGCGGCGGCGATCGCCGGGTTCGTGCCCGGGCTGCCCGGCCTGTGGCTCGACGGCGCGGCCCTGATGCTGCCGGTCTACTGCGCGGCCTGCCTGCTCGGGGCGCTGGGACGCCGCCTCGCCGGCCGGACCTGACGGCGCGGGAACCTCTCCGCCCCCCGACGGCGTTTTTCCAGCAGAAAGGGCCCCGAGGGCCCGCCCCGAACCCGGAGAGGCCGCGATGCCCAGGACCGTCGACCGTCCCCATCCCGCGCGACGCCGCGCCGTTCGCCTGCCGCGCCCCCGCGCCGGCGCCGCCGCCACCGGCCTGTTCCTGGCCGGACTGATCCTCTCGGCCGCGACGGTGCCGCTGGTCGAGCCCGCCGACGCCACGACCGGTGGCGGCACCGCGCAGGCGGCGCTCGCGACGCCGGCCCGCTGAGCGAGGCAACCCGCGCCCGCCCCGGAATGTTGTTCGCCCGGGCCCGTCCGGCCCGGGCCTAGGGGGAGACGCGCATGGGACTGCTCGAATCGGCGATCGGCGGCGTGCTCGGTCAGGTGTTCGGCGGGCAGAAGCAGGGGTCCGGGGGCATGTCGCCCCTGGTCAAGGCACTCCTGATGCTCCTGCTGGCCAAGGGCGCCAGCGGCGGCTTCGGCGACATCTTCGGCCGCGGGCGCCAGGGCGAGCCCGGCCCCGAGGCCGACCGCTCCGGAGGCGCCGGACCCTACGGGCGCGATCCCGGCCAGCACCCCGCCGATGCCGGCGGGCGCCGTCCTCCGGAAGAGGGCGGCGACATCGGCGGCTGGGACCAGTACGGCGGCCGCCGCGACGGCGGCCCGGGCGGGCCGTCGGACCCGTCCCTGCCGCCCGGCGACTTCTCGGACCTCTCCGGCATGCTCGACGGCCCCGGCGACGCCCCGCCGCCGAGCCGCGCCGCCCCGTACGGGCAGGGGGATCTCGGCGGCCTCGACGGGCTGGTCGACCGCTTCCGCCAGGGCGGCCTCGGCGACGTGATGGAATCCTGGATCGGCCACGGCACCAACCGCCCCGTGGCCCCGGACCAGCTCGCCCGGGCGCTCGGCCCCGACACGGTGGACACCCTCCAGCAGCAGACCGGGATGGACCGCGAGACGCTGCTGTCGCAGCTCGCCCAGGCGCTGCCGGAGGTGGTGCACGCGCTCACCCCGCAGGGGCGGGTGCCGGGGGAGGCCGAGCGGCGGGGGTGGTAGCGCGCCTTCAGGGCTTCCACGGATAGGCCGTGAGGAAGCGCAGTTGCACGGGCGCGGTCTCCTCCCACACGCCGCGTAGCGACATGGAGCGGCCGTCCGGCGCTCTCACGGGTCCTTCGAAGATCAGGCGCGGTTGCCCGATCGGGGGCAGTATCCGGCGCCCGGGCCAGTGGGCGACGGCGTGGCTCACCAGATCGTCGGCCAGCCGCTCGGGTGCATTGACCGTGTAGCCGAACGCGAGAAGATATTTTGCCTTGGAGGCGCCGTCCGTGTGTGCGGGATTGAGCAGATAGCCGACGATCTTGGACCGCTCGACGGTCCAGGCAACGGCCGCGACGTCAGTCGTCACATCGGCGCGCGTTCGATGCGCTTCAGGTCGCCGGGCCGAACCGTCGCCAGGGCGCCGAGCGGATTGGGAAACTCGACGACGTAGGCCTCCCCGTCGCGATAGACGCTGACGATGGTGCCCTCCGTGCCGGGTGGGAGCGCGTCGCCGTCGTCGCTGACCACGGCGACCGTCAGCGCGACGCGATCCAGATCCCGAAGGTCCGATCGCGGGTCGTCGTGGCGGAACTGATCGGCACGAGCCAACACCATGGTGGGAGGATATGTGCCGGCCTCGGGTTTGCAAGCGTTCGTGGATCCGGAAACCGGCGCGCGCTCTGGCTCAGGCGATTGATGGTGCTGTCCGTCGGCGGCCTCGACGGGCTGATCGACCGGTTCCGCCCGGGCGGCCTCGGCGACGTGATCGAGCCCTTGATCGGCCGCGGCACCTACCGCCCGGTGGCCCCGGACCGGCTCGCCCGTGCGCTCGGCCGCGCACGGTGGACAGGATCACGCCGAAGGGGCGGGTGCCGGGGTAGCCGGACACGGGGTCGGGGCGGCGCGCGGTCAAATCCTGCGGAAGACCCGGGCCGCGAAGCGGAGCGAGACGGCGACGCGCCTACGCGACCCGCCGCATCACCAGCGACGCATTCGTCCCGCCGAACCCGAACGAGTTCGACAGCACGACATCCACCTGCTTGCGTTTCGCCTCGAACGGCACGAGGTCGATCTTGGTCTGGACGGAGGGGTTGTCGAGGTTGAGCGTCGGCGGGATGACGTTGTCGCGCAGGACGAGGATGGAGAAGATCGCCTCGACCGAGCCGGCGGCGCCCAGCAGGTGGCCGACCGAGCTCTTGGTGGACGACATGGTGGCGCTCGCGGCGGCGTCGCCCAGGAGACGCTCCACGGCCTTCAGCTCCAGCTCGTCGCCCATGGGCGTCGAGGTGCCGTGGGCGTTGATGTAGCCGATCTCGGACGGCGCGATCCCGGCGCGCTTCACCGCGGCGGTCATGCAGCGGAAGGCGCCGTCGCCGTCCGGGGAGGGGGAGGTGATGTGGTAGGCGTCGCCCGAGAGGCCGTAGCCCACCACCTCGGCGTAGATCTTCGCGCCGCGGGCCTTGGCGTGCTCGTACTCCTCCAGCACCACGATGCCGGCGCCCTCGCCCATGAGGAAGCCGTCGCGGTCGCGGTCGTAGGGGCGCGAGGCCTTCTCGGGCGTGTCGTTGAAGCCCGTGGTCAGGGCCCGGCAGGCCGAGAAGCCCGCGATCGAGAGGCGGTTCACCGGCGATTCGGCGCCGCCCGCCACCATCACGTCGGCGTCGCCGAGCGCGATCAGGCGGCTCGCGTCGCCGATGGCGTGGGCGCCCGTGGAGCAGGCCGTCACGACCGCGTTGTTCGGGCCCTTCAGGCCGTGGGCGATCGAGACCTGGCCGGAGGCGAGGTTGATGATCCGGCCCGGGATGAAGAACGGCGAGATCCGGCGCGGGCCCTTCTCGTGCAGGGTCACGGAGGCGTCGTAGATGCCGCCGATGCCGCCGATGCCGGAGCCGATCAGCACGCCGGTGGCGCACTGGTCCTCGTGGCTCTTCGGCGCCCAGCCGGCATCCTTCAGCGCCTCGTCGGCCGCCGCCATCGCGTAGACGATGAACGGGTCGACCTTGCGCTGCTCCTTCACCTCCATCACGAGGTCGGGGTTGAAGGTGCCGTCGGTGCCGTCGCCGAACGGGACCTGCGCGGCGATCCGGCAGGGCAGGTCGGCGGATTCGAAGCCGCGGATCGGGCCGGCGCCGCTGTCGCCCGCGATCAGCCGGCTCCAGGTGTGCTCCACCCCGCTGCCCAGCGGCGTGACCATCCCCAGACCCGTGACCACCACCCGCCGCATGTGCCCTGTCCCGTCTTGAGGCGCCGCCCCGCCGGCACCGCCGCGGTCGCGCATCGTCCTAACTCGCTCGGAGGCAGAATCGGTCCCCGCGGGCCCCGTCACGACTCCGAGCCTTGAAACGCATAACGGCGCGGGGGCTGTTTCGCCTCACCCGCGCCGCGTCAAACCCGGTCCCCGGCGCCTTTAGGCGGCGGAGTTCTTCTCCAGGAACTTCACGGCGTCGCCGACCGTCTGGATCGTCTCGGCAGCGTCGTCCGGGATCTCGACGTTGAATTCCTCCTCGAAGGCCATGACCAGCTCGACGGTGTCGAGGCTGTCGGCACCGAGGTCGTCGATGAAGTTGGCGCTCTCGACCACCTTCTCGGGCTCCACGCCCAGGTGCTCGACGACGATCTTCTTCACGCGCTCAGCGATATCGCTCATCGGTCTTCCGTCCTCGTCCTTCTGGTCTGTCAGTCTTCTCGGGGTGGTGCCGTGGCCGCGTCGCGCCCCTGCGGGCTTGTTGTGACGGGCCGGTGTCCGATCGCGCGTGCTTCTGAGGTGAACCGGCGCGTGAGCCGGGACGCCTCCGCCGGAGGGCCTTGGACTGAAAACCCGCTGAACCGTCAACCCCCTGTACGGCTGCGGGGCGTGGTAGCACAGGGTTCCAGCCCTGGCGAGGGCCCGTTCAGAAAGCCTTCATGGGTGTGGCACTTGCGTGTCGGCGGGGGTGATTCGCGCGCCGTTCCCGCCGGTCGGGAACCGGTATACGCGCCCTAGTACATGGCCATCCCGCCATTCACGTGCAGCGTGTGGCCGGTGACGTAGCCCGCCTCCGCGGAGGCGAGGTAGAGGCAGGCCGCCGCGACCTCCGACCCCTCGCCGAGCCGCCCGGCGGGCACGCGGGCGAGGATGCCCTCGCGCTGCTTCTCGTTGAGGGCGTCGGTCATGGGCGAGCTGATGAAGCCCGGGGCGATACAATTGACGGTGATTCCCCGCGAGGCGACCTCGGCGGCGAGCGCCTTGGTCATGCCCACGAGCCCCGCCTTGGCGGCGGCGTAGTTGCCCTGGCCGGGATTGCCGGTGCTGCCGACCACCGAGCCGATGTTGACGATCCGCCCGGAGCGGCGGCGCATCATGCCCTTCACGGCGGCCCGCGACAGGCGGAAGGCGGCGGTGAGGTTGACGGCGATCACCTGCTCCCACTCCTCGTCCTTCATCCGCATGAAGAGGTTGTCGCGGGTGATGCCGGCATTGTTCACGAGGATGTCGAGCGGGCCGATCGCGGCCTCGGCGGCCGGGACGAGGCCCTCGACCGAGTCCTTGTCGGACAGGTCGGCCGCGACGGGGCTGGCGCGCTCGCCGAGCTCGGCGGCGAGCGCCTCCAGGGCCGCGGGCCGCGTGCCCGAGAGCGCCACGGTGGCGCCCTGCGCGTGCAGGGCCCGGGCGATCGCCTGGCCGAGGCCGCCGGTCGCGCCGGTGACGAGGGCCTTGCGGCCGGTGAGATCGAACATGCGGGACTCCGTCGGATCAGAGCGCGCGGGTCAGAGCGCGAAGGCGGCGACGTCGGCGGGGGTGCCGATTGCGGCGGCGCTCGCCTGGGGGGCGACGCGCTTGACGAGGCCGGTCAGCACCTTCCCGGCGCCGAGCTCGTAGAACCGGTCGACGCCGGAGGCCGCCATGGCGGCGACGCTCTCGCGCCAGCGCACGGTGCCGGTGACCTGCTCGACCAGGGCCGCGCGGATCGCCTCCGGATCGGTGACCGGGGCGGCCGCGACGTTGGCGTAGAGGGTGACGCGCGGGGCCGCCAGCGCGACCCCGGCGAGCGCCCGGGCCATGGCCTCGGCGGCCGGGGCCATCAGGCGGCAGTGGAACGGCGCCGAGACGTTGAGCATCACGGCGCGCTTGATCCCGCGGCCGGTGGCGATGCCGACAGCGCGCTCCACGGCCGCGCGGTGGCCGGAGAGCACCACCTGGCCGCCGCCGTTGTCGTTGGCGACGTCGCAGACCGCGCCGTCGCCGGCCTCGTCGGCCGCCGCCTCGGCGACGGACCGGGCGGCCTCGAGATCGGTGCCGATCAGCGCCGCCATGGCGCCGGCGCCCGGCGCGACGGCCGCCTGCATGGCCTCGCCGCGCAGGCGCAGCAGCCTGGCGGCGTCCGCGACGGTGAGGCTGCCGGCGGCCGCGAGCGCGGCGTACTCGCCGAGCGAGTGGCCGGCCACGCAGGCGACGTCGCGCCCGAGGTCGAGGCCGCGCTCGGCCTCCAGCACGCGCAGCACCGCGAGGCTCGCCGCCATCAGGGCCGGCTGGGCGTTGGTCGTGAGGGTCAGCGCCTCGACCGGCCCCTCGAACATCAGCCGCGACAGGTTCTCGCCCAGGGCGGCGTCGACCTCGTCGAGCACGGCCCGGGCCTGCGGGAAGGCCTCGGCGAGGTCCCGCGCCATGCCGACCGCCTGGCTGCCCTGGCCCGGAAAGATGAGTGCGCGCATGTTGCGTCCTGGTCGCCGGCGCCGCGCGGCGCGCGAACGCCGCCCGTGTCGGCCGAAACTCTGGAATGGCGCGCGCACTCGCACCCGCGGCGCTGGGTGTCAACAATGCGCCGCACCATGATGCCGCAGCGACGCGGTCCTACGGCCCCTCGGCGTCCGGCCCTACCGGACCGGCACGCGCGCCGGGTTCGCGCCGGACGCGCGCCCTGCGCAACCCGCTGTGCTTGTTGCACAACGGCATCCGGTGTAGAGTGGGGTCATACCCGACATCACCCGTCGCTCAAGCCCAAGGAGCCGCCCCGCATGGCGCGCGTCACCGTCGAAGACTGCATCGAGAAGGTCGAGAACCGCTTCGAGCTGGTGCTGCTGGCGAGCCACCGGGCCCGCCTCCTGGCCGCCGGCGCCCCGCTGACCATCGACCGCGACCGCGACAAGAACCCGGTCGTGGCCCTGCGCGAGATCGGCGACGAGACCATCACGGCCGACGACCTCAAGGAGCAGCTGATCCACTCGATGCAGAAGTACGTCGAGGTGGACGAGCCCGAGGCCGAGACCGTGCCGCTGCTGTCGAGCTCGCCGGCCGCCGCCGCGGTGGCGCCGCAATCCTCCAGCGACGACGCGGCGGTCCAGTTCGACCGCATGAGCGAGGAGGACCTGCTGCGCGGCCTCGAGAACCTCGCCCCGCCGGTCGAGACCGACGACGAGGGCGAGTGAGCCTGGACACGTGGGCCTGGATGGGCGCGACCTGACAGAGACCGGACCCGGCGGAGACGCCGGGTTCTCTCGTTCCGTGGCCGGCCCGCCGGCATCCGACGCGGCCCCGCCGCCGGGGGCTGGCGCCGTCCCGGCGGTTGCGGAACAATCGCGCGTGATCCAGACCCCGCGCACGACGCCGGACGCGCCGGCCCCGTCCCGGCGGATGATGCGCCAGTACGAGCTCGTCGAGCGGGTCAAGCGCTACAACCCGGCCGCCGACGAGGCGCTGCTCAACCGCGCCTACGTGTACGCCATGCAGGCGCACGGCACGCAGAAGCGCGCCTCGGGCGATCCGTTCTTCGCCCACCCCCTCGAGGTGGCGGCGATCCTCACGGACCTCCACCTCGACGACGCCACCATCGTGGCCGCGGTGCTGCACGACACCGTCGAGGACACCGAGGCGACGCTCGAGGAGATCCGCCGGCTGTTCGGGCCGGAGATCGGCGCCCTGGTCGACGGTCTGACCAAGCTCAAGCGCCTCGACCTCGTCTCCAAGCAGGCCGCGCAGGGCGAGAACTTCCGCAAGCTGCTGCTCGCGGTCGCGGCGGATGTCCGCGTGCTGCTGGTCAAGCTCGCCGACCGCCTGCACAACATGCGGACTCTCCAGCACATGCGCGACGACAAGCGTCGCCGCATCGCGCAGGAGACCCTGGACATCTACGCGCCGCTCGCCGGCCGCATGGGCATGCAGGAGCTGCGCGAGGAGCTGGAGGATCTGGCCTTCCGCAACCTGGAGCCGGAGGTCTACGCCACCATCACCCAGCGCCTGACGCGGCTCTCCGCCAAGTCCGAGACCGTCGTCGAGACCATCGCGCAGGTGCTCACCGAGAAGCTCGGCGCGCAGGGGATCACCGCCGAGGTCAGCGGCCGCCAGAAGCGCCCGTTCTCGATCTGGTCGAAGATGGAGCGCAAGTCCGTCGCCTTCGAGCAGCTCTCCGACATCTTCGGCTTCCGCGTGGTCGTCGACACCGTGCAGGATTGCTACGCGGCGCTCGGCATCGTCCACACCAGCTGGCCGATGGTTCCAGGCCGGTACAAGGACTACGTCTCGACCCCGAAGCAGAACGATTACCGCTCGATCCACACCACGGTGATCGGGCCGAAGAGCCAGCGCGTCGAGCTGCAGATCCGCACCCGCGCCATGGACGACATCGCCGAGTACGGCATCGCCGCGCATGCCCACTACAAGGAGATCGGCACCGAGCTGGTGAAGGACCCGGCCCGCGCCGAGGGCAGCGTGCATCCGCGGCTCGCCGCGGAGAGCGGCGCCTACCAGTGGCTGCGCCGGACCATCGAGCTCCTCGCCGAGGGCGACAGCCCCGAGGAGTTCCTGGAGCACACCAAGCTGGAGCTGTTCCAGGACCAGGTGTTCTGCTTCACCCCGAAGGGCCGGCTGATCGCCCTGCCGCGCGGCGCGACGCCGATCGACTTCGCCTACGCGGTCCACACCGACGTCGGCAACACCGCGGTGGGCGCCAAGATCAACGGCCGGATGGCGCCGCTGCTGCACGAACTCGCCAACGGCGACGAGGTCGAGATCAGCCGCTCCGACGGGGCCTCGCCCCCGGCGGCCTGGGAATCCCTCGTGGTGACCGGCAAGGCCCGCGCGGCGATCCGGCGGGCGACCCGCACCGCCGTGCGGCGGCAATATGCCGGCCTCGGACGGCAGATCCTGGACCGGGCCTTCGAGCGCGCCGCCAAGACCTTCTCGGAGGACAAGCTCCGGGGCGCCCTGCCGCGGCTCGCCCGCGCGACGACCGAGGACGTGTTCGCCGCCGTGGGGCGGGGCGAGATGTTCTCGGGCGACGTCGTCCGCGCCGTCTATCCCGACCATCGCGACGAGCGCCGGCCCTCCGCCGCGCAGGGCGCCGCCAGCGGCGCCGGCCGGCTCGTGCGCTCCTCCGACCAGACCATGCGGCTGACCTTCCCGGGCGCCGAGGGCGGCAAGGAAGGCGGCAAGGAGGGGGAGGACGCGGATCGCAGCGATGCCATCCCGATCCGCGGCCTCGCGGGCGACCTGCCGGTCACCTTCGCGCCGAACGGCGGCGCGGTCCCGGGCGACCGGATCGTCGGCATCCTGACCCCCGGCGTCGGCGTGACGGTCTACCCGATCCAGTCGGCGGCACTCGCGGCCTTCGACAACGAGCCGGAGCGCTGGCTCGACGTCCGCTGGGACACGGAGGCGCTCGGCGGCGAGCGCTTCCCCGCCCGGCTGGCGCTCAAGTCGATCAACGAGCCCGGGGTGTTCGCCCAGATCGCCCAGGTGATCGCCGACCACGACGGCAACATCGACAACATCTCGATGAAGCGGCGAACCCAGGACTTCACCGACATCACCATCGACCTGTCGGTCTGGGATCTCCAGCATCTCAACGCGATCATCGCCGAACTGCGCGGCAAGCGCCCGGTCAACAGCGTCGAGCGCGTGAACGGCTGAGGTCGAGGGGCGGGGCGCGCGGCGCATCTGAGGTTTACAGGATCAACTTACGTAAACCACCGTTTTCACGACGAAGCCCTGTCGTGGTCAATTAATCCGCCCCGAGAGTTCAGTTTTTCACGACCGCACAATCCCGTGCTCTGCTTGACACGGACCCGTTTGAAACGAATGGTCCGGCGGACGGGGCGTCGGTGGCGCGGGTCATCGACCGCGCCGGTCCACCCCGGTTTGCAGAGCGCGGCGGCCGCGATCGCGGCGCACCGTCCCGGCCACGCGCCCCGGCCTTTCGCCCCGGGCGAACCCTGACCGATTGTTCAGACGATTTCCTGTCACCCACGATTTTTCGGGACCTGACCTGTTCATGCCAGTCACCCAGCGCAGCGCCATCTTCATCGACGGCGCCAACCTCTACGCCACCACCAAGGCCCTCGGTTTCGACATCGACTACAAGAAGCTGCTCAAAGAATTTCAGTCGCGGGAGAACCTCCTCCGGGCATTCTACTACACGGCTATGATCGAGGATCAGGAATACTCCTCGATCCGGCCGCTGATCGACTGGCTCGACTACAACGGCTACCGCGTCGTGACCAAGCCCGTGAAGGAGTTCACGGACTCGATGGGGCGCCGGAAGTACAAGGGCAACATGGACATCGAGCTGGCGATCGACGCCCTCGAGCTCAGCCCGCACATCGACCACATGATCCTGTTCTCCGGCGACGGCGATTTCCGTTCCCTCGTCGAGGCGATGCAGCGGCGCGGCGTGAAGGTGACGGTGATCTCCACGATCCAGACCCAGCCGGCGATGATCTCCGACGAGCTGCGGCGGCAGGCCGACGAGTTCGTCGACCTCGCGAGCCTCGCGGGCCGGATCGGGCGCGAGCCCGGCGAGCGCCCAGCGCGGGCCTCCGGCGAGGCGCCGACCCGCTACCGCGGGGAGGGAAGGGCCAATCCGGGCCTGGAGAACCGCTACGGCATCCGCCAGCCGGAGGTCGAGGAGGAGTAGCGCCTCAGGCGCTGCCCCCGTCGAGCCAGTCGAGGACCTGCCGGGCGCTCCGGTCCGGCGGGAAGACCGGGTAGAACAGCTCGCTCACGACGCCGTCGTCGATCACCAGGGTGAGGCGGCGCAGCAGCACCTGGCCGCCGGCCTCGAAGGTGGGCAGGCGCGCCGCCATCGCGAAGGCCCGGTGCGGATCGGCCAGCAGCGGGAAGGGCAGGCGCAGGCGCTCGGCCGCCTCCCGCTGGTAGGCGCTCGTCTGGGTCGAGAGGCCGAAGACCTGGGCGACGCCTCGGGCCGTCAGCGCGGCGTGGTGATCGCGGAAATCGCAGGCCTGCGGCGTGCAGCCCCGGGCGCCGGGGATCGCGTCCCAGTCGGGCGTCAGGCCCGGCTGGCCCGGCTCGCCGGTGCGCGGGTAGGCGTAGGCCACGGTGCGGCCCGGCAGCCGCGCCAGCGAGACCGTGCGGCCGTCCGTGGCGGTGAGCGCCACGTCGGGCAGGCGCATCCCGCGCAGGTGATCGGCCGCGCCGTCGTCGACGGGGACCGGCAGGTCGTCGGGCAGGGTATCGTGGGTGGAGGGCATGGGTCGCTCCGCAGGATCGCAGGCTCGGGACGCCGCACCGGCTAATCCGGGATCTTGTGACATCGCGCGGTCAGCGCAAGGCGAGCGCATCACGGCCTGCACGCGCCCCCTGTCGGAACGATCGTCTTTGCGAGCGGAGCGAAGCAATCCAGCGGCACCACGCCCGCGGACGTCGCGCTGCCCTGGGTCGCTTCGCTGCGCTCGCGATGACGGCCCGGCCTCAGCCCCGGTCGCGCAGCAGCCGCGCCCGGTCGCGCTGCCAGTCGCGCTCCTTGACCGCCTCGCGCTTGTCGTGGGCCTGCTTGCCCTTGCCGAGGCCGAGCTCGACCTTCGCCCGCCCCTTGTCGTTGAAGTAGATCTTCAGCGGCACCACCGTGTAGCCCTGGCGCTGGGTCGCGCCGATCAGCTTGTTGATCTGGCGGCGGTGCAGCAGCAGGCGGCGCGGGCGCTTGGTGTCGTGGTTGAAGCGGTTCGCCTCCAGGTATTCCGGGATGTAGGCGTTGAACAGCATCAGGTCGTTGCCGGAGGGTCCGGCATAGGCCTCGCCGATCGTCGCCTTGCCGCCGCGCAGGGATTTCACCTCGGTGCCGGTCAGCGCGATGCCGGCCTCGAGCGTGTCCTCGATCGTGTAGTGATAGCGCGCGGCGCGGTTGTCGGCGACGATGCGCCGACTGGGCTCCGGTTTCGGGGCCATGATGCGTGACTTCCCTCAGTCGACCAGAAGGCCGGCGTGACGCAGGGCGTCGTCGACGATGCGCTTGGTGGGCTCGGTCACCGGCACCAGCGGCAGGCGCAGCTCGTCGGTCATGTAGCCGAGCCGCGACAGCGCGTACTTCACCGGCGCCGGGTTGGCCTCGGCGAACAGGCCCGTCTGCAGGGGGAACAGCTTGTCCTGAAGGGTCAGCGCCTTGGCGTAGTCGCCGGCGAGCGTCGCCTCCTGCAGGTCGGCGCAGAGGCGCGGGGCGACGTTCGCCACCACCGAGATGCAGCCGTGGCCGCCGTGGGCGTTGTAGCCGAGCGCCGTCGCATCTTCGCCCGAAAGCTGGACGAAGCTCGCGCCCATGGCCTGACGCTGCTGGCTGACGCGGTCGATCTTGGCGGTCGCGTCCTTCACGCCGGCGATGTTCTTCAACTCGAAGAGCCGGGCCATCGTCTCGACACTCATGTCGACGACGGAGCGCGGCGGGATGTTGTAGATGATGATCGGGATGCCGACCGCGTCGTTGACGGCCTTGAAGTGGGCGTAGAGGCCCGCCTGCGTCGGCTTGTTGTAGTACGGCGTCACAACCAAGACGGCGTCGGCGCCCGCGCGCTCGGCGTGCTGCGCCCGCTCGACCGCCTCGGCGGTGGAGTTGGAGCCCGCGCCCGCCACGACCGGCACGCGCCCGCCCGCCTCGTCGATGCAGGCCTCGACCACCCGGTCGTGCTCGGAATGGGTCAGGGTCGGGCTCTCGCCGGTGGTGCCGGTTGGCACGAGGCCGTGGCTGCCCTGCTCGATCTGCCAGCGCACGAACTTCCGGAAGGCGGCCTCGTCGAAGGCCCCGTCGCGGAAGGGCGTCACAAGCGCGGTGAGCGAGCCCCGCAGGCGGCTCCCGGTCATCTCGGTCATCTCAGGCGTCCCAAAGGGTCCCAGCTGGGATTTCGGCGGTCTCGGCGCCGCGCGTGGTCCGCATCGTACGGGCACGGACCGGCAGACATAGGCGGTCGCGTCACGGCGCGCAAACAGATCGTGGGGACGGTTAACGCGATCTTAATGGTCACGGCCCGATCCTCGACCTTTCCCGCTCCGGTGATCAGTAGGGGGGAATCGTGATCCGACCCGCGGCCTCGCATCCGGCCCCGAAGCGCACGTCCCTCACCGCCGCCGCGCTCGTCGCCACCGTCGGCGTGGCGCTCGCCGGCCCGGCCGGCCAAGCCGGCCAAGCCGGCCAAGCCGGCATCGACGCGCCCACGACGCCGCCGGCCACGCAGCCAGCGACACAGCCCGCGCCGCCGGCGAGCGACGCTGCCCTCTCGACCGCCCAGGTCCGGGGCGCGCAGGCCGTGAAGGCGAGCGACCCTGTCGCGGCCGACGCCCTGAAGCTCGACCCGGTCCACGCCTCGAGCGGCGACGACAAGGGCGAGGAGCCCGCCCGGACGCTGCCGGCCGCGGCCTCGGCCTACGCCTCCGCTGACCCCGACGCCCCGGTGGCCTTCCCGCTGCCGGACGCCGCGGTCACCCCGGCGGCCCCGGTGCCCGAGGTGCCGGATCCCGCGCGCCCGAAGGTCTCCGGCGACACCGACCCGACGCTGCTGCGCGGCGCCATCGACCTCTACCGCAAGGGCCGGGTCGCCGACGGCGACCGGATGCGCGACGGCTTCACCGACCCGGCCGCGAAGGCGCTTCTCGAGTGGGTGGCGATCCGCGCGGGCGCCGGGATCGGCTTCAACCGCACCGTGGCCTTCGTCCGGGCCAATCCGGACTGGCCGGCCGGTCCGCTGCTGCGCCGCCGGGCCGAGGAGGCGCTGCTCTCCGAGAAGAAGGCGCCCGCGACGGTCCGGGCCTACTTCGCCACGGCGAAGCCGGTGAGCGCGCCGGGCAAGTTCGCCCTGGCGCTGGCCCTGCGCGCCGACGGCTGCGACGCCGACGCCGCCGAGATGGTCCGCGACCTCTGGCGCACCGAGAGCTTCGGGCGGAGCCTGGAAGCGAAGGTGCTCGACGCCTTCCCGGACGCGCTGACCCGGGTCGACCACCGCTACCGGATGGAGCGGGCGCTCCTGAAGGACGACTGGGAGAGCGCCGGCCGGGCCGCCGGCTACGCGGGCGGCGCCTATGCCAGCCTCGTGCGCGCCCGCCGGGCCGTGGAGGACAAGTCCTCCGGCGCCGCTTCCGCGCTCGCCGCGGTGCCGCCGTCGCTGCGCAGCGACGCGTCCTACATCTTCTCCCGGGCGCAGTATTTCCGCCGGGCCGACAAGCCCGAGGCGGCCGCCGCCGTGCTCGCGACGGCGCCGAGCAACCCGGACGTGCTGGTCGACGGCGACGAGTGGTGGATCGAGCGCCGGATCGTGGCGCGCAAGCTCCTCGACCTCGGCGATGCCAAGACCGCCTACGTGGTGGCGAGCCAGCCGGCGGCGCGCTCGCCCGAGAAGCGCATCGAGGCCGAGTTCCACGCCGGCTGGATCGCGCTCCGCTTCGCCGGCGATCCCGCCGCCGCCGCGCAGCATTTCGCCCGGGTGGCGGCGATCGCCGAGAGCCCGATCTCGGTGGCGCGGGCCGCCTACTGGCAGGGACGGGCGGCCGAGGCGCTCGGCCAGTCGGAGGAGGCGAAGCGCTTCTACGAGCGCGCCGCCCTGCAGCCGATCGCCTATTACGGCCAGGTGGCCCGGGCCCGGCTCGGCCAGACCAGCCTGCCCCTGCGGGCGCCGGCCGACCTCGAGGGCGCGGAGCGCCAAGCCTTCGACGGGCGGCTCTCCATCCGCGCCCTGCGCCTGCTCGGCGAGGCCGGGATCAAGGAGCTGGCCCTGCCGCTCTATATCGACGCCGCCCGGGACCTCTCGGACCCGCGCGAGCTCCAGGCGCTCGGCGACCTCGCCACCGACATGAAGGACGCCCGCGCCCTGGTGGCGATCGGCAAGCTCGCGGTCCAGCGCGGCCTGCCGCTCGACGCCCACGCCTACCCGACGATCGGCATTCCCACCTACGAGACCTTCACGGCGGTCCCGCAGGTCGAGCGGGCCATGGTCTACGCCATCGCCCGCCAGGAGAGCCAGTTCGACCCGCGCGCCCAGTCGGGCGTCGGCGCAAGGGGGCTGATGCAGATGATGCCGGCCACCGCCCAGCGCACCGCCCGCCGGGTCTCGACCGCCTTCGACGTCGACCGCCTGACCAGCGACCCCGCCTACTGCGCGAGGCTCGGCCAGGCCCATCTCGGCGAGCTGATGGAGGATTGGCGCGGCTCCTACGTGCTCGCCTTCGCCTCCTACAACGCGGGCGGCGGCAACGTGAAGAAGTGGATCGACGCCTACGGCGACCCGCGCAAGGGCGACGTCGACGTGATCGACTGGGTGGAGCGCATCCCCTTCACGGAGACGCGCAACTACGTGCAGCGGGTCATGGAGAACCTGCAGGTCTACCGCTCGCGGCTCGACAGCCGCAGCGCCCTGCTGATCGAGGGCGACCTCCACCGCGGCGCGCGGTAGCGGGCTCCTCACCGTCTTTGCGAGCGTAGCGAAGCAATCCAGGGCAACGCGAAGACCGGCGGTCTGGCGTGACTGGGTCGCTTCGCTCCGCTCGCAGAGACGAAGTTCTCGATCTGCGGCCTGCCGCCGGGACGTAACCCACACCTCAGCTCCGCCGCGGCATAGCTTTTGGTTGTGCCCTCGCTGCCTCGCTCCCTAGAAGATGGGCCGGTCCGCATTGACCGGCTCCCGAGAGCCCGCGCTGCCGAGAGGTTCCCATGCTGCGTTCGAGATCGGGTTTCGCCCTCCTGCTGAGCACCGCGCTCGCGGCCGCCGCCCCGGCCCTGGCCCAGGAGGCCTCCACCGCCGAGCAGACGATCGACGTGATGAACACGCTGTTCGGCAAGCATCCGGGCGCCCGGGCCAACCACGCCAAGGGCGTGGTCGCCGAGGGCAGCTTCACCCCGTCGCCAGAGGCGGCGAAGATCAGCAAGGCCTCCCTGTTCCAGGGGCCGGCGGTGCCGGTGACGATCCGGTTCTCGGACGCCACCGGCGTCCCGACCATCCCGGACGGCGCGGCCGACGCCAACCCGCACGGCCTCGCTCTCAAGTTCAAGCTGAGCGACGGCTCCGAGATGGACGTCGTCACGAACTCGCTGAAGTACTTCCCGGTCGCCACGGGCGAGGAGTTCCGCGACCTCCTGAAGGCCGCCGCCGAGAGCGGCCCGAAGGCCGCGCATCCGACCGCGCTGGAGCGCTTCGCCGCCGCCCACCCGGCCGCCGCCACCGCGGGCGGGACCGCCAGGACCCCGTCGAGCCTCGCCCGGCAGACCTACAACGGCGTCAACGCCTTCATCCTGGTGGACGCGGCCGGCAAGCGGCAGCCGTTCCGGTTCCGCTTCGTGCCGGTGGAGGGCGAGGAGATCCTCCCACCCGAGGAGGCGGCCAAGCGCGACCCGAACTTCCTGATGGCCGAGATCGGCCCGCGGGTCGCCAAGACTCCGGCGAGGTTCCGGATGCTGGCCCAACTCGCCGAGCCGGGTGACCCGACCAACGACGCCACCAAGCCCTGGCCAGACGACCGGAAGACGGTCGATCTCGGCACCGTGACGGTGAGCAAGGTCGTGCCCGACAGCGCCGAGGCCGAGAAGGCGCTGCTGTTCATGCCCAACAACCTGACCGACGGGATCGAGGTCTCGGACGACCCGCTGATCGACGCCCGCGTCCAGGCCTACGCGGTCTCGTTCAGCCGCCGCTCGCAGTAGCGCGGCCCGGCCGGACGGAGTCTCCGACCCGTCGCCTCATCCCGCGGTGCCGGAGCGGATCAGCGGCCCGTCCCGGCCTTCGGGGCGGAGGTCGGCTTCGCGCCGCCCGGCTGCCCCTTGCTCTCGACCGAGCCCGTGCGGGCGCCGTCCCGGGTGGCGCCGGTGCCGCTGAGGCCGCCCGCGCCCATGCTGGTCGTGGGCGCGCCGGCATCCTTGCGTCCCTCGGCCTTGCCCCGGCCCTCGGCGGCACCCGCGGCCCCCGCCGCGCAGGCGAGCAGGGCGGCGAGCAGCATCGTACGGTTCAGGAACCTCATGGGGCCTCCGCGAGTCCTCGTGCGCCCCGGACGGGCTTGCCGGTCCAACCGGGTGTGCCCGGCAGCGTTCCCGCTGACGACCGGCCTGTCACCCGGCGGCGCCAAGCGCGGCGGCGGCGCGGCGGCCCCGCCGCTCGGCGGGATCCTGGAACACCCCCGACCACAGGCCTAGGCGGCGCCCCCAGGCCCGGTCGCCGCGGGCGCGTAGTCCGGCGCGAGGTCCCGGTCGGGCAGGGCGAGGCCCTGCGCCACCATCCAGGCCCCGAGATCCGCCTCGCCGACTCGGCAGAGCGCCGCGCCCGCCTCGCCCCGCGGCTCGCAGGCGACGGCCGCCCCGCCGATCCGGTCGGCGAGCGCCCGGGCGGCGTCGCGGCCGCACGGGTAGGGCCGGTCCCGGGCGTCCGCGCAGGTCGCGTCGGCCTCCGGCGCGGCGATCCCGAACAGGCTCACCGGCCGTCCGCCGACGCGCAGCGTCCCGCCGTCGATCACCTGGGCGGGGCCGCGCAGGATCTCGCCGGCCCGGGCGGGGGCGTGCCAGGACAGGCCGCCGATCAGGAGCGCAGCGAGGAGCGGCAGGCGCGAGCGGCCGCCCCTGTCGTCCGGGCAGAGGAGGGTGCCGGCGAGGCCGGCCGCGCAGGCGAGGAGGATACCGACGTAGAGCGACATGGTCTCAGGTCTCCGGAAGAGCTATGGCGGCCCTTGTGCCGAAGCCCCGCCCCACGATCCTGACGCCGGCTGTCAGCGTCCCGTCAGGCGGCGCGGCCTAGCCTGCGCCCGCATGAGCCCGTTCCCGCCCCGCCGCCTCGTTCTCGCCCTCGGCCTGCTGGCCGCCCTCGCGGGCGGGCCCCTGCACGCCTCCGAGGATGCCGACCGGGCCCGCCGGGCGCTGGAGAGCGGCGAGATCCGCCCCCTCGACGCGGTGCTGGCGGCGGCCCGGGCGGCGGTGCCGGGGGACGTCGTGTCGGTCGACCTCAAGCGCGACGACGGGCACTGGCTGTACAAGCTGCGCATCCTCGGGCCCGACGGGAAGCGCCGGACCGTGAAGGTCGATGCCGGCACGCTGAAGATCCTGGACGAGGACGACGATGATTGAGGAGGCCGGCCCGTGCGCGTCCTGATCGTCGAGGACGAGCCGCGCATCGCGGCGGACATCCGGCAGGGCCTGGAGAGGGCCGGCTACGTCGCCGACGTGGTGGCGGACGGCGAGGCGGCGTGGTTCCGCGCCGAGACCGAGACGTACGACGCCATGGTGCTGGATCTCGGCCTGCCGCGCCTCGACGGGCTCGGCGTGCTGCGCCGCCTGCGCGCCGCCGACATCGCCCTGCCGGTCCTGATCCTCACCGCCCGCGACGGCTGGCGCGAGCGCGTCGAGGGCATCGACGCCGGCGCCGACGACTACCTCGCCAAGCCGTTCCGCATGGAGGAGCTGGTGGCGCGGCTGCGGGCGATCCTGCGGCGCACCGCCGGCCACGCCGCGCCGGTGCTGCGCGCCGGCACGGTCGAACTCGACACCCGCACCCGCGCGGTCAGCGTCGACGGCAGGCCCACGGAGCTGACCGCCCTGGAATACCGGCTGCTGGCCTTCCTGCTGCACCGGCCTGGGCAGGTCGTGCCCGCGGGCGAGCTGCTCGACCACCTTCACGGCGTCGGGACCGAGCGCGAGGCCAACGCCCTGGAGGCGCTCCTGACGCGCCTGCGCCGCAAGATCGGGCCGGGGGTGATCGAGACCCGCCGCGGCCAGGGCTACCTGATCGCCGGACCGGACGGGCCGTGAGGCGCGACTCCCTCCGCCTGCGGCTCGGCCTCGCGGCGGCCGCGCTGATCGCGCTGGCGCTGGTGCTCGCCGGGATCGGCCTCACGGTGATCCTCGACCGGGTGCTCGACGCCCGCACCGTCGCGGATCTGGACCGGACCGCCAAGCTCATCGCCGGCCGGGTGGGCCTCGCGCCGGACGGGACGCCGACCCTGTCCCGGGACCTGCCGGACCCGCGCTTCGCCACGCCCTACGGCGGCCTGTACTGGCAGGTCGAGGCGGGATCGCGCGCGCTGCGCTCGCGCTCCCTCTGGGACAGGAGCCTCGACCTGGGCCAGGCCGGGGCGGGCGCGCAGGTCCCCGCGACCCTCGACACGACCGGGCCCGACGGCGGCCGGCTCATCGCGGTGGTGCGGCCGCTGCAGATCGGCGCGCCGGGCGCCGAGACCGCGCTGCGGGTCGCGGTGGCGGAGGACCGGCGCGGCCTCGCGGCGAGCCGGACCACCTTCCTGCGCCTGCTCGTCCCGGCGCTCGTCGCCCTGTTCGTCGTCCTGACCCTGGCGATGGGCCTGTTCGTGCACCGGGCGCTCGGCCCGTTCCGGGTGCTGCAGGCGGAGCTCCTGGCGGTCCATGCCGGGCGGCGGGCGCGGCTGCCGGAGCAGTTCCCCGACGAGGTCCGGCCGCTGGTCACCGATCTCAACCGGCTGCTCGACGCGCAGGAGCGCGCCCTGGTCCGCGCCCGCGACGCCGCCGCCGACATGGCCCACGGCCTCAAGACGCCGCTGGCGGTGCTGGACGCGCTGGCGCGCCGGACCGGGCCGGCCGACCCGGCGCTGGCGGCCGAGATCGCCGAGCAGGCGCGGGCCATGGGCGGGCAGGTGGAGCGGGCGCTGGCCCGGGCGCGGGTCGCGGCCGCGGGCGACCTGCGGCGGCGGTCCTGCCCGGTCGCCCCGGTGGCGGAGCGCCTCGTCGCGACCCTGCGGCGGCTGCCGGAGGGCGGGTCCCTCGACTGGGCCGTGGCGGTGCCCGGGACCCTCGCCTATCCGGGCGAGGAGGGCGAGCTGATGGAGGTGCTGGGCAACCTCCTCGACAATGCCCGGAAGTGGGCGCACCGGCGGGTCCGGATCACCGGGATGGAAGCCGGGACGGAAGCCGGGACGGACGCCGGCCAGCCGGGTCTCGCCGTCGAGGATGACGGCCCCGGCATGAGCGCCGCGGCCATCGCGGGAATCGGGCGCGGCCAGCGCTGGGACGAGAGCCGGCCGGGCACCGGCTTCGGCATCGCCATCGCCCGCGACGTCGCCGAGGCCGCCGGCGCCCGGCTCGATTTCGGCCGCTCGGAGCTGGGCGGCCTGCGGGCGGAGCTGCGCTGGCCGGGCGGGTAGGGCGAGCCAGGCGCCTCCCGACTCGCGCCTTCATCCTGAGGTGCCGGAGCGAAGCGCAGGCCTCGAAGGCGGGCTCCAGGGATCGCGCGGCCGGCTGGAACCCTCCTTCGAGCCCCGCTTTGCGGTCACCTCAGGATGAGGGGATGGCTGGGAGGACCCGGTGTGCGCGTCGGGAACCACACGCTCACCGCCCCGGCTTCGCACCCGCGCCCGCCCGGCTCAGCCGCATCAGCCGCGCGCTCAGGGCGCGGGCGCAGGCCGCGGTGCCGCGGCCCTCGGTGGCGATCGTCAGGTCCGGCCGCTCCGGCGCCTCGTAGGGCGCCGAGATGCCGGTGAAGCCCGGGATACGGCCGGCGCGGGCCAGCCGGTAGAGGCCCTTCGGGTCCCGGGCCTCGCACAGGCCCAGCGGCGTGTCGACGAACACCTCCAGGAACGGGATGTCGCCGGCGATCCGGCGCGCCAGCGCCCGGTCGGCCCGGTAGGGCGAGATCAGCGAGACGATCACCACCGTCCCCGCCTCGGCCATCAGCCGCGCCACCTCGGCGGTGCGCCGGACGTTCTCGGCGCGGTCCTCCGGCGAGAAGGCGAGGTCGGCGTTGAGCCCGTGGCGCAGGTTGTCGCCGTCGAGGACCGCGCTGTGCCGGCCGCCCGCGACCAGGGTCCGGTCGGCCTCCGCCGCCAGCGTCGACTTCCCCGCCCCCGACAGGCCGGTCAGCCACGCGATCACCGGCACCTGGCCGAGGCGCGCCCAGCGCGCCTCCCGCGCCTGGAGGGGGTGCCAGGTCACGGGGCCCGGAGGGAGGCCGGCCGGAACCATCTGCGGGATCTTCTGCACGACGCACATATCCACCGCCTGGTCACACGCCTGGTCACACGCCTGGGGCGGCGTCCGCGGGGGCGGCCGCCGGTTCTCGGACATCGACACGCGCGGGCCCTAGGGCACGCGCCAGACCGGGTAGCCGACGGCCTCGCCGAGGCGCTCCCGGCACTCCTCCAGGATGTGGGCCGTCCGCCGCCGCCACGCGGGCGGGGACCGGAAGGCGGCCCGCGCCGCCGCCGCCCGCACCAGCGCCTCGACCGCGGCCTCCGTCTCGGGCGCGACCGGCCCGGCGGCGAGCTCGTTCGGCGGCGCGGCGGGCGCGGCCGCGATCACCGCGTCCCAGCTCTGCCCCCAGCAGGCGGCGGCGAAGCGCGCGTTCCCGGCCGCGTAGCGCGCCGCGACGCGGGCCAGCCCCTCCGGGGCGTCGCCGCGGAACCGCTCCGCGTCGAGCCCCCGCGCCCAGGCCCAGTCGTCGAGGACGTGGCCGAGCAGCCGGCGATGCCCGGTCACCTGCCGGTGCACGCCGAGCCGGTACAGGCGTCGCGACGCCTCGACCGCGACCGGCCCGGAACTCCGGTTGGTGCGGTAGGCGAGGTCGGCCGGGCCGAGGAGCGGCGCGAGGCGCTCGCCCAGCCCGAGCCCGTCGACCAGCCGCGCCAGCAGCGGCGCGTCGGACCGCCGGTCGCGGTACGGCAGGGCGGTGACGCGCCCCGCGGCGGCGCGGCGCCAGGGCTCGAGCCGGTCCGCGTAGTCGTAGCGCCGGGACCCACCCTCGGAGCGCAGGAAGCCGCGGAACGTGCGGCCCTCGGCGACGACCTGCGCCCGCAGGGCGTAGGCCGAGGCCAGCTGCTCGGCCTGCGGCTTGACCACGAGCGCCGCCTCCAGGGCGAAGCCGCGGCGCGCGAACAGGTCGGACAGGATCTCGGGAACGCGCCAGAACGGGCGCTGGACGGAGAAGTCCTCGTAGGAGAGCAGGACCGTGTCGGCCGGCGTGGCGGCCAGGATCGCGTCGAGCCGCGCGAGGGCCTCGCGGCGCTCCGCGGCGCCGCGGCGCCGGTCCAGCGCCTGGCCGAGCCGGTAGTGGTTGACGTCGTCGCTGCCGGGGGCGCCCGGCGGGGCGAGGTTCGGGTAGCAGATCCCGGCCGCGGCGAGGCGGGGGCGCAGGCGGGCCAGCACCTCCTGGAACGCGGTGGAGCCGGTTCGGGGCATCCCGATGTGAACGATCGCGCGGCGCACGTGTCCTGTCGACCCTGCTGGAATTCGCGGTTGCGGCAAGTCTTCCGCGCAGCCGGGCACAGTCCACGACCCCTCGTGGACCCGCACGTCTCGGGATGAACGCCGGACGAATCCGTAATCACGGTCCGATCACGGGAACGCGACCAGAAATAGCCAAGCTCCGTTTCTGCTCTATTTCAGACGGATTGCGGAATCGCCGGGCCGGGGCGCCGCGGGTGCGCCCGGGAGAGACAGCGCCGCGCGGCGACCCTCGAGCGCCGGACAACAGCGACGCTGGGGCCGCTTCCGATCGTGTTGCAACGGTTGGGAAGGACGACGACCCCGGTCGAGACATCCGCGCCACGCCCCCTCTCCCGTGCGGGAGAGGGTTGGGGTGAGGGACAGGACGCTTCGAGGTCGAGCGAGCCATCACGGCGCGACGGGGGTGTGCCTCGTCCGGACGGAGCTGATCCCTCACCCTGACCCTCTCCCGCACGGGAGAGGGGACCCGCGCCTCGTCCGGCACGGGCTCGACGCGCCACCGCCGCGCCTTGCTCGGGAGCGGTTCTAGGGCCCGGCATCCTCGCGCCGGAGCAGGAACACGCCCTGCGCGCCGAACAGGTTCCAGACCCACCAGGGCATGGAGAACCGCATCGGCCGGCCGCGGGCGTCCAGCGCCGTGGCGTGCTCGATCCGCGCGCCGATCAGGCGGCACAGGCCGACGAAGTCGCGGATCGTGCAGTGGTGGATGTTGGGCGTCTCCCACCACGCGTCCGGCATGATCTCGGTGACCGGCATCCGCCCGCGGAAGGCCAGCTCGGAGCGCACCCGCCAGTGCCCGAAATTCGGGAACGAGATGATCACCTGCCGGCCGATGCGCAGCAGGTGCTCCAGCACCACCCGGGGATTGCGGGTCGCCTGGATGGTCTGGGACAGGACCACCACGTCGAAGGCGCCGTCCGGGTAGTTGGCGAGGTCGGTGTCGGCGTCGCCCTGGATCACCGACAGGCCCCGGGCGAGGCAGGCGTTCACACCCTCGCGGGACAGCTCGATCCCGCGCCCGTCGATGCCGCGGCGGTCGCGCAGGAGCGCCAGCAGCGAGCCGTCGCCGCAGCCGATGTCGAGCACCCGGGCGCCGGCCGGGACGAGGCCGAGCACGACGAGGTGGTCGACGCGGGCGCCGCCGCCCTCGGCCGCGTGGGGGAGGGCGTCCGCGCCCTCCCAGGGGGCGCCGTGGCGGACCTTGCCCGAGGCGATCTTACCCAAAGAGATCTTGCCCAGGGGCAGCTTGCCGAAGGTCATCTTGCCGGACCCGCCGCTCGCCATCCGCGTCACAGCCCGCGCGCCCGGGCGGCGGCGTCGATGAAGCCGCGGGCCGCGGAGAACATCGCCGGCTCGTCGAGCAGGAAGGCGTCGTGGCCCTTGTCGCTCTCCACCTCCACGAAGGCCACCGGCGCCGCGGCGGCGTTGAGCGCGTGGACGATCGCCCGGGAGTCGCGGGTCGGGAACAGCCAGTCCGAGGTGAACGAGATCACGCAGAAGCGGGTCTTGGTGCCCCGGAAGGCGTTGGCGAGCACGCCGCCGTGGTCCTCGGCGAGGTCGAAATAGTCCATCGCCCGGGTCAGGTAGAGGTAGGCGTTGGCGTCGAACCGCTCGACGAAGCTCAGGCCCTGGTGGCGCAGGTAGCTCTCGATCTGGAAATCGGCGTTGAACGAGAAGGTCGGCGCCGTGCCGCCCTGGAAGCGCCGGCCGAACTTCCGGTGCAGCGCCGGCTCGGACAGGTAGGTGATGTGCGCGCCCATCCGGGCGACGCCGAGACCCTTGGCGGGCCGGGTGCCCGCCTCGAGGTAGCGCCCGTCCGCCCAGGCGGGGTCGGCCATGATCGCCTGCCGGCCGACCTCGTGGAAGGCGATGTTCTGCGCCGAGTGGCGGGCGCCGGTGGCGATCGGCATCGCGGCGAAGACGCGCTCGGGATAGAGCGCCGCCCATTGCAGCACCTGCATCCCGCCCATCGAGCCGCCGATGCACAGGAACAGGTCCCGGATGCCGAGATGCTCCAGCAGCATTGCCTGGGCCCGGACCATGTCGCGGATCGTCACCAGCGGGAAGTTCAGCCCGTAGGGCCGCCCCGTCGCCGGGTCGATCGAGGCCGGGCCGGTGGAGCCCATGCACGAGCCGATGACGTTCGAGCAGACGACGAAGTAGCGGTCCGTGTCGATCGGCTTGCCGGGGCCGACCAGCGTCTCCCACCAGCCGGGCTTGCCGGTCACCGGGTGGGTGTGGGCGAAGTACTGGTCGCCGGTCAGCGCGTGGCAGATCAGGACCGCGTTCGAGCGCGCGGCGTTGAGCGTGCCGGCGGTCTGGTAGGCGATCTGGAAGGGCGCGAGCTCGACGCCCGCGTCGGTGAGCAGGGGCGTGTCGGCGGCGAAGCGCGCCACCGGGCTCCGCGGGTCGAGCGCCTGCGAGCGCTCGGACGCGCGCCGCGCCGGCTCGTCGATCGGGTCCGGCCTCAGGGCCGTGTCCGTTTGGGTGTCCATGGCGGGTCTTGACGACCGTGTATCGGTTCGGATCCGAACCGGGAGAGCACGGGATCGCCTGACGCGCCGCACTCGCCCGACGCGGCCAGCCCCGCCGAGGTAATGCGCGGGGGGCCGAGCGTCAACGCGGGCGGGCCGGACGGTCAGGCCCGGTCGGGTCGCTCACGCGATCGGGGCGGCCATCACGGCGAGCCCCAGGGCGGGCAGGCCGAGCGCGAGGGCGGCCCGGGCATCCAGACGGTCCGCGCGGACGCCCGCCCGCCAGTGCCGGCTCGCCGCGCTCTCGATCAGCATGCCGGTGAGCACGAGACCACAGCCGATCAGGGCCTGCATCGAAACCATGGGAACCTCGCCCGGACAGCCGCGCGACCGGGGGCGCCGCGCGTCTCGGCGCGCCCCGGTTGCCGCTGGGAAAGTCCGTCCGATGTCTGACGGTTCCTCGCCGACGCCTCAGCCGGCGCCTCAGCGCATGGCGGCCGCGCAGGCCGCGAAGACCAGGGCGGCGCCGGCGGCCGTGATGCAGCCGTTGGCCCAGGGCGCCGCCTCGGCGCGCCGCAGGCGGCAATCCGCGGCGACCGAAACGAGGATCCCGATCAGGAAGAGGCTGCAGGGGATCAGGTCACCGGGCATCGTCGATCCATCCAGGGGTTGCGGGTCGGGGCACGCCCGACGCGCCCCTGTTCTCCCGGTTCAACAGGCCGAAACGTGGCGAGTGCCCCGCGGCATTTGCGCGTCGCCGATTTGCCGCGGCGCCCCGGATGGATCGCGCTGGTTGAAGTCCGCCGATGAAGTCCCGCCGATCAGGTCCTGGCCGAGGCCGGCCGGGTGTCGAAATCCTCCGGGCCCAGATCGAGGAGGTCGTTGGGGGTCTCGGTGCGGTCGTAGGCCTGGCTCGCCGCGGCCTCGATCACCGCCTGATTGCGGGCGAACAGCTCCAGGGGGGCGAGATCGGCGCCGCCGAACTGCTGGCGCAGCACGGGAACCGGGACCTCGACCGCGATCACCCGCTGGCCGTTCGTCATGGCGAAGCGGATCAGCGAGTCGTCGGCGGGGAGGATGTGGGCGCCGCCGTCCAGGTAGCGTTCGAGGGGCATGCGGGAATCCTTCGTGTTGGGCGCCTGTCGGCGGAGCGCCGGCATACAGGCACGACTCCGTGGGGCCGGACAAGTCGCCCCGGCCGGGTCGGGCCGCCACCTCCGGAGTCGGCCCCGGGTTCACCGGCCGAGGAAATGCTGTAGACGGGCGCGGAACCGACCGAACCCCGCGCATCCCGAGTCGCACCGCAATGTCCGCCCCCCGACCCGCCCGTCCGGAACCGCGTCCCGGCGTCCTGGCGATCGACACCTACGTGCCCGGCAAGAGCGGGCGGCCCGGGGGCGGCAAGGTCTACAAGCTGTCCTCCAACGAGACGCCCCTCGGCCCGAGCCCGGCGGCGCTGGCCGCCCTCCACGCGGCGACCGCCAAGCTCGAGACCTACCCGGACGGGCGCGCCACGGTGCTGCGCACCGCCATCGCCCGGCGCTACGGGCTCGATCCCGAGCGGATCGTCTGCGGCGCGGGCTCGGACGAGCTCCTGTCGCTGCTGGCCTACGCGTATGGCGGGCCGGGCACCGAGGGGATCTACTCGGAGCACGGATTCCTCGTCTACCGGATCGCCATCCTGGCCTCGGGCGGCGAGCCCGTGGTCGCGCCCGAGCGCGACCTCACCGTCGACGTCGACGCGATCCTGGCCCGGGTCACCGACCGGACCCGGATCGTCTACGTCACGAACCCCAACAACCCGACCGGCACCTACCTGCCCTTCGACGAGATCCGCCGCCTCCACGCCGGCCTGCCGCCGCACGTGCTGCTGGTGATCGATGGCGCCTACGCCGAGTACGTCCGCGCGAACGACTACTCGGCCGGGCTCGAGCTGGCCCTCGAGGCCGAGAACGTCGTGATGACCCGCACCTTCTCGAAGATCCACGGCCTCGCCTCCGTGCGGATCGGCTGGATGGTCGCGCCGGCGCACGTGGCGGACGCGGTCAACCGGATCCGGGGCCCGTTCAACGTCTCGGGCCCGGCGATCGCCGCGGGCTCGGCCGCCATCGCCGACGAGGCGCACATGGCCGCCGCCGCCGCCCACAATGCCGAGTGGCTGCCGAAGCTCACCGAGGGCGCCCGCGCGCTCGGCCTGGAGGTCACGCCGAGCGTCGCGAACTTCCTGCTGATCCACTTCCCCGACGCGCCGGGCCGCTCGGCGGAGGACGCGGACGCGTTCCTGACCGAGCGCGGCCTCATCACCCGGCGGGTCACCGCCTACGGCCTGCCCAACGCCCTGCGGGTGACGGTGGCGGGCGCCGAGGCGAACGAAGCCTTCCTGGCCGCGCTCGGCGACTTCGTGCGGGGCCGGCATGGCTGAGACGTCCGTGGCCGGGACGCCCGGGACCGAGGCGCCCGCCGTCGGCCGCCTCGCCATCGTCGGCCTCGGGCTGATCGGCTCCTCGATCGCCCGGGCGGCGCGCCGCTACGGCCTCGCCCGGACCATCGTGGCGGTGGACCGCGACGCGGCCGTGCGCGCCCGGGTGCGCGAGCTCGGCATCGCCGACGTCGTCACGGGCGACCCGGCGGAGGGCGCCGCCGGCACCGACCTCGTCATCCTGTGCGTGCCGGTGGGCGCGATCGGGGCGGCGGCGGCCGAGATGGCGCCGCATCTCAAGCCCGGCGCGATCGTGTCGGATGTCGGCTCGGTGAAGGGCGCCGTGGTGGCGGCGGTCCGGCCGCACCTGCCCGAGGGCGTCGCGCTGGTCCCCGGGCACCCGATCGCCGGGACCGAGTTCTCGGGGCCGGACGCGGGCTTCGCGACCCTGTTCCAGGGCCGCTGGTGCATCCTGACCCCGCCCGAGGGCACCGATCCGGCGGCGATCGAGACCGTCCGCGCCCTGTGGGCGGGGATGGGCGCCGACGTCGAGACGATGAGCGCCGAGCACCACGACCACGTGCTCGCCATCACCAGCCACCTGCCGCACCTGATCGCCTACAACATCGTGGGCACCGCGGCCGACCTCGAGGCGGCGACGCAGTCCGAGGTGATCAAGTTCTCGGCGAGCGGGTTCCGCGACTTCACCCGCATCGCGGCGTCCGACCCGACCATGTGGCGCGACATCTTCCTCAACAACCGCGAGGCGGTGCTGGAGATGCTCGGCCGGTTCAACGAGGACCTGTCGGCGCTCGCCAAGGCGGTGCGCTGGGGCGACGGCGACGCGCTCCACGCGATGTTCACCCGCACCCGGGCGATCCGGCGCAGCATCGTGGCGCAGGGCCAGGAGACCGCGGCCCCGGATTTCGGCCGGCCGCGTCCGCCGGAGGAATAGGGAAGGCGGCGGACCGACCCTCACACGGACTGGGTCCCTCAGCGCCGTCTTTGCGAGCGCAGCGAAGCAATCCAGGGTGGCTCTACGCTGTGGGGGATGTCGCGCTGCCCTGGGTCGCTTCGCTGCGCTCGCGATGACGGGGGGCGCTCAAGCCGGCGGGCGGTTGACCAGCACCGGCTGCGGCGCCGTCCGCTCCGGGAACAGGGTCCGCAGCGCCTCGAGCTTCGGCGCGTCGTTGGCGGCGATGTACGGGTGGCCGGGGTGCAGGGCCATGAAGTCCTGGTGGTAGCCTTCCGCCGGGTAGAACGCGGCGCCCGGCTCGATCCGGGTGGCGACCGGCCGCGCGTAGGCCTGGGCCGCGTCGAGCTGGGCGATGTAGGCCCCGGCCACCCGCGCCTGGTCGGCGTCCTGCGGGAACAGGGCCGAGCGGTACTGGCGCCCGGCATCGGGTCCCTGGCGATCCACCTGGGTCGGGTCGAGGGCCACCGAGAAGAAGATCCGCAGCAGCTCGTCGTAGCGGATGACCGACGGGTCGTAGGTGACCGACACGGCCTCGGCGTGGCCGGTCCCGCCGCCGCTCACGGTGCGGTAATCGGCCTCCGCGCGGGTGCCGCCGGCGTAGCCCGACACCGCGCCGCTCACCCCGCGCACGTGCTGGAACACCCCCTGCACGCCCCAGAAGCAGCCGCCGGCGAAGACGGCCACGCGCGGCCCCGGCGGCTCGGCGGAGCGGGTCACGGCCTCTGGCAGGCGCCGGGGCGCCTCCTCGGCGAAGGCCGGGAGCCGGGGGAGCAGGACGGCGCCCGCGAGCCCGAGCCCGAGCCCCGCCCCGAGGATCGGGCGGGAGAGGGTGCGGAACGTGTCGCGAAGGGCCATGGTCAACCTCCTGCCGGATGCTGACAGCCCGTTCGCGCCGGCGCCTGATCCGGTTACGCGCGCGGCTGGCCGCATTGCGGTGACGGCGACATGGGTCTAGGCACCCGGCAACAGATCGACACGCGCGCGCAGGATCCGTCCCGTGACCATCGCCCCCGAGCCCAACTCCTTCCGCACCGGCCCCGACGAGCGCGGCCGCTTCGGCATCTTCGGCGGCCGCTTCGTCGCCGAGACCCTGATGCCGCTGATCCTCGAGTTGGAGGCGGCCTACGACGCGGCCAAGCAGGACCCGACCTTCCAGGCCGAGATGGAGAGCTACGGCACCCACTATATCGGCCGGCCGAGCCCGCTCTACTACGCCGAGCGCCTCACCGAGCACCTGCGCGCCAAGGCGCCGGCGGGGCAGGGCGCCAAGGTCTATTTCAAGCGCGAGGAGCTGAACCATACCGGCTCCCACAAGGTGAACAACGTCCTGGGCCAGATCCTGCTGGCCCGCCGCATGGGCAAGCCGCGGATCATCGCCGAGACCGGCGCCGGCCAGCACGGCGTCGCCACCGCGACGCTGTGCGCGCGCTTCGGCCTCAAGTGCGTCGTCTACATGGGCGCGGTCGACGTCGCCCGGCAGGCGCCCAACGTCTTCCGCATGAAGATGCTCGGCGCCGAGGTGATCCCGGTGGAATCCGGCACCAAGACCCTCAAGGACGCCATGAACGAGGCGCTGCGCGACTGGGTCACCAACGTCGCCGACACGTTCTACTGCATCGGCACGGTGGCGGGCCCGCACCCGTACCCGGCCATGGTCCGCGACTTCCAGTCGGTGATCGGCCGCGAGACCCGCGAGCAGATGATCGCCCAGGAGGGCCGGATCCCGGATTCCCTCGTCGCCTGCATCGGCGGCGGCTCGAACGCCATGGGGCTGTTCCACCCGTTCCTGGACGACCGCGAGGTCGAGATCTTCGGCGTCGAGGCCGCGGGACACGGCGTCCAGTCGGGCCTGCACGCGGCCTCGCTGACCGGCGGCAAGCCGGGCGTGCTGCACGGCAACCGCACCTACCTGCTGATGGACGGCGACGGCCAGATCGCCGACGCCCACTCGATCTCGGCGGGCCTCGACTATCCGGGCATCGGCCCCGAGCACGCGTGGCTGCACGAGATGGGCCGGGTCACGTACCTGTCGGCGACCGATTCCGAGACGCTGGAGGCGTTCAAGCTCTGCTCGATGCTGGAGGGGATCATCCCGGCCCTGGAGCCGGCCCACGCCCTGTCCAAGATCCTGGAGCTCGCGCCGCAGCGCCCGGCCGAGCACCTCATGGTGCTCAACATGTCGGGCCGCGGCGACAAGGACATCCCGCAGGTGGCCGAGATCTTCGGCACGAAGCTCTGAGGACGCGGCTCAACCTTCGGCCTGGATCTTGTCCCGCGCGGCCGAGACGAGGAAGGCCGACCGGGTGAGGCCCCGCGCCCGCGCCGCGGAATCGATCTCAGCGAGGGCCGCGGCATCCAGCGAGACGTTGACCCGCACCGGCCGGCCGGAGTCGAGGAGAAGGGGAACGAGGCCGAGCGTCGCCTCTTCCAGAGCCTCGGCCAGCGCCGGGTCAGCCCGGACCGCGTCGGGCGCGCGCGGAGCCGGTGGCGCGAGGCCCGCCGCGATGCGATCCCCCATCCACTCGCTGAGGGCGGCGGTGGCGTTCGCCATCGCCTCATCGATGGTCGCACCCATCGCGGTGCAACCGGGGCAATCAGGCACCGCGACGCCGTAAGCGCCGGCCGCCCCATCGATCAACACCGTATAGCGGGACATCCGCATCCTCCTCAGATCCAGCCCGCCGCTGCGCCGATGTTGCGTGCGACACCCGGCGAGAGCACGCGGTGACGCGGCACCATGATCTTGATTCCCGGTCGGTCAGGGTGCGCGAACTTCTCGTGCTTGGCGCCGCCTTCGCCGATCCACCCCTCCTGACGGAGGCGGTTCACGATAGTCTTGCGATCGGTTTGGACCCGCGGCATCGCAGCCTCCGGCGGAGTGTGTATTTATTGGCACACTCCCTGGAAAGCCAGCGGTCCATCGACCGGAGCTAGCCTCACCGCACAGTCACCTGATCCTTGATCTTCTCGTAGACCGGCCGGCTGAGCACGCGCTTCGACAGCAGTTGCTCCACCGACGTGTAGGGCCGCTTGGCGACGATCGCCCGGCCGATGGCGCCGCCGCCGCGCAGGTGATTGAGATCCGCCACCGAGGCGGTGTTGAGATCGAGGATGGCCAGGGCCCGGGGACCGGCGCTGTCCTCCGCCCGGTCCACCTCGGCCTGACCGGCCGCCTCCTGCGCCGACGGATCGGGCTGCGCCTCCCGCGGGAGCGGCTCGGCGGGGAAGGCCGTCGCGTCGGAGGGCATCCGCGTCGGCGCCGGAGCGCCACCGGGCGGGGCGGGGGCGGGCTCGACCGCCGCCGCGGGCGGGGCGGCCGGGGCGGGCGGCGCCGCGGGAGCCACTGGAGCCGCAGGAGGCGGCTCGACGCGCCGGACCGTCGCCGAGGGCTGGGGGGCCGCCGGTGTTTCCGGAGCGGACGCGGGCGGAATCGCCGGTCCGGGCGCGGGGCTCGGCAGCAGGGCCTGCACCACCGCCGCGAGGATGCCGGCAATGATGAGGAGAACCGAAACTCTGAGGATTGCAGGACCGCTGAGCACGCACCACTCGACGAGGATTAAAACTATATGCATCTACAGTTAATGATGTCCTTGCGCCTCGTCCAATCCATGCCCGAAACCCGGCGGGTCATCCCCAGGGGATGAGCGGGCCCGCGCCGCGGCCGGGGGCGGGCCCGCGTCGGCGACTCGGCGAGCGACTCGGCGAGCGCCTGGGCGATCGCCTGGGCGAGCGTGTCGGCGCCCTGCGCTACCTGCCGACCCTGTTCCGGGAGATCGCCGCCGCGAGCCCGCGCCTGCTGGCGGCGAGCCTGTCGCTGCGCCTCGTGGCGGCCTGCCTGCCGGTCCTGACCCTCTACCTCGCCAAGCTGATCCTCGACGGGATCGTGGCCGAGCACGCCCGGCCGGCGCCGGAGGCGGGGCTCGCTTCGTGGCTCGCCGATCCCGGCCGGGCGCGGCTCGCCGGCCTCGTCGCCGCCGAGTTCGGCCTCGCCCTGCTCTCGGACCTGACCGGCCGGCTCTCGAGCCTCGTCGAGACCCTGATCGGCGACCTCTACGCCAACGCGGCCTCCCTGCGGCTGATGGCGCACGCCGCCGAGCTCGACCTCGCCCAGTTCGAGGACAGCGCCCAGCAGGACCGGCTGGAGCGGGCCCGCCGGCAGGTCAGCGGCCGCACCGGCCTCATCGGCACGGTGTTCGGCCAGCTGCAGGGCCTCCTGACCCTCGCGACCCTGGCGGTCGGGGTCGCGGCCTTCACGCCCTGGCTCGTGGTGCTGATCGCCGCCGCCCTGGTCCCGGCGGTGCTCAACGAGTGGCACTTCACCAAGGCCGGCTACCGCCTCGCCTGGATCCGCAGCCCCGAGCGGCGGCGGATCGACTACCTGCGCTACCTCGGCGCCAGCGTCGAGACCGCCAAGGAGATCAAGCTCTTCGGCCTCGCGGGCTACGTCACCGGGCTCTACGCCGCGGTGGCGGGGCGGCTGCTCGCCGAGAACCGCGGCCTCGCGGTCGCCCGGGCCGGCTGGGGCTTCGCCTTCGCGAGCCTCGGAACGCTCGCCTACTACGCCGCCTACGCGGTGATCGTCTGGCGCACGGTGGCGGGCGCCTTCTCGGTGGGCGACCTCGCCTTCCTGGCCGGCGCGTTCCAGCGGCTGCGCGGCGGCCTGGAGGGGCTGCTCCTCGGGCTGACCCAGATCACCGGCCAGGCGCAGTACCTCGAGGACTTCTACGCCTTCTTCGCGATCCGGCCGCAGATCCGCTCGCCCGCGCGGCCCGCGCCGGTGCCGAGCCCGATCCGCGCGGGGCTGGTCTTCGAGGGGGTCGGCTACCGCTACCCGGGCACGCAGGTCTGGGCGCTGCGCGACCTCTCCTTCGCCGTCCGGGCCGGGGAGACGGTGGCGCTGGTCGGCGGCAACGGCGCCGGCAAGACCACGATCGTCAAGCTGATGACCCGGCTGTACGACCCGCACGAGGGCCGCGTGCTCCTCGACGGCGTGCCGCTGGCCGCCTACGACCTCGACGACCTGCGGGCGCGGATCGGGGCGATCTTCCAGGACTTCGTCCGCTTCGACCTCACCGCCGGGGAGAACGTCGCGGTCGGCCGGATCGCGGCCGCCGACGACGCGGACCGCATCGCGGCCGCGGCGGCAAGGGGGCTCGCGGCCCCGGTGATCGAGCGCCTGCCCGGGGGCTACGCTCAGCCGCTGGGCAAGCGCTTCGCCGGCGGCCTCGACCTCTCCGGGGGCGAGTGGCAGAAGGTCGCGCTGTCCCGGGCCTACATGCGCGAGGCCGAGATCCTGATCCTGGACGAGCCGACCGCCGCCCTCGACGCCCGGGCCGAGCACGACGTCTTCGCCCGGTTCCGGGAATTGTCGGTCGGGCGGACGACGGTGCTGATCTCGCACCGCTTCTGCACCGTGCGCATGGCCGACCGCATCCTCGTCCTGGAGGGCGGCCGGGTCCTGGAGGAGGGCAGCCACGCCGCCCTCATGGCGCGGGGCGGCCGCTACGCCGAGCTGTTCGCCCTCCAGGCCGAGGGCTACCGGTAGGCCGGCCGGCGCGTCGCCGGGGCGGTCCAAGCATTGCCCGATTCCCTGAGCCTGCTATCTGCGGCGGACCGAACCGGGGTTGTCCATGCGCCTGCGCCTCTTCCCACTGCTGACGGCCGGTCTTCTCGTCTGCGCCGGGCCCGCCCGCGCGGCCCCGCCCGCCGCGCCCGAACCGGAGGCCAAGCCGCCGGCGCCCGAGATCGTGCTCGCCAACCACCGCGCGGTCTACGACCTGTCGCTGGCCGAGGGCGGCGGCACCCGCTCGGTGGAGAGCGCCCGCGGGCGCATCGTCATCGACTTCCGGGGCGACGCCTGCCGCGGCTACACGATGCAGACCCGGCAAGTGACGGAGCTGTCCTCCGGCGAGACCGGCGCGCGCCTGTCCGACATGCGCAGCACCACCTTCGAGGGCGGGCAGGGGCGCGAGTTCCGGTTCAAGACGACGACGCTCACCAACAACAAGCCCGCCGCCCCCGTGGACGGGACCGCCTCCGAGCAGGGCGACGCCCTGACGGTGAAGCTGAAGGGCGGCCCTAAGCCGTTCACCGTGGAGGGGCCGGTCCTGTTCCCGAGCGAGCATATGCGCCGCCTGATCGAGGCGGCGCGGGCCGGCCAGTCGACCCTCGCGGTCAAGGTCTTCGACGGCTCGGACGACGGCCGGAAGGTCTACGACACCTTCGCGGTGATCGGCCACGCCGCGACCGGCCCGGCCCCGGCCTCCGGCTCGACCCGCGACAAGCCCCTGCGCGACGGGTCGCTGGCCACCATGCCGCGCTGGCCGGTCCGCCTCAGCTACTACACCGAGGGCGCCGGGGAGCGGACGCCGATCTACACCCTCGGCTTCGACCTCTACGAGAACGGCGTCAGCGGCGCGCTCAAGCTCGATTACGGCGACTTCGCCATCCTGGGCGACATGACCGCCCTCGACATCGACGCCAAGGCGGGGCGGGCCGACAGGGAGGCGGGGAAGGGCTGCACGCCCTGAGGCCCCGCCTCACGCCCATGCGTCGTCCGGCCGCGGCGAGAGCGCCTGCCAGGCCGCGGCGATCCGCTCCGGCTTGATCCCGAGGCCGTTCGCGCAGGCGACCAGCACGTTCTCGTCGCCCATCACGTGGTCGAGGACGCCGACCAGGAAGGCCGGCTCCCGGGCGCTCGCGCGGAGCGTGTCGGGGCTCAGGCCGCTCGCCGCCAGGAAGGGCAGGAGACGGTCGTCGTCCCCAGCGATCCACAACAGAACGTCCAGGGCGAGCCGTTCGGCCGACTCATGCCCTTGAAGAGGTTTGCCATTCATCAACATGTGAACGCTACAAAGGTGACGGAGGGGCTTCACGGCCCGCTAATCATGATCGGCGCGCACCGGGACAACGGATCATGAAGAAGACGGTGCTGATCGTCGAGGACAACGAGTTGAACATGAAGCTGTTCAACGATCTCCTGGAGGCGAACGGCTACGCGACGCTCAAGACCGCCCACGGCATCGAGGCGATCGAGCTGGCGCGCGCCCATCACCCCGACCTGATCCTCATGGACATCCAGCTCCCCGAGGTCTCCGGCCTCGAGGTGACGAAGTGGCTCAAGGAGGACGACGACCTCAAGAGCATCCCGGTGATCGCCATCACGGCCTTCGCCATGAAGGGCGACGAGGAGCGGATCCGCGAGGGCGGCTGCGAGGCCTACCTGTCGAAGCCGATCTCGGTCGCGAAGTTTTTGGCAACGGTTCGGGCCTATCTTGAACCGCGTTGACGCCGGCGAGGCGTGCCGTTGAACCGGACCCCCGGCCGCGCCGGGCCGGGTGACCGGTTCAACCGTCCGTCCCGTCGTGTCCGCCCCGGCCCCGGCGGCCGACCGGCGGCGCGCCCCCACGGCACACGGCGCCCGGTCCGGGCCGCTCACCCGCGCCCGCACGAGGAACCATGTCGGCCCGTGTCCTGATCGTCGACGATCTGTTCCCGAACGTCAGGCTTCTGGAGACGAAGCTCGGCCTGGAATATTTCGACACGCTCGCGGCCATGAACGGCCGGGACGCGATCGCGATCTGCGAGAAGGGCCTCTGCGACCTCGTCCTGCTCGACGTGATGATGCCCGGCATGGACGGGTTCGAGGTCTGCCGGCACCTCAAGAACAACCCGCTCACGGCCCACATCCCGGTGGTGATGGTCACGGCCCTCGACCAACCCGCGGACCGCCTGCGCGGCCTCGACGCCGGGGCCGACGACTTCCTGACCAAGCCGGTGGACGACACCGCCCTGTTCACCCGGGTGCGCAGCCTCGTGCGGCTCAAGGCCGTGACGGACGAGCTGCGCCAGCGCGCGCTCGCCTCCCGGGAGTTCGGGATCGGCGATCCCCTGGCGCTCGCCACCGCCGAGACCGGCCTCGACGCCCGGATCCTGCTGATCGAGGACCGGCCCGGCTCGGCCGAGCGCCTCGCCGGGGCCCTGCGCCAGCACCACGTGGTCACGGTCGAGCCCGACCCGCAGGAGGCCCTCCGCCTCGCCGCCGAGGAGTCCTTCGACCTCGCCCTCGTGAGCCTCGACCTCACCGGCTTCGACGGCCTGCGCCTGTGCAGCCAGCTCCGGTCCCTCGACCGGACCCGGGCGATGCCGCTGATCATGCTCGCCGAGGAGTACGACCGCGCCCGGGTGGTCCGCGGGCTCGATTTCGGCGTGCACGACTTCCTGATGCGGCCGGTCGACCGCAACGAGCTGATGGCCCGGGTCCGCACCCAGGTGAAGCGCAAGCGCTTCACCGACGCGCTCCGGGGGGCGATGCAGGCCTCCCTGCAGATGGCCGTGACCGACGCGCTCACCGGCCTGCACAACCGGCGCTACCTCGACAGCCACCTCGGCACCCTGTTCGGCGACGAGGCCGCCCGCCGGGCGAGCCTCGCCGCGCTGATCCTCGACATCGACCACTTCAAGGGGATCAACGACAGCTTCGGCCACGAGGCCGGCGACGAGGTGCTGCGCGGCTTCGCCGAGCGGGTTCGCCAGCACACGCGGCCGATCGACATCGTGGCGCGCTACGGCGGCGAGGAGGTGGTGGTGATCCTGCCGGAGGCGGGCCTCGTCGAGGCGCAGGGCATCGCCGAGCGCATCCGCGAGCGCGTCGAGGCGGTGCCGTTCACCGTGCAGGGGGCGACCCGGACCGTGTCGGTGACGGTCTCGATCGGCGTCGCCGTGCGCCGCGGCGAGGATCTCGGCCCCGCCGACATGCTCCGCCGGGCCGACCTCGCCCTCTACCGGGCCAAGGCGGCGGGCCGGAACCGGGTCGAGTCGCAAGCGGCCTGACCGGCGGCCTGACAGGCGTCCCCGCGTCAATACGCGCGCCCGCGCGCGCGGATGAAAAGGCCGGCCTCGCCGTGTTATCGGATTCGGCCGGCCCGTCGAGGCCGGCGGAGCGGCGCGCGGGACCGAACCCATGGACATGCAGGTACCGGCACGATCCGGCCGCGACGCGAGCGTGCTGAACCACCGCCGCCTGTGCAAGATCGCGTCCTCGCCGCACGCCTACGTCCGCGGCAGCACGGCGCGGTTCTACGAGCTGCTCGCCGGGATGCCGGCCGGCACCCTGCCCGAGGGGCCGCCCGTCTGGATCTGCGGCGACGCGCATCTCGGCAATCTCGGCGCGCTCGCCGGCCCGGACGGCGGGATCGACATCCAGATCCGCGACCTCGACCAGACCGTGGTGGCGAACCCGGCCTTCGACCTCGTCCGGCTCGCGCTCTCCCTGGTCACCGCGGCGCTCAACGCGACCCTGCCGGGCATCGTCACCGCCCGGATGATGGACGCCATGGCGGACGGCTACGCCGAAGGGATCGCCGATCCCGAGGGGGCCGAGCGGGGCGTCGACCCGTCCGAGATCGTCGTCACGACGAAGCGGCGGGCGCTCGGCCGGCGCTGGCGCCACCTCTCGCGCGAGCGCCTGAAGGGCAAGGCCGCCCGGCTCCCGCGGGGCAGCCGGTTCTTCGACCTCGACGCCGACGAGCAGGACTCGCTGACGGCGCTGATCCGCGATCCGGAGATCCGCCGCCTCGTCCTGGCGCTCGGCAGCGCGGCCGACGACGCCGAGATCCGGCTGCTCGACGCCGCCTACTGGATCAAGGGCTGCAGCTCCCTCGGGCGCCTGCGCTACGCCGCCCTGGTGGAGGTGCTGGGCGGCGACCGCCCGAACCTCGCCCTCCTCGACGTCAAGGAGGCGGTGCCGCACCTCGCGCCGGCCGCCGCCGGGATCGCGGTGCCGCCCGACCACGCCGCGCGGGTCGTCGCGGGGGCGCGGGCGCTGTCGCCCAACCTCGGCGACCGGATGGTCGCCGGCCACATCGGCGGCACGCCCGTCACGGTCCGCGAGCTGCTGCCGCAGGATCTCAAGATCGACGCCGAGCAGTTCTCCCGCGGCGAGGCGGTCCGCGTCTCCCGGCACCTCGCCGCCATCCTGGGCCGGGCCCACGGCCGCCAGATGGGCGCGGCCGACCGCCGGGCCTGGATCGACGCCGTGCGGGCGCCGGGCCCGGGCCCCGACGCCCCCGGCTGGCTCTGGTCGGTGGTCACCGACCTGATGGGCGCGCACCAGCGCGGCTACCTGGAGCATTGCCGCCGGATCGCCCGGGAGGCGCTGGACGCGGCCTGACGCGGCCCTCACCGGCCCGGACCCGGGGCGCTTCCGCCACGCCGCCGGTTGACACCATCCCCGCCATCGCCAACACCTCGCGCCCGCCGCCTCTCGCGCGGCGGACCCCGGGAAGACCTGTGATACGATGGCGGTGACGCGCACCTACCTCGACTTCGAGAAGCCGGTGGCCGAGCTGGAGGCCAAGCTCGAGGAGCTGCGCGCCGTGAGCGCGCGCGACGGCGCGGTCTCCATCGCCGAGGAGGTCGGCCGGCTCGAGGCCAAGGCCGGCCAGGCGCTCGCCGAGATCTACGCGAATCTGACCCCCTGGCAGAAGACCCAGGTGGCCCGCCACCCGCAGCGGCCGCACTTCGTGGACTATCGCGACGGGCTCATCACCGAGTTCACCCCGCTGGCCGGCGACCGCAGCTTCGGCGAGGACGAGGCGATCCTGGGCGGGTTCGGCCGGTTCCGCGGCCGGCCGGTCCTGGTGCTCGGCCAGGAGAAGGGCGCCACGACCGAGGCGCGGCTGCGCCACAATTTCGGGATGGCCCGGCCCGAGGGCTACCGCAAGGCGGTCCGGCTCATGGAGACCGCCGACCGGTTCGGTCTGCCGGTCCTCGCCTTCGTGGACACCGCCGGCGCCTATCCGGGCATCGAGGCGGAGGAGCGCGGCCAGGCCGAGGCCATCGCCCGCTCGACCGAGGCCTGCCTCGCGCTCGGCGTGCCCAACGTCGCCGTGGTGATCGGGGAGGGCGGCTCGGGCGGCGCGATCGCGCTCGCCACCGCCAACCGGGTGCTGATGCTGGAGCACGCGATCTACGGGGTGATCTCGCCGGAGGGCGCCGCCTCGATCCTGTGGCGCGACCAGGGCCGCGCGTCGGACGCCGCGACCGCCATGAAGATCACCGCCCAGGACCTGCTGCGGCTCGGCGTCATCGACACGATCATCCCGGAGGCCACCGGCGGGGCGCACCGCGACCGCGAGGCGGCGATCCGGGCCGCGGGCGACGCCATCGCCGACGCCCTCGCGCAGTTCGACGGCCTCTCGCCCGTCGAGATCCGCGACCGGCGCGCCGAGAAGTTCCTGGCGATCGGCCGGACCCTGTGAGCGAGCCCGGGGCGACGGGGGGCCTGTTCGGCGCGATCGGCCGGCTGCTCGGCCGGCGCGACGCGCGGGAGCCGGGCCGGCACAACCACGTCTCCCTGGGCTGCAATTGCCAGATGGCGCACGTCCTCAAGACGCTCGACCTGCGCCAGTGGTCGGGGCCCCTCGACTGGATCTTCTCCATGCCCGGCATGGCCCGGGACTGCCTCGCCGACGACTTCGCCGCGCTCGTCGACCGGGGCCAGCTGGAGAGCATCCCGGAGGCCGAGCGGCGCGGCCCCGGCATCTGGCGGGGGCGCCACCGCCTCTACCGGGAGCGGCACGGCCTCGAGTGCGTGTTCAACCACCACGACCCGGCGACGAGCGAGGCGGACTACGCCTTCCTCACCGAGGGCGTGCGCCGGCTGCGCCGGGCCCTCGACACGCCGGGCACCGACAACCGCCTCTGGATGATGACCCATCTGCACACGCCCCGCGACGTGGTCGAGGCGATCGACGACCTGCTCGGGCAGCGCGCCAGCCGCAACCACCTGACCTTCGTGCAGCTCGAGACCGGGCACCCGCGCATGGCGGTGGTCGAGGCGCTCGACCTGCGGCCCACCCTGCGCTGGCTCACCGTGCAGACGCCCTCGGAGCCGGTCGGCCTGCGGCTCGCCGAGCCGGCCGACGACGCGGCGCTGGTGGCGATCATCCGCGCCGAGGCGGCGCGGCGGCCGGACCTGTTCGCCTGAGCGGGCGCCCGGGGGCGACGTTGCGGGGCGGCGGCCGGTCGGCTCCCGGGGCGGCCGTCAATGCGCGGCGCGCGACAGGGCAACGATCGCGCCGACGATGACGATCGTCTGGAAGCCGATCGAGCCGATCACCCATTTCATGATGTCGAACTTCGCTTCGGCCAGATCGGTCTTGGTGACGAGGTTCGTCAGATCGGAATCCCGACTCTCGCGGATCGCCGCGGTGATCGCCTCGGCCTGATCCTCGGACAGGCCGGTCGCCCGCAGGCGACGGACGAGGGCGTGCGTGTCGAGCGAGAGGGCCGCCATGGGCGACGTTCGCGTGTTCGAGCCGTCCGGGTCGATCGGCCGAATCCGGATGGCAGCCTCCGCGAACGTGGCGCCTTCATCCCGCCGAGGCAAGCAGCGCAAAGTTGGGCGCCCGGCGCGGTCGCACGCGTCCGCGCCGCCAGGGAGTCCACCGGTCCGCGCACCGGGCCGGCAGGCCGGACCGCGGGCGGGACCGCGCACGAGCACAGCATGGATCGCCGCGCGGCCCTGCGGCTCGAACGGCGCCGTCCCGCGACCCCGCCGCGGCGCGCTGTGGATAGCGCGCATGCGCGGGCTCTCCACACCCGAGAACAATCCAGTGTTGCAGCCGGGTCCTTGCGGTAAGGAAGGCGCAAGCTTAACGAGCCTATTGGGTTGGGGAGTGGCACCCGACGCGGCCAGCAAGGCCCGCGGGCGCGCGTAAGACGATCGAGGTTCCCCATGACGGCGCGTCTCGCGACCGCGCGACTGCTGGCGGCGGCGTCCCTGCTGGCCCTGTCGCTCGCCGCCTGCCAGGACGGTTCCGGGATCAACGGCCCGAGCGCGCGCAGCCTCGCGCCGATCGCCCCCCAGACCGTCGCGTTGATGCAGTCCAAGGGGATGCAGCCCTCCGACCCGATCCTGATCCGCACCTTCAAGAAGGAGGCGGAGATGGAGATCTGGAAGCGGGGGAGCGACGGCCGCTACGCCCTCATGAAGACCTACCCGATCTGCCGCTGGTCCGGCCAGCTCGGGCCGAAGACCCGGGAAGGGGACCGGCAGGCGCCCGAGGGCTTCTACACGATCACCCCGGGCCTGATGAACCCGAACTCGTCGTACTATCTCTCGTTCGACACGGGCTTCCCGAACGCCGTCGACCGGGCCAACGGGCGCACCGGCAAGTACCTGATGGTGCACGGCACCTGCTCGTCGGCGGGCTGCTTCGCCATGACCGACGCCACCATCGCGGAGATCTACGCCGTCGCCCGCGACGCGTTCATTGGCGGCCAGCGCAGCTTCCAGTTCCAGTCCTACCCGTTCCGGATGACGGCCGAGAACATGGCCAAGTTCCGCAACGACCCGAACATCGCCTTCTGGCAGAACCTCAAGGAGGGGTCCGACTATTTCGAGGCCCTGCACGAGGAGCCGAAGATCGGCCAGTGCGGGACCAAGTACGTGTTCGGCGGGGCCGACGCGGCCGCCGGCTCGTGCAAGCCGCGGGTCGACCCGCTGGTCGCCGAGAAGAGCGCGCGCGACACGCACGCGGTCGCCGACCTCGTCGCCAAGGGCACGCCGGCGGTGCGGGTCGTGTACCAGGACGGCGGCCAGAACCCGGTCTTCCGCCCGCAGAACGCCAGCGCCTTCGCGAGCCTCGGCGGCACCGAGACGGTCCTGCCCTACGACGCCAAGGAGTACGGCCGGCACAATCTCGGCGACGTGAGCCGGCCCGAGACCCTGGCGGCCGGCCCGCAGGAGATCGAGCTCGCGCCGAAGGGCCAGCCCACGATGCTGGCCGGCGCCGAGCCGGCGGCCGCGACCCGCGCGGCGAAGGCCGGCGGCAAGGGGCACGGGCGGGAGCCAGCGGCGCCCACGACGCCCACGACGCCCACGACGCTCATGGCGAACCGCGCCGATCCCGGCGCGCAGGTCGAGACCACGGCGGCCCTGCCCGACAAGCCCGCCCGCATCGCGGTGGCGGACGCGGACGGCGACGCGAGCAGCTACCAGAAGCTGTTCGGCCAGCTCTTCGCCAAGGACAAGCCGGCCCCGGCGGCGCCCGCGGCCCCGGCGGCCGACGCCGCGGTCGTGCCCGCGGCGGCGCCGGAGCCGGCGAAGGTCGCCCACGCCGCCGAGACGGTCGCGCCGAAGGCCGCCAGGGCCCACGCGGTGAAGACCGCGAAGGTCGAGGGCAAGGGTGAGTCGAAGGCCGACGCGAAGGCGGAGAAGCCCGCCCTCCGGAAGGGCGAGCCCGAGGGCCGGAAGCCCTGACGGCTCAGACCAGCGGCCGGTCGCGGTTCATCAGCCACAGGGCGTGGACCGTGCCGGGCAGCCAGCCCAGGATCCACAGCAGGATGTTCAGCAGGAACTGAAGGCCGAAGCCCGTGGTGACGAGCACGGCGATCGGCGGGAAGAAGATCGCGAGCAGGATTCGGACGAGGCTGGACACGGGGACTCCGGGCGTGAGGTCGGCACGTCCCGGCTCCAACGAAACACGGTTTTATCCGTTCCGCCCGATCTGACCCCGAACCGGCCCCGAAGACCCCGGCAGGCCGGGGCCGCGGGGGCGGCGCCTCAGTTCTTCGCCGGCGGCGTGGTGGCGGAGGGGACGTTGGCGGCCTGCTTCTCCGGGTGCTTCACCTGGCTGTAGGCGACGTTCGCGAAGGTGCCGATCACCGCGGGCCAGCTCGGGTTGCCGTATTGCGGGTCGTCGCGGCCGACCTTGCAGAAGGCCGTGGTCAGGCCGTTGACGATGTCGTCGTCGGTGACCCCGGTCGGCTCCGCCTTCACCTGCTGCACCAGCCGGGCGAGGGTCGGGACGAAGTCCTGCTGCTTCAGGCCCTTCAGGCTCGCCTGCAGCCCGATCTTGTCGAAGGCGGCCTTGAGCTTGTCCTGCTCGATCTCCGCGCAGGGCGCCGTGCCGGCCAGCATGGTCTTGGTGGCGGCGCGCGCCTCCGAGGCCTTCTCGCCGGTCACGACCGGCGCCTTGTTGCCCCAGGAATTGCGGATGTAGTCGGTGACGTTCTTCACCTCGACGTCGGTCATCTGCTGACCGATCGCCACCATCGGGGCGAGCCCACTCTGGGCGCCGAGCCCGCCGTAGATCACCCGCAGCACCGTCTCGGGGCCCTCGGACTGGACCGAGGTGTTGCCGGCGAGCGCCGGGACCGCGCCCTCGATGCCCTTGCCGTCGGGCTGGTGGCAGGAGGAGCAGTAGGTCAGGTAGGTGGAGGCGCCGGGCGCGTCGGGCGTGTCGAAGGCCGCGAGGTCCTTCGGCTTGTAGGTCTGCTTGGCCGGCACGGTGCGCAGGTACGCCACCATGGCCTTCAGGTCCTCCTCCTTCACCTTGGAGAGGGATTCCATGATGGTCTGGCGCATCGGCCCGGCGGCGACGCCCGGCCGGTCGCCCGGGGCGGTGCCGGTCTTGAGGTAGGTCACCACCTGCTCGTCGGTCCAGGCGCCGATGCCCTGGTGGCCGTCCGGGGTGATGTTGGGGGCGTACCAGCCGTCGATCACGCCGCCGCCGAACCGGCCCGCGAAGCTCGAGTTGCCGACGAGCTTGTTCTCGTTGTGGCACATGGCGCAGTGGCCGAGCCCCTCCACGAGGTAGCCGCCGCGGTTCACCTCGGCGCTGGCCTTCGGGTCGGGCTTGAAGCGCTCCTCGGTGAAGAAGGCCGTCCGCCACGTCACCAGCGCCGTGCGGACGCTGAACGGGAACGGGATCTGGCTCTCCTTCCGCTTCTCGTTCACGGCCGGGACCGACTGGAGGTAGGCCCAGATCGCCTTGGTGTCCTCGTCGGTGACCTTGGTGAACCACGCGAACGGGAAGGCCGGGTACAGGTAGCCGACGTTCTTGCTGTAGCCGTGCCGGAACGCCTGGTCGAAGTCGGCGTAGCTCCAGTTGCCGAGGCCCGTCTCCTTGTCGGGAGTGAGGTTGGGGGTCATGATCACGCCGAAGGGCATGTTCAGCGCGTAGTTGCCGGCGAGGTACTTGCCGCCCGGCGCCGTGTGGCAGGCCGCGCAGTCGCCCATCGTCACGAGGTACTTGCCGCGCTCGATCTGGTCGGCCGAGCCGTCCTGCGCCAGCGCCGGCGCGGCCAGGAGCAGGCCCGCGAGGAAGGGGGCGGCCCGCATCGGGGCCAGCCGCGTCGGGGCCGCGCGGCCGGAGGAGAGGGCTCTCGTGCGCTGCATGCCGCGTCTCCCATCCCGATTTTAGAGCTGTTTGAAACTTGTGACGCGCGTGAACGCGGCCGTCGCGGGCGTTGTTCCGGCCGGCGCCGCGCTGCGGCGTTGTGCCGTGGCCGCCCGGACCCGCAGGCCGAGGTCGGCGAGATGGGCGACGAGCCCGGCGAGCATCCACCCGGCGACCGCGACCCAGCCGGCCCCCACGAGCGCCGCCCGCAGGGCCAGCATCAGCGCGGCGCCGGAGGCGAGGTTGGCCAGCAGGGACGGCAGCGGCGGGCCGCCCCGGCGGGCGAGCCACGCGAGGGCGAGCGCCTCCAGGGCGACGAGCAGCAGGATCCCGTCGACGATCCGGCCCGACGCGAAGGCGGGGCCGAGGACCGGGTCGAGGAGCGCCCCCATCAGGCGGGCTCCGCGAACGGCCCGTTGAGGCGGACGATCCGCAGGTTCAGGCAGGCGGCGACGCTGACCCAGGCGAGGTAGGGCAGGTTCATGAGCCCCGCCGCGCCCGAGACCCGGCCGGTCACCAGCACCAGCACGGCGATGGACAGCCACAGGACCGCGACCTCGGCCAGCGCCCAGTCGGGCCGGCGGAACCGGAAGAACAGCACGCTCCAGGCGATGTTGAGCACCCCGTTCACCGCGTAGGCGGCCAGCAGGACGCCCCGGGCGACGGGGTCGGCGTCGCCGTTCCAGGCCAGCACGCCGGCCGTGGTGGTGAGCGCGAAGATCACCGCCCAGACCGGGCCGAAGGCCCAGTCCGGCGGCTTCCAGGCCGGGACCCGCAGGCGCCGGTACCACGTGTCCGTCGTGGTCGCGAGGCCGCCGGCCACGGCCACCAGCACGGCGGCGACCGCCGCCACCACGGGCGGTCCCAGATCGGCGGCGGCGAGGCTCACGGCGAGACCCAGCGGAACAGGTGCGCGAGGTCCTTGAAGAAGATCCGCGCGTGGGCGGCCGGCTTCGCGCGGACCAGCTCCTTGTTCATGTAGCTGTCCCAGGTGAGCTGCTGGACGTCCTTGTCCCGGCAGATCGAGACGAAGCGCTCGCGCAGGCCGTCGCTGCGGTACCAGACCCACTGCATCATCCCGAGGATCCAGAACACGCGCCCGTGCAGCTTCATGAACTGCTTCCGCGCGCCCGCGAGGGCGCGCGCGTCCCCGGTCCGCAGGAAGGCGGCGGCGGCCTCGGCCGACAGCCGGCCGCCGAGCATCGCGTAGTAGATCCCCTCGCCGGAGGCCGGCGCGACGACGCCCGCGGCGTCGCCCGCGAGCAGCACGTCCCGGCCGTTGTCCCAGCGCTTCAGGGGCTTCAGCGGCAGCGGCGCCCCCTCGCGGCGGACGGTCTCGGCGTGGTCGAGGCCGGTGGCGGCGCGCAGGGCCCGGATCGAGGAGCGCAGCGAGAACCCCTTCCGCGCGCTGCCGGTGCCGATGCTCAGCGTGTCCCCGTGGGGGAAGATCCAGCTGTAGAAGTCCGGCGAGTGGCGGCCCTGGTAGTAGACGTCGCAGCGGGTGGCGTCGACCGACCCGGCCCCGGGGGCGCCGGCCTCCGGGACCCGCAGGATCTCGTGATAGGCGAAGACCTGCCGCATCCTGGCGTGGCCCGGCACCTCCGCGCGGCCGACCGGCGAGCAGGCGCCGTCGGCGCCGAGGACGAGGCGGGCCCGGACGGCGTGGCGGGCGAGGCCGGCCCCCGCGCCGGTGGTGAAGTGGACCAGCGGCGGCCCGTCGTCGGGCCGGGTGATCCGGTCGTAGGCCGCCGCGCGCAGGTCGGCGCCGGCCGCCGCGGCCCGCTCGCGCAGCCACGGGTCGAAGTGCTCGCGGTCGACCATGCCGACGAAGCCCTCGCCCACCGGCATGTCGACGGCCTTGCCGCTCGGCGCCACCATCCGGGCGGACCGGATCTTCGCCACCAGGAGCGCGTCCGGGATCGCGAAGTCCCGGATCAGCCGGGGCGGGATCGCGCCGCCGCAGGGCTTGATCCGGCCGGGCTTGTCGAGGAGCAGCACCGCGTGGCCGGCCCGGGCGAGGTCGGTCGCCGCCGTGGCGCCGGCCGGCCCGCCGCCGACCACGACGACGTCGTAGCTGTCGCGGCCGGGGCCGCCATCGTCCAACCGGGCCATGGCCTCACCTCGCGCTGAAGGCAGGATCGAGCGGCACCGTGTCCGGTGCCGGAGCGGGTTCGAGCCGCGCCGCCAGGACGACCGCGACGAGGAACAGCAGCCCTTCCGCGGCGAAGACCGCCGCGTAGGCCTGGACGGGTTCGGCGGTGACCAGCCGGACGGCGTCGACCGCCACGGCCCCGAGGAAGCCGCCGGCCCCGAAGGCGACGCCCTGCGCGGCGCCCCAGACGCCCATGCGGGTTCCGCGCTCCCGCGCGTCGCCGCGGCCGGCGAGCGCCATCATCGAGCCGATGGCGGCGACCGCGTAGGCGCCGTTGGCCACCCCGAGGGCGAAGACCGTCGCGCGCAGGGGGAAGTCCGATCCCGCCGCCGCGCCGCTCGCCAGGGCGAAGAGGGCGGCGGCCGAGCCGGCGCAGCCGATCCCGATCCAGAGCCGCAGGGAGGCGAGGACGGTGCCGCGGGCGAGGAGCGTCACCGCCGCCACCAGCAGCATGCCGGCGAGCACGCCGCCGTGCTGGAGGCCGGCGAGCTTGGTGGTGGCGCCGGGGCTCATCGCGAAGACGAGGCCGGCATAGGGCTCCAGGATCAGCTCCTGGGCGCTGTAGGCCAGCATCGACACGAAGACGAAGATCGTGAAGGTCCGGCTCACGGGGTCGGCCAGCACGTGGGCCAGCACGGTGAAGAACGGGCGGCGCGCCTCCGCGGGCTCGGGCGCCCGGACCGGCAGGCGGCGCTCGACGCCGGCGACCGCGAGCGCCGCCACGCAGAAGGCGACGAGCGAGACCGTGCCCGACACCGCCGCGAGGCGCGGGCCGGAGAACGGGTCGAGGAAGTGCCCGGCGAGCGGCGCCGTGACGGCGAAGCCGACGATCATCATCACCCAGACGACGGTGGCGGCCGCGCCCCGCCGGGCCGGCGCGACGCCGCCCGAGAGCAGGACGAGGAGGGAGGTCCCGGCCGCGCCGACGCCCATGCCGACGCACAGGAACGAGAGGGCGGCGAGCGCCAGCCCCAGGGCGAGGCTCTCGGCCGCCAGCGCGGTGCCGCAGGCGGCGCCGAACCCGCCGAGGCAGAGGGCCGCCATGCCGCCGACGATCCAGGGGGTGCGCCGGCCGCTGCGGTCGGAGCCGTAGCCCCAGCGCGGGCGCAGGACCTGCACGGCGTAGTGCAGGGCGACCAGCAGGCCCGGCACGAGGGCGGGCAGCGCCAATTCCACCACCATGACCCGGTTGAGGGTGGCGGTCATCAGCACGACGACGCTGCCCAGCGCGGTCTGGACGAGGCCGAGGCGGACGATCTGGGGCCAGCCGAGGCCCGTGCCGGGGTCCGGTGCCATCACGCCCCTCCCACCAGCGGGCGCAGCGCGAAGGCCGAGACCAGCATGCCGAGGACGTAGAGGGTGGTGCCGGTGCCGTTGTACCAGATCGCCCGCTCCCGGGGATTCTCCAGGAACCGGGCCATCAGGGCGAACTGCCCGGCGAGCAGCGCGGCGACGAGGCCGGCGTGCCAGTAGCGCTCCCAGCCGACGAGGAGCGCGATCACCGCCACCTGCGGCAGGGCCATGACCAGGCAGGCGAAGCGCGCGGCGCGCTCAGAGCCCATCTGCACCGGCAGCGACAGCAGCCCCATCCGGCGGTCGCCCTCCACGGACTTGAAGTCGTTGAGGGTCATGATGCCGTGGGCCCCGGCCGCGTAGAGCAGCGCCACCAGGAGCACCCGCCGGTCGGGCAGGGCGGCGGCCATGACGGCGGCGCCGGTGAACCAGGGCAGCCCCTCGTAGCAGAGCGCCACCGCGGCGTTGCCCCACCAGCCGTTCCGCTTCAGCCGCACCGGCGGCGCCGAGTAGATCCAGGCCAGGACCAGCCCGAACAGCGCGGCCCCGAGGATCCAGGGCCCGAGCGCGGCGGCCACCGCCAGCGACAGCGCCGTCCAGGCGAGCGCGAGGTAGAGCCCCCAGCGGCCCGGGATCCGCCCGGAGGGGATCGGCCGGTTCGGCTCGTTGATCGCGTCGACGTGGCGGTCGAACCAGTCGTTGGCGGCCTGGCTGGTGGCGCAGACCAGCGGGCCGGCCAGCAGGATGCCGGCGGCGATCACCGGCCACTGGCCGCTGGCCGGCTGGCCCGAGGAGATCACCCCGCAGGCGAAGGCCCACATCGGCGCGAACCACGTGAGCGGCTTCAGCAGCTCGATGACTGCGCTCGGGGCGGGCGTAGCGGTCATGACGGGAGGCTACCGGCGCCCGGCGGGGTGTCAAGCCAGATTTACACCGCGCGCCAGCATGTGCGCGACGTTTGTCGAATAAATGCAGCGGCGGACCAGAAATACATTATCCGGAACACCGAAAAACCGTGCCGGCGGGACCGCCCGCGCGGGCGCTTTCCGGCGCTCCGGCGGCGCCCCGGGCGCTCCCGGCGACCCCCGTCCGCGAGGACGATTCCGGGATCTTCGAGGCCTTCGGTGCCGGGATCCGAGGGGGTCCGGCGGGCCCCGCCGCGCGCACCTTCGGGGGATGGGAAAGGATGGGATGGGATGGGATTGGATGGGACGGGTCCCGCCGCGTCCGGATCCTCAGATGTCCTCGACCGGGCCGTCCAGGTCGCCGACGCCGTAGCGCCGCATCTTGGCGTAGAGGCCCTGCCGGCTCAGGCCGAGCATCTCGGCCGCCGAGGCCCGGTTGTCCCGGGTGATCCGCAGGGCCGCCTCGATGCAGAGCTTCTCGATCAGGTCGGTCGTCTCGCGCACCAGGGTCTTCATCGAGACCCGGCCGACCAGCTCGGTCATCTGCTCCACCGAGCGGGGCACCTCCCGCCCGACCCCGGGGCGCCCTTCGGCGATCCGCCGCGGGCCCGACCGGATGGCGAAGCCCAGGCAGGGGCGGGCGCCGGCCACCGACACGGCGGCGACCTCCACGTCCTCCATGCCGCCGTAGGCGCCGCGGACGACGGTGGCGAAGCGGCGCACGGCGCCGTGGTCGACGAGGGTCGCGAACAGCGCCTGCGCCTCGGTCTCGTCGCGGCCGAGCCAGTGGTCGAGGGTGCGCCCGCGGGCCTGGCCCACCGTGGCGAGCTGCGCCAGCTCCAGGAAGGCGGCGTTGGCCATGAGGATCCGCCGCGCCGAATCGGTGACCACGAAGCCCTCCGGCATCGCCTCGATCACCGCGGCGGTGGGCGCCTCCTGGTCGGGCCCGGGCGCCGCCGTCGCCGGGTCGGCGACCAGCTGCAGCAGCGCGCTCGCGCCGCCCTCGCCCCGGAACAGCGAGGCCGAGACCGTGACCTCCCCGCGCCCGTGCTGCAGCGCCGCCCGGATCTCGCCCGCCTGCCCGGTCGCCCGCAGGGCGGCGAACTGCGCCTCCAGGGCCCGGGTGCTGGCGGGGTCGAACAGCTCGACGGCGTCCTGCCCGGCGATGCGCTTGGCCGGGCGCCCGAGGAGGCGCGCCGCGGCCGGGTTGGCCTCGGCCACCCGGCGCGTGCCGGCATCGACCACCAGCACCGGCTCGCCGGAGATCTGGAACAGGAGCCGGTAGCGGGTCTCGGCGGCGCGGAGCCGGTCGTAGTCCCGCTCCAGGGCCTGCTGGGTCTCCACCAGCCGGCGCTGCAGGGCGGCCACCGCCCGCATGTCGCGCCCGAGCACGAGGATCGGGCCGCCCTCCGAGGGCCGGATCGACGCGTAGCGGATCGGCAGGTCGGCGCCGTCGGGCGAGGGGTGGTTCACCTGGCGCCAGCGGGTGATGCCGTCGGCCCCGGCGTCCCGCAGCAGTGCGTCGACCTTCGGGCGGCTCTCCACCGTGACGGTGTCGATCCAGCGCCGGCCCAGCCAGCCCGCCACGGTCTCGGCCGCGAGGTCGGCGCCGACCGTGGCGTCCCGAATCACCCCGTCCGCGTCGATCACCAGGGAGAGGTCCGCGGACGCCGCGACGATGCGCCCGACCGCCTCGCCCTGGAGGAGGCCGGCCACCTGCTGCAGGGCCGCGGGCGGCGACTGCGGGGAGGGGCGGGGCTGAGGGGTCACGGTCACCGCAATGTGATAGTCGGTTGGAGGCCCTTTCAGCAGGCCAAGGCCTGTCTGTCCAGCAAAGCTTCGGCCGCGGCGGGCGCGAGGCACGCGTCCGACGCGCAGGCATCCGCCCCGACGATCCCCGCCTCGCCGCCGTGGCGCGCGAAGAAGGGGCCGCCGACCAGCACCCGGACGTGCCGGTTGCGCGAATCGCGGCGCACCTCCGCCACCGTCGCCGTCAGGACCGGCAGCAGGACGTCGCAGGAGAGCGACAGGCCGACCACGTCGAACCAGTCGGACCGGAGCAGGTCCAGGGGGGCGACCCCCGGCCCGGGCACCGCGGTGGTCACGTCCCAGCCGGCCTCCCGGAAGAAGCTCGCGACCAGCGACAGGCCGAAGACGTGGGTCTCGCCCGGGCAGGGCAGCAGCAGGACGCTGCGCCCGTTGGCCGGGACCGATTCGCTCTCCAGCTCGGCGCAGAGGCGGCGGCTCACGGTGTGGAGCCGCCCGAGGGCCTCGGTCACCGCCAGGAAGTCGCAGGCATCCTCCTCCCAGAGGGCGCCGAGGTGCCGGGCGGCCGGGGCGAGCAGGTCGAGGAGCAGGCGCGGGAGCGGCAAGCCGCCGTCGCGCAGGGCGTCCACGCGGGCGTCGAGGTCGACCGGGCCGGAGGCCAGGAGCAGGGCGCTGAAGTCGGCGATCTCCCGCGCGCTCGGCGCCCGGTCCGCCGGGACGGCGCGGCCGGCGGGCCGGTGGGCGAGCATCAGGCGGGGCAGGATCTCCGCCTCGACGACCTTGGCGAGCGCGTCGGGCACGGGCCTGTGCAGGTCGGGCCAGCCGAGGGCCGCGTCGCGGAACACGGGGAGCCCGTCGCTCACGGGGCTGCAGCCGGCCGCGGACGGACCGTGATCCAGACGGCCACCGAAATGCCTCCAGTTTCCCATCGGCATCCTCCCTGAGACGGCCCCGTCCCGGAAGGGCCGGCGGATCCGCTCGCGCGCTCGGTGTGGCGTTGCTCGCCCGTCTATTCTTCGTGTCCGTCAGTTCCTGAGTCTGACAAGCCGAACGGCAGCAATCTCTGCCGCCACGGCCGACGATACGCTTCCTGACGATCTTGGCAATGATCTTATTCGAAGAAAAAATATCCCTGCCACTGTCATGTCGTGAAAGCGTCAAGCGCACTTGACACTTCCCGGACCCCCGCCCTAGCCTCTGTCAACGACGGAGCCTGAGGCGCCGCCGACGACTAGGGAGCGGATGCATGGGTCCCGAGGACCGGCCGGCACGACCGCTCTACACGCCCGCCGAACGGCGCCGGCGCGATTCGTCGCTCTGGACCGTGGTCCAGGGAGTGCTGGCGCCCCTCCAGTTCGCGATCTTCCTGGTGAGCCTCGTCCTGGTGGTGCGCGCCCTGGCCACCGACGACGGCCTGCGCGCGGCCGAGATCTCGGTCGTCGTGAAGACCCTGGCCCTCTACGCGATCATGGTCACCGGCTCGATCTGGGAGAAGGTCGTATTCGGGCGGTGGCTCTTCGCGCCTGCCTTCTTCTGGGAGGACGCGGTCAGCATGCTGGTGCTGGCTCTCCACACCGCCTACCTCGCGGCCCTCGCCACGGGCGCGCTCAGGAGTCAGGCGCTGCTGCTCCTCGCGCTGGCGGCCTACGCGACCTACGTGATCAACGCGGCCCAGTTCCTCCTGAAGCTCCGGGCCGCGCGCATGGAGAGTGCCGGAAGTCGTGCGCCGCGTCTCGCGGAGGCGCTGCCGTGAACGCTCCCCTGGTCCATCAGCCACCCTGCGGCGGCATCGAGCTCCGCCAGGAGCAGGGTCAGCGGGCCGTGTTCTGCGGGCTGACCGGCATCGTCTGGCTGCACCGGAAGATCCAGGATGCCTTCTTCCTGGTGGTCGGCTCGCGCACCTGCGCGCACCTGATCCAGTCCGCCGCCGGCGTGATGATCTTCGCCGAGCCGCGCTTCGCCACGGCGATCATCGACGAGCGCGACCTCGCCGGCCTCGCCGACGCCAACGAGGAGCTCGACCGGGTGGTGACCCGGCTGATCGAGCGCCGGCCGGACATCAAGCTCCTGTTCCTCGTGGGCTCATGCCCGTCGGAAGTGATCAAGCTCGACCTGTCCCGGGCGGCCCAGCGCCTGTCGGGACGGCTCGCCCCCGTACGGGTGCTGAACTACTCGGGTTCCGGCATCGAGACGACCTTCACGCAAGGGGAGGATGCCTGCCTCGCCGCCCTCGTGCCCGACCTGCCCCGCGAGGCCGAGACGGCGGTCCCTTCGCTCCTCGTGGTCGGGGCGCTGGCCGACGTGGTGGAGGATCAGTTTCTCCGGCTCTTCGCCGCGATGGGGATCGCGGATGTCCGGTTCCTGCCCGCCCGCCGGGCGAACGCGATGCCGGCTGTTGGGCGCAACACCCGCTATCTGCTGGCCCAGCCCTTCCTGACCGACACGGCCCGGGCCCTCGACGAGCGTGGCGCCCGCCGGCTGCCCGCGCCGTTCCCTCTGGGCGCCGAAGGCACCACCGGCTGGCTTCGGGCAGCCGCCGAGGCGTTCGGCGTCTCCGAGGCCGCCTTCGAACAGGCCACGGAAGCGGGCCGCGCCCGCGCCGAGACCGCGCTCGCCCCCCACCGCGAGAGGCTCGGCGGCAAGCGCGTGTTCTTCTTCCCCGATTCGCAGCTGGAGGTTCCGCTCGCCCGCTTCCTCGCCCGGGAGCTCGGCGCGGACCTCGTGGAGGTCGGGACGCCGTACCTGCACCGGGGGCATCTCGCCGCCGAGATCGAGCTGCTGCCCGCGGGCACGCGGGTGACGGAGGGCCAGAGCCTCGACGACCAGATGGACCGCTGCCGGGCGGAACGGCCGGATCTCACGGTCTGCGGCCTCGGCCTCGCCAATCCGCTGGAGGCGGAGGGGCTGTCGACCAAGTGGTCGATCGAGCTGCTGTTCACGCCCGTGCAGGGCTACGAGCAGGCCGGCGACCTCGCGGAGCTGTTCGTGCGCCCGCTCCGCCGCCGCGCCCTGCTGGAGGTGTAGAGCCATGCAGCTCACGCTCTGGACCTACGAGGGACCTCCTCACATCGGCGCGATGCGCGTCGCCACGGCGATGTCCGGGCTGCACTACGTGCTGCACGCGCCGCAGGGCGACACCTACGCCGACCTGCTGTTCACGATGATCGAGCGGCGGGACGCCCGCCCGCCCGTCACCTACACGACCTTCCGCGCCCAGGATCTCGGCCGCGACACCGCCGAGCTGTTCAAGCAGGCGGCTTCGGCCGCCCACGCGCGGTTTCAGCCCCAGGCGATGATCGTCGGCGCCTCCTGCACCGCCGAGCTGATTCAGGACGATCCGGGCGGCCTCGCCAAGGCCCTCGACCTGCCGATCCCGGTGATCCCGCTGGAATTGCCCGCCTACCAGAAGAAGGAGAACTGGGGCGCGTCGGAGACTTTCTACCGCCTCGTCCGGGCGCTCGCCGGTCCGCCCGCCCCGCATCCGGCGCGGGAGCCCGGGCAGCGTCCGCTCTGCAACATCCTGGGACCGACGGCGCTGGGCTTCCGCCACCGGGACGACCTGATCGAGATCCGCCGGCTGCTCGATTCGCTCGGCATCGCCGTGAATGTCGTGGCACCGCTGGGGGCCACGCCCGCCGATCTCGGCCGGCTCCGGGAGGCCGATTTCAACGTCGTGCTCTACCCCGAGACCGCCCGGTCGGCCGCGGACTACCTGAAGAAGAGTTTCGGGCAGCCGTTCACGCAGACCGTCCCGATCGGCGTCGGCGGCACCCGCCGGTTCGTCGAGGAGGTTGCGAGCCTCGCCGGGATCGACCCGGCACCGGTGCTCGACGGCCCCGGCTCGCGGCTGCCCTGGTACTCCCGCTCGGTCGATTCGACGTATCTCACGGCCAAGCGCGTCTTCGTGTTCGGCGACGCGACCCACGCCATCGGCATCGCCCGGGTCGCCGCCAAGGAACTCGGCTTCACCGTCGTGGGACTGGGCACCTACGGCCGCGAACTCGCCCGCGAGGTCCGCGCCGAGGCGGCCGAGCACGGCATCGAGGCGCTGATCACCGACGATTACCTCGACGTCGAGGCGGCGATCCGCGCGGCCGCGCCGGAACTGGTGCTCGGTACCCAGATGGAGCGCCACGTCGCGAAGCGGCTCGGCATCCCCTGCGCGGTGATCTCCGCGCCGGTGCACGTCCAGGACTTCCCGGCCCGCTACGCCCCGCAGATGGGGTTCGAGGGCGCCAACGTCCTGTTCGACACCCTGGTCCATCCGCTGATGATGGGCCTCGAAGAGCACCTCCTCGGCATGTTCCGGGAGGATCCCGAATTCCACGACGGCGTCGGCCCCTCGCATCTCGGCGGCAAGTCCTACGGGACTCCGGCGGACGGGGCGTTCGAGGCCGCGGAACGGGCGCCGGCCGACACCCCTCCGACGCCGGCGCCCGTTCCGATTCTGCTGGACCGGGCCGCAGCGTGGTCGCCCGAGGCCGAGAAGGAACTCAAGAAGATCCCGTTCTTCGTGCGGGGCAAGGCGCGCACCAACACCGAGACCTTCGCCCGGGAGCGGCACCTGCCGCTCATCACCGTCGAGACCCTCTACGATGCCAAAGCGCATTTCGGCCGATAGGCCGCCGATCCGCGTCGTCATCGTCACGCTCGACAATCACTTGGCGAGCGCGGTGGAACGGGCGCGCCTGCGCCTCCGGACCGAGATGCCCGGGCTGGTTCTGGGCTTCCACGCGGCGGCCGAATGGGACAACGACCCCGCGACCCTGGAGGCCTGCCGGGCCGACATCGCGCAGGCCGACATCGTGCTCTCGGCCATGCTGTTCATGGACGAGCACGTGCGGGCGATCCTGCCGGCGCTGGCGGCGCGGCGCGACGCCTGCGACGCGATGGTCGGCTGCCTCTCGGCCGGCGAGGTGGTGAAGACCACGAAGCTCGGCCGCTTCGACATGAGCGGCACCAAGCGCGGCGCCCTCGACTTCCTCAAGAAGCTGCGCGGCAAGCCGGGCCAGCAGGGCAATGCCGGACGGCAGATGGCCCTGGTGCGCAAGCTGCCGAAGATCCTGCGCTTCATCCCGGGCTCGGCCCAGGACGTGCGCGCCTATTTCCTCACCCTGCAATACTGGCTCGCGGGCTCGGACGAGAACGTCGCCGCGCTGGTGCGCTTCCTCGTGCACCGCTACGCGGCCGGCGAGCGGGCCGCCTGGCGTGACGGCCCGGCGGCGCCCGCACCCCTCGACTACCCCGAGACCGGCCTCTACCACCCGCGGCTGCCCGGCCGGATCGGCGCCGACCCGTCACGGCTGCCCCGCCTCGCGGGCGCGAAGGGCCGCGTCGGCCTCTTGGTGATGCGCAGCTACGTGCTCGCCGGCAACACCGCCCATTACGACGGGGTGATCGCCGCCCTTGAGGCGCAGGGCCTCGACGTCGTGCCGGCCTTCGCCAGCGGCCTCGACAACCGCCCAGCGGTGGATTCCTTCTTCATGAGGGACGGTCGCGCCTGCATCGATGCGCTGGTCTCGCTCACCGGCTTCTCGCTGGTCGGCGGACCCGCCTACAACGACGCCGCCGCCGCCGAGTCGATGCTGGCCAGGCTCGACGTGCCCTACCTCGCCGCCCAGGCGCTGGAATTCCAGACCCTGGAGCAGTGGGAGGCGGGCGACCGCGGCCTGTCGCCGGTCGAGGCGACCATGATGGTCGCGATCCCCGAACTCGACGGCGCCACCGCCCCGATGGTGTTCGGCGGACGGTCCTCCGCTTCCGGCAGCGACAACGCCCGGGACATGCGGGTCCATCCCGAGCGGGCGGCCCGCCTCGCCGAGCGGGTCGCGCGGCTGGTCTCCCTCCGCCGGACCGCGAGGGCCGAGCGGAAGCTCGCCGTGGTGCTGTTCAACTTCCCGCCCAATGCCGGCGCCACCGGCACGGCCGCGTTCCTGTCGGTCTACGCCTCGCTGCTCAACACCCTGAAGGGCTTGGCGGCGGACGGCTACACGGTCGAGATCCCGGAAGACGTCGATGCCCTGCGCGCGGCGATCTTGGAGGGCAATACCAAACGCTACGGCACCCAGGCCAACGTCCACGCCCGCATCCCGGCCGAGGATCACCTGCGCCGCGAGCCCTACCTCGCCGAGATCGAGGCCCAGTGGGGCCCGGCGCCCGGCCGCCACCAGACTAACGGCGCCGAGATCTTTGTCCTCGGCGCGCAGTTCGGCAACGTCTTCGTCGGGGTCCAGCCCGCCTTCGGCTACGAGGGCGATCCGATGCGGCTGCTGTTCGAGCGCGGCTTCGCGCCGACCCACGCGTTCTCGGCCTTCTACCGCTACCTGCGCGAGGATCTTTCCGCCGACGCCGTGCTGCATTTCGGCACCCACGGCGCCCTCGAATTCATGCCCGGCAAGCAGACCGGCCTGTCCGAATCCTGCTGGCCGGAGCGGCTGATCGGGGCGCTGCCCAACGTCTACCTCTACGCGGCCAACAACCCCTCGGAAGGGACGCTCGCCAAGCGCCGGTCGGCCGCGACGCTGGTGAGCTACCTCACCCCGAGCCTCGCGGCTGCCGGGCTCTACCGTGGGCTGATCGACCTGAAGAGCTCGATCGAGCGCTGGCGCGGCCTCGGCCCCGAGGCGGCGGGCGAGCGCGAGACCCTGGCCCGCCTGATCCAGGACCAGGGCGCGGCGGTCGACCTCGCGGCGGCCGATCCGGGCTGGAGCGGCGATCTGGAGGCGCGGGTCTCCGGCCTCTGGACCGCGCTGCAGGAACTGGAGCAGACCCTGATCCCGCACGGGTTGCACGTGGTCGGGCAGGGGACGCCGGAAGAGGAGCGGGTCGATCTGCTCCTGGCGCTCGCCGAGTCTGCGCACGGCGTGAAGCCGGAGCGGGCCGGCATCGAAGCGCTCGTCGCCGGCCGGGGCATCGAGGCGGTGCTGAAGGCCTCCGGCTTCTCCGCCGACGAGACCAACCGCGAGATACTCAAGAACCTCGCCGAGACCGACCGGCTGCTGTCCCGGGACCACGAGGTGCCGGCGCTGCTGCGGGCGCTCGACGGCCGCTTCGTGCCGCCGGTGGCGGGTGGCGACATCCTGCGCAACCCGGCCGTGCTGCCGACCGGCCGCAACCTCCACGGCTTCGACCCCTACCGCCTGCCCTCCGCCTTCGCGGTGACGGACGGCGCCCGGCAGGTCGCCCGGATCCTCGAGCGCTTCGCCGCCGACGGAAAGCCCTGCCCGGAGAGCGTCGCGCTGGTCCTGTGGGGCACCGACAACCTCAAGAGCGAGGGCGGCCCGATCGCCCAGGCGCTCGCGCTGATCGGCGCCGCGCCCCGCTTCGACGGCTACGGCCGCCTGAGCGGCGCCGAGTTGATCCCGCTGGAGACCCTCGGCCGCCCGCGCATCGACGCGGTGGTCACCCTCTCCGGCATCTTCCGCGATCTCCTGCCCCTGCAGACGAAGCTCCTGGCAGAAGCCTCGTACCTCGCCGCCACTGCCGACGAGCCCCTGGAGCAGAACTACGTCCGCAAGCACGCCCTCGCCATCCAGGCCGAGCAGGGCTGCGACCTGGAGACGGCGGCGCTCCGGGTCTTCTCCAACGCCGAGGGCGCCTACGGGGCCAACGTCAACCACCTCGTCGATTCGGGGAACTGGGACGACGACGCGGAACTCTGCGAGACCTTCTCGCGCCGCAAGAGTTTTGCGTATGGCCGCACCGGCCGCCCGGCGCCGCAGCGCGCCCTGATGCAGGCGGTGCTGGCCTCCGTCGACATGGCCTACCAGAACCTCGACTCGGTCGAGGTCGGCGTCACCTCCGTCGATCACTACTTCGACGGGCTCGGCGGCATGGGCCGGGCGGTGGCCCGGGCCAAGGGCGAGTCGGTGCCGATCTACATCAGCGACCAGACCCGCGGGGAGGGGCGCGTCCGCTCCCTGGAGGAGCAGGTGGCGCTGGAGACGCGCACCCGGATGCTCAACCCGAAATGGTACGAGGGCCTGCTCGGCCACGGCTACGAGGGCGTCCGCCAGATCGAGACGCATCTCACCAACACGGTCGGCTGGTCGGCCACCGCCAACGCGGTCCAGCCCTGGATCTACGAGCGGATCACCGAGACCTACGTCCTCGACAAGGACATGCGCGAGCGCATGGCCGCCTTGAACCCCACCGCCTCCGCCAAGGTCGCCCAAAGGCTGATCGAGGCGCACCGCCGCGGCTTCTGGACCCCCGACGCAGAGATGCGCGACGCCCTCGACCGGGCCGAGGAGGAGCTGGAGGACCGCCTGGAAGGCGTCACCGCAGGAGTGGCCGCATGAACATCGCGATCCGCAATCCCGTCGTCGCCCGGAAGGAGGAGGGGAGCCTTCAGGTCGCCCTCGACCCCGACCTGAAGATCGAGACCGCCAAGGTCTTCGCGGTCTACGGCAAGGGCGGGATCGGCAAGTCGACCACCTCGTCGAACCTGTCGGTGGCCTTCTCGAAGCTCGGCAAGCGGGTGCTGCAGATCGGCTGCGACCCGAAGCACGACTCGACCTTCACGCTGACCAAGCGCCTCGCCCCCACGGTGATCGACGCGCTTGAGGCGGTGAACTTCCACTCGGAGGAACTGCGGGTCGAGGATTTCGTGGTCGAGGGCTACAACGGCGTCATGTGCGTCGAGGCCGGCGGCCCGCCCGCCGGCACCGGCTGCGGCGGCTACGTGGTCGGCCAGACCGTGAAGCTCCTCAAGGAGCACCACCTCCTGGAGGACACCGACGTCGTCGTCTTCGACGTGCTGGGCGACGTGGTCTGCGGCGGCTTCGCCTCGCCGCTCCAGCACGCCGACCGGGCACTGATCGTCACCGCCAACGACTTCGACTCGATCTTCGCGATGAACCGGATCGTCGCGGCAATCCACGCCAAGTCGAAGAACTACGGCGTGCGGCTCGGCGGCGTCATCGCCAACCGCTCGGCCAAGACCGACGAGATCGACCGGTTCAACGACGCGGTCGGCCTGAAGCGCCTCGCCCACTTCCCCGACCTCGACGTGGTCCGGCGCTCGCGGCTCAAGAAGTCGACCCTGTTCGAGATGGAGTCCTCGCCCGAGCTCGACGCCGTGACCGCCGAGTACATGCGGCTCGCCGAGACGCTCTGGGCCGGGGGCGAGCCCTGCGAGGCGATCCCCATGAAGGACCGCGACCTGTTCGAGTTCCTCGGTTTCGATTGAGTCTGGAGTTCGACCGATGGCCAGCGCCAGCTACGACGCCCGCCGGGGCGAGCTGACCACCTACTTCGACCGCACCGCGGTCGAGGCGTGGTCGCGCCTGACCTCGGACGCCCCGGTGAGCCGGATCCGCGCCACCGTGCGGGCCGGGCGCGACGCCATGCGGGCGACGCTGCTCTCCTGGCTGCCGGCCGACATGACGGGCTCACGCCTGCTCGATGCCGGCTGCGGCACCGGCGCGCTCAGCGTCGAGGCGGCGCGGCGGGGCGCCGAGGTGGTGGCGATCGACGTCTCGCCGACGCTGATCGGGCTGGCGCAGGAGCGGCTGCCGGCGATCGCGGGCGCGGGGCGCATCGACTTCCGGGTGGGCGACATGCTCGATCCGGCACTCGGCCGGTTCGACCACGTCGTGGCGATGGATTCGCTGATCCACTACCGCGCCGCCGACATCGCCCGGGCGCTGGCGGTGCTGGGCGCGCGCACGGACGGCTCGGTGCTGTTCACCGTAGCGCCGCGCACGGCGCTCCTGACGGTGATGCACGCGGCCGGAAAGTTCTTCCCGCGCGGCGATCGCTCGCCCGCCATCGTGCCGGTGACCGAGGGCGGGCTGCGGCGGCGGATCGCCTCGGAAAGGGCCCTCGACGGCTTCGCCTGGGCGCGGTCGCACCGGATCAACAGCGGATTCTACCTGTCGAACGCGGTGGCGCTGACGCGCGCCCTGCCTCACCGCGCGGATGGTCGGCCAATGACACCCGGGGCGCGACCATGACCCCCGCCCGCAAGCTCACCGAGGCCCTGATGCGCCTCGGCCCGGCGCTGCTTCCCTTCGCGGACGCCGCCACCGCCGAGCTGCCGCTGGGACGGCTGCTCCGCCTCGCCCTGTTCCAGGTCACCGTCGGCATGGCCGCGGTGCTGCTGATCGGCACCCTCAACCGGGTGATGATCGTCGAGCTCGGCGTTCCGGCCTGGATCGTCGCGATGATGCTGGCGCTGCCGCTGGTCTTCGCGCCCCTGCGGGCGCTGGTCGGCTTCCGCTCGGACACCCACCGCTCGGTGCTGGGCTGGCGGCGCGTCCCCTACATCTGGTTCGGCACGCTGCTCCAGTTCGGCGGCCTCGCGATCATGCCGTTCGCCCTGCTGATCCTGTCGGGCGACACGACCGGGCCGCTCTGGGTCGGCAACCTCGCGGCGGCGCTCGCCTTCCTGCTGGTCGGCGCGGGCCTGCACACGACCCAGACCGTCGGGCTGGCGCTCGCCACCGACCTCGCCCCGGCGCACGCGCGCCCGAAGGTGGTGGCGCTGCTCTGCGCGGCGCTCCTGTTCGGCATGATGGCGAGCGCGGTGCTGTTCGGCCTGTTCCTCGCCCATTTCTCACCCGTCCGGCTGATCCAGGTGATCCAGGGCGCGGCGCTGGTCACGATCATCCTCAACGGGTTCGCCCTCTGGAAGCAGGAGCCCCGCGATCCGAACCGGACGCGGACGGCACCGCAGCGCGACTTCCGGTCCTCCTGGCAGGCCTATGCGGGGCAGGGCACCGCCCGGCGACGCCTCGTGGCGATCGGCCTCGGCACGGCGGGCTTCTCGATGCAGGACATCCTGCTCGAACCCTACGGCGGTCAGATCCTGCACCTCTCGGTGGCGGCCACCACGGCGCTGACCGCGCTGCTGGCCGCCGGAGGCGGGCTCGGCCTGCTGGTCGCGGCGCGCTGGCTCGGGCGCGGGGGCGACCCGTTCCGCGTCTCCGCGGTGGGCGTCGGGATCGGGATCCTGGCCTTCTCGGCGGTGGTCTTCGCCGCCCCGCTCGCCTCGGCCGACCTGTTCGCCGCGGGCGTGAGCCTGATCGGCCTCGGCGGCGGCCTGTTCGCCCACGGCACGCTCACCGCCTCGATGAACCGCGCCGGCCCCGAGGATACCGGGCTCGCCCTCGGTGCCTGGGGCGCCGTGCAGGCGACCGCGGCCGGGCTGTCGATCGCGGCGAGCGGCCTCGTGCGCGACGTCGGCGGCGCCATCGCCCAGTCGGGGGTGCTCGGCGAGGGCATGAACGAGCCCGCCATCGGCTACCTCATCGTCTACCACATCGAGATCGCCCTGCTGTTCGCCGCGCTGCTCGCGCTCGGACCGCTGGTGCGCGAGGACGCCCGGATACGAGTTCGAGACAGCATCACCGACGGCCTCGCCGGCCGCACAGCCTGAGACTTGGGGAGGACAGCCATGCCAACCGGCGCACTTACGGGTTACGTCGACGTCGCCCAGGTCGTACTCTACGCGTTCTTCCTCTTCTTCGCGGGGCTGGTCTTCTGGCTGCGCCGGGAGGACCGGCGCGAGGGCTACCCGCTGGAGAACGAGACGGTCGGCCGCCGCAAGGCGGACGACCCGATCCTGATCCCCCGGTCCAAGGCGTTCCATCTGCCGGGCGGCGAGACGACCTACGCGCCGCAGGCGGTTCATGGCCGGGACGACATCGAGACCGGGATCCCGGCCCGCAAGGTCGAACCCTGGCCGGGCGCCCCCTACGAGCGCACGGAGACGTCGCTCCAGGCCGGCGTCGGCCCGGGCTCCTGGGTGCTGCGGCACGACGTGCACGACCGGACCTGGGACGACGAGATCCGCATCGTGCCCCTGCGGGTGGCGAAGAACTTCGTCATCCACGAGGACGGCCCGAACCCGATCGGCATGACGGTGTTCGGCACCGACAACGCGGTCGCGGGCGTGATCAGCGACGTCTGGGTCGACCGCGGCGAGTCGCTGATCCGCTACTACGAGGTCGAGCTCCCGACGGGCGGGCGCCGGCTGATGCCGACCACGTTCTGCCGGGCCGGCGGCTTCACCAAGACGGTGACGACCGAGGCTCTGCTCGCGAGCCAGTTCGCCGACATCCCCAGCACCCGCGACCCCGACAGCGTGACCTTCCTGGAGGAGGAGCGGATCATCTCGTATTTCGGCGCCGGCACGCTCTACGCGACGCCGGCCCGGGCGGAGCCCCTGATATGAGCGGCGACTTCCTCCCCGAGGGCACCCTGCGGGGTCTGCCCGGCCCGCTGCCGGCGGGCGAGCGCATCCTCTGGCAGGGTGCGCCGACGACCGCGGGCCTGCTGGTCCGGGTGTTCCACGCCCGCTTGGTGATCGCGTGGTTCTCGGTCTGCGCCGTGGCCTTCGGCCTCGCGGCGGGCTCGCCCGCGGCGGCGATCAAGGTGGTGGCGCCGACTTTGGTGATCGGCGCCGGCGCCGTCGCGCTGCTCTGGCTGCTCGCCTGGCTCACCCACCGGACGACGCTCTACACGGTGACCAACCGCCGCGTCGTGCTGCAGGCCGGCATCGCCCTGCCGGTGACCCACAACCTGCCCTTCGCGCAGATCGAGACGGCGGCCCTGCGGGCCTTCACGGATGGCAGCGGCGACCTGCCGCTGCGGTTGCGGCCGGGCCTCCGGATCGCCTACCTTCACATCTGGCCGCATGTCCGGCCCTGGCATCTCGCCCGGACCGAGCCCATGCTGCGCTCGGTGCCGGACGCGGACGCCGCGGCGGCGCTGCTGGCACGCGCCCTCGAGGCCCATGCCGACGGCACCGCGCCGCCGGTTCGGGTGGCGCGTCTCGGCCGAGCGGACGAGAATCCCGGCCGCCTCGTCGCGGCCGAATAGGGAGGGGCACGATGGGCGAGCGGGCGGAGGGCGCCGGCCGGGCCATGGCGGTCGCGGGACCGGCACCGGCGCTGCTGATGATCGGCGCCGGCGCGCTGATGGGCTTCACCATGCTGGCGGTCCTGATCGGCCGGAGCGAGAAGGTCGGCCTCGTCGCCCTGCCGCCCGCCAAGGTGGTGGAGCGCCTCGAGTTCCGCGCCGAGGATCAGGTCGACGGCTCGATCGCCCTGCGGGACGTCGCCGACCGGCACATCGTCGCCTGGATCCGTCCCGGCGAGGACGGGTTCCTGCGCGGGACCCTGCGGGGCCTCGCCCAGGCCCGCCAGCGGGAGGGCCTCGGCCCCGAGAAGCCCTTCAGCCTGACCCGCTACGACGACGGCCGCCTCGCGCTGGCCGACGAGGCCACCGGCCGCCGGGTGCCCCTGGAGGCCTTCGGGCCGACCAATGCCGGGGCCTTCGCGCGGCTGATGCCCGCGCCGGGCGCCCCCGCCGCGGAGACGCGGTGATGGGCCTGTTCGGCAGCCGCACCGTCACCGTGCCCTGCACGGTGGAGATCGAGCAGACGCCCGAGAGTCTGCACGCGCACGTGACCCTCGATGCCGGCTTCGAGATCGAGCCCGGCGACGCGGTTCAGGTCCACGACGCGCCGACCTCGGTGCCCTACGGCGAGCGCCTCACCGTGCGGCGCACCGCCACCGTGACGCGGGCCGGCGCGCTGGAGCGGGCCTGGACCAAGCTCATCGCGCATCTCGAGCTGACCGAACTCTACGAGGTCAGCTTTTCCGAGAGGAGGAAGCTGTGAACGCACCCGTCCCGCCACCCTCCGGCCAGCCCGTCCCGAAGACGCCGATCAATGAATCGACCCGCTCGGCGCAGGAGACGACCTTCCTCAGCCCGCGCTTCTACACGACCGATTTCGACGAGCTCGACCGCACGAACGTCGAGCCGGTGCGGCCCGACTGGGACATCCTGATCGCCGAGCTGCGCTCGGACCCGAACAAGCGCCACTTCACCCGCAACGAGGAGTTCGACTGCGACCTGTCGAAGATGGAGCCGGAGCTGCGGAAGGAGTTTTTGGACTTCCTCGTGTCGTCCATCACGGCGGAGTTCTCCGGCTGCGTCCTCTACGCCGAGATGCGCAAGCGGGCGAAGAACAAGGACATCAAGGAGCTGTTCGGCTTCATGAGCCGCGACGAGGCGCGCCACGCCGGCTTCATCAACGACACGCTGAAGGATTTCGGCATCGGCGTGGACCTGGGCTTCCTCACCAAGTCCAAGAAGTACACGTTCTTCCGGCCGAAGTTCATCTTCTACGCCACCTACCTGTCCGAGAAGATCGGCTACGCCCGCTACATCACGATCTTCCGCGAGCTGGAGCGGCACCCGGAGCGGCGCATCCACCCGATCTTCAAGTGGTTCGAGCTGTGGTGCAACGACGAGTTCCGCCACGGCGAGGCCTTCGCGCTGCTGATGCGCGCCAACCCGAAGCTGACGAGCGGCGTGAACCGCTACTGGATCCGGTTCTTCCTGCTCGCCGTCTTCGCCACGATGTACGTGCGCGACCATCACCGCCCGGCCTTCCACGCGGCGCTCGGCGTCGATCCCAGCGACTACGACTTCAAGGTCTTCCGGATCACCTCGGAGATCTCCCGCCAGACCTTCCCGCTGGAGCTCGATATCGACAACCCGAAGTTCAAGGCGGGCCTCGACCGGCTGCTCGCCTGCTCCCGGGCGATCGCCGACGCCAAGGCACGGGGCGGCCTCGCCGGCAAGGCCCTGCAGGGATTCCACGCCGCGCGCGCGGCCGTGACCTTCGCGCGGCTCTATCTCCTGCCCGTCAAGGCCAACGCCCTGCCGGCCGACATCCGCCTCCAGCCGGTCTGGTAGCATGGGGACCTACGCCGCCCCGGTCCTGTACGCGGTCCTGCTCTGGTGGTTCTCCACCGGGCTGATCCTGCTGCTCGATCACGCCCCGCGGCGGACGCATCCGTGGAGCATGGCCGGGGCGACTCTCCTGCTCGCCGGCGCCCTGGTGGCGATCCGGTCCAGCGCCGCCGACACGAGCGCCACGGGGGCCTACACGGCCTTCACGGCGGCGCTCGTCGTCTGGGGCTGGCAGGAGATGAGCTACTACATGGGCTTCCTGTCGGGCCCGCGGCCCGTCGCCTGCGCGCCGAGCGTGCGCGGGCTCGACCGGTTCCTGGCGGCGCTCGCCACCAGCCTGTGGCACGAGTTCGCCATCGTGGTCGGCGGCCTCGCGATCCTGGCGCTGGTCTGGGGCAGCCCCAACCGCTTCGCCCTGTGGACCTACGGCACGCTGGTGGTGATGAACCTGTCGGCGCGGCTCAACCTGTTCCTGGGGGTGCGCAACCTCCACGCCGAGTTCCTGCCGGACCATCTCGGCTACCTCGCCTGCTACCTGTCCCGGAAGCCGATGAACCTGCTGTTCCCGGTCTCGGTGAGCCTCGGGACCATCGCGGCGGCCCTGCTCGGGCGGGCGGCGCTCGGCGCCGACCTGCTGGAGCACGAGCTGATCGGCTTCACGGTCCTGGCGACGCTGACCGCGCTCGCCACCCTGGAGCACTGGTTCCTGATGCTGCCGCTGCCCTCGGCGGAGCTGTGGCGCTGGAGCCTGCCGGCCCGGGCGCCCGGGGAAGCGGCCGGGCCGCCGGACCACGTGTAGGCCGAGGGATCACGAGCGGGCGACGCACGTCCACCAATCTGGAACTGGTCTTGTGCGAAGTCCGGTGTCACAGGCGGGATCAACCCGCAGGATTTGTTCGGGGAGAGGCGACATGGATTACGAGACCTTCTTCGGGGCTGAGATCGCCGGGCTCCACCGCGAGGGCCGCTACCGGGTCTTCACCGACCTCGAGCGCCACGCGGGCAACTTCCCGCACGCCACCCACCACCACGCGGCCGGCACCCGGCCCGTGACGGTCTGGTGCTCCAACGACTATCTCGGCATGGGCCAGCACCCGACCGTCACCGGGGCGATGCACGAGGCGATCGACCGCTGCGGCGCCGGCGCCGGCGGCACCCGCAACATCTCGGGCACCAACCACTACCACGTGCTGCTGGAGCGCGAGCTCGCCGACCTCCACGGCAAGGAGGCGGCCCTGCTGTTCACCTCCGGCTACGTGTCGAACTGGGCGGCGCTGGGGACCCTCGCGTCGCGCCTGCCGAACTGCGCGGTCTTCTCCGATTCCGAGAACCACGCCTCGATGATCGAGGGGATCCGGTTCTCGCGGGCCGAGCGCCACATCTTCCGCCACAACGACCCGGAGGACCTGAACCGCAAGCTCGCGCTGGTCGACCCGGCCCGGCCGAAGCTGGTGGCCTTCGAGTCGGTCTACTCGATGGACGGCGACATCGCGCCGATCGCCGAGATCTGCGACGTGGCCGAGGCCCACGGGGCGCTGACCTACCTGGACGAGGTCCACGCGGTCGGCCTCTACGGCGCCCGCGGCGGCGGCATCTCGGAGCGGGACGGCGTCGCCCACCGGCTGGACGTGATCGAGGGCACGCTCGGCAAGGCCTTCGCGGTGCACGGCGGCTACATCACGGCGTCGGAAAAACTCTGCGACTTCGTGCGCAGCTTCGCGTCGGGCTTCATCTTCACCACCTCGCTGCCGCCGGCCGTCGCGGCGGGCGCGGCGGCGTCGATCCGCCACCTCAAGGAGAGCGGCGTCGAGCGGGCCCGGCATCAGGAGCGGGTGGCGAAGGTCCGGCAGGCGCTGGAGGCCGCCGACATCCCGACCATGCCGAACGACAGCCACATCGTGCCGGTGATGGTCTGCGATCCGGTGCTCTGCAAGGGGATCTCCGACACCCTGCTCGACGAGTTCGGCATCTACGTGCAGCCGATCAACTACCCGACGGTCGCCCGCGGCACCGAGCGCCTGCGGATCACCCCGTCGCCGCTGCACACCGACGCCGACATCGCCCATCTGGTCGAGGCGCTCACCACGATCTGGGGCCGGATCGGGCTCCGGCAGAAGGCGGCGGAGTAAGCGCGGGCGGGGGTTCCCTTCTCCCACCTTCGCCCTCATCCTGAGGTGCCCGCGTCAGCGGGCCTCGAAGGAGGCCTCCAGCCATCGCACGTCTTCTGGAGACCTCCTTCGAGGCCTCCGCTGCGCTGCGGCACCTCAGGATGAGGGGGTTGGGTTGGATGCCCCCGCAGCATCGAGTCATCGCGTGCCCACCTTCCCCTTCTCGGCCATCGTCGGCCAGGACGAGATGCGCCAGGCGCTGCTGATCGCGGCGGTGGACCCGGCGGTCGGCGGCGTGCTGGTCTTCGGCGACCGCGGCACAGGCAAGTCCACGGCGATCCGGGCGCTGGCCGCCCTGCTGCCGCCGATGCGGGCGGTGGTCGGCTGCCCGTACAATTGCGATCCCGAAAGTCCCGCAGAATCCTGTCCGCACTGCGCGAGCCTGCCGGGCGCGCGGAGAAAGTCCGAGAAAAAGCCGGTGCCGGTGGTGGACCTGCCGCTGGGCGCCACCGAGGACCGGGTGGTCGGCACCCTCGACCTGGAGCAAGCGCTCGGCGCCGGCGTGAAGGCCTTCGAGCCGGGGCTGCTGGCCCGCGCCAACCGCGGCTTCCTCTACATCGACGAGGTCAACCTCCTCGAGGACCACCTCGTGGACCTCCTGCTCGACGTGGCGGCCTCCGGCGTCAACACGGTCGAGCGCGAGGGCCTGTCGCTCCGCCACCCGGCGCGGTTCGTCCTCGTCGGCTCCGGCAACCCGGAGGAGGGGGAGCTGCGGCCGCAGCTCCTCGACCGGTTCGGGCTGGCCTGCGAGGTCGCGACGCCGAGGGACATCCCCACCCGCATCGCGGTGGTGCGCGCCCGCGACGCCTACGAGCGCGACCCGGAGGGGTTCTGTGCTGCCCGTGAAGGCGAAGAGCGAAAGATTCAAAAAAGAATCCTGCTGGCACGGGAGCGCCTGCCATCGGTCACCGTGCCGGATGCCGCCCTGGAGCGCGCCGCGCGCCTCTGCCTCGCCCTCGGGACGGATGGCTTGCGCGGGGAACTGACCCTGATGCGCACGGCCCGGGCGCTCGCGGCGCTCGACGGCGCCGCGATGGTCACCGACGATCACCTCCGGCGCATCGCCCCGGCCGCCCTGCGCCACCGGCTGCGGCGCAACCCGCTCGACGAATCCGGATCCACCGCCCGGGTGGAGCGGGCGCTGGCGGAGGTCTTCGCGTGACGGCGCCGCTGCGCGCGCCCCGACCGCGAGGGCGTTCATCGCGCGGCTCCGGCCGAATCGGCGCGGAGCGGAGCGCGGGGCTCCTCTCCCGTGCGGGCGCGGGACAGGGTGGGGGACGGGGACCGGCCGGACGAGGCGCGGCCCGAACGCGTCGCGCGGGCGCGCTCTGGACTGGACCTCCGCATCCCGCACCCCGACCCTCTCCCGCCCGGGAGAGGGGGCCGGTCGCGCTCCGTCGCCCGCGTCGCGGTCCGATGGACGTGTCTGACCCTCGGCACCCGCTCGGGAGCGGGGCCCTGTCGCGCCCCGCTCGAGCCGATGCCTGAACATCGCCGTCCCGCAGAGCAGGGCGGGACACCGGCCTGCGCCTGGGCCGATGCCCGCCTGGCCGCCCGGCTTCTCGCCGCGGACCCGCACGGGCTCGGCGGCGCGGTGCTGCGGGCCCCCGCCGGGCCCGTGCGCGAGCGCTGGCTCGACAGCGTGCGGGCGGCGCTGCCCCCGGGAACGCCCTGGCGGCGCCTGCCGCCCGGCATCGGCGACGACGGCCTGCTCGGCGGCCTGGATCTCGCCGCGACCCTGGCGGCGGGCCGCCCCGTCGCGCGGGCCGGCCTGCTGGCGGAGGCCGATGGCGGGATCGTCGTCGTCCCCATGGCCGAGCGTCTGCCGCCGGGCACCGCGTCGCGGCTCGCCGCCGCCCTCGACACCGGCACGGTCTCGGACCGCGGCGCCCGGTTCGGCCTGATCCTCCTCGACGAGGGCGTGGCGGACGAGACGGTCGCCGAGGCGCTGGCCGATCGCCTCGCCTTCCGGCTGGACCTGAGCGGGCTCGGCCTCGCGGACACCGCGGCGGCCGAGCCGGAACCCGCCCCGGGCGCGCCGGAGCCCGACCCGGTCGGGAGCCTCTGCGCCCTGGCCGAGGCCTTCGGGATCGCGTCGCTGCGCGGCCCGATCCTGGCGGCGCGCGTGGCGCGCGCCCTCGCGGGAGACGGGCCGATCGGCCAGGGGGCGATCGTGGCGGCCGGGCGCCTCGTCCTGGCGCCGCGGGCGACGCGCCTGCCCGCACCGGAGCAGCCCGTCCCCGAGACCGCGGAGGCGCCGGCGGAGCCGCCCGAGCCGAACGACGCGGAGGAGGCGTCGGGTCCGGCCGCAGAGGCGCCCGACGACGTCGTGCTGGAGGCGGTGCGCGCCGCGATCCCGCCGAACCTCCTCGACCAGCTTCTGGCGGGCGCGCAGCGTCTCCCGGCCGCGAAGGCCGGCCGGGTCGGGCAGGCGGCCTCGGCCCGCACCGGCCGCCCCGTGGGCAGCCGGCGGGGCGACCCGCGGCGGGGACGGCTCGACCTGCTCGCCACCCTGCGGGCGGCGGCGCCCTGGCAGGCCGTCCGCAGAGTAGAGGGGGAGACGCGCCGCATCGTGGTGCGGCGGGACGATCTGCGGATCCGGATCCTCAAGCAGCGGACCGAGACCACCACGGTGTTCTGCGTGGACGCCTCGGGCTCGGCCGCCCTGGAGCGGCTGGCGGAGGCCAAGGGCGCGGTCGAGCTGCTGCTGGCGGAGGCCTATGTCCGGCGGGACCGGGTGGCGCTGGTGGCGTTCCGCGGCACCGGCGCGGATCTCGTTCTGCCGCCGACCCGGTCGCTCACCCGCGCCAAGCGCGGGCTCTCGGGACTGCCGGGCGGGGGCGGGACGCCGCTCGCGGCGGGGATCGACGCCGCGGTCGCGGTGGCTCTGGGCGTGCGCCGCGGCGGCAGCCGGCCGGCGATCGTGCTGCTGACCGACGGGCGCGCCAACGTCGCGCGGTCGGGGGAGGGGGGACGGGCCCGGGCGGGCGCGGAGGCCCTGCAGGCGGCCCGAGCCCTGCGTGCGGCCGGGCTGCCGGCCCTCGTGGTCGATACCGGCACGCGGGGCGACGAGGCCCGTTCTGTGGCGGACGCGATGGGCGCCCGCTACCTGAAGCTGCCCCGGGCCGAGGCCGGTCAGCTCAGCGCGGCGGTGCGGGCGGCGCTCTGAGCGCCGCACCCGTCACCCCCGCGACAGGGTGTCAGAGGTCGCCGCCGATGCCGCTGTCGGCGAGGCGCTGGTGGTGGGCGAGCCAGGAGCTCAGCATCTCGCGGACGATGGCCTTGAGGCTCCAGCCGCCGGAGACCGGAGCGGCGATGTTCTGGGTCGAGGAGGTGAAGAGGATCATGACCTTCTCCGGAGTTGGTGGACGCGTCTTGTTCTTGCTCGCCCGAGATATGCCGTTGCTGTTGCAGCGCAGCAATCGGTCTCCGCTCACCGGTGGCATGCGGCCGCCGCATAGGATTGTTCAGTGTTACGAAATACTTCCGGCCATGAACGATAGCGCCGCCGTCGCCCCTGGATCGTCCGGCCATGCCGCAGTGCAGGATACGCGCGCATGCTGACCGGCTTCGACGCGGACCGGCCCGACTGGGCCGTGGAGGGCCGGGACTGGCCCCATCGGGAGGCCAGCCGCTTCGTGGAGGCGGCCGGCCTCCGCTGGCACGTCCAGGAATACGGGTCTCCGGACGCCCCGACGCTGCTGCTCCTGCACGGGACCGGGGCGGCCACGCATTCGTGGCGCGGGCTGGCGCCGCTCCTCGCGCGCGACTTCTCCGTGATCGCCCCGGACCTGCCGGGCCACGGCTTCACGGACCCGCTGCCCGACGCCGACCTGTCGCTGCCCGGCATGGCCCGGGCCGTGGCGGGCCTCGTTGCGGCACTCGGCCGGCCGCCGGTCCTGGCGGCCGGCCACTCGGCCGGCGCCGCCGTCCTCGCGCGGATGTGCCTCGACGGCGCCATCGCGCCCCGGCTGCTGGCGGCCTTCAACGGCGCTCTCGCGCCGCTGCCGGGGGCGGCGAACCTGCTGTTCCCCAGCATGGCACGCCTCCTGTTCCTCAACCCCTTCACCCCCCGGATCTTCGCCTGGACGGCGGACCGGTCCGCGGCCAAGCGCCTGATCGAGGGGACCGGCTCGCGCCTCGACCCGGAGGGGGTCGACCTCTACCGGCGGCTCTTCGCCCGGGCCGGCCATGTCCGCGGGGCGCTGGGCATGATGGCGAACTGGGATCTCGCCGGGCTGCACCGGGCGCTGCCCGGCCTCGCCACCCGGACCCTGCTGATCGTCGGCGGCGACGACAAGGCCATCCTGCCGGACACCGCCTTCGCCCTGCGCGACCGCATGCCCGACGCCCGCGTCCGCCTGATCCGGGGGCTGGGCCACCTCGCCCACGAGGAGGCGCCGGAGCGCGTGGCCGAGGTGCTCCGCGCCGAGGCTTCGGACGCGGGCGTTCTGTCGCCGCCGTGAGCCGGACGGGACTGGCGCCGGCCTTGCGTGGGTCGTAGAGCCTGCCGCGGCGGGCAGGGCAGGATCGAGGAGCGGCCGGAACGATGGCGAGACCCGTGATCGGCGTCATCGGCAACGCGCGCCTGATCGACAGCCGCTTCCCGGCGCAGATCGTCGGCGAGAACAACATGCGGGCGGTCGCCGCGGTGGCCGGCGCCCTGCCGCTGATGTTCGCCGCCGTCCCGGCGGTCACCGACCTCGGCGACCTCCTCGACACCGTGGACGGCGTCCTGCTCACGGGGGGCCGCGCCAACGTCCACCCGGCGCGCTTCAACACCGAGCCCTGCGCGGCGCACGAGCCCTACGACGAGGATCGCGACGCCGTGGCGCTGCCCCTGATCGAGGCCTGCGTGGCGGGGGGCGTGCCGCTGTTCGGCATCTGCCGCGGCTTCCAGGAGATGAACGTCGCCTTCGGGGGCAGCCTGCACCCGGAGATCCGCGATCTGCCGGGCCGGCTCAACCACCGCATGCCGCGCCTCGCGAACGGCGAGATCCACCCGGACCTGGAATTGATCTTCGCCGACCGTCACGAGGTCCGGCTGACGCCCGGGGGCGCCTTCGCCCGCCTCCTGGAGCGCGAGACGATCCGGGTGAACTCCCTGCACGGCCAGGGCATCCTGGAGCCGGGCGGCCGGATCGTGATCGAGGGCCTCGCCGAGGATGACACGGTCGAGGCGATCCGCGTCCGCGACGCGGCGGGCTTCGCGCTGGGCGTCCAGTGGCACGCCGAGCACGATCCGGCGACCAACCCGATCAACCGCACGCTGTTCGAGGCCTTCGGGGCCGCGGCGGCGGCGCGGCACCGGGCGCGGCGGGCCGGCCGGGGATGAGCCGCTCGCGCGCTGGGACGGCCCAGTGCAGAGGCCGCGCGCGGCAGCACAGCGCCGGCACACCGCCGGCACAGGGAGTCTTTTCAGCCTTAACCTATGTTTATTCGCTGGCGCTGATCCACGGAATATTGGCCGTCCACCCGCACAGATCTTGGCCACACGCGACCGGATTCACCTTATCCCCCGGACGACCTGTCGCAGGACGGAACAGTGGCCTCCCGGTGGTGTTCCCGGAGTCCCGAACAGCGGCCGCCTCGCGTGGAGGCCGACCGCGCAGAGACCGGGCAGGCCCTGCATGCATCTCCCCCGCGACGACCGAGAGCACCCCCGTGCCGAGGCCTTCCGCGACTTCATCCGGAACCCGCCCTTCCCCTGCGTGGGCGCCAAGTCGGCCCTGTCCCGCGGGCGGATGCGGATCGTGGTGGCCCGGGACATCACCTCGGGCTGGGACGACATGCGGATCTACCCGGCGCTGCTCGCCTTCGTGGCGCAGTACCGGGCGCAGCCCGACCTGTTCCAGAGCTTCGCGGTCGTGTTCGAGGGGCCGGGCGACCTCTCGGAGGAGGCGTTCGAGCACAACCTCTGGGCGCGCGCGCAATCCCTGACCGACAAGGACGCCTGGCTCGGCCAGCCCCACGACGCCCGCGTGGCCGAGGATCCCGACAACCCCCACTTCTCCCTGAGCTTCGGCGGCGAGGCGTTCTTCGTCGTCGGGCTGCACCCGCAGGCGAGCCGGCCGGCGCGGCGCTTCTCGTCGCCGGTCCTGGTCTTCAACCTGCACGCGCAGTTCGAGCGGTTGCGGGCGGAGGGACGCTACGAGAAGCTGCGCGCCGCGATCCTGGAGCGCGACGAGGCCCTCGCCGGCAGCGTGAACCCGATGCTGGCGCGCCACGGCGAGGCCTCGGAGGCGCGCCAGTACAGCGGCCGCGCGGTCGACGCGGACTGGCGCTGCCCGATGAAGGGCCGGCCGGCGCCGGTCCCGGAGGCCCGGGACTGGAGCCCGCCGGCCCTGCCCTTCGATTGCGGGCTGCCGGGCAGCGGCGCCTGAGCCGGTCGGATCCGGTCCCCAGTACGGAGCGAGCCACCCCCATGTGCCAACCCACCCTGTGCCAGGCCGACGTGCAGACGATCGCGCCGCGCTCCGGCGTCGCCTTCACCCTCGACCGGGGCCAGCGCCTCACGGTGATCGACCCGTGCGGGGAGCAGGTGGCCGACCTCCTCGCCTTCAACCGCCACGATACGGGAGAGGTGATCTCGTCGGGCCGGACCCTCGACTACGCCAGCCGGATCTACCTCACCACCGGCGACCCGCTCTACTCGAACCGCTCGAAGATCCTGCTGCGGATCCTCGAGGATACGGTCGGCCGGCACGATTTCCTGCTGACGCCGTGCTCGGCCGACACGTTCCGCATCATCTACGGCGACGCGAACCCGCATCGCGGCTGCTTCGGCAACCTCGCGGCGGCGCTCGCACCCTACGGCATCGCGCCGGACGCGATCCCGGTGGCGTTCAACTGCTTCATGAACGTGCCGGTCGACGGCGCGACCGGGGCGCTCACCGTGGCGCCGCCCCTCAGCCGGGCGGGGGACCGGATCGTGTTCGTGGCCGAGACCGACCTGATCATCGGGCTCACCGCCTGCTCGGCCCTGCAGTCGAACAACGGCAGCTTCAAGCCGATCCACTACAGCGTGAGCGCCTAGCTGCGGCCCCTCAAAGGCCCCGGCCCGATCCCGATATTAATCCATGTAAAGCTATAGACTGTATCGCATTCAATGACTTGACATCGATATTCGCCCACTGACTGCCGGCGAACGGCCGCAGGTCTTTGCGATTTACTAACCCGAATGCACGAGGTTGAGCCCGTACGGCGCCCACGGCGAGTCCCCGCCGGCCGCAGGCCCCCTGTTCCGGTGCTCGGATGACCCCCACGCAGACCAGCCGCCCGCCCGCCGACCGTGCCGCGCCGTGGCAGCGCCTCGCCGATCTCCGGCTTCGCCACAAGCTCGCGGCCGTGATGGCCCTGGTGCTCCTGGCCATCGGCGCCCTCAGCGCCCTGAGCTTCCTCGACATGCGCGGCTCGGCGCTCGAGGACCGCGCGCTGATGACCAAGCGCCTGACCGAGGTCGCGCAGAGCCTGCTCGTCCACTACGAGGCGCAGGCCCGGACAGGCCAGATGCCCGTCGCCGACGCGCAGAAGGCCGCGCTCGCGGCGATCACCGCCCTGCGCTTCGGCAGCGAGGACTACTTCTTCGTCCTCGACGACCGGGGCCACCTGATCGCCAACGCCTTCAACGCCAAGAACGTCGGCAAGCAGGTGGTGGACCAGACCGACGTCCCCGGCGGCAAGCGCTACTTCGCCGAGATGGTCGAGACCGCCAAGCGCGACGGCTCCGGCTTCGTCGACTACATGAAGCCGCGCCCCGGCGGGTCCGTGCCGGTGGAGAAGGTCGCGAGCGTGCAGATGTTCAAGCCGTGGGGCTGGATCGTCGCCACCGGCCTGTACCGGGACGACGTCCACGCGGCCGTGCGCGACCGCGCCGTCACCATCGGCCTCTGGTCCGCCGGCCTCGCCCTGCCGATCCTGGCGCTGCTCCTGCTCGTGGGCAACAGCCTGTCCCGCCCGATCACCCGGCTGACCGCGGCGATGCGCGGCCTCGCGGACGGCGACCTCGCGGTGACGGTCGCCGATCAGCGCCGCGGCGACGAGGTCGGCGCCATGGCGCGCGCCGTCCAGGTGTTCAAGGACGCCCTGATCGCCAAGCGCGCCGCCGACGCGGCCGCCGTCGCGGAGAACGACGCGAAGATGCGTCGCGCCCAGATGCTCGACACGGTCACCGCCCGGTTCGACGCGCAGGTCAGCGCGCTGACGCAGGGCCTGTCGGCGGCAGCGGTGGAGATGGAGGCCACGGCCCGGGAGATGACGCGCACCGCCGCGCGGACCACCGACCAGTCGGTGCGCGTCGCCGCGACCTCCGAGCAGACCTCCAGCAACGTGCAGACCGTGGCGGCGGCCAGCGAGGAGATGGCCGCCTCGATCAACGAGATCGCGTCCCGCGTCGCCCAGTCTTCCGCGATGGCCGACCGGGCCGGCACGGACGTGGCCCAGACCAACGCCCTGATGCAGGTGCTCGCCCGCGGCACGGACCAGATCAGCGAGGTGATGGGCCTGATCGCCGGGATCGCCGGGCAGACCAACCTGCTGGCCCTCAACGCCACCATCGAGGCCGCGCGCGCCGGCGAGGCCGGCAAGGGCTTCGCCGTGGTGGCGGGCGAGGTGAAGGCGCTGGCCTCGCAGACGGCCCGGGCGACCGAGACCATCGCGACGCAGATCGCCGCCATCCAGAACGAGACCCGCCAGGCGGTCGAGTCGATGCGGACGATCGGCGGCACGATCGACGAGATGCGCACGGTGGCGCTCAGCGTGGCCGCCGCCATGGAGGAGCAGGGCGCGGCGACGAGCGAGATCGTCCGCAACGTCACCCAGGCGGCGCAGGGCACCCAGGCGGTGAGCACCGACATCGCCGACGTCCGGCAAGCGGCCCGCGAGACCGGCGCGGCCTCCGACCAGGTGCTCAGCGCCGCGCAGGAGCTGGCCCGCTACTCGACGAGCCTCGGCCAGGAGGTCACGACCTTCCTGGCCGCCGTGAAGGCCGCCTGAGGGCGGGGTCGCCGGACCGCCCGGCGACCCCGCACCCTTACAGGCTGATCCGCTCGCGCACCGCGATGTCGGGGCTCGACGCGCCGCAGGTCGGCAGGCTCTCGACGGGGCCGTGCACCGCCGAGGTGGTCGCCGAGAGGTCGTGGTAGCAGATGCAGCCTTCCGCGAAGTAGTGGTGCACCAGGGCCTTGCGGGAGCGCTGCATGTCGGCCCGCGCGGAACCGCCGTGCAGCAGGTTCGCGTGCCAGAACAGCACGTCGCCCTTGCGCGCCGTGAAGTAGGCCGGCGTCGCCCCGTGCTCCCGGATCTCCTGCTTGATCGCCGGTTCGTAGCGCTCGGAATAGGCACCGTAGCCGCGCTCGCGGAACTCGTCCGTGGTGATGCCGACGTCGTGGCTGAACAGGTACGGCAGGCGGTGGGTGCCGGGATAGTAGACCAGCGGCCCCGCATCCGCGTGGATGTCCTCCATGGCGACCCAGCAGGCGGCCAGGTAGCCGAGCGGGTAGGTCGTCATGTGGATCGAGTCCGAGTGCTCGGATTGCTGGCTGCCCTTGTGGGACGCGATGGTCTGGAACGGGATCGCGGGGCGGCCCAGCACCATGCTGCTGAAGTTCATCAGCACGGGGTGCTTCAGCAGCCGGTCGATCGCCTCGACCTTCAGGTGCGGGTTGAGGTAGCGGCCCGGATGGGGATCGTCCGGCGCCGCCTTCTCGGGGGCGAGGGTCAGGTCGCCGCCGGCGATCGCGGCCTCGTAGGCGGCCCAGACCTCGTCGATCGTGTCGGGATCGATCGCGCCGCGCAGGACGTAGTAGCCGTGCTCCACCCAGGACCGGCAGATCTCGGCCTGCCGGGGCGTGATCTCCCGGCGCGCGACGCGGCGCGCGACGATGTCGAGGGCGTCGGGCTGGTCGAGCCAGGGGCTCGGCCCGGATTCCGGGAAGCTCTCGGCCCGGAACACCTTGATGCAGCCGATATCGACCGGGATGTCGGCGTCGACCGTGTGGGACGGCGCGGGCGGCAGGTGGGGCGCGAGGGGCGGGACGTCGTCGCGCCCGAGGGCGAGGTTGCGCACCGTGGTCCCCACCGTGCGCGCCAGCGATGCAGCGCGCGCAAACCCCTGAGCCATCGTCTCAACCCGCCGGTTCCGTCTCCAGCGTAACCAGGCCGGACGATCGCGACTTTAGCGAGGCAAACAACTTTACGGCGACGGACTTTCGTCTTCGTCGCGTCGGCGGTCTCATCGATGCTCGGGTTGGCCGTCCGGTCCGCCCGCGGCTCAGGCGATCCCGTCGATCGCCACCCGCAGGTGCTCCGGGCCGCGCAGGGCGGCGCCCGGCCGGTAGGGTGGCGGATCCTCGACCAGGCGCGGCGCCTTCAGCCGGCGGGCGAGGGCGGTGAGCGCCGCCTCGGCCTCGAACCGGGCCAGCGGCGCGCCCACGCAGTAGTGCAGGCCGCCGCCGAAGCCGAGATGGCGGATCCCGCAGCGGTCCGGGTCGAACCGGTCGGGGTCGGGGAAGACGGCCGCGTCGCGGTTGCCGGAGGCCAGCAGCAGCACGAGATCGGCCCCCTCGGGGATCGTGACCCCGGCGATGTCGATGGGCGACAGCGTCCGCCGCGTCCGGAACTGCACCGGCGGCTCGTAGCGGAGGAGCTCCTCGATCAGTCGCGGGGCCCGGAGCGGGTCCTGCCGCAGGCGCTCCAGCTCGTCCGGATGCCGCAGCAGGGTCAGCAGGCCGTTGGTGATCAGGTTCACGGTGGTCTCGTGCCCGGCGACCAGCATCAGGATCGAGGTGGCGATCAGGTCGTAATCGCCCATCTTCACGCCGGCCGGGGTGGCGTGGTTGGCGAGGCCCGACAGCATGTCGTCCTGCGGGTGCCTGCGCTTCTCCCTGATCAGGTCGCCCATGTAGCCGCCGATCGCGTCGAAGGTCCGGCTGTTCGCGGCGCGGATCTCGGGGTCGGACAGGCTGTCGGGCTCCAGCGCGGTGGCGAGCTGCGTCGCCCAGCCGTGGAATTTCGGCTCGTCCTCCCGGGGCACGCCGAACAGCTCGCAGATCACCGTCACGGGCAGCGGGTAGGCGAGGTCGTCGACCGCGTCGATCTCCCGGGCACCGCACTTCTCGTTGAGCAGGTCGGCCACCAGCCGGTCGGAGCGGGCGCGCATCGCCTGGACGCGCTCGCGGGAGAACTGGTGCATCACCGCCGAGCGCAGGGCGTCGTGGTCCGGCGGGTCGCGGAAGATGAAGACCCGGTGCCGGTCCATCATCCAGTCCTTGAGCGGCTTGACGATCAGGTCGGTGAGGGGATTGCCGGTGCGCGGTCGGTCGGCCGGGGGCAGGGTCTCGGAGCTGACCCGCGGGTCCTGCAGCAGGCGCGCGATGGTGCCGTGGGTCGCCGCCACCCAGGTGCCCGCCTCGGTGCCGTCGTCCTGACGCGAGACGGGATTCTCCCGCAGCTTCGCGTAGACCGGATAGGGATTCGGCCGGTTGGCGAAGTCCTTGACCTGGTCGAGGAGGGTGGCGTCGGGCATGCGGTCTCCTTCACGCATCGACCCGGATGGCGGCCGCCGGCCTTCGGGAAAGATGCTGCAACGACAAAGGCTTCGCCCGATGGGCCGGTTCCGTTTCCCGACGCGTTACGGAAAGCCCGGCTCGTGGACCGTGACGCGCTTCGGCCGGTCGGTCGCGGCGTCCCCGGGCGGGAACGGCGCGCGAGCCTCCACGAGCTCGGCATGGGCCGGCAGCCAGCGGGCGGAATCCACCGCGACCGCCGCGATGCAGCGCCCGTCGCGGCCGTAGGTGGCGACGAAGCGGCCGGCCGCCGGATCGCCCTGCGTGATCGCCACCGCGTCGGCGCCCTCGGTCAGGCCGACGGATTTCACCACGAGGTCGCCCTGCGTCGACCAGAAGGTCGGCAGGGCGCCGTAAGGGACTTCAGGCTCCGCGCCGGCGAGGAGCCGGCCGGCATGGACGCCCTGCGCCGCCGCGTGGCTCCAGTGCTCCAGGGCGACGCGCCGGCCGTCGTAGAGGGGGTGGGGAAAGCGCGCCACGTCGCCGGCGGCAGCGATGCGCGGGTCGGGCCGGCCCTCGGTATCGAGGACGTGGCCGCGCGCGTCGCAATCGACCCCGCCCGGATCCGCCGACAGGCCGGACCCGTCGAGCCACTCGGTGTTGCGCACGGCCCCCAGGGCGATGACGGCGACGTCGGCCGCGAGGCTGCTGCCGTCGACCAAGTGGGCGCGCACCAGCCGGCCGTCCCGACCCTCCAGCCACTCGACCTCGCGGCCGCAGCGCAGCGCGACCCCGTGGCCCTCGTGGATCGCGCCGATGAACGCCCCGACGGTGCTGCCGAGGATGCGGGCCAGCGGCGTCGGGCCGGGCTCGACCAGGGTGACCGGCAGGTCGAGCTGCCGGCACAGGCTCGCGACCTCGCAGCCGATGAAGCCGGCGCCGATCACCAGCACGTGGTTGGGGCCGGCGGCCAGCGCCCGCCGCAGGGCGGCGGCGTCCTCCCGCCCGCGCAGGGTGAAGACGCCGGCGAGGCGGCCCTCGTGCGGGTTCGCCCAGGGCCGGGCGCGGGTGCCGGTGGCGATGAGCAGGCGGTCGTAGGGGAGGATCCGCCCGTCCGCGAGGCCGACCGTGCGCGCCTGCCGGTCGAGGCGCCGCGCCGCGCTGCCGAGATGCCACTCCGCCGCGAGGGCGCCGACCCCCGGCAGGGTCGTGGCCTCCGCGGGAATCGCGCCGGTGAGGACGTGCTTCGAGAGCGGCGGCCGGTCGTAGGGCCGGTGCGGCTCGTCGCCGACGATCGTCAGCGGGCCGGAGAAGCCCGCTTCGCGCAGGGCCTCGGCCCCGCGCAGGGCCGCGAGGCCGGCGCCGACGATCAGGACGCGCTCGGAATCGCGCGCCATCAGGCGCCCCGCTCCGGATCCTCGACCCGGATCGCCTGGACCGGGCAGGCGACGCGCGCCCGCTCGATGTCGTCCCGGTCCCGCGCGGCGGGGGCGGGATCGTAGAACAGGGCCTCGTGCCCCTCGATGCGGAAGTGCCGCGGCGCCGCGTAGCAGCACTGGGCATAGGCCTGGCACAGGTTGAGATCGACGCTCACCCGCAGGCCGGGCGGGGGGCCGGAGGACGCATCGGCAGGGGCGGACATGGCGGGGCAACCGCGCGCGGCGCCGCGGGTTCCGCGGGCTCTCGTCGCGGGGCACGTCGCGGGGGACGGCGCGGGGCACGTCGCGCGCCGTCCCCCGCGACCGGTCGTCGGACGGCTCGGCCGCGTCCGGCGCCGAGCGTCATCCGTATTAAACGTGTTTCGGCGATCCTGGTGGAAATGCAGCGACGCGATTCCCCTGCGCAGCGGTTCGATCTATTGTCGCGCTGCTCCGCGGATCTGTCCGAAACCCCGCGATGACAGGAGGGCGCCATGCCGCACGGTGCGCGAACGAGCCTCGCCGCCCTCATGCTGGTCCTCGGGATCGGCGGCGCCTCCGCCGAATCCGTCGCCACGACATGGACGGACCCGCCGGCCCACAAGGCCGGGTCTCCGAAGGCGCCGGCCACGGACACGAAGGCCGCCGCACCGGCGCCGTCCGCGTCGGCCCCCACCGCGACCCCCGCCGCCGCGACCGAGACCCGGCCGGCCACCGCCCGGCGGAAGGCCGTGGCGGTGCGGCGCGCGCCGGAGCGGAAGGCCGCCCGCGCGGCGGTGGCGCCC
>NZ_JBKFAP010000160.1:0-303 GCF_053345715.1 Methylobacterium sp. D48H
GCCCTGGTCGAGGCCGAGCGGCATCAGCTCCCACTCGTAGTGGCGGCCGATCAGCGCGTAGTAGCCCTGGTAGGCGACGTAGCGGGCGAGCCCGTGGCGCTCGGAGGGCGCGAGCGCCTTCATCAGCTGCCAGCCCGAGAAGTTGGAGGCGCCGATATAGCCGATCTTGCCCGCGCGGGTGAGGTCGTCGAGCGCCCGCAGCGTCTCGGCCACGGGGGTCAGCGCGTCGAAGCCGTGCATGAAGTAGACGTCGATATGGTCGGTGCCGAGCCGCTTCAGGCTGGCCTCGCAGGCGCGGATCAG
>NZ_JBKFAP010000161.1:0-303 GCF_053345715.1 Methylobacterium sp. D48H
GTAGCACCGGGCCGGTCGCCCGCAACAGGTCCGGCCCGGAAGGCCATCCCCGCGCGGGCGTCACGGCCGATGCAGGACGGCCTCCCTCGGGGACTCGGAGGCCGGCACAGGGCGACCGGCACAGGGCAACCGGCGCGGCGACGGACTCAGTCGGCGCCGAGCCCGCCTGCCGCGACGGTGGCGCCGGCCTCCAGGAAGCGCTGCGGATCCACCGGCTCGCCGTCGATGCGGGTCTCGTAGTGGAGATGCGCCCCGGTAGAGCGCCCCGCCGAGCCGACGGCGCCGACCGCGTCGCCCGCGGCC
>NZ_JBKFAP010000162.1:0-303 GCF_053345715.1 Methylobacterium sp. D48H
CCGACGGCGTTCGCGCAGGCCGCGGACGGGATCGACGTCGCCCGCGCGCGGACCTGGATCCGCGAGGGCCGCAAGGTCCGCATCCAGTACCGCGACGTCCGCGGCGATCCGAGCCGGCGCGTGATCTGGCCGGTGATCGTCGGGTTCTTCGATCAGGCCCGGATGGTGGCCGGCTGGTGCGAGCTGCGCGGGGCGCTCCGGCACTTCCGCACGGACCGGATCACGGACGCCGAGTTCCTGGAGGAGCGGCACGGCCTCCGGCCCGCCGTCCAGCGGGCGCGCTGGAAGCGGAGCCTGCCGGAC
>NZ_JBKFAP010000163.1:0-303 GCF_053345715.1 Methylobacterium sp. D48H
CTAACCTGAAGGCGATGCGGGCGGAGATGCCTAAGAAGTACTGGCACAACATGCCCGAGACGGCCGCGATCCCGGCCCTGGTCCGGGCGGGGGCCGGGCGCACCGAAGCCATGATCGAGAGGGAGCCGGCCTTGCCCACACGCCGCGAACCCGCCCGGGCCGTCGCCGCCATGGCCGACCAGGATCCCAAGAGCCTCGACGAGCTGAACGCGATCACCCGCCGGACCGAGCCGCTGGTGCCGGGGGCCACCCAGGCCGTGCTCGGCGAGGGGGCGGTCGGGGCGACGGTGGCCTTCGTGGGCG
>NZ_JBKFAP010000164.1:0-302 GCF_053345715.1 Methylobacterium sp. D48H
GGCGGCGATGCGGGCATCCGTGAAGGCCGCGCGGTCCTCGGGGGTCAGCGCGCTCCAGCGGCCGTGCCCGCGGAAGCCCTCGGGTCCGTGATCGCGCGCGACCGCCGCGCCTACGAGCCCGAGGCCGAGCGCCCCGGTCACCAGGATGGCCGCCGTCAAAGGTCGGGACATGGAAATCTCCGTCTCACGCTCGGGACGTCGCCGCGGCCCGCGGCGGCGCCCCACGCCGCGCATAGGGCACCCGCCGTGTATCCCGCTTGTGTATGTAACAATGTTACATTAGTGGCAGGCGCGACGGGGTT
>NZ_JBKFAP010000165.1:0-301 GCF_053345715.1 Methylobacterium sp. D48H
CCCATCTGCCCGGGCGGCCCCGAGGACCATGATCCCGTTCGAACTCAGATCGCCGGACACCGGCAACCCGCTGAAGGCCGACGGCCCGCACGCCCTGCGCGACGCGGAGACCGGCGCGCGCTGGCCCGTGGTCGATGGCATCCCGTACCTGCGGATCAACCGTGCGGCCCTGGTCGAGCGGGTGCTCGCCCATCTCGACGCCGGCGAGCCCGACGAGGCGCTGGCCGCGCTGATGGTCGATCAGGATGATTGGTGGAACGGGCCGCCGGCCGATCCCGCCGGGATTATCCGCCTGATCAAG
>NZ_JBKFAP010000166.1:0-300 GCF_053345715.1 Methylobacterium sp. D48H
AGGCTCCCCCGCCGGGCGCTGGGCGCCGCGGGCCGGAGGGGCGCCGACCGCAGCGCGGGCCGCGTCCGGACCGGCCGAAGCGCCGGGGCGTCTCGGGCTGGGTGATCCTCGACAAGCATGTCGGCATGACCTCGACCCACGCGGTCGCGGTGGTGAAGCGCGCCTTCAACGCCAAGAAGGCCGGCCACGCCGGCACCCTCGACCCGCTGGCCCCCGGCATCCTGCCGATCGCCCTCGGCGAGGCGACCAAGACCGTCCCGTTCGTGATGGACGGCCGCAAGGCCTACCGGTTCACCGTCC
>NZ_JBKFAP010000167.1:0-300 GCF_053345715.1 Methylobacterium sp. D48H
GGATCTTCAGGACCTCCGAGACCGGCTTCATCGTCGACTCGGTCTCGGAGGTCCTGAAGATCCCCCGCTCGGCCATCGTGCCGGCGCCGGACCTCGCGCAGGACGAAGACAGCGCCGTGGGGCGGGTCGCCAACCTCGCCGCCGCCAAGCGGATCATCCTGATGGTGAACGTCGACCGGCTCCTCAGCCGGCACGAGGTCGCGGACCTGCAGGCGGCCTGAGCCGCCGACTCCGGGCCCGGTCCGAGGCCGCTCCTGCCACGCAACCCGCCATGCCCAAGCTCCTGATCGTCGACGACTC
>NZ_JBKFAP010000168.1:0-300 GCF_053345715.1 Methylobacterium sp. D48H
CGTACATCACGGCGATCCGGTCGGCGACCTCGGCCGCCGCGCCGAGATCGTGGGTGACGATCACGATCGACAGGCCGAGGTCGCGCTGCAGCTCGCGGAGCAGCAGCAGCACCTGGGTCTGCACCGTGGCGTCGAGCGCCGTGGTCGGCTCGTCGGCGAGCAGGACCTGCGGCCGGCAGGCCAGCGCCAGCGCGATCATGGCGCGCTGGCGCATGCCGCCCGAGATCTCGTGCGGGTAGTTGTCGAGCCGCCGCTCCGGGCTCGGGATCCACACCCGCTCGAACAGGGCGAGCGCGCGCT
>NZ_JBKFAP010000169.1:0-300 GCF_053345715.1 Methylobacterium sp. D48H
GACGGCACCGACGGCACCTTCAACCCCGACCTCGTGATGGAGCTGAAGGAGCAGCGCAAGGTCGACCCGTTCATCGTCTACGCGATGGCGGGGGCCGACGAGGCGCTGAAGGATGCCGGCTGGGCGCCGAAGAGCCACGAGGACCAGTGCGCCACCGGCGTGCTGATCGGCTCCGGCATCGGCGGCACCGGCGGCACCTACGACGCCTCCGTGACCCTGCACGAGAAGGGCCCGCGCCGGATCTCGCCGTTCTTCATCCCGGGCCGGATCACCAACCTCGCCTCCGGCCAGGTCTCGATC